>NZ_CP007452.1:748754-1497508 GCF_000597865.1 Peptoclostridium acidaminophilum DSM 3953 | reverse complement strand
TTCAGGGAAGCAGCAGTGAGTATTCGGGAATAATGAGGTATTGTAATTTTGTTGACGAATGTCAGGGTGTGCAGGGCGATGTGATTGTTGAAAGCATTAATAGAGAAAATAGAGATGAATACGGGCATTACGATTTTTTGCTAAGCCTTGACTTAAAAAAGGCGGCTGCCAAATGAAAAGAAAGAGTTTGTTTGCAATATGCCTGATTTTGTTAGCTGCAGTCTATGCTAAATTTAATCTCGAGGCTAATTTAAAACAGGCATTAAAGCTCTACAATGAAAAAGCACACCCGCAGGCAGCTGAGCAAATAAAAAAGAAGGCAGCTAAGGCGCAAGAAAAATCGGAGATTCTAAGCTATAAAATGGATTTTACATCAAGCCAACAGGATGTTCTCTTGTTTCTGGAGGGCAGATACAGGCTTCTGGGGCTTGAACTTGTATCTGAAAGACATCGCATAGAAGAGATAGCAAACGGCGCCGATTCTCGTAAAATTTCGCTGTACGAGGTGGAACTCAATATGAGCGGCAGCCCAGCTCAGATTGTTGAATTTACTAAGTCGGTACAACTGCAGGAGGCTTGCATAGGAATTAGAGAAATGGGAGTAGCTCGTGCAAAGGACGGCAGCTTTGAGTGCACAATGCTGCTTGTCTTAGCTGGAAACAGCTATTGACGGGTGCCGCTATGGCTAAAAATAACCATAATTTAAATCAAAGAGGATTTTTGCTGCTTGAAAGCGCCGCCGCCATTTTACTCATAAGCATCTTAATGGTTTCATTTACGGAGATATTCTTTGATTGCACGCTCTCTATACTAAGATCAAAGGAGAAGGCCCGGGCGTTCAACACAGCACAGCTATATGCTGAAATGCTTGTAAATATTGAAGAGGATGAATTTTTCGATAAATATTCAGACAATATAATCGAAGAGGGCGAATTTGATGTAAAAACACGCATAGACATAATTACGGAGCGAAAAAGCGGCGAGGAGGGCAGCCGGGGTACGTTGCTAATTACCGTGCTGGTTTTAAAAAATGACGAGCCACTGGCGGAGCTTAAGACTTTCAAAGGAGCAGGATGGGAAAATGCGCGATGAAAAAGGTTCGGCTCTTATTATGGGTATAATCTCAATGCTCATACTCTGGACTCTTGGCATGACGCTGGTGCTTATTACAGCCAGGAATGCCAGCGCCAGGGAGCTTGCTGCCAGCCATAAGAGAAGTTTTTACATAGCTGATGGAGGTTTGAGTCTCGCAAAGGAGGTCCTGCTTATAAATGTGGAAGCCGCATTTGCAGATTGTCTCGACAAACTGGACGCTTATATGGATGAAGAGCTGGAGGATTTTCTGCTGATTGAGCTTGAAAAAGAACTCAGTGGAAAGGATAGCCAGTATATGGAGCTCGAGTATTGTGAGGATGGAAATGTCACGGCGCGTCTCAGCAGAGAGAATGTTGACAGTCACTTGAACGAGATTTTTAAAAAGGTGTACTGGTACTATATCTTGACTGAGAAGCGCCTGGAAGTCGTGAGGCAAATAGAAGATGTCGACTTTGAAGACGTGCTTATAAACGTAAAGAATGACTACATTAAATTTGACCTGGTGGACGCCTTTGTTATGGAGGTAGCCGCTTCAAAGTCGATTGGAGCGACAAGATGCGTTATAGAGTGCAGACTGGGCATCAAGATACCCGATTCGGGCTTTGGGCATATAGAATATGAACTGTATACAAAACATTTGGGCAAAAGCATTGAATTGGGCGAAGGCGTATACAGGGAGCTTTATTTGGAGGTGCCTAAAAGCGTTGATGCAAGAGGCGTGCTGGATTTAGAAAGCCTGGTCAGTATGAGCGGCTGGGTAAGAAGAAGGTGATTTGCATGAAAATAGGCAAGCAGGGAATGCTCCTTTTGGAGGTGGCCTGCGCCGTATCGATTGTAATGCTGCTGTCTGGCGCTGTATACATGTCGGCAAACGTAAGAAAAGCGAATGTGGATTCCTTTGCAAGGAGAATGTGTTCGGATATTAGATATGTCAGGATGAGAAACATATACGGCGATGACACAGCGAAAATAAAGTTTCAAACGGATTCTAAAGGGCACTGCGGGTACACCCTTTACAAGGAGGGAGTGTTGGAAAAAGAGGAAAAGCTGCCAGGTGATGTCAGATTCACATCGACTCTTGGCACTCTTGATTTTACACTTGCAGGAACTCTCAAGGGAAGCGGGGACACAATCAGGATTACAGACGCAGTGACAGGGTATACGAAGGTTGTTACAGTAGTACCCTTTAGCGGCAGAACTCTCATAAGGGAAGGCATATATGCGTATGAATAAGAGGGGATTTTTGCTTATGGAGGTTGCTGCGTACGCTTTCCTGACTATGCTGCTTGTTCTTATGAGCCTTGAAATGCTGACAGGACTGAAAAACATATATGCAAAAGCCGAGTCTGAATCTGAGCTTCATGAAAATGCCATGACGGTGCAGCATTTTATAGAAGCGCGGCTTTACGGAGCCTCTAGCATAACTGCAGTTACAGGAACTAACGGAAGGAAGACGGCATGGGGTGAATTTTCGAGAGGCGATGTTGATGAAATAAGCTTCAAATTCGGAGAAGAAAATGTGGGAATATATTTGAACAGGAGCACGAAGAAATTATTTTGCATAATTGGCGGAGCAAAGCCCGGATACGAATTCGCAAACTACGTATCCAAAATGAGGGCTGAAAAAATTCAGGATGAATCAGGAGTAAGGCTTGTATTATTGCTGGAAAAAAATAATTGCTCTATGGAGACTGAATTCTTGATTTTTATAAGAAACTGCCCGTAAAATATAGAATATGTTATACTATCATACAAATAGACGCGTCATGAAAGGGAGTAGTTTTATGGATTCGGTTAAAAGTATTTCGCTTGTTGGATTCATGGCGAGCGGAAAGACTACTGTGGGCAAGCAGCTGGCCAAGAGACTGGGATTCGAATTTGTGGATACTGACGATTTGGCCGAAAAGTTTGAGGGAAGGACAATCAGCTCCATGTTTGAGGATTCTGGAGAGGCATATTTCAGGGATGTCGAGAGCAGGATTCTCCAGGAGGTTCTTTCTGAGCCAGGGAGAGTAATATCAACTGGCGGAGGTATAATCCTGAGGGAAGAAAACATAATGGCCTTAAGAGGCGCTTCGATAGTTGTATGGCTCAAGGCAAGCCGTGAGACTATACTCAAGAACCTGGGAAGGACGGAGGATAAGAGGCCTTTGATGAGGAAAGGTGAGGCAGAGGAACGGATAGACAAAATACTTCCTGCCAGGATAGAAAAATACAGGAAGGCGGCCCACATAACAGTAGCTGTGGATGGCAAGTCGCCTGCTAATATAGTGAGTGAGATACTGTTCAATCTTAAGAAAATGTGATATTATAGCATTGTAATTTTTTAGGTATGATGGGGATTTATATTCCTTGTTTCGTTGCATTGCAGAGTATTTTGCGACATTTATATATTTCGCCCCGTTTTGAGTTTAGGCAGAGGAATTTAATATTATGGAGGTAAGATATGATATCAGCAAGTGAATTCAGAAAAGGAATAACATTTGTAAAGGATGGCCAGCCTTGTTTGATTGTTGACTTTCAACACGTTAAGCCGGGAAAGGGCGCAGCATTCGTAAGAACAAAATATAAGGATTTGAGAACTGGAGCGACAAGGGAAGAGGCGTTCAACCCGAGTGACAAGTTTCCAAAGGCCAACATAGAGACTAAGGAAATGCAATATCTTTACAATGACGGAGAGCTTTACTATTTCATGGACAATGAGACTTTCGAGCAGGTTCCTTTGTCGTTTGAGCAGGTTGAGGATGCAATAAAGTTCATAAAGGAAAATGACAGCGTAATCATAAGATTCTTCGAAGGTGCTGCATTCCAGGTAGAGGCTCCAAACTTTGTAGATCTTGAAGTTATAGAGACAGAGCCGGGAATAAAAGGCAACACGGCATCTAACGTTACTAAGGCGGCAACAGTTGAAACGGGTGCGGTTGTTCAAGTGCCTCTGTTCGTGAACACGGGAGACAAGATAAAAATAGATACAAGAACAGGTGAGTATCTTTCAAGAGCATAGATTTAGAGGTGGGCAGATGAATATATCTGCCTTTTTTTATTTTTATTAAATGAGGCATCGAAAAAATCATGTGTTAGAAAAACGGTTAATGAAGGTATATAAACAAATAAGGCTATTTCATATAGTTTTTGCAGTTGTGAATATGATAAGTAAGGGGGAGCTTATGAAATATGATAAAATAAAAAAATTGGATCAGCTTATCGAAGATGGCATTGGATTCGAAGAGGATGACAGGCACACGCTCAAATACATAGAATGGCACAACAATTGTTTTCATGCTATAAGAGACATTTATGAGCAGTCTTCGGATGAATACAAGGTCTTGCGTGAAAGTCAGTCGATTGAGAGCATTATACTGAATCTGAAGATAATATCAACAAGGGAAAAAGCAAAACTCCTGCAGGAAGGTGAAGGATGCCGCGATTGCGCCGAGATTCCGGATGAAGATACTATAGGCAGCGATGTGGGGATCAGGATACTCTCGAAGATAGACATGCTAAAAGAGAACAACGACAAAAAAGAGCAGCTTAGAAATCTTTTTAATATGGTCAGGAGGGAGCTCAAAAGCGAAGCCGTGAACTGGGAACGGGTGAGCGAGCTTTTAAAAATGAGCTTTGATTTCGGGATGGATGTGGCTCCCGATATAGTAGAATTTGCAGACAGATACTATGAATCCAGAAACAGAGAAGAAGAATAATTTCAAATTCCGCATAAAAAACAGGCCGAAGCAAACGCAACGGCCTGTTTTTGTGGGAGAGTCTACACTCCCGACCTTTTCTTGAAATCTTCTTGTATCTGATGAAGTCTTTGCGTGCCTTCGTCCCTTTTTCTTTTCATATCCTCGTGGATTTGTTTGGTTTCCTCGATTCCTTTGACAATTGTGTTCCAGGTTTTTTCGAGCGTTTCAATGTCGAGCGCTCCGCCTGAAGACATGTGCGCCAGCATTTTGGACTGCAATGCTGTGTTTTCTGAGTTTTTGACAAGCAGCTCGTTGGTTTTCTCGTCAAGGGCCGCCATGGCTTTTGCCTGGATTAGCTGCCTTTTCAAAGTTATGGCTTGAATGAGCGACTGCTTGAATATGGGTATGGTTATTATGAATGCCGAATTTATCTTTCTAATCAGATTGTAATTGCCCTTTTGAATAAGCCTTATTTGAGGCATAGTCTGGAGGGAGACGTTTTTGGCAAGCTCAAGGTCGTAAATCCTTTGCTGCACCATTTCCTCCATATTCCTGGCGTTCGAAAGGTTGAGCCTATCCATCTGGTCGCCTGTCAAAGTCGCCTTGGATTCGAGTTGAGGAATTGTCTCCGATTGAATTTTTTGGAGGACGCTGCTGCCTGCTGTTATGTATTTTTCAAGTGTTTCGAAATACCCTATGTTTTTTTCGAACATTGAATCCAAAAGAGAGTTGGATTTTTTTATTTCTGATTCATATTCCTTCAGCCGTACATATATTTTTTCCATTTCGCCTCCCATTGAGCTGTATTTGCTCAGAAGCGCGTCTATAGAATCACGTGTTCTTTTCATAATGCGCACTATAAGGCCGGATTTTTGTTCCTCGCTGAAGTCGGAAGCGTCGAATTTATTCATGATTTTATTCAGCTGAACAAGAAGAGCCTCCGGATTTTCAAGAGATGTGATTTTTATGGTGTCTAGTATCATGTCGGAAAATCTGGAGATTTCATGTGCCGTTTTGTTGCCAAAGGCTGCTATTGTCTCGGGATTGTCGAGGTCGATTTCAGAGGCTATAATTGAAATTTCCGCAGAATTTCTTGCTGTCTTGGCAATAATGTCTGCTTGTCTTTGGGTGTCAAGTTCGAATGCATTTTCGCTGATAGTGCTGTCCATAAATAAATTCCCCCTCTCACTTTTTAAAAAAGGAAGCCACGTGCGATTTGGCTTTTTTGCCGCGCGTATTGCATTTGTATTTCAAGTCGGTGTAATCAAGGTCAGGATTTCGCTCTTTAAGGCGGTGGGTGTCAAAATAATAGCTGTTCATATAGATTTCGATGTCATTATGCCCGGATGGTGTAAGTACTAGTATGTCAAAGCCGCAAAGGTAAAAAAATGAAATGGCGGCACAGTCCTCAAACGAAACATTAGCCTCCCTGCCGATATATAGTACTATTTTGGGAACATCGAAGGGGTAATCAAAATTTTCAAGCAGTCCTATAAGGCTCTTGTCGAGGCTTAGAAGCATATGAAGCGTCCTGAGCGTGGTCTCTTCGCTGCGCGTTTTCAAAAGCAAATCGGATTCAAGAAGCTGCAGCAGTTTTTGCGCCATAGTTATTTGAAGCTGCTTATTTGAGCTTATAATCTCGAAAAAGTGGCTTGAAACAAGACTGTCCACATTTAAAGCGCCATTTTTTGATATGAAATTCATAAGTGCTGAGCCTGCTTTGGGCTGTAAAAGCCCATTCCGGGAATATCCTATGCAAGGCGATTCCGGGGATTTGTCTACAAAAGGCAGCTTGGGTGAAAAAAACATTTTTTCTGAAGAGAGGAACAGCTCGATGTCCTTTTCGTACTCACATATGTCCTTGTGGATTCCGCCTATCTTTGCAAAAAGATTGGGTATGGCAATGGTATCGCTACTGGCCTCGAAGCCTTGCCTGAATCTTGCCTCTTCGTTCCAGAGTATTTTAAGCTCCTCGTATGTGGTCTTGAGAGTCACGGGAGAGGAGGCGTATCCTTCAAACTGCCAGGGTTTGAAAATACCAAGCGAAGGATCGTAAAGCACTTTGGAAATCTCGGCCTGAGCTTTGAAGGCTATAGTCTCAAGCCTTGAAGAGCTTTCAGGCTCCTTTTTATCACGGTCCATATCCCTATCCCCCTTTGTCTGGCGCTAGATTAATTACATGATATGTATACCCGCATAGGGGGCGTTCATAGCATTATTGCGTGCATATTTAATAATTGGAATGAACAGGACATATATTTGTGGTATATTTATATTAAATATATGATTATATGTGAACAAAAAGCAGCTTATATGGAGAACTGTCTGCTTATTTATGAAAATTCGATTTGAAATTATTTTAGATATATGAGGAAGGTGTTAGGCGATGAATCATGATGTTAAAGGACTGTCCGCGCTTGAGCCTGGAAGCAGGGCGGACGGATTCTTTCTTGTGAAATCAGTGGAGACAAAGACTGCCAGCAACGGAAAGAATTATATAGATTTTTTGCTCTCGGACAAGAGCGGGGATATAATGGGAAAGCTTTGGGAAAGCACACCTGATGACGAAAAGGGATTTGCCGGGAATTCAATAGTCAAGGTCAGGGGGGTGGTCAACAAGTGGAAGGATTCGGTGCAGCTCAAGATTGAGAAGATACGCAACATAACAGGTGAGGACGGCGTAAACGTTGAGGATTTTGTCAGGTCAGCCCCCTATGAAGGCGAGCAGATGTACAATGTGATGCTGGGTTACATCTCGAAGATAAAATCCGAAGACATCAAAAGAATAGTCGCGCATATTGCAGAAAGCAAAAAGGAGAGACTTCTATATTATCCTGCGGCGAAGTCGAACCACCATGCCATAAGAGCGGGGCTTTTGTACCATGTAACCACAATGCTTGCATCGGCAGAACTGCTGCTTGGGATATATGATTTTTTGGATCCGGACATACTTTATGCGGGGATAATACTTCACGATATCTCAAAGCTCGATGAGATGGATGCAAACGAGCTTGGAATAGTCTCGGACTATACGGTTGAAGGCAAGCTGCTGGGGCATATAATTCAGGCGATAAAGGAGCTTGAATTGGCAGGTGCTGCTCTTGGAACAAGCAAGGAGGTCCTCCTCGTGCTACAGCACATGATACTTTCGCACCACTATGAAGCGGATTTTGGGAGCCCTAAAAAGCCTCTTATACCAGAGGCGGAGATGCTGCATCATCTGGATATGATAGATGCCAGAATGTATGACTTTAAAAATGCCCTTAGTGATGTCAGTGCCGGCGATTTTTCGCAAAGGGTATGGAGTCTTGAAAACAGGGCTGTGTACAAACCGTCGCTTTAGTTTTGAGATGAGTTTTGCTTTATTTTTAATCTGGCAAGGTGTATAATTAAAATAAATTTTATATATAAATATTATATCGAGGGGGAAAGGGTTTGAACTTGCGAAACGAGTATAAAAACGCATGGGAAATGATTGGCGACAGCGAAAAAGAACAGGTCATGGGCTATTGTGAAGGGTATAAGAAATTCCTGGATAAAGGCAAGACTGAAAGGTCGTGCACTGACTTCATACTGCAGGCAGCTGCAAGGAATGGATTTGTACCTTTCAGCGAAGTCAAAGAGATAAAGCCGGGCGACAGGATATATTTTGAAAACAAGGGCAAGGGCGCGGCACTTTTTGTAATAGGCAGCGATCCAACCGAAAATGGTATGAACATTGTGGGGGCTCATATAGATGCGCCAAGGCTTGACCTAAAGCCTATGCCTCTTTACGAGGATTCGGAAGTTGCGCTTTTTAAGACGCATTACTATGGCGGAGTAAAAAAATATCAATGGACATCCTTGCCGCTCAGCCTTCACGGAGTCGTTGTAAAGACTGACGGAAGCAAGGTTGACATAGCTATAGGAGAAGACGAAAGCGATCCGGTGTTTTATATATCTGATCTTCTTATACACCTTTCAAAGGATCAGCTGTCAAAAAAAGCGTCTGAAGTAATAACGGGAGAAGGGCTCAATGTCTTGGTGGGGAGCATTCCGATAAAGGATGAAGGCGATAAAAGCTCTGTTAAGCTCAATGTGCTAAGGCTGCTTAACGAAAAATACGGAATAACAGAAGAGGATTTTGTCAGTGCGGAGATACAGGTTGTACCTGCCGGCAAGGCCAGGGATGTAGGCTTTGACAGGTCGATGATTGCAGCATACGGACATGATGACAGGGTGTGTGCATATGCCGGGCTAAGCGCAATTATGAATGTAAAAGCGCCTGTAAAAACTGCGGTTGCACTTTTTGTCGACAAGGAAGAGATAGGCTCAGTGGGGAATACAGGCATGGAATCCATGTTCTTTGAAAACGCCGTCGCAGAGCTGATATATCTCGAGGGAGACTACAGAGAGATCAAGCTTAAAAGGGCTTTTGCAAATTCTAAGGCAATATCTGCAGACGTCACAGCAGGTTTTGATCCTAACTATCCGGAGGTTATGGATAAGACAAACAGCGCATACATTGGAAAAGGTCTTGTCATATCTAAATACACAGGCTCGAGAGGCAAGTCAGGCTGCAACGATGCAAATGCGGAATTTGTGGCACTGCTTAGAAGGATTTTCAAGGAAAATTCTGTAGTGTGGCAAACCGGCGAGTTGGGTAAGGTGGATCAAGGCGGAGGCGGAACAATAGCCTACATACTGGCAAATTACGGAGCCGAGGTTATAGACTGCGGAGTAGCCTTGTTTGGAATGCATGCTCCATACGAGCTTGCAAGCAAAGTCGATGCATATATGGCAAGCAAAGGATATGAAGCTTTTTTAAAGGAAGCCTAGTATATTGATGACAAAGAGCCTCCGCTGTGACTGTTTGATATTTAAGAAAAGACAATCGCGGCGGAGGCTCTTTGTAGTATATGCAAAAATTTAGAGTTCTCAGGAATTCAGCTGAAATTCCTCTAGGGTCTGGCAATCATATGTTTATTGATTCAATTACATGTTCTTTGAATTTCTCTTCAAGAGGAGCGAGCGTTCTCTTTTTGGGGTATGCAAAATAGAAGTTTCTTTTAAGTTTTAGGCTCTTAATATTGTATATTTTTAATAGACCGAATGTTTCCTCGTCCGTTACAGCAGCTCTTGAAATAATTGAAACTCCCATTCCTTTTCGGACCATTTGCTTTATGGATTCTGTATTCTCTATATGCGCGATGACGTTGAAATTATCAAGTGTAAGCTTGTTCTTCTCAAGCTCTCTCATGAACAAATCCCTTGTACCGGAGCCAGTTTCTCTCATTATAAGCGGGATATTCTTGATGTCCTTTATATCTACTGCGCCGTCTTCATTTTTAAGCTGGATATCGCAAGGTGCAATGAGGATGAGCTCGTCGTCGGCAATGTTGACGTATTCAATCTGCGAATTGCTTATTCTGGCACCAACAAAACCAAAGTTTGCTTTCTGATTGAGTATTTCATCTATCACGTCGCTTGAATCGAAATGCTTTAGAGTGTATTTCACATGAGGGAATTCCTTGCTGAATGACTTTATTATTTCAGGAACAATGAATTCCTCCGGAATCGTGCTTGATGCAATTTCTATGAGGCCCTCTATCTTGCCCTTGTACTCGCCGAGGGTAAACATAGTCTTTTTCTTTGTGTTGATCATATCCAAGGCGTAATCGTACAGAATGTCGCCCGCCTTGGTCAGCGATATTGTCCTGTTGGATCTGTTTATGAGGATTGTGCCAAGTTCTTTTTCGAGGTTCTGGATGTGGTTTGTGATTGTAGGTTGTGTAAGGAAAAGCTCCTTTGCTGCCTTTGAAAAGCTCTTGTACTTTGCTATTGAGATGAAACTCTCGAGTTGCTTGAAATCCATTTCGCCACCTCTTTCCAAAATTATTTTGTCCTGCGAAGAGATCAAGACAATAATGATTATAGCAGATAAGAATTATTAATTGAACGCTTTTTATATAAATAAAAATTTATAATGAAATGGATGCACACAGGCGAAAAAATGATTTTTAATTCACAAAGACGTTGAAGCTGCTGAGCTGGATTTAAAATATAAAATCTCGAGTGAAAGCGATTCATGAAAAACGGAGCGAAAAATCCATAATAAGGAAAAAATAAAATGGCACGAAAGACAGAATGTACTAAGATTGTGTTTTGCATCATGCAACAAGCAGTATAATATATATTATGCGCAACGGTTGCTTGCTTGACTCAGTTGCATTTAACGTGATAACATAATATGATGTGGAAAAATAAATAGTTATATTTGATATATAATGAAGGAGAGATATAAATGTCTAATGCTTTTGTTGCAATAGTAGGGAGGCCGAACGTAGGTAAGTCCACCCTGTTTAATAAACTTGCGGGGAGAAAAATCGCCATCGTAGAAGACAGTCCCGGCGTCACAAGAGACAGAAACTACACGCGCGCTGAATGGCTAAACAAGCACTTTACGCTTATAGATACGGGCGGAATAGAAGTGGGCAGCGAAGAGCTGATTCCGTCGCTTATCAAAAAGCAGGCCCAGATGGCCATAGAAACAGCCCATGTTATAATGTTTGTAGTCGACGGAAAGGAAGGCGTGACGCTGGGAGACAGGGAGATTGCCCAGATCTTGAGAAAAAGCAGCAAGCCTGTAGTGCTGGTTGTAAACAAGGTGGACAACAGCAAGATGTCGGAGAATTTCTATGACTTTTACGAGCTTGGCTTTGGAGACCCAATAGAGATATCGGCCTCAGTTGGCCTTGGAATAGGAGACCTTCTTGACAAGGTGGTTGAAAACTTCCCTGATGATGTAGACCTGGAAGAAGATGAGTATCTCATAAAGGTGGCTATTGCCGGCAAACCAAATGCGGGCAAATCTTCGATACTTAACGCCATACTCGGCGAGGAGAGGGTAATAGTAAGTCCGATAGCGGGCACAACAAGGGACTCCATAGACACCTACTTCGAGCATGGTGAAGACAAGTTCCTGTTTATAGACACGGCGGGAATAAGAAAGAAAAAGAAAGTGGATGACGACATTGAAAAATACAGTGTTCTCAGGTCTGTTGCGGCCATAGACCGCTCGAACGTGGTACTTCTTGTAATAGATGCAACTGAGGGCGTTACGGAGCAGGATACGAAAGTTGCCGGCATAGCCCATGAAGAGGGCAGGGCTTGCATAATAGTAGTCAACAAGTGGGATCTTGTTGAAAAGGACACCCACACAATGAATTTATTCACAAAGGAAATAAAAAATAAGCTCGCGTTCATGACGTATGCGCCGCTTGTATTCATATCCGCAAAGACGGGGCAAAGGCTTTCGAACGTGCTTGAAAAGATAAAGTTCGTGGCAAACCAGCATTCAACGAGAATACCTACCGGAGTGCTAAACGAAGTCATAGGAGAAGCCATGATGCTAAAGCAGCCGCCTTCGGACAAAGGGAAAAGACTCAAGATATACTATGTGTCACAAACGGGCATAAGGCCTCCTAACTTTACTGTCTTCATAAACGACAGGGAGCTTATGCATTTTTCTTATCAGAGATATCTGGAAAACAGGATAAGGGAGAATTTTGGATTTGAGGGCACCCCTATAAGGTTCAACTACAACGAGAAAAAAAATAGAGACTAGAATCATACGGGAGGCTGATATCATGGAAAAGATATGTATATTGGGTGCAGGCAGCTGGGGAAGCGCGCTTGGAATACTCCTGGCTAAAAAGGGTTACGATGTTGACATGTGGTCATTAGACAAGGAACAGTGCGAAAGTGTCAACAGGACAAGGGAAAACGTGGATTTTCTTCCGGGCGTGGTATTTCCAAACAACATAAATCTCAGCAATGATCTTGGCGTGTCCGTGCAGGGCGCAAAGGCGGTAGTGCTGGCTGTGCCTTCCCAGGCTGTAAGAAGCGTGCTCAAATCGGCAAAGCCTTTCATAACCAGGGAGCAAGTGATTGTAAATGTGGCTAAGGGCTTTGAGAAAGAGACAAATTTGAGAATATCCCAGGTGTGCAAGCAGGAGCTGCCGGAAAACAACTTTGCAGTGCTTTCCGGGCCTTCGCATGCAGAAGAGGTCGGAAGGGACATGCCTACAACGGTAGTAGTTGCAGCCGAGGATATAAAGGTGGCCGAGCTTGTACAGGACATATTCATATCTCCAAAGTTCAGAGTATACACCAATGAGGATTTGATAGGTGTAGAGCTGGGCGGCACGCTAAAGAACATAATAGCATTTGGCGCAGGCATATCAGACGGCCTGGGCTACGGAGACAATACAAAGGCCGCTCTAATGACAAGAGGCATAAGGGAGATTGTAAGGCTCGGGGTTGCGATGGGAGCCAAAGCCACGACTTTCTCGGGACTTTCCGGCATAGGAGACCTCATAGTCACATGCACAAGCATGCACAGCAGAAACCGGAGGGCGGGCATACTTGTAGGACAGGGCAAGACTCTGGATGAAGCGCTTGAAGAGGTTAAGATGGTGGTTGAGGGCGTCGTAGCAACAGAGGTTGCATATGAAATATCAAAGAAGTATGATATTGACATGCCAATAACGAGAGAGATTTTCGGAGTCCTCTACGAAGGCAAGGATGTTAAAAAGTCTGTGATTGATCTTATGCTAAGAAGCAGAACTCATGAAATGGAAGATTTGAGCATATAGACAAGAAAAAAATGCCGCAAATATGCCTGAAAGGCAGATTTTGCGGTTTTTTTCTTTTATAATAATTGAAATAAAAACTGCATTACTATATATTAAATATATACGACTATTAATAAATTGCGAATGCAAAATAAGCATCTTGGAGTGTTGGGCTTGGGCAGAAAAAAACGCAGAGCGCAGAGAAAAATATTCAACTATTTAATTTTCATGGGGATTTTCAGCTATATTGTATTCAATCTTGTTATGAGCATAATAAATTCGAGCATACAAACGCACACTGTAAAAAAGGGTCAGATTGTAGAATACCTCCAAAAGGACGGATATGCTGTAAGGCAGGAGTCGGTGTTTTATACTAGCATAGGAGGAATTCCCAAATATCTTCACAATGAAGGCGACAGGATAAGCATAAATGACTATGTATGCGAGATACAAACCAATGAAGCTGACCAGATGCTAAGGCAGGAGGCGGATACAATCGCCAGAAGGCTTGAGGTGGTATCCTCCGGTGGCGCCCTTGCAGGGGTGACTCCGGAAAAGCTCGACAGAGGGATAGAGGTAAAGCGCAAAGAGATAAAAAACAGCATAACGATGGGGGCTTTCGATTCTGTAGAGAGGCTTAAAAAGGAGCTGCTGTTTCTTATGGATGAAAAGAGTATACTTTATGGCAGTCTTTCAGGCCAAGACTCAGGAATGCTTCAAAAAAAAGCTGATGCCATACAAGCAAAGATTCAGAGCTCTTCGCGTGTAATACCAACCACGATATCAGGAGTGCTAAGCTTCCAGGCTGACGGATTCGAAGGCAGTATGACGCCTGCGGAAATTGGAAAAATAGATTCGGATTTTTTGAAAACTCTGAGCAACAACAATGTCATAAAAAAGGACGGAGCTCTTGAAAAAGGTGATCCGGCCTTCAAGATAGCAAACAACCATTTCATGTACCTGCTTTTCATAGTGAATGAAAAAGAAAACAAGGAACTCAAGGTTGGGCAGGGTATATATGTTAAAAGCGGCAAGGAAACGGTTTATTGCGTAATAAAGGACATGTACAAGGATTCACAAGGCAAAAGCATAATGGTTTTCAAAACAGCATCGGTGCCTGCTGAATTTCTGGACAAGAGGATCCTCGGCTGCAGCATTGTGACAAAAAATGTATCAGGTATTAAAATTCCCAAGGCTGCGATTGCCACATTGGATGGAAAACAGGGAGTATACGTGATATCCGAAACGGGGCAGGCGACCTTCAAGGAGATAAAATGCCAGATAGGTGAGAATGAAGAGCATATTATTCTCGACTACAAGCGAATCGAGGCTGAAAAAATAGACACGGCAAAGCTTTACGATGAAATAATAATGAATCCTAAAAGGGTAAAGGAAGGCCAGAAGATAAGATAGGGGTGGAATATATGAGCTCATACATAGCAGACAATTTGAAGGAGATCAGTCAAAAAATACAAGCCGGCGCAGAAAAGTCTGGACGAAACACTAGTGATATAGTGCTGATAGCTGTGACGAAGACGGTGGATGAGGATAAAATAAACGAGGCAATAGAGCATGGGGTTACGGATATTGGCGAAAACAAGCCCCAGGAAATAGTGAGAAAGTTCGACAACATAATAGGAAATGTGAGATGGCATCTTATAGGGTCTTTACAGACAAACAAGGTAAAATATATAATTGATAAAGTGGATTTAATACATTCTCTCGACAGGGAAGGGCTGGCCAAGGAAATCGACAAGAGGGCAAAAGCGGCCGGCAAGATCATGGACTGCCTTGTCCAGATTAACATATCTAACGAGGATACAAAGCACGGCCTTGATGAGTCTGAGGTCGAGGATTTCATAAGAACAGTATCCAGCAGCTGCCCAAACATAAGGATAAGAGGCCTTATGGCCATGGCGCCGTTTGTAGAAGACCCTGAAGAATCCAGGATATATTTTAAAAAAATAAAGGAAATTTCATTGAAAATTGAGAATCTGAATATTCAAGGGGTATATATGGATTATCTGTCCATGGGTATGAGCAATGATTACGAGATAGCTCTGCAAGAGGGATCCAACATG
The DNA here is from genome assembly GCF_000597865.1 of Peptoclostridium acidaminophilum DSM 3953. GTDB lineage: Bacteria > Bacillota > Clostridia > Peptostreptococcales > Peptostreptococcaceae > Peptoclostridium_A > Peptoclostridium_A acidaminophilum. The sequence goes on along the minus strand of NZ_CP007452.1, from coordinate 1,482,034 downwards.
GTCAGAATAGGGACTGCAATATTTGGAAATAGAAATTATGCTGTTTAGGAGGCTTAGATAATAATGTCTGGAAAAATGGTTGAAAAAATGAAGAGGCTTATGGGTTTTGAAGAGGATTTTGAAAACGATGTCTTTGAGGAAGAGGAAGAATTAGAGCAGGTTGCAGCCAAGGAAGTACCAAGAAACAGCAAGATTGTAAACATCCATGCAACTACGCAGATGAAGGTTATGCTCTATGAGCCGCTCAGTTATGAAGAGGTACCCGGCATAGTGGACAACCTTAAGGCCAGAAAGGCTGTCATAGTGAATTTGCAAAGTATTCAAGACAACGATACTGCAAAGACTATATTCGATTTTTTAAACGGAGCTGTTTATGCGCTTGAAGGTACCATACAGAAGGTTTCAAGCGGCATTTTCATATTGGCTCCAACCAATATAGACATAGATGCAAACATAAAGAAGGAACTCGAAAACAAGGTGCTTTTTCCTTGGCAAAAATAACTAATAGTAGCGGGGAGCATAAAAAATGTATGTTATAGTGAGGGCGCTAGGATATTTTGTGCAATTTTTGGAGCTAATGATTTTCATAAGGATAATAATGTCATGGGTCAGAGTCAATCCGTATTCGTCTTTTTACTCATTTGTATTCAAAGTTACAGAGCCAATACTGGGACCTTTCAGAGAGGGAATGAACAGGCTTATAAACACAGGCTCAATAGATTTTTCACCCATCGTGGCTCTGCTTGCCATAAGGTTTGTATATAATATGCTGGTGGGAATACTTCTTAGAATAGGGTTTTAGAATTGATTGACAAGACCAGGCTTACAGTGCATATAAGGGACGAGGAGCTGCGCCGCGTTGTTTTAAGTGTCATAGACAAGGCTCAAGCGGTCATGAAGACTCATGAAATAAAAACGACAGACTTTTTAAATCCCTATGAGTTAAAAAGCTCGGGGGATGTACTTAACTCTCTAAAGGGAGAGATTTCCTATATTACATACGGCGGTTATGAAGGCGCTGAGCGCAAATGCATAAGCATCATGCCTTGGTATGCAACTGCAGATTCTGTGGATGACGTGCCAATCAGGTGTATTGAAGTGAATGGAAGCTTCAAGTTCAGCGAAATTTCGCACAGGGACTATCTGGGTTCTCTCATGGGCCTTGGTATTAAGCGCGAAAAAATCGGAGATATTCTTGTACATGAAAATAAGTGCCATATAATTGTCAAAACTGAGATTTGCGACTATATAGTTTCAAGTTTCACAGGGGTGGCAAAATACAAGGTGAGCTGCAGCGTTATAGGACTAGATTCAATACTAGTTCCGAAGGCGGAATCCAGGCAAAAGAAGTTCACGGTGGCTTCAAACAGGCTGGATTGCATACTGGCCGGGGTATACAACATATCAAGAAGCGATGCGGCAAAGCTAATAGAAGGTGATCATGTAAAGGTTGATTTTGAACCTGCAGGCTCGGCTTCAAAGGCTGTGAGCGAAGGCAGCGTTGTTTCGGTCAGAGGCAGGGGAAGATTCAAAGTTGAGGAATTTGGAGATGTGACTAGAAAAGGCAGGATGTTCATGATTGCCAGCATATTGATATAAAAATATACACTCATAATATAGGAGGGTACATAGCATGATAACTCCATTGGATATTGAAAACAAGGAATTCAAGAGGGGCCTTAGGGGATACAAGGAAGACGAGGTCGATGACTTTCTTGATGAAATCAAGGAAGACTTCGAGAAGATATACAAGGAGAACATAGAGCTAAGAGACAAGATAAACATGCTTTCTGATCAGATTTCAAAGTACAAGGGGATTGAGGAAACGCTCAAGAATACGCTTGTAGTAGCTCAGAGCACAGCTGAGGAAGTGAGCGTCAACGCATCGAAAAAGGCACAGATTATAGTAGAGGATTCGGAGCTCAGAGCCAGAAAGATAATAGAGGAAGCCAATAACCAGGTAATACATATAATGAAGGAATATGAACAGGTAAGAAAAGAATTCAAGCTGTTCAAAAGCAGGTTCAAGTCCATGCTGGGAGAGCAGATAAAGACTATAGATGAAATTTTCGAAGAAATGCCAGATTCAAGTGCTGAATAAAGCACTCTTTTTTTTGTAAGGCTGAGGCATATGCATGCGGACGGAGGAATGGATAATGTTTGATATAATTGGAATAATAGGAGCCATGGACGAAGAGGTGGACATACTAAAGCACCACATGAAAATTGATGAAATAAGTCAGATGGCTGGCCTTGAATTCTGCCAGGGCAAAATGGAGGGCAGAAATATTGTGCTTGTAAGGTGCGGGATTGGAAAGGTTAATGCCGCCATGTGTACGCAGCTGCTAATAAGCGTTTTTGGAGCAGCCGCTGTCATAAATACAGGGGTTGCCGGAGCACTTTGTGACGAGCTGGACGTTCTGGATGTAGTTATATCTACAGATGCGCTTGAGCATGACTTTGACGCCACAGGATTCGGCTACAAGCCGGGCGAGATACCAAGAATGGAAACATCAGTGTTCGAGGCCGATCCCATACTTGTAGAAGCAGCGTACAAGGCTGGCATTGACAACGGTTCAGGCCATAAGGTTATGAAGGGAAGGGTCGTTACAGGTGATGTTTTCGTAAGCAGCAAGGATGTGAAGGATAAGCTGGTTGATGTCTTCTCGGGAGCATGCACGGAGATGGAAGGAGCGTCTGTTGCGCACGTATGCGCTTTGAATAAAATCCCGTTTGTTATAATAAGGGCCATGTCAGACAAGGCTGACGGTTCAGCGCATGTCAACTACAGCGAGTTTGTTGAGGCTGCGGCAGAAAATTCAAAAGACATGGTGCTGAGTATGCTTAAATCCATATAGCTCATAGAGGTGAAAAGGTGAATATTTTAATAATAGCGGTGCTTGTAGCGCTGGACCAGACGTTAAAGCTCTGGGCGCTGAGGTTTCTGGCCTCGGCTGGGAGCATTCCAGTAATAAGCGGCATATTCCATCTGACATATGTGGAAAACAGGGGAGCGGCATTCGGGGTGCTTCAAAACAAAAGATGGTTTTTCATAATACTCACAGTGGTGATAGTTTCGGGCGTTATGTATTTCATGCATAAAAACAAAGGAATGAACACGTATCTTAGGCTATCGCTTGACCTTGTAGTTGCAGGGGCGATAGGCAACCTGATTGACAGGGTAAGGCTGGGCTTCGTGGTTGATTTTCTGGACTTCAGGATATGGCCTGTATTCAACATCGCAGATATATGCGTAGTAGTGGGTGGAATATCGCTTGCGTATATTCTGCTTTTTAAAAGCGAAATGCTTGAAATTCGGGAGGGAAAGTTTTAACTCATGGAGCAGAGAAGTTTTTATGTGATGGAAGATGAGGAAGGCGGCAGGCTTGATGTATTCCTGTCTGAACAATTCGAGGATATATCGAGGTCGTACATTCAAAAGCTTGTAAAGGACGGCCTTGTCAGTGTAAACGGAAAGCTTGAAAAGGCAAAATATATTGTGCGTGAAAATGACACTGTAGAGGTCAACCTTCCTGACAGAAGCGAGCCAAAGCCGCAGCCTGAGGATATAAGGCTGGAGATAGTGTATGAGGATGACCAGGTGATTGTGGTTAACAAGCCACAGGGAATGGTTGTGCATCCGGCGCCGGGCAACAGCGAGGGGACACTTGTAAATGCGCTCCTCCATCACTGTGACGCCAGGCTCTCTACCCTAAACGGAGTGACAAGGCCGGGCATAGTCCACAGGATAGACAAGGACACATCGGGACTGCTCGTGGCCGCCAAGACTGACAGGGCACATGAAGAGCTGGCGAGCCAGTTCAAGGTGCACTCTATAGAAAGAACCTACGAGATGGTGTGCATAGGAAATGTCAAGGAAGAAAGATTCACTGTGGACATGCCAATAGGCAGAAATCCTTCGAATCGCCTGAAAATGGCCGTGGTCAATGATGGGAAAAATGCCATAACGCACTTTGAGGTAATAAAAAGATACGAAGGCTACACTCACATGAGGGCGAAGCTGGAAACGGGCAGAACCCACCAGATAAGGGTACACATATCGCATATGCACCACCCGATACTTGGGGATCCGATATACGGCCCGAAAAAGAGCCCCTTCAAGCTCTGCGGGCAGACGCTTCATGCGCGCACACTGGGATTTCTGCATCCAGTTACTGGAGAATATATGGAGTTCACATCGGAGCTTCCTGACTATTTTACGAAAATTCTGAAAGCACTTGAAAAATAATTACACGCGTTCCTGTCTGCCTCGGGAACCTTTTGTTTTGGGAGGCTTTTTTATGAGAGAAAAGGCAAGCATTATGGATGAAAAGGGCATAGCCAGGGCAATTACCAGGATAAGCCATGAAATAATAGAAAAAAATAAAGGCGTGGAGGACGTAGTTATAATAGGCATTAAAACCAGGGGCGTTCCTCTTGCCAACAGGATAAGCAATAAAATTGATGAAATTGAAGGCATACAGGTAAAGACCGGGGAAGTCGATATAACGCTATACAGGGACGACCTTAGCAAGGAAGAGCTGGATCCTGTCGTTCGCAGCTCAAATATTGAGTTTGATATAAACGACAAGGTTGTGATACTAGTTGATGATGTGCTCTTTACTGGAAGGACAGTCAGGGCAGCCATGGATGCGGTAATGGATGTCGGCAGGCCAAAGTCGATACAGCTTGCGGTGCTTGTTGACAGGGGGCACAGGGAACTGCCGATAAGGCCTGATTATGTCGGCAAAAATGTGCCTACTTCAAAAAATGAGATAATAAGCGTCAAGTTCCTTGAGACCGACTCAGAGGAGAATGTGTCGATAATCGAAATATAGAGAATTATTTGTAGAGCATTAAACTAAAGCTGGCTGCCGAAATGAATCATGTTCGTTTTGGAAGCCAGCTTTAGTTTTAGCTGTTTTTCTCGGAATCAGACGATGGCGAGTTTTTCTTTATGGCCACGAGGTCCTCTTCCGACGGAGTTACGTATATTGTCCGGTTTGATTCGTATATGACCATGCCGGGCTTGGCACCGCCTGGCTTTTTGACATTTTTGCGCTCTGTATAGTCCACGGGCACGTTGGCAGACATTCTGGCTTTGCTGTGGTATGCCGCCAGCATTGCAGCTTCGAGTATGGCAGTATCGCTTGCTTTTTTTCCGCCGGTTCTTATGATTACGTGTGAGCCGGGTATGTCCTTAGTATGCAGCCATATGTCGGAAGGAGCTGCAGTCTTAAGCGTAAGTATGTCATTTTGCTTGTTGTTTTTGCCCACGAAGATTTCAAAACCATCAGACGAATGGAATGAAAGGGGCTTTGAGGTTTTGGCCTTTTCGGATTCCTTCTTCTTGGTTTTGCCCTTAAGCCTGCTTTTCACAAGACCTTCCTTTATAAGTTCGTCGACTATCTCATCGAGCTCGTCTGTGCTTTCACAGTTTTCTATGCTGTAAATAATATTTTCAAGGTAATCAATTTCTCGTAGAGTTATTGTGATTTGCTTTTCAAGCTCCAGAGCTGCTGTTTTGAGCTTTGAGTATTTCTTGAAATATTTTTGGGCGTTTTGAGACGGCGTCCGGTTTTTTTCAAGGGGTATTTCCACCAGCGGAGAATCCTCTTCGAAAAAGTTGGAAACGCTGACACTTTCCATGCCGGGCTGTATCATGTAGATGTATGACGTTATAAGATCGCCGTAGAGCTTGTATCTGGAAGCATTTTCGGATTCGAGCAGCTCCTGCTTTTGCTTTTGTATCTTGTTTTGGAGTCTCTCGAGCTTGTTTGTCATGCTTTTTCGCAGGTTAATAGATTTTTGCTTCATGCGCTCCTTGAGGTCTCTTTGCATATAGAAGGTTTCCAGTATATCGCTGGGACTTTCGCTTTCAATAAATGAAAGCGAGCTGTAGAGCGTAAGTCTAGTAAAGCAAAAATCCACAAGCGTGTCTGTGGTTTTGTCTATAACTATCGAAGGTGAGAATATGCCGTTTTTAATCTGTCTAAAAAACCTGTCAAACGACTCATACAGGGAGTCGAGCTGCCTGCGCTCGAGCTGGGAGGAGTGTATGTCAAAAGGCAGAGAGCTTCTGTGGACTATCTCCTTTGCCACTATGGGGCTTATGCCCTTGAATGACCCATATATTGCTTTGAAGACCGGCGAATTTGAGCCTGAAATCCTGTCTTCGAATTCCTCCTTGCCAACGGGCTCCAAGGGATTCAGCTTGTCCTGAGGAGGAGGCGTTATATAGGTGTTTCCTGGCAGAATTTGCCTGTAGCTGCTTACGCTAAGAGGAATCCTCTTGATTGAATCCAGAATTCTGCCTGTAGCCGACTCGACAAGTATTATGTTGCTGTGCTTGCCCATTATCTCAATGAGTATGTCGATGTCTTTTTTTTGTTTTAGCTCGTCGAGCGTCTCCACTGTTATCTTTATTATTCTCTCGAAGTCTGGCTGTGTTACTGAGAGTATGCGGCCGCCCTGGAGATTTTTCCTTGAGAGCATGCAGAACATGGGCGGGGTGTTGGGATTTTCCTTGGCCGCGCTCTTTACAATATGCGCCCTGGGATTTGAGGAGCTGGCGCTCAAAAGAAGCCTTACGGATTCTCCTTTATTTCTTATGTTTATTACCATTTCATCGCCCTCGGGCTGATATATCTTTTCTATCCTTCCGCCGACAAGAACCAAGGAGAGTTCCTTGACAAGCGAATGGACAAATATTCCGTCTAATGCCATTGAGTACCTCCAAACAAAAGTATTTACAAATAATAGTATAAGCCAAACCGGCGGATTAAACAATCGCAACTATTGGAAGGCTTTGTGAAACCAGTAATTGCACTAATCGGTAAAAATATGCTATTGGTGGTTTCTGCTACCAAATTATTTTGATTTAATATATTATTTTATGTATAATATATCAATATGGGAGTAAGTATTGGAGGCGATTTTGTGATTGAATTTATCAAGCTCCATGGAGCAGGAAACGACTTCATTGCTATAGATGGAGAAAAATACATATATGAGGATTATTCCGAAATTGCACGGAAAATGTGCCACAGAAGATTCGGCATAGGCGCCGACGGCCTCCTTGTGGCAAAGCCTTCAGACGTTGCTGACTGCTGCATGATATATTATAATTCTGATGGCACCAGGGCGAAAATGTGCGGCAATGGCCTAAGGTGCTTTGTAAAGTACGTGCATGACACAGGACTTGTAGACAAAGATGAGTTTGAGGTTGAGACGCTCGCTGGCATAATAAAAGTTCGTGCAAATGTAGAATATGGAAAGGTTGTAAGCGTCAGGGCCGATATGGGCAGAGCTGAGCTTTCACCGGAAAAAATCCCTGTGGATTATGCGGGCAGCGACTTCTTAAGCAAGACTATTGAAGTAGACGGGCAGCAGATAAACATCTCGGCTGCGCTTGTGGGGGTTCCGCATGCGGTTATCTACGTTGACACCATAGACATGGAGAAGGTTACTACGCTAGGGCCTAAAATTGAAAATCACAGCATTTTCCCTGACAGGACGAACGTCAACTTTGTAAAGGTTGTCGACAAAAGCAACCTCAGAGTAGCAACGTGGGAGAGGGGCTGCGGCTACACGCTTGCGTGCGGCACAGGAATATGCGCTTCCGCTTATATATCTAATATATTGGGGCTTGTATCTGAAAGCGTTAATGTAGAGTCGGAAGGTGGCAAGCTTAAGATAGACATAATAGACGGACTCATATATATGGATGGTCCTGCTGTAAAAATTTGCGAAGGTGTTATGGAGGTATAGCTATGTCGGTAAGCATGACTGGATTTGGCAGAGGTGAATACAGGGACGAGAATTATCATTTCACTGTGGAATGCAAGAGCATCAACCACAGGTATTTGGACATAAATATAAGGTTGCCAAGAAAGATTGCCTTTTTTGAAGAGAAAATAAGGAGCCAGGCTAAACAGTATCTCAAAAGGGGAAGAATAGACATTTTTGTGGGCATGGAGCTTGTCGGTGAAAGCGAATCGGAGCTCAGACTCGACCTTAAGCTTGCAAAGGGTTATCATGAGGTTCTCAAAAAGATAGCGGGCGAGATAGATGTAAAAAATGACATAACAATATCTACGATAGCCAGATTCCCTGAGGTTGTAAAGCTCCTTGAGAAGGAGGAGGACGAGGAACTCATATGGAAGAGTCTCGCACCGGCTCTCGAGGAGGCATTCAGGACAGCAAGGGACATGAGGAAGGTGGAGGGCGATAAGATATCAGACGATATTATAATGAGATGCGCTCTCATGGAGGAATATCTTGGGCAGATAGAAAAACTCTCCGACACCGTAGTGATAGAATACAAGGACAAGCTTACAGGAAGGATCAAGGACCTGCTTGGAGCAGGAGTGGCAATAGACGAATCGAGGATAGCGCAGGAGGCTGCGATATTTGCAGACAGATGCAGCATAACCGAAGAAATAGTCAGATTCAGAAGCCACATAATACAGCTTGGCGGAACTCTCAAAGAGGACGATTCTGTGGGAAGAAAAATAGACTTCCTGATACAGGAAATGAACAGGGAAGCCAATACTATAGGCTCAAAATCTTCAAACCTTAGAATAACTCAGCTCATAGTAGACATAAAAAGCGAGCTTGAAAAAATAAGGGAGCAAGTCCAAAACATAGAATAGGAGGCCTGCAATGGCTCTAAAGTTGGTTAACATAGGATTTGGAAACATAGTATCGGCGAACAGAATAGTATCTATTGTAAGCCCTGAATCAGCGCCTATAAAGAGGATTATCCAGGAATCAAGAAAAAAGGGAAACCTCATTGATGCTACATACGGCAGAAGGACAAGGGCAGTAATATTCACCGACAGCGACTATGTGATACTATCCGCGGTGCAGCCTGAGACGGTTGCCCATAGGCTTGAAAACAAGGAAGAGCACCACGTTGAGAGTCACAGTGATTTTAGAAAGGAAGAAGTAAATGAATAAAGAAGGCATCCTGATAGTCATATGCGGGCCATCCGGAGTAGGCAAGGGTACTATATGTAAGGAATTCCTCGGCGAAAACAGGGACATAAAGCTGTCGGTGTCGGCAACCACAAGGATGCCAAGAACCGGGGAAGTAGACGGGATAAGCTACCACTTCCTCGGGACCGGACAATTCGAGGAAATGGTTAAAAACGGAGAATTCATCGAATATGCACGGGTATACGACAACTACTACGGGACTCCCAAGGCAGAGGTGCTTAAAAGCCTCAAAAACGGCGAGGATGTCCTGCTGGAGATAGATATTCAGGGCGCCATGCAGGTGAAATGCAGCTATCCTGAGGCCGTGTTCGTATTCATACTTCCGCCTTCGCTTAGAGAACTCAGGGACAGGATTGTCAAAAGAGGCTCCGAGACGGAGGAGTCTTTGAAGCTTCGATTTGGCAGTGCATACGAGGAAATCTGCAAAATAGAAAATTTTGACTACTTCGTGGTTAACGACGATGTTGAAAAAGCCGTCATGCAGCTTGATTGCATAATGATGGCGGAAAAAAACAGAGTTTTGAGAAATAAAGAAAATATACTGAGGAAATTCAGGGAGGAAATATAAATGCTATATCCATCGATAATTGATTTGCTAGATATAATGGAGAACAGATACACACTTGTAATAGCGGTATCAAAGAGAGCAAGGCAGATAATAGACGAGCAAAGAGAAGGGCTAATGCCAACGGACGACAAGCCGGTTAATATTGCTACTAACGAAGTTTTCAACGGAGATATAGTGCTGTCAAAGCATCAGATATCTGAAGAAGAGGCTGTGGAATCTTAAACGTAAGGAGAATGAAGTATGCTCAGCGGTAAAAATGTGGTTTTGGGAGTATGTGGAGGGATTGCAGCCTACAAGGCATGTGATATTGTGAGCAGGCTTAAGAAGCTTGGAGCAAATGTAGACGTTATAATGACGGATTCGGCTGCTGAATTTGTCGCGCCGCTTACATTCCAGACGCTCAGCCAGAATCCTGTAGTTCAGGATATGTTTGAAGAGGTGAGCGCCTGGGATGTAAGGCACATATCGCTTGCCAAGAAGGCCGATGTATTTCTGATAGCTCCTGCGACAGCAAACATTATAGGCAAGATGGCAAACGGCATAGCGGACGATATGCTTTCGACCACCGTGATGGCTACAAAGGCCAAGGTTATGATAGCGCCGGCCATGAATAGCGCAATGTATGAAAATGCTGTGCTCCAAAGAAATATAGAGGTATTGAAGGAGCTGGGCTGCGCTTTTGTGGAGCCTGAAAGCGGGAGGCTCGCTTGCGGAGATGTCGGTAAGGGCAAGCTGGCCCAGCCTGAGGACATAGTTGAAATAGTCCAGCAGCAGCTGCTTTCCACCTGCGAGCTTTCGGGCAAGACTGTGCTTGTAACAGCGGGGCCAACCAGTGAGGCCATAGATCCTGTAAGGTATATAACAAACCACTCCACAGGTAAAATGGGCTATGCCATAGCGAAGGCTGCAATAAGAAAGGGCGCTAAGGTTATACTAGTATCAGGCAAGACCAACTTAAAGCCGCCCCTTGGACTTGAAAAGTTCTTAGCAGTCGAATCCACTATGGACATGTATAACGCAGTAGTTGAGAATCTCGACGGGTGTGATATAATAATAAAGTCGGCAGCAGTTGCGGACTACACTCCCAAAACCAAGTCTGACAAGAAAATTAAAAAGACAGAGGGCGAACTTGTGCTCGAGCTTCAAAGAAACCCTGACATACTCTTTGAAATAGGTAAAATTAAGGGTGACAGGATTCTTGTGGGGTTTGCAGCAGAGACAGACGATCTTATGGAGAATGCGGCCAAGAAAATAGAGAAAAAAAATCTCGATTTCATAGTGGCAAATGATATAACAAAAGAGGGAGCGGGTTTTGGCGTTGATACAAACATAGCCAAGATTCTATATAGAGACGGCAGTGTCATCGAGCTTGAAAAGATGAGCAAGGACGAGCTGTCGGAAATAATACTTCAAAAAGTAGCAGAACTATCCGGCAAATAGGCATCTTAATTAGATGCTTATTTTTATTCTCAAGAGGTGCTTACTTGATGGTCAAATACGCGCAAATAGTCGTGGACAACAATTCGCATTATACAGACAGGCTTTTCACATACGGGTTCGACGAGAATATTGATTTGAAAATAGGGCAAAGGGTTCTTGTACCCTTTGGCAAGTCAAACAAGCCAGTTGAAGGGTTTGTTTTTGGCATAGAGGACGCATCAGATTCTGAATTTGAAATTAAAAGCCTTATAGGCGTAATGGATGATGAAAAGCCTATGCTAAGCCACTCGCAGGTTGAACTTGTAAAGTGGATGAAGGAAGATTATCTGTGCACCTATATGGACTGCATCAGCCTTATGTATCCCAAAGGTGTGAAGTTTGAAAACTATAAGGTGGCAAAATTTTCGGGAAGGCCTCATGAAGGTAAAGAGCTTTCGGTAAGGGCAATGCAGGTCCTTAGTGAACTTGAGGAGTCAAAAGGCCCTGTTAAAATATCTGAGCTTGAAAAAAGCCTTGGATACAATGTGCAGGAGCATCTGAAAATGCTCCAGAGAGAGGGTCTTGCAGAGATATCATGGGGATACAAAAGCTCGGAAAATAAAAAAAGCATAGACTCCATTGCCCTTGCGGACTATGAAGATATCGATGCTGCAATAGATGAACTCAGAAGGAAAAGAGCCTACAAGCAGGCGCAGGTGCTCGAGTTCCTGAGCATTAATGAAGAGGTGCAAAAAGACGACCTAAAGGAGCTTTTGGGCGTTTCAGAAGCCACAATAAAAGCGCTAATAAACAGCACGCTTGCAGTGCTGATTAAAAGAGAGCGCTACAGGGGGCCGCTTGAATATTTGCAGGCAGGCGAAGCTAAAATAGTGCAGCTGAACGCGGAGCAATCAGCTGCTGCAGCATTTATAGATGAGAGGCTGAGTCAAGGCTACGCAAGACCCATTGTGCTGCACGGAGTAACAGGAAGCGGAAAGACGGAGGTCTACATTCGCGCCATTGAAAGGGCGATAGAAATGGGCAAGGGCTGCATTGTAATCGTCCCGGAAATAGCCCTTACGCCGCAGACTGTAGCCAGGTTCAACAGCAGGTTTCCAGGCAGAATAGCTGTAATCCACAGCAGGCTCTCGATGGGAGAAAAATATGACCAGTGGAGAAAGATAAAAAACAAAGAGGCCGATATAGTAATAGGCGCAAGATCCGCGATATTTGCGCCTGTGGAAGACCTCGGGCTTGTAGTTATAGACGAGTTTCACGAGGGAGCCTACAAGTCTTCAATGACTCCCAAATATAATGCCATAGATGTTGCAAAAAAAATATGCGAGCTTGAGAATGCAACGCTTGTGCTTGGCTCAGCAACCCCCCCGGTAAAAGACTACTATAGATGTAAAAAAGGGGAATATGATATAATAAGATTAAGGACAAGAGCCAACGCTTCAACCCTTCCAAAGGTGGAGGTCGTGGACATGAAATCCGAGATTCAAGCAGGCAACAGGGGTATATTCAGCAGACGGTTCATGCAGCTGCTTGCAACGACTATTGAAGACGGCAAGCAGGCTATAATACTCCTCAACAGAAGGGGGTATGCAAGCTGTATATCCTGCAAGGAATGCGGATACGTATACAAATGCAAAAGGTGCGATGTTTCACTCACGTACCACAAAAAAGGAAATATGGGCAAATGTCACTACTGCGGCTATGAAGAGCAAATTCAAAGAGTTTGCCCGGAGTGTTCAAGCAATGAAATAGGTCCTCTAGGGTCAGGCACGCAGAAGATAGAGGATGAGATCAAGGCGGCTTTTCCGGATTCAAATGTTGTCCGGGTGGATCGCGATACAACGGGCAGCAAAGGCGCATATGAGGAAATTTTTGAGAATTTCAAAACAGGAAAGTCAGATATAATGATAGGCACGCAGATGATAAGCAAGGGTCTGGACTTCCCGAATGTCACATTCGTGGGAGTTGTAAGCGCTGATATGATTTTGAATTTCCCGGATCACAAGAGTGCCGAGAAAACTTTTCAGCTCATAACCCAGGTTGCGGGAAGGGCAGGCAGGGACGCCTTTCCGGGAAGGGCAGTGCTTCAGGCATACGATCCCGAGCACTACGCTATAACATTCGCAAAAGAACATGATTATGAAGGCTTTTATGAAACTGAGATAAAGCTCAGAAAAGCTTTTGGCTACGAGCCGTTCAACAACATAGTTGAAATAGTGGTCTCAGGAAAAAGCGAGCATACTGTTGCAAGCAACGCAAAGAAAATATACGAGTCAATTGTTTATATACTTGGAAAGAGAGGCTACAGTGACTGCAGCTTCATAATGGGACCAAATCCCGGCATAGTCCAGTTTGTAAATCTCAACTACAGGTGGAACATACTGCTCAAGGATACTTGCATTGAAATTTCAATACTCAAAAAGATAGTTGAGTTTGTATGCATAAGAAAGAGAAGGGATATACTCGACAGCGATGTTTGCATAAGCATCGATATCAACCCCGAAAGTTTGATTTAATGATAGGAGGAATTTTTTAAATGGCAGTTAGGATCATAAAAACGCAGGAAGATTCGGTTTTAAGGAAGAAGTCAAGGAATGTTGAAAAAATCGACGAAAGAATATTTCAGTTGCTTGATGACATGGCAGAGACAATGGTAAAGGCTGACGGCGTGGGTCTTGCGGCTCCGCAGGTTGGAGTTCTAAAAAGGGTAGTAATAATAGATGTGGGCGAAGGTATAATTGAAATGATAAATCCTCAAATAATGGAATACGACGGAGAGCAGCTTGGAGACGAAGGTTGTCTCAGCGTTCCGGGAAAGTTTGGGAAGGTAAGAAGGCCAAACAGAGCGAAGGTCAGCTTTATCAACAGACATGGAAACAAAGTTGAGATGGAAGGGACAGGACTGTTTGCAAGGGCTGTGTTCCACGAGGTAGACCATCTTGACGGCGTGCTGTTTATAGACAAGGTTGAAGGGGAACTTGAGGAGTAAGCACATTTTGCAGCTTGGGGAGTGATAACAATGAATGCAGTTTTCATGGGAACACCGGAATTTGCAGTTCCATGCCTTGAGGCTATGTTGGCTCAGGGCCATCAAGTAAAAGCGGTTGTAACTCAGCCTGACAGGCCCAAGGGCAGAGGCAAGCAATTGGCGATGTCTCCTGTAAAGGAAGCGGCTTTAAAAAGCGGCATAGAGGTTTTTCAGCCTGAAAATGTTAAGAGCCCTGAGTTTGTAGAAAAGCTTAGGGAGATGGCTCCGGATGTCATAGTGGTTGTCGCTTTTGGACAGATACTCTCAAAGGACATACTGGATATACCAAAGTATGGCTGCATAAACGTACACGCATCATTGCTTCCAAAATACAGAGGGGCAGCGCCTATAAACTGGGTTATAATCAACGGCGAAAATGAAACTGGCATAACGACCATGCTGATGGACGAAGGTCTGGATACTGGGGATATGCTTATTAAGGAAAGCCTTCAAATCGGAGAAAATGAAACTGCCAGCGAACTTCATGACAGGCTGAGCAAGCTTGGGGCAGCAGTGCTAGGCAATACGCTTGCCAAGCTTGAAGAGGGCTCACTGACAAGGGAAAAGCAGTCTGATGCTGAATCCTCATATGCGCCGATAATGAAAAAGACTCTTGGCGAAATTGCCTGGAGCAAAAGCGCCCGGGAGATATTCAATCTTGTCAGGGGAACGTTTCCGTGGCCCGGGGCATTTACAACACTCGATGGAATGGTCATGAAGGTTTTGAGATGCAGATTTGAAAGCGAATCTCAGGAGGAAGCCAGCGCCGGAGAAATTCTGGATGTCTCCAAGACGGGAATAAGAGTGAAGGCTGCAGCGGGAGTACTGGTTATTGAGGAAATTCAGATGCCGGGCAAAAAAAAGATGAGCGTCGAGGAGTATCTAAGGGGCAACAGTATACAAAAGGGCGCAATATTAGGAGCTTGATATGAGGCAGGAAAACAGATTCATTCTTTTGATTTTTGCATTCGCAGCAGTCGTGATATTGGCAGGAGTTGGAATCAACCTGCTAATTCTAAGCGGCAGTAAAGGCGCTGAGCTTGCGATTTCGATTACTGTGAATACTGGAGCGGCAGTTGTTTTGGCGCTTACGCTTTACTGCGCATTAGTTATTCACAGGCTCTACAGCGGAAGAAAATGCGGCAGGTTTTCGCTGGGGCTTAGCCTGAAGCTTGCAGGCGCCCTGTTTCCGGTTCTGCTATTCATGGCGCAGCCGCTGAAGGTAGGCAGGGACGATGTGCGCAGAGTGCTTATAAGACTCAACAATGAGTATGTATATTCCGCAAAGTATGCCATCGAGGGTAAGGATATAATGCTGCTGACTCCTCACTGCATTCAAAACAGCTCCTGCACAATAAAAATCACAGGCGATGTAAGCAACTGCAAAAGATGCGGACTCTGTAAAGTTGCAGACTTCCTGGCGCTCAAGGATAAATACGGAATTAATGTGTATGTGGCAACAGGAGGCACTCTTGCCAGAAAAATAATCAAGGACAAAAGGCCTAAGGCCATAATAGCTGTTGCATGCGAGAGGGATCTCACAAGCGGGATTCAGGAAGTCTCTGGAATACCCGTGCTAGGGGTGTACAATGAGAGGCCCAACGGTCCATGTTTTAATACAAGCGTTGACATTAGGAAAATAGAGGAAGCGGTTTTGTTTTTTATGGGAGGGAATTAAGAATGTACTATGGATTTGATCCGACATTCATATTGATGATACCTGCGATAATACTTACGTTATATGCGCAGATGAAGGTGAAAACAACCTTTGAAAAATACTTGAGAGTTCAGTCGAAGAAAGGCTACACCGGCGCCCAGGTAGCCGATTATATGCTGCACAGCAACGGTATAGAAGATGTCAGGATAGAGATGGTGCAGGGACACCTTTCAGACCATTACGATCCAAGGAGCAAGGTGCTTAGGCTTTCAAGGGACGTATATGCCGGAACGTCGATAGCTTCAGTTTCAGTGGCGGCCCACGAGGTAGGCCACGCGATACAGCATGCACACGGCTATGCTCCATTGCGGATAAGAAGCATGCTCGTGCCTGTGGCCAATCTGGGTTCATCACTTGCCTGGATATTCATAATGGCGGGCTTCATAATAAGTCCGGCATTTCTTGACATGGGCATACTGCTTTTCCTGGGAGCCGTGCTGTTCCAGATAGTAACGCTTCCTGTTGAGTTCAATGCAAGCTCAAGAGCATTGGCTGGCCTTGAAAGCGGCAACATAGTGTATCAGGATGAAATACGATACAGCAAGAGGGTCCTTAATGCGGCGGCACTGACATATGTGGCAGCGGCAGCTGCTGCGGTTATGCAGCTTATAAGGCTCTTAGTTTTGAGGAATCAAAGAGACTAATGTCCTAGCCCAGCTAGGACTTATTTTTTGTGGGGAGGCCATAATTTGGAAAACAGCAGGATGATAGCGTATAATGCGCTGTATGACATAGAGGTAAGAGGTAAGTATTCCAACATCGCGCTTGGAAACACTCTCAAAGACAGCGGACTCTCGGATGCGGACAGGGGGCTTGTCACTGAAATAGTATACGGCGTAATTGAAAACAGGTATTTTCTTGAATATGTGATAAGAGGGTTTTCAAGCATCAAGCTTTCAAAGATATCGCCGAGCGTCAAGCTGATACTTAAGATGGGCATATACCAGATTATTATGCTCGATGGCGTAAAGGATTTTGCGGCAGTCAACGAGAGCGTCGAGCTCTGCAAACGGATATCAAAAAAATCAAGCGGATTTGTAAACGCTATACTCAGGAACGTCGTAAGGAGCAAGGAGTCCATAAAACCTCCATTAAAGGAGGAGGGAATTGTGGAATACTACAGTATCAAATATTCATACGAGCCCTGGATAATCGAAAAATGGCTCAAAAGATACGGCGAGGATTTTGTGGAGGCATTGCTGGAAGCAAACGCGCAAAGGCCGGAAATTTATGTCCGAACCAACACACTCAAGACAAGCAGGGAAGACCTGATAGCCGAGCTTATAAAAATGGGAATTGAGTGCTCGCAGTGCGACATAGTGCCTGAAGCAATAAGAATAAACGGCATGAAGAGCATAGAGGGCAATGAGCTTTTCAGGAAAGGATATTTCTTCATACAGGACATAAGCTCCATGCTTATAGGCCACGTTGCATCGCCCGATAAGGGGATGAAAGTGCTCGATGTGTGCAGCGCTCCCGGAGGCAAAGCAACGCACATAGCCACCCTCATGGAAAACACGGGGGAGGTCATAGCCAGGGACTTGCATAGGCACAAGCTCAGGCTCATAAAGGACAACGCCAAGCGGCTGGGCCTTACAAACATTAAAGCGCAGCTGATGGACGCGCTGTTTCTTGATGAAGATAGCATGGGAAGCTTCGACATAGTCCTGGCCGACGTGCCATGCTCGGGCTTTGGGATAATCAGGAGAAAGCCGGAGATAAAATACAAGCAGAAAAAGGATCTGGAGTGCCTGCCGCAGCTCCAAAGAGCCATACTTGAGAATGCGTCAAGGTATGTAAAAAAGGGTGGACTACTCATATATAGTACCTGTACAATAGAAGATGAAGAAAACATTGAAATTATAAGGGCCTTCATAGAAGAAAGCAAGGAGTTCAAGCTGGAAGCAATAGAAGGCATAGACGTGGATGAAAAAAGCCAGAAGTCGGGTTATTTGCAGACATTTCCAAACACGCACGGCATGGACGGTTTTTTCATTGCCAAGCTTAGAAAGGTTAGATAGAAATGGATAAAATCGATATAAAATCCCTGACGGAAGAGCAGCTCAGAAATGAGATGATTTCAATTGGGGAGAAGGCGTTCAGGGGCACTCAGATATTCCAATGGATATACAAAGGGGCGAAAAGCTTTTCAGAGATGAAAAATATCACGGCGGAACTTAGAGGAAAGCTCGAAGACAAGTTTGTATTGCGTGATTTGAAGATTGACAAGAAACTTGTGTCTGCGATTGACGGCACAAGGAAGTATCTTTTCAGGCTTCACGACGGCACTGCAATTGAAAGTGTAATGATGATATACAAGCACGGGGTTTCAGTGTGCATATCGACGCAGGCGGGCTGCAGAATGGGATGCAACTTTTGCGCATCGACAATCGGCGGGCTTGAGAGAAATTTGACTGCAGGCGAGATGCTGGATCAGATAATGAAAATACAAGAGGATGCCGGCAAGAGAGTTTCAAATGTCGTGCTCATGGGAAGCGGCGAGCCCTTTGATAATTTTGAAGAGGTTATAAGATTCCTCCATGTGGCAAACGAAAAAAACGGCCTGTGCATAGGCTACAGGCATATAACGCTGTCAACTTGCGGAATAGTTCCGAAGATATATGAAATTGCAGACATGGGTATGCCGATAAACCTGGCAATATCGCTGCATGCTGCAAACGATGAAAAAAGAAAGACTATAATGCCAATAGCGAACGCATATTCAATAGATGAGATTATAAAGGCCTGCAGGTATTTTGTCGAAAGGACAAACAGGAGGATTACATTTGAATATTCGCTGATAAAGGGATTCAACGATTCGCCGGGAGACGCCAAGGAGCTTGCAGGCCTGTTAAAGGGCATGCTGGCCCATGTGAACCTGATTCCTGTAAACAGTATCGAAGAACGGGATTACAAGAAGCCTTCAAAGGATGAGATTGAAGCCTTCACCAGGATTCTTGCGAAATCGGGAATAAGCGCTACAGTCAGAAGAGAAATGGGAAGCGATATTAACGGCGCCTGCGGGCAGCTAAGAAAGAGCAGCATATCGGGGTGATTAGATGAGATATGAAGCATTATCAGATATAGGCAATGTGCGGAAAGTGAACGAGGATTTTTTGGGAGCAGAGCTTCTTGATGTCAGCGGTAAGCTCACGGGGATATTTGTGATCGCAGATGGAATGGGAGGTCACAATAAGGGTGAGCTGGCAAGCAAAATAGCAGTTGAAAACACGATTAAGCTGCTTAAGGAAAAAATAGCGCGTGGATGCAGCGCTGAAGACACTGCTTTTGTAATTGAGTCCATAATAAAATCATATGAGGATTCCAATAGCAAAATAATGCAAATGGCAAGCAATAACGCAGAATACAAAGGAATGGGAACCACTCTGACCACGGCAGTAATACTCCACAACAAGCTCTACATTGGAAATGTGGGAGACAGCAGGTGCTACATTTTCAGGGAGAACAAGCTTCAGAGACTTACAAATGACAACTCTCTTGTGCAGGAGCTGGTGTTCAAGGGCCTTATAACAGAGGACGAGGCGAGAGTTCATCCTCAAAGGAATCTTATAACCAGGGCTGTAGGGCTGGATGAAGTCTTAAAGGTTGACATATATGAAAATGAGGTCGCCAAGGGCGATCAGATACTGCTCACAACAGACGGCCTTGCGAGCATGATTACGAGCGAGGATATCCAAAATGTGCTCACAAGCTCGAAAAGCATCACGGATAATTGCTTGGTGCTTGTTGAAAAGGCAAAGAGCAACGGGGGCAGCGATAATATTTCAATTATCAACATTTTAATTTAGGAGTTGGTGGTATTTTGTTAGGCAAAGTCTTAGGAAATAGATATGAAATACTTGAAAAAGTTGGAGAGGGCGGCATGGCCTATGTATACAAAGCCAGATGCAGGCTGCTCAACAGAATAGTTGCAGTCAAGGTGCTCAGGCAGGAGTTTGTGGACGACGAGGAATTTCTTGAAAAGTTCAAGAACGAGGCCCAATCGGCAGCAAGCCTGACACACCCCAACATAGTCAATATATACGATGTAGGGGAAGACAGCGGTGTCCATTATATTGTCATGGAGTATGTCGAAGGGCGCGTATTGAAGGACATAATAAGAGAAAACGGTTCGCTTGATCAGGCCAATGCGCTTGAAATTACAAAACAGATTGCAAAGGCGCTTTCGCTGGCCCACAGGAAAAACATAATACACAGGGATATAAAGCCTCACAATATACTTGTAACCAATGAGGGCATAGTAAAAGTTGTCGACTTTGGCATAGCAAAGGCTGTTACAAGCTCAACCACTACTACTATGGGAAATGTGATAGGTTCCGTACACTACTTCTCTCCGGAACAGGCCAAGGGAAGATTTGTGGATCCAAGATCCGATCTCTACTCGCTGGGAATAGTACTCTATGAAATGCTATCTGGGAGGGTGCCGTTCAAGGGAGACACACCTGTTAACATAGCGCTGCAGCATATAAGCGAAGATATTTGCTTTCCCGAAGACAGCCCGGTGTCTGAAGACATAAAAAAGCTTGTTTACAAGCTTACGCAGAAGAATCAGTCGGAAAGATATGCTCGCGCAGATGACCTCATAAAGGATATAGAGCTTATCCAAAAGAATGTCAGCCCTGATTTTGCAGGTGTTGACTATAATTCCTGCAAGACCCAAAAGCTTGAAAATCTAGGTGCTGAGCTCGATAAGATACAATCAGCAAAGAAAGCTGAAAAACCGGCTGAAATCAAAGAAGTGAAAGAGGAAGAAAGTGCTATGGCTAAAAAACCAAAGATCAAGCACAAAAAACTATTGACGACACTGGCTGTGATTTTGGCTTTAATAGCATCGATTGGAGCCACAGCAGGAGGGTTCTACATAAAGGACCTTATGAAGCCTGCGCAAATGAGCATGCCCAGCTTGGAAAACATGAGCGTTGATGAAGCCAGGAAGGCACTCGAGGACATGGGGCTTAAGCTTGCAATTGAAAAAGAAATTTTCAGCAGCGATGTCAGCAAGGACCATATAATAAGCCAGAATCCCGATGCAGGCACGCAGGTCAAGAAAAACTACGAGGTTAAAGTCGTAGTCAGCAAGGGCGGGAAGCTTGTCTCGGTTCCCGACTTTACAGGGGAAAACATAGACTCGATAGATCCAATGCTATCATCAAAGAAGTTTAAAGAAGGCATTGTTAATCCTGTATTCAGCGAAGAACCTGAAGGAACCATAATTTCGCAAAGCCCAAGTCCGTACGCAAAGGCCGAGGAAGGCAGTGAGATTGATTTTGTCATAAGCAAGGGCAAGGAGTCTGTGATTGTAACGGTACCTAATCTGATAGGTAATACAATCAGCGAAGCAAGGGCAAAACTTAGCGGTATAACTATAAGCGGCATAGATTATATTGAGGATCCGGACAAGGAAGATGGAATAATAATGAAGCAGAGTCCTGCTGCAGGCGAAAAGGTGGAGAGCGGCAGCTCGATTAACATTGTAGTTAACAAGATTTCGGGCGATTCGAAGTCCCAAGGCTCAGGAGGCAGCTCGTCAGAGGCCCTTGTTAAAAAGCAGCTTTCAATAAAGCTGCCTGAGGACAGAGACAGCATAAAAGTGACTGTAAAGGACTCGTCTGGAGTCGTATACGACAAGACTGTGAATCCAAAGGATTTGGGCGGAGTATTGAACGTGCCCATAGAGGGAAAAAGAGGAACAAGCAAGGACTATCAGATTTTTGTCGACGGCACATCCTACTATAGTGGGAAAGTCAATTTCTAGAGGAGGAGAGTATGCTTAGAGGGAGGATAATAAAGGGAGTCGGAGGTTTTTATTACATCGATACGGAAAACGGACTGTATGAATGCAAGGCAAGAGGAATATTCAGGAAAGAAAAGATCACCCCGCTAGTGGGAGATACCGTAGAAATACAGGTCATCGACGAGGAGACAAAAAAAGGGGTGATTGAGAGGATTTTCGACAGGAAAAGCGAGCTCATAAGGCCAAGCATATCGAATGTAGATACGGCTGTGATAATATTTGCGGCCAAAGATCCCGACCCCAGCTTCTCTCTGCTCGACAGATTCATAGTACTTGCCGAGAAGGAAAATCTCGAAATAATAATATGCATAAACAAGATAGACTCGGATGACACAGGTGCATTCTTGCAGGTTAAAAAGACATATGAAAGTTGCGGCTACCCCATAATCGCCATAAGCACATTTACCGGGGAGGGTCTTGGCGAGCTCAGGGAAGCCATAGAGGGCAAGACTGTAGTGTTTTCGGGCCCGTCGGGAGTGGGTAAATCCAGCATTCTGAATGCATTGGATTCAAACCTTCAGCTCAAGACTGGAGATATAAGCAAAAAGCTGGGCAGGGGCAAGCATACTACAAGGCATGCCGAATTGCTCAGGCTGGATGAAAATACTACGGTGGCTGACACTCCGGGCTTTAGCTCGCTCACTGTCAACCACATAGCAGAAAAAGAGCTTAAGGACTACTTCGTCGAATTTACAAAGTACGAGGAAGACTGCCGTTTTTTCACGGATTGCATCCATGAAAGCGAACCGGGCTGCGCAGTCAAAAAGGCGGTCGAAAACGGCGAAATATCACTGAGAAGATATGACAGCTACATTCAGCTTATAAACGAAATAAGGGACTCAACCAGGAGGTACAAGTAATGATAAAATTAGCGCCATCTATATTGTCGGCTGACTTTGCAAATCTTGAGCAGGATGTAAGAAAGGTTGAGGCTGCAGGGTGCGAATACCTGCATATTGATGTCATGGACGGTCATTTCGTACCCAACATAACGATAGGGCCGCTCATTGTGGACAGCCTCAAGAAGAAAGGTATAGGTATGGTTTTTGACGTCCATCTTATGATAGAGAATCCGGACAGCTATGTAGAAGACTTTGCAAAGGCAGGAGCAGACATAATAGTAGTCCATCAGGAGGCCTGCAGGCATCTTCACAGGACTATACAGAACATAAAATCGCACGGAATCAAGGCAGGTATAGCACTAAATCCTGCGACACCTGTGGATACGATAAAGCATGTGATAGGGGATATCGACATGGTGCTCATAATGAGCGTCAATCCGGGCTTTGGCGGCCAATCGTTCATAGACAGCGTACTGCCCAAGATAAGCCAGATAAGGGAAATGGCAAGCAATATGTCACTGAAGCTCGATATTCAAGTGGACGGAGGCATAAAGCCTTCAAATGTAAGAAAAGTTGTGGAGGCGGGAGCTAACGTAATAGTTGCAGGTTCAGCCATATTTAACAGCGAAGACATATCTGCAACTGTTGCAGAGTTCAGGAAAAACAGTCAGTTTTAGGAAGGGAACATAAGATATCATGAAAGCGGGAATATTAGTTAACGGGACACTAGAAGACGGAGAATTTTATAAAGTTCAGCTGAGCGGCTGTGATTATGTCATAAGCGCCGATGGGGCTTCTAATTTTGCTTATACTGCAGGGATAGTTCCGGATGTCATAATGGGCGATATGGATTCTATAAGCAGTGAGGCTCGGGCCTTTTTTGAAAGCAAGGGAGTTGCATTTGAGGGATTTCCATCGAGAAAGGATTTTACTGACACGGAGCTTTGCATGGAGCATGCCAAGTCAAAAGGCGCAAGAGAGATTGTGCTCTATGGCGCCATAGGCAGCAGGATAGACCATTCACTTGCCAATATAGGGCTGATGTATCTTATATTCAAAAGCGGTATAAAGCCAGGGCTTGTAAATGAAACAAACGAGGTTTTCCTGATTGACAGTGAATTGGAGCTTTCAGGAGAAAAAGGCGACCTGGTATCGGTGCTTCCGATTATGGGAGACGCTAAAGGAGTGACACTCGAGGGGCTCGAATACCCGCTTTGTAATTATGACATAGATTTTGGAAGGTCGATAGGCGTTTCGAATGTCATGACGGGCAAAACCTGCAGGGTGAGCCTTAAAGAAGGCTATCTGCTTGTGATAAAATCTAAAGACTGAATAAGGAATTAAAAAAATGAATTAAAAAAAAGAGTCGTTAGACTCTTTTCTTTTATCCAAATATAATTACATATATCCAATATAATTACATAGGTCTTTCAACTTTTCCAGAACGAAGACATCTTGAACATACTCTTATTTTACTTGGAGAACCGTTCACAACAGCCTTTACGTTTCTAAGGTTTGGCATCCAGCTTCTTTTAGAATGACGGTTTGAGTGACTTACCTGATTTCCTGATACTCTTCCTTTTCCACAAATCTCGCATACCCTTGCCACGTAAAAACACCCCCTTTTGCTTCATTAATTACCGCTTGAAACATAAATATATTATCACAATAAGCCCCTTTTGGCAATATAAATATAAATTGTATTGAACAAAGGCCATGCATAATATAGAATATGAAATATAACGGAATCTCAGGGAGGGATTGTATATGGCTGGAAAGATTGAAAATAAATATGGCAGTATATATATAGAGTCAGAGGTAGTTGCAAAAATAGCCGGCAGGGCGGCAGTGGAGTGTTACGGACTTGTAGGGCTTGCCTCAAAATCAGTAAAAAACGGAATTGTAGAGCTTTTGAAACTTGAGAACATGAGCAAAGGTGTAACTGTCGAACTTACAGAGGAAAGCCTTGCAATCGAGCTTTATGTGATAATACAGTATGGAACAAAAATATCAGAGGTGGCCCACAACATAATGGACAGAGTCAAGTATTCGGTTGAAAAGCAAACGGGCCTAGATGTC
This sequence comes from Peptoclostridium acidaminophilum DSM 3953, assembly GCF_000597865.1. Taxonomy (GTDB): domain Bacteria; phylum Bacillota; class Clostridia; order Peptostreptococcales; family Peptostreptococcaceae; genus Peptoclostridium_A; species Peptoclostridium_A acidaminophilum. The sequence continues at coordinate 1,457,548 of NZ_CP007452.1, read as the reverse complement.
ACAAAAATAGACATTAAGGTTCAGGGCATAAGGGTTGGAAAATAATCTGGAGGTAGTGGAATTGAACCAAGAATTTGTAGACGCAAAACAGCTTTCGGAGATGATAATATCAGGAGCCAACAACCTTGAAAATCACAGGGAACTTGTAGACAAACTAAATGTCTTTCCTGTGCCGGACGGGGATACAGGAACCAATATGTCGCTTACGATGAATGCTGCTGTAGAAGAACTGATTTCCGGTAATCCACTTACAATTAGCGAAATAGCAAGAGCGATTTCGAAAGGCTCTCTGATGGGCGCAAGGGGCAACTCTGGAGTAATACTTTCGCAGCTTCTGCGGGGATTTGCCAACTCAATAGAGGGCAAGGACAGCCTTAACATATTCGACTTTGCCCAGGCACTCAATCAGGCTGCCCAGATGGCTTACAAGGCTGTTATCAAGCCTGTGGAAGGGACTATACTCACCGTTTCAAGGGAGACAGGGGAACAGTCCCTGGAGCTGCTCAAGACAAAGACAAGCATACTTGAATTTTTCGAAAACATTGTGCAAAAGGCACAGTTGTCCCTTGAAAACACACCGAATCTCCTTGCAACCCTCAAGGAGGCCAATGTCGTAGATGCAGGTGGAAAGGGAATAGTGCTCATATTTGAAGGTATGCATAAGGCCCTGGCAGGCAGGCCTGTCGAAAAACAAATGGAAGAACATCAAAAGGTTGAAGTGGAGCTGCACTCGATGCAAGGGGAGATTAAATTCACATATTGCACCGAGTTCATACTCAAAACGGACAAGATCGACAGCGAGGGAATGCTAAGGCTCATTGAGGACAAGGGAGACAGCATAATGTCCGTAGGCGATGAAGATCTCATCAAGATACATATACATACGAATGAGCCGGGATATTTGCTTCAAAGGGCTCTTGAATATGGTGAGCTCATCAGCATAAAGATAGAGAATATGAGGCTCCAGCACGAAAACAGAATACTGGGCGAAGCCGCGGAAGAGAAACAGGACTTCAAAAAGTATGGAATAATTGCCGTGGCAGCCGGTGAAGGCATAGCCTCTATTTTCAAGGATATTGGCACAGACCGTGTAATAGAGGGCGGACAGACAATGAACCCAAGCACGAATGACTTTATTGAAGCCATAGACAAGGTTGATGCCGAATTCATAATAGTTTTTCCAAACAACAAGAACATTATAATGGCTGCAAATCAGGCAAAGGAGTTAAGCCAAAAGAACGTAACTGTCATTCCAACCCAAAACATCCCGCAGGCATTTGACGCCATAATTGCTCTGAATCCCGACGGGGATTTGCAACAGAATGTAGATAATATGCGCAACGCGATAGAAAGTGTCAAGGTAGGAGATGTCACATTTTCAGTCAGGGACACATCCATAGGCGGTCAAGCCATAAAGGAAGGCGACATAATAGGGATATCTCAGGGTGAGCTAAGGAGTACAGGAAGCGACATAAACAGCGTGGCCATGGAAGTGCTTGAGGCTATAGTGTCAGAGGATGATGAGATTGTGAGCATATTCTATGGCAAAGACTTGAGCGAGGAAATGGCAAACAGGCTCAAGCAGTCGGCGCAAAAAAGATTTTCTAATGCAGAGGTGGAGATTTATCATGGAGGCCAGCCGGTCTACTACTATATAATGTCCGCTGAATAAATTTCAATCAAAATCCCAAAGAGCCTGTTAGGCTCTTTTTCAATAAACAAAAAAATGAATAGCATGTAGCTTTTAGGGAATAATTATAAGAAAATCTACAGGGGGTGCGCTGTGAGCAAGTATGAAACAATTAGAGCAACTCCTCCGAATATTGAAGAGCTTGAAAGCATGGCAAGAGACAAAAGCAGCTGGCGCGTTAGGATACTTGCAATAGACGAACTTCGCAAGTGGAACTGCAGAAGGTCCAGGGAAATACTCTCAAGGCTGGCTGAAACTGATGCAATAGAGGAAGTGAGGATACAGGCCATTCGGGCTTTAGAGGTTTTTGGAGAAGATGCGGACTATGGAGGTACAAGGGTTCCTGACTTCGAAGTATACATGCACAGGGCAAGCAAGGTATTTAGGCGGATGAATGCTGATGAGGCTGAACTCGAAATTTCAAAAGTCATGCAGCTGCTTAAAGATCAGGATCCGGAACTCTACGACATAATGGAGTACTATAAAAGCGACAAATTCGAGGAATGGATAAGCCAGGTATACAGCGATGTGAGGAGAAGACAAAAAAAGCAGCATGTCAAATGAATGGAGCTCTGATGTAGGCGCTTAAGCTTTTTCATGCTATAATTATTGCGAAGAAGAATTAGCCAAGGGGTGTTTGAGTGAAGCTTTCTGACAGCGTGCAAATTGTAAGTGGCGTGGGTCCTAAAAAGCAAAACAGGCTAAATGGCATTGGAATATATACAATAGAGGACTTGCTCCACTACTTTCCAAGGACATATGAGGACAGGAGCCACTTCACCCAGCTTTCAAGGCTCAAAGCAGGAGAGAAAGCCTGCGTAAAGGGCAGAATCACAGGGGTCGAAAACAAAAAACTGAAAAAGAATTTGAGCATCATTAAGATAGCCGTAAGTGACAATGAAGCTCGAGTTGATCTGATTTTTTTCAACAGAGAGCATCTACTGAGGGGCTACAAGGTGGGGCAAGAAATAAAAGCATACGGCAAGGTGAAAAAAAACGGAAAATCAACAGAAATCGAGTGCTCTGTAATTGAATTTGCAAGTGCCGATAAGTCTGCACTAGGTAGGATAGTGCCTGTATATCCGTCTACTGAAGGGCTCAGCAGCAATGAGATAGAAAAAATTGAAAAAGCAGCCTTAGACGACATTGTAAGGCAGGGCGAACCAGGTGGAATGGAGGATGTCATTCCAGCAGACATAAGAAAGCGGCATAAGCTTTGCAGCGTACGATACGCCATAGAGAATATCCATGCCCCAAGCAGCAGGGATGCCCTTAAGATAGCCCTATACAGGCTCATATTTGAAGAGTTTTTTTTGATGGTATGCAAGGCCATTTATAACGGCTTTAAACTCAGAAGCAACAACGCCGTTCGAATGGCTGTTTCGCCAGCAATACCCGGAATAATCGAAAGGCTTCCGTTTTCACTTACGGATGCGCAAAGGCGGGCTATGGACGATATTTTCGAGGATATGCAGGGGCAAAACGCTATGAACAGGCTGATACAGGGCGATGTTGGGTCGGGAAAAACCGTGGTGGCGGGCATTCCCATGGCCAATTGCGTACTCAATGGATTTCAGAGCATAATGATGGTACCCACTGAAGTGCTTGCAAACCAGCATTTCAATTCCATAAAAAAAATGCTCTCGCATGAAGCTATAAAAATAAGGCTGCTCACGGGCAGCACAAGGCCTGCTGAAAAGGAAAGCATATATGAGGAACTCGGGAGCGGGGATATAGATATTCTAGTAGGCACTCACGCTCTCATTCAGCCGGGAATAAGGCTTAAAAGACTGGGGCTTGCAGTGACAGACGAACAGCACAGATTCGGAGTAAGGCAAAGGCTCATGCTTGCCGAAAAAGGCGAAAGTCCTCACTTCATTTCAATGTCTGCTACACCCATACCCAGGAGCCTGGCGCTGGCCGCATATGCAGACATGGATATAAGCATAATAGACGAGCTTCCAAAAGGACGAAAGGCGATAAGGACACAGCTATTCAAGAAAAGAGACAGGCAAAAGGCGTATGCATTTGCCCTGGAGCAAATAAAATCAGGGCGACAGGCATATGTAGTGTGCCCGCTGATAGAAGCCTCGGATGAAAAGAACAAGTCTATTTCAGTACAGCACGTATATGCTGAGCTAGAAGCCGGAATTTTCAAAGGACACAAAGTTGCATTGCTGCACGGAAGGCTGCCTCAGGAGCAAAAGCAGGCTGTAATGGCTGATTTTGAAAACGGCATAACAGATGTGCTAGTCTCGACAACGGTAATTGAGGTGGGCATAGATGTCAAGAATGCAAGTGTTATAATAATTGAGGGCGCAGAGCAATTTGGTCTCTCTCAGCTGCATCAGTTAAGAGGCAGGGTGGGGAGAGGAGAATGTGATTCATACTGCATGCTCATTCAGCAGGGTGGAAACGACGAAAGCGAGAGATTAAATGTGCTGGTGCAGAGCAATTCCGGTTTTGAAATAGCCGAAAAGGATATGCTCATGAGGGGACCAGGTGAAATCTCAGGTATCAGGCAGCATGGATATTTCAAGTTCAAGCTCGCGGATATCAGCAGGCATGTCAAAATACTCGAAGCTGCAAAGTTATGCGCAAAGGAATTGTTTGAAGCCGACGCTGAGCTTGAGGGTGCTCAGAATACCAATCTGAAGGCAGCGGTAATGGCGGAAGCAGCGGATGAAGCCGATATTTTTGTTAATTAGTAAGCAATATATGTTAAAATATAAGGAGCAGAGTCATGAGAGTTGTTTCAGGTACAGCAAGAGGGACTAAGCTAAAGTCGCTGGAAGGATTAAGCACAAGACCGACTCTTGACAGGGTTAAGGAATCCATATTCAATATACTGAATTCAGACATCGATATATACGGGAGCAGGGTTCTCGACTTGTTTGCAGGCAGCGGAGCGCTGGGCATAGAGGCGCTTTCAAGGGGGGCCTCCAGGTGCGTTTTTGTAGACAAGGACGCCGCCAGCATCAAAATTGTTAAAGAGAACCTGGAAAAGACCAGACTCGTTGAAAAAGCCGATGTATACATGCTTGAAGCCGGTGCGGCCGTTTCCAGGCTAAGGGGAGAGAAATTCGACATAGTTTTTCTTGATCCGCCTTACAGCAGGGACATGGTACCTTGGATTCTGGATGCGATTCTCAGCAGCGACATACTTTCAAGCAAAGCTGTTGTTGTTGTCGAGCATGAAAAGACAGATGAGATATTGAACAGATATGGCAGCCTTGCAATGTACAAGACCAGACAATACGGCATTGTAGCAGTTTCTTTTTTTGAACTGGAGGATTAGAATGAGTAAAATAGCAGTATATCCAGGGAGTTTCGATCCTATAACAAAAGGGCATCTTGATATAATAGTGAGGGGCTCAAAGCTGTTTGACAAACTTATAGTGGCAGTACTGAAAAATCAGAGCAAAAAAAGCATGTTTACAATAGATGAAAGAGTCGACATGCTTAAGCTTATAACAAATGACATACCCAATGTTGAGGTGGATATGTTTTCAGGACTGCTTGTAGATTATTGCAAGGACAAGGAAGTAAATGCAATCATACGGGGATTAAGGGCAATATCTGATTTTGAGTACGAGCTTCAGATGGCTCAGATGAACAGGCAGCTCAACCAGGAGGTTGAAACCATATTTCTTACTACAAGCACCCAATACTCATTCTTGAGCTCAAGTCTTGTGAAAGAGGTTGCAAGCCTTAATGGAGATATAGGTGAGTTTGTTCCTGATATTGTTTTAAACGAATTAAACAAAAAGCTAAAAGGGGATGTGTAGAATATGGAGGTTCTAAAGCTGTTGGAGGAACTTGAAGACATTATAGATGAGAGTTCATCTATACCGTTTGGAGGCAAGGTTCTTCTAGACAAGAAGGAGGCGCTTGAGATAATAAAAGAGGTCAGGATACAGCTGCCAGACGAAATCAAGCAGGCCGAATGGATAAACAGGGAAAGACAAAGACTGCTTCTGGAGGCGCAGCATGAGGCTGATTCGATAATTGAAAATGCAAAATCCTATGTTCAGGAAAAAGTCGAAGCCAGCGAAATAATAAAAGAAGCCAAGAAGCATGCTGATGAAATGATACTCGAGGCCCAGAAGCTGTCCAAGGATATAAGGATGGGAGCCAATGAATACGCAGATGATCTTCTGAAAGGCGTGCAGGACAACCTGGAGAAGCTGATCAGCACGGTTTCGCAAAATAGAGTTGAGCTGGGTAGAATAGCAAAGGAATAATACATATTAATATTATAATTAAATTGATGTGACATCAAAAAAGACAGGGATTCCAAATCGGCAGATTAGAAATCCCTGTCTTTTTTGCTAAGGTACGCAGGCGAAATGATATAGTCCATCGAGCCCCTGAGAGCGTGCTTGCAACCCGCATAATAGATTATGTTGAATATGTCTGTGGAATCAATGTCATACTGGAGCATTTTGCGCGCAGTCTCATCACTGATTGAATCCAGCCTGGGAACCTTGTTTATAATGGTAACCTTCGAGCTGTGCTTGATTTTTTTCAGCAGCTCCGTGCCCTTGTCGTTAAAAGCGAGTATTCTTATATAAGGGACAGAGCTAAGACGCCTGAACACTTCAACATCAGCTTTTTTTACTCCAAGGAGTATGTTCATGAGCATTCTTTTAATGGCAGTCATTGTGTAGCGCTTTGATTTGAGACTTGAGAGCAGCTCATCATAAGACGGTGCCCGTCTTATTTCTGATTTGATCTTGTTGTCCATGCCTTCCCGGATATCGCAGTAGCTTGAGAGTGTGTCTGATTTCGATATCACGGCATAAGAGAGCAGCTCGAGGAGAGAATTTTCGGTTACGGGTGTAAGGCCGGCTGCGGCTACTGAGTGCATAAGAGAATATGATGCTGATGGTACCACTGAGGATATCGCTTCCAAAGAGGAGCCCTGCTTGAGGCATTCCCTTATTGCCGTGGCACTGCATATGCTGCCTGAAATCTGTGTGCTGTTATAGTCGGCGGCTATCCGGCGTATGGTGGCGGGCTTTATACTGCTTCTAAGGCGCGACAGGCTTTTTAAATATTCTATAGAGAGTATGTTGTTTGGACTTCTCAGTATGCCCAACGCATCATTTGCGCAAAGGCCGTATGCGGTGGTGCCGCAGTCCAGGAAAAGGCCGAGAGCGGCCTCTCTGGCCCTTGGAAACGTCAGGCCCGAGTCGAGCTTTTCTTTCAGATGGACTTTGAACTTACTCGGCTCGTTTTCAAGGATATTTGCCACGGCGCTCAGTCTGGATATGTCGCCGGATTCACTCCCAAAGCATATGCTGTCTACAATACGTATGGAATCGAGTGTGAGTACTGAGCCATACGCAAACAGCTCCGCGCTTTGTGAAGAGTAGGCTGTTGGAAGCTCGAGCACAAGGTCTACACCGGCCATAACTGCCATTTTGGCTCTTGTCCACTTGTCGAAGATGGCAGGTTCGCCCCTTTGGAGAAAATGTCCGCTCATGACTGCGACTGTGTGCGTAGCCCCGGTCTCTTTTTTTGAAGCATCCAGATGGTATGCATGCCCGTTGTGAAAGGGATTGTATTCCGTTATAAGGCCTAGAACCTTCATGGTCTGCCCTCCCGCGTAACAAGTATTTTATGAAGCATAAATGATGCGATAATGCTATTGTACCTTAGCGTCTGAATAAAGGACAATAAAAAAATATCCGCCTTCTGGAGGCGGATATAACAAGATTCATGTAATATTGTATCAGGGATTAGTTTTTCATAAAGCTGTTTTTTCTTACATAGGCTGTCTTTGCTATCGCTATTGAAACGGGAACAGCTATTAGCATGCTGGCAACGCCCTGAACTATGTTGGCAGGCACCGATCTGAGGGAAACTAGTATGCTGCCTTCAAGAACTGCACCTGCAAACAGGTAGCCAGTCACCATGAGGCACGCGCCTGCAAATGTAGAAGCACCCATTCTAAGCTTTGACATGCCACCTTTCATAAGCAGTCCGACAAGCAGTCCTTCAAGTCCTTTTATAAGGAGAGTGAAAGGAGCCCAGTGAGCATATCCGCTGAGAAGATCTGCAAGAGCCGAGCCGACTCCACCGGCAACCATGCCGGCAACAGGACCAAACAGTATTGAAGTAAGGAACACGACGCTGTCACCAATGTTTATATAGCCGTTTGTAGCTGGTATTGGAATTACTATCACCATGGTTCCTATGCAGACCGCAGCAGTCATGAGTCCGAGCAGTGTAATTTGTTTTACGTTCATATTCATTATTATTCCACCTCGATTTATAAATTAATTATCATTACAAAATAATTATACATACGCTATTGTGCGCATTCAATACAATTCGTACCCATACAATTTATATAAATTTCAGACAGCAAGCAAGAAGTGTATAATACTGGAGGAAACTGTGTTAATCCGCAGGGTAATTGGATATAATGGAAATGGTAGTATGGTCACGGCGAAGCACAGGAAAAACAACAAAGATTAAGAGGAGATATAAAATGGGATTGGGACTTACCAATAGATTGAAAAGCATTGTGCTTGTAATAGTAGCTGCGGCAATTTTGTCGTCATGCTCTTTTGTGGAGAATGAAGGCCTTATGCAGGTACATTTTATAGATGTGGGTCAGGGAGACTCTACGCTTATAATGTCACCCGATGGGAAAACAATGCTCATAGATGCGGGAGACAATTCGGCGGGAGATGTTGTCGCGAATTATTTAAAAAAGCGGGGCGTAAGCACTATAGACATACTTGTGGGAACCCACCCGGATGCCGACCATATAGGCGGACTCGACACAATAATAGACAGCTTCGAAATAGTTGATTTCTATATGCCCAGAAAGTCGCATACCACAAATACATTTCTTGACGTGCTTAATGCAGCCAAAAGAAATGGCCTCAAGGTGAAGGAGGCTAAGGCGGGAGTCGATTTCAAGCTTGGCAGTGAGGTTAAGGGGAAATTTTTAAATCCCAGGAGCACATATTCAGACGACAACAACCTCTGGTCGGCTGTTGCAAGGCTTGAATACTCGGATAAGAGTTTCCTGTTTATGGGAGACGCAGAGGTGCAAAACGAGCTTGAAATTCTGGGAGCAGGCGAAAATATCGACAGCGACTTAATCAAGCTGGGTCATCACGGGAGCTCGACATCATCTAGCGAGGAGTTCATAAAGGCTGTATCACCCGATGTGGCAGTAATATCTGCAAAGCTCAAAAACAGCTATGGGCACCCGCACAAGGAGACGCTCGAGCTGCTGAAGGCGCAGTCGATTCTGATATATCGGACAGACGAGCAGGGAAGCATTGCATTCTACTGTGACGGCAAAAAAATATGGGCAGACAAAAAACAGGGTACATACAATTATTACGGGGAGGGGAAGTAGGTGATGCGAGGCGTGATTGACAGGTTTGAAGGCGAAGTTGCAGTTGTGGAGCTCGAAGACGGGAGATTTGTCGAAATAGGAAGGGAGCTGCTGCCTGAGAATGCCAGGGAAGGCGACTCACTTGTAATAGAAGGAGAAAAAGTGTCAATAGATGCTTGTGATACAAAAGACAGAAAAGAAGAGGCTGAAAAGTTGATGAATGAGCTTTTTGAGTGAAGAAAAATTTTCAATAAAAAAAGAATGGCTTAGGAGCCATTCTATATTGCCATAAGATTGTTTACAACTACAGAAGCCATTACAAGACCTGCAGCGGAAGGAACGAACGATATGCTGCCCGGTGATGGTTTTTTAGAACCTTCAGGGATAAAAGCCATCACCTCTTGTGGTTTTTCAGTGGAGTAAACGACTTCCAGTTTTTTAACTCCCCTGGATTTCAGCTCTTTTCTCATGACCCTTGCAAGCGGGCACATTGTAGTCTTGTATATGTCACTTACGCTTATCTTTGTAGGGTCCAGCTTGTTGCCCATGCCCATTGAGCTGATTATGCGAATATCTCTGAAATAGCATTTTTCTATGAGATCCAGCTTGGAGGAAACCATGTCTATGGCGTCAACTACATAGTCATAGCTACCGCTGAGTATGGCTTCGGAAGTATCGCTGTCGTATCTTGCTGCGAAGGCATCAACGCGGGTGATAGGGCTAATATCAGCTATTCGCTCTCTCATTACTTCAACCTTGTTTTTTCCGACTGTGCTATGAAGCGCAATTATCTGCCTGTTAATATTTGTCACGTCAACGGAGTCCTTGTCGACGAGTGTAAGATGGCCTACGCCGGCTCTCGCCAGCGCTTCTGCGGCAAATCCGCCCACGCCTCCTATTCCAAGCACAAGCACGCTGGAATTTCTGAGCTTGTTTAAATTTTCGCTGCCAATTAGCATTTCTGTTCTTTGAAAAACAGAATCTGTCATAATACTCCTCCAGTCAAATTCATGTATGTCTATATATATTTTATCATTTATATGACAAAAATTGCAATTGGGATTATTGTGCATTTATTATGGTAAGAATATATAAAGCATGAAACTATTTCTTGGGGGAGGTGCGGCGTGAACAGGATTTCGGGGATAGGCGGCGACAGGATAAAGATATTCGATGTTGAGAGAAAAACAGTAAGCGGTTCAGTAAGGGATGTTGATGCCATTAAAAGCGTCGGAAAGGTAAAGAATGAAACTGCAAATGCAGGCCAGAACTATACCATTGAAAGCGACACCTTCTATGAGCATCTTAAGAAGGCAAAAAAGAGCATGGACGATTTTTCGGTGAGTGAATACAGTATCAAGAAACAGATCAGGGACACGCCGGGTGAGTGCGACGACTTGTACGGAAAGATAGTGGAGGCTATAAACAATATAAACAGTGCAATAAAGACGATAAAGGTCATGGATTCGTTTGCGGGCGGATACGGCTTCAAAAAGGTGGCTGCGCTTTCCGATAAGTATAGCCACATAGCAAAGCTTGGAATAAGCTTTATGGATTCAAAATTTGTAATAGATGAAAAGCTGCTCAGGCAGTCGCTGGAAAACGGGACAATGTCGGCTGAAACCATATTTGATCCGGAGTTGGGGCTTTTGAAAAAAGTACATAGCATTTTGGAAAATGCGAAAACTGACATAATCAATTTTCTGCACGGCAGCGGGGGACTGTTCGACAAAAAGTTGTAATATAATTTGCGGGTGATGTCATGAGCTATTTTACAAGAAGGCCAATAGCAGCAATATTTATCGCTTGCATTTTGATATGCATTGCCTATACGGGCGCAGACAAACGGAATACAGGCGATGCAGCCAAATCCGGTGTGAATATAAGGGGGACGGTTGAAAATGTTGCGCTCAAGGAAAGGTGCAATGAATATAAAATCGGGCCATATTTAATCTCAGATTACGGCAGGCAGAAGGAATACAAGATGGGGGATGTGCTTGACGTGAGAGGAAGGCTCAAGAATTTCCGGGAAATAAGCATAGAAGGCTTTGACTACGGAAGAGTTCTAAGAGCCAAAGGCTATACGTACGTTGTGTATGCCAGCTCCATAGAATACATAGGCGTTGAGAAGAATCTGTACTTTTATTCGGGTATAATAAAGGCTCGGGTTTACAAAAATATAGAAATGATATTTGGATCCCGCGCTCCGTTTTTAAAGGGAATTCTCTTCGGTGACAAATCAGCGATGGACAGCGAGCTTTTGGATGCATTTTCAGACACGGGGATAATGCATATTTTCGCAGTTTCGGGACTCCACGTTGGAATAACGTGCGCAATGATATCGTTGCTGCTGAAAAAAGCAGGGAATACGCTCAGGGTGTTTGGAATCACTTTGTTTTTGATAATGTATGCATTCATGACGGGTTTCACACCTTCGGTTACAAGGGCGGCCCTATTTTTCATAATAAGTGAGATTGCCTTTTTCGCAGGATGCGAGTATGATCTCAAGTGTGCGCTTTACGCGACCGCAATAGTGCTGATGCTGAAAAATCCCTATGTGATATACGACGCGGGATTTTTGCTCTCGTTTTCAGCAGTATTTTCCGTATGCTCGTTTTATGATTTGTTGCAAAAAAAAGTAGGATTCGCTCCTCTTTCAATGACTCTGAGCGCTAACATGATGACATGGCCAGTTACATATGCTGTATTCAAGAATGTATCGCTGATATCGCCTGTAGCAAATGTACTGGTGGTTCCGCTGGTGCCTTTGCTCATGGCAGGCTCGCTTTCATGCATTTTTTTGTCTTTTGTAAGCTTAAGGTCTTCTATTTTTGTATCGGAAATTGTAATATTAATTGTAGACTACAGCGCAATAGTATCAATGAAGCTTTCTGACATGAGTTTTGCGAGCATGAAAGTAAGTGAGCCGTCAATGCCGCTTGTGATTATATATTACATGGCAGCAGTGGCATTCGTCATATATTATGAATCGCGCAGGGTAAAGGAGCAAATGAATGCAGCTAAAGGATATGAATAGGCAGATAGAAGAGAACAGGATTAAACCGGCATACCTCTTGTACGGCAGAGAAGTGTATATTATAGAAGAAATAATACACAAGCTGAAAAGCACACTGATAAAGGATTTTGCAGAGTTCAACATGGCTATACTTGACGGGTCTGAAACGAGCCTTTCAAAAATAAAAGAGGCATGCGAGACCCTGCCGTTTATGGACCAGAGAAGACTAGTGCTTGTAAAGGAAACGGAGCTGCTAAAGGGCAAACGCAAAATTTTTTCGGAGGAACAAGAGGCGGAGCTCATTGAATATCTAGCCAGCATCCCCCAGACAACGGTGCTTGTGTTTTCGGTGCATGGTGATATCGACGGCAGGAGGAAGCTGGCAAAGGCTTTTACAAAGCTTGGAACTTCTCTCGACTGCGACAAATTGCGCGGCAACGAGTTGATAAGCTGGGCCAAGGCTCAGTTTGAAAGCAGAAATATGATCATAAGCATTTCTGATATAGTATATTTTCTGAAGCTGTCTGATTACGAGAGCAAGAATTCTCAGAAGACGTTGCAGGATATAGAAAACGAGATGATGAAAATATGCTCGTACATTTCGCCCGGCAACGAGGTTACAAAAGCCTCAATTGAAAAGCTTGCAGCGGTTTCCCTTGAAAACGACATATTCAAGCTTATAGACTGCATAGGAAAAAAACAGGCGGCGGAGGCGATAAAGATATTCGACGAAATGACGGTGCAGGGAACCTCAGCAATGATGGTGCTCTCAATGATAGCCAGGCAGCTAAGACTAATGCTGCAGACAAGGGAGCTCAAGGAAGCGGGCTATTCGCCGAAGCAAATAGCGCAAAAGCTTGAGATACATCCTTTTGTGGCAGGCAAGGCCCTCTCTGAGGGAACGGCTTTTTCAGGCAATCAGGTATCAAGAGCCATAGACGAGTGCGCACAGACCGATTTGAATATAAAAAGCGGGCTTATAGGCGAAAGGATGGGGATCGAGATTCTCATAGCCGAGCTTTGTCTCAAAAAATAGAAAAACCCCAGGCTTACTGGGGATTTTTTTCGGGGAATATCGAAATGGGGTGTTGAGACTTTATCCAGATCAAATAGATTTACTACTTTCCAGACACAGCCGCGTTAAGCTTGTCTGCAAGCTGAGAAACCTTTCTTGCCGCTGCGTTCATGTGTATTGTTCCTTTTGCAGCTGTTTGATAGAGCTTCTTTTCAGCGAATCTGAATCTTGAAGTAGCCTCATCTATGTTGCCAGCAGTTATAGCTTCTTCAAATCTTCTTATAGCAGTTTTAACTTCAGACTTTCTTATCTTGTTAGCCAGAGTTTTCTTTGCTATAACCTTTATTCTCTTCTTAGCTGATTTAATATTAGCCAAATTGTTCACCCCCTACTTTATTTACTTAATAAATTTCAACAAAGACAATTTTACCAAATAAGCAATAAAAAATCAAGGAAAATTATATATCTAAAATTGCACCTGAATAACAGTTTACTTGATAATAGGCGGGCCTATATGTATAATAAAAATTAGTCGAAAAACACTCATGAAGGGAGATTATCATTTAATGTACAACCAAAGCAGGATACGAAACTTCAGTATTATTGCTCACATAGATCACGGGAAATCAACTCTTGCTGACAGGCTCATAGAATATACGGGGCTTCTGTCGCTAAGGGAGATGAAGGCTCAGCTTCTTGACAACATGGATCTTGAAAGGGAAAGAGGAATAACAATAAAGCTTCAGAACGTGAGGCTAACCTACAGAGCAGATGACGGAGAGGATTATGTGCTAAACCTCATAGACACTCCGGGGCACGTGGATTTCAACTACGAGGTTTCAAGGAGCCTTGCAGCCTGCGAAGGCGCATTGCTGATAGTCGATGCGGCGCAGGGCGTTGAGGCCCAGACTCTGGCTAACGTATATCTTGCACTTGACCAGGACCTTGAGATTGTACCGGTGATAAACAAGATAGACCTGCCAAGCGCAAGGCCGGAGGAAATAAAGACTGAAATAGAGGAAATAATTGGCCTTGAGGCTCATGATGCGCCTTTGATTTCAGCCAAGGAGGGTCTCAACATCAAAGATGTGCTCGAGGCAATTGTTACGAAGGTGCCGCCGCCAAGCGGCGACTATGACAAGCCGCTCAAGGCACTCGTGTTCGATTCATACTACGACAGCTACAAGGGCGTAGTTGGCTATATAAGGGTGTTCGAGGGCAAGCTGAAAAAGGGCATGAAGATAAAGATGATGGCCACAGGCAAGATGTTTGAAGTAACTGAGGTAGGTGTTATGGCTCCCGGCCAGACCCCTGTGGACGAGCTGAGAGCGGGAGAGGTTGGCTACGTGGCTGCAAGCATAAAGGAAATCAGAAGCTGCCGCGTTGGAGATACAATAACCGACGCCGACAATCCCACACCAGATCCACTTGCAGGCTACAAGAAGGCGATTCCGATGGTTTACTGCGGAATTTATCCTGGAGAGGGAGAGAAATATGAAAACCTCAGGGACGCGCTTGAAAAGCTTCAGGTAAACGATGCTGCGCTTGAATACGAGCCGGAGACTTCGGCGGCGCTGGGCTTTGGCTTTAGATGCGGTTTCCTGGGACTTCTTCACATGGAGATAATGCAGGAAAGGCTCGAGCGGGAGTTTGACCTGGACATAATAACTACGGCGCCGTCGGTTCTGTACAAGGTGTATATGAACAGCGGCGAGATTATAATGATACAAAACCCTTCGGATCTTCCGCCGGCAACAGAAGTGTCGCATATAGACGAGCCGATAGTGAAGGCCGACATAATAGTGCCTTCAGATTACGTTGGGGCGGTTATGGAGCTTTCCCAGGAGAGAAGGGGCAGCATGATAGACATGGAGTATATAGACACAAAGAGGGTAATGCTCCACTACGAGCTGCCGCTGAATGAGGTCATATACGATTTCTTTGACGCTCTAAAGACAAGGACAAGAGGATACGGCTCGTTCGACTACGAGTTCAAGGAATATAGAGAATCCGATCTTGTAAAGCTGGATATAATGATAAACAAGGAAAAGGTGGATGCGCTTTCTTTCATAGTGCACGAGAGCAGAGCCTACAAGAGGGGCAAGGCCATGTGTGAAAAACTTAAGGAAGAGATACCAAAGCACCAGTTCATTATTCCTATACAGGCTTCAATAGGAAACAAGATTATAGCGAGAGAGACAATAAGCGCTTACAGAAAAGACGTGCTTGCAAAATGCTATGGCGGAGACATATCTCGTAAGAGAAAGCTTCTTGAAAAGCAAAAAGAGGGCAAGAAGAGAATGAGACAGGTAGGTTCTGTCGAGGTTCCTCAAAAGGCGTTCATGTCAGTGCTTAAGGTTGAAAAATAAAAATTGGGCTATGCCCAATTTTTATTTTTATGCCAGGGGAGGCAATCGATATGGGAATAGGACTATACGTGCACATTCCGTTTTGCATAAAAAAATGCAGCTACTGCGACTTCAATTCGTTTTGCGTGGAAAACGTAATTGACGAAAGGAAGGTATACACAAAATATCTGCTTAAGGAGCTGAGCATGCATGCATGCAGGCTAAAGGACAAGTCGCTGAGCAGCATATTCATAGGCGGGGGAACTCCCAGCCTGCTCCATTCAAGTGAAATGTCAGAGCTTATGGATGAGATACACTCGAGTTTTGACGTCGAGCCCGGAGCTGAAATCACAATGGAGGCGAACCCAAAGACCTTGAGCGAAGCCAAGCTAAAGGACATGAGGAGCATTGGAATAAACAGGCTCAGCATGGGGCTGCAGGCCGCTCAAAACCGCTTGCTGGAGCTTCTGGGCAGGATTCACACATATGAGGATTTCGTTGAAAATTATAATCAGGCCAGGAAGGCGGGCTTTGAAAACATAAGCATAGACGTTATGTTTTCGATTCCAACACAGACACTAGGCGAGTGGATGGACACTCTCGGCAATGTCACAAGACTGGAGCCGGAGCACATCTCTGCATATTCGCTCATAGTTGAGGAAGGGACCAAGGTGCAAAGCCTTATCGAACAGGGGATACTGAGTGAGCTCGACGAAAAGACGGACAGGAGGATGTACCATGCATGCAGGAGCATGCTCTTCAAAAAGGGATACGCCCAGTATGAAATATCCAACTTTTCAAAATCGGGTTACGAGTCGAGACATAACATAATGTACTGGAAGTGCGGAGACTACCTCGGTGTAGGCCCCGGTGCGCACTCGTATATAGACGGCAAAAGATTTTCTGACTTCGAAGGCTTGGGAAAATACTTTGAAAGCATAGACAAGGGCTTCCTGCCGGTTGAGGGTGAAAAAACACTCTCCCTGGCAGAAAAAATCGAAGAAGCCATGTTCATGGGGCTTAGAATGAACGAAGGCATTGACATGCGGGAGCTTTCAAAAAAGCTAGGAGCAGATTTGAACGGAATATATGCTGAGAAGGTTGAAATGCTGATAAGCCGCAAGCTGCTTAAAAGGATTTATAAGGATGAACGTGAAATGATTGCCCTGACTAACAGAGGCATTGATCTTAGCAACTCTGTTTTTGTGGAATTTTTGCTTGAAGATGAAGCTCAGTAATAATCTTGACAAAAAAAACTAATAGTGATATTTTAAAAAAGAAGACGCTAGCACTCTTGTGAGCCGAGTGCTAAAAAACAGACGCAGAAGCCTTTTTACAAACATAGGGGTGTTTTGTCATTATGAATTTGAGTGGACGAAAGTTAAAAATACTTGAGGCCATAATAAACGATTATATATTCTCCGCGGAGCCCATTGGCTCCAAGAGTGTTTCGCAAAATCATGACCTCAATATAAGCGCAGCCACAATAAGAAATGAAATGTCAAATCTCGAAGAGCTGGGATATCTGGCGCAGCCACACACGTCGTCTGGAAGAATTCCTACAGAAAAGGGCTACAGGCTCTATGTCGAGAGCATGATGCAGGAAGGGATACTGGACGGGAAACAAAAAAGGGCTATAGATGATTCGCTTTTCAGAAAACATGGCGAGGTCCAAAAGCTCCTCGACGATGCGCTTAGGCTCATGTCTGAGTTTACCAGCTATACGGCAGTAGCCCTGACACCCAAGTTCAACGAAAGCAAAATCAGGAATCTCCAGCTTGTATTTGTGAGCGCAAGCAGCATAATGCTCATAGTAGTTATGGAGAGCGGGATCATAAAGAATCTGATTCTGAATACGAAGCTTGAAATAAGTCAGGACAAACTCAACATAATATCATCAATGCTAAACGAGAGGCTTTCTGGAAAAACAATAGAGCAGATTGACTCTGGATTCATAAGCTATCTGAAGACAAAAATATATGAATACAGCGAATTCCTGGATCAGCTGCTTGAAGGCATAGGCATGAATTCTCCAGTGCTTGAGGATATAGAGATACTTGCTGAAGGAAAGACAAACATACTCGACTTTCCTGAATTCAACAATATATCGAAGGCAAGGGCTTTTTTTGACATGCTAAGCCAGAAGGATACAATGCAGCAGATATTAAATTCAGCTGGAATTCAAAGGGAGAACATAAACATACTTATTGGGGCAGAAAATCTATGCGACATTTCCAGGGATTGCAGCATCTTGACAGCAACATACAAGCTGGGCGACAAGACCATAGGGAAAATAGGAGTTATAGGCCCTACGAGGATGGATTATTCGAGAGTATTTTCAATCATGAATTATGTCTCTCAAAGGTTGGACAGTTTTATAAAAAGTGAATTTTAAGGGGTGTGAAAATTGGAGAACAAAAAAGAGTTTGAACAAGCGGTGGACGATCAGCAGGAGCAAGTTGCCGAATGCGAGATGCTTGAAGAGGAATTTGCGCCGACTGAGAGTGAGCTTGAAGAGGAATTTGCGCAAGTGAGCGACCCAAGGGACATCGAAATCCAGGAACTAAAGAATACTCTCCAGAGACTTCAGGCCGACTTTGTCAACTTCAAAAGAAGGGTTGAAAAAGAAAAGGACCAGATTTCGGTTTTCGCAAACGAAAAGATAATGACCGAGCTCCTGCCGGTAATAGATAATCTGGAAAGGGCGCTGATTTCGTGCGCCGAGCATGAAAAGGAAAGCTCGGTATACAGCGGAGTGGAGCTTGTTCTCAAGCAGATGACAGACACACTTGGCAAATTCGGGCTAGAAAAGATAAGCGCTGTGGACTGCGAATTCGACCCGAACGTTCATCACGCAGTGATGAACGAAGAAAGGGACGGTGTGGAATCAGGCATAGTCGTAGAGGTGTTTCAAAACGGCTACAAGTTATCAGACAAGGTCATAAGGCCTTCGATGGTAAAGGTATCAAAGTGATAAACTGTATATTGCAGTTGAACAAATAAAGATTACATCATAAATCTCAGAAATCAATTATTTTAGGAGGAATGGTGACATGGGAAAAATTATAGGAATTGACCTTGGAACGACTAACTCGTGCGTTGCAGTTGTAGAAGGCGGAGAGCCTGTAGTAATAACTAACGCAGAAGGCCTTAGGACTACTGCTTCCGTAGTGGCGTTTGGCAAGGATGGGGAAAAGATAGTTGGAGAGCCGGCAAAAAGGCAGGCTGTTACAAATCCAGAAAGAACTATAATGTCTATAAAAAGAGAGATGGGAAGAGACCATAAGGTTCACATAGACGGCAAGGATCTCTCGCCACAGGAGATATCTGCTATGATACTCCAAAAGCTTAAAACCGATGCAGAAAGCTATCTTGGAGAGCCTGTAAACGACGCTGTAATTACAGTGCCGGCATACTTTACTGACGCCCAAAGACAGGCGACAAAGGATGCGGGAAGAATTGCAGGGCTTAACGTAGTGAGGATAATAAACGAGCCTACTGCCGCAGCTCTTGCTTACGGACTAGACAAGGCGCACGAGGAGCAAAAAATACTCGTATTCGACCTTGGCGGAGGAACATTCGACGTTTCGATACTAGAGATAGGCGACGGAGCTATAGAGGTTCTTGCTACAAGCGGAAACAACCACCTTGGCGGGGACGACTTCGACCAGAGGCTTATGGATTATATAGCTGACGAATTTAAAAAGGCTGAAGGCGTTGACCTTAGAGCTGACAGGATGAGCCTTCAAAGAATAAGAGAGGCTGCAGAAAAGGCAAAGAAAGAGCTCTCTAGCGTCATGACAACAAACATAAACCTGCCTTTCATTACTGCTACCAATACAGGACCTAAACACCTCAATATGGACATAACAAGAGCAAAGTTCAACGAGCTGACTGCAGATCTTGTGGAAAAGAGCATGGAGCCTACAAGAAACGCACTTAAGGATGCAGGGCTTCAGCCTTCAGACCTTGACAAGGTGCTTCTTGTTGGAGGTTCAACTCGTACGCCGGCAGTTCAGGAAGCCATAAAGAGTCTTCTAGGGATAGAGCCTGACAAGGGCATCAATCCGGACGAGTGTGTTGCTGTGGGAGCTGCAATACAAGGTGGTATACTTGGCGGCGAAGTAAAGCACGATCTGCTGCTGCTCGATGTGACTCCGCTTTCGCTTGGAATAGAAACTCTGGGTTCAGTAATGACAAAGATTATTGAAAGAAACACTACAATACCTACCAAGAAGTCACAGGTGTTCTCGACTGCGGCCGACAATCAGACGGCAGTTGATATACACGTACTCCAGGGAGAAAGATCTATGGCTTCTGACAACGTGACTCTTGGAAGATTCCAGCTCACAGACATTCCTGCGGCACCAAGGGGAATACCACAAATAGAAGTTACATTCGACATAGATGCCAACGGCATAGTTCACGTTACGGCAAAAGACCTTGGAACAGGAAAGCAGCAGGCCATAACAATAACATCATCTACAAACCTTACAGAGGATCAGATACAGCAAAAGGTTAAAGAGGCTGAAATGAACGCGGCAAAGGACAAGGAGAGAAAAGACAGGATTGAAGCTGTAAACCATGCAGAGTCAACAATATATCAGACTGAAAAGACACTCAAGGAAGTTGAAGGCAAAGTCTCTGATGCAGATAAGAAGGCGGTTGAAGAGGCAATAGAAGAGTTAAGAAAAGTCAAGGACAATCAGGATTCAAGCGCAGAGGCTATACAAAAAGCTATGGAAGAGCTTATGAACAAGATGCATCCTATTTCGCAAAAGCTTTATGAGGAAGCTTCAAAGCATGCAGGTGATGCACAAGCAGGAGCTGCAGGCGAAGGGCAAGCTTCAGGCAAGGCCGATGACGTAGTGGATGCGGACTACGAAGTAGTTGACGATGAGAAATAATTTGAATGGCTTGTGGTTTTCCACAAGCCATTATTTCGGCAAGGCGGTGACGGTTATTGAGTAAGAGGGATTACTATGAAACGCTCGGGGTGTCAAAGGAC
This sequence comes from Peptoclostridium acidaminophilum DSM 3953, assembly GCF_000597865.1. Classification (GTDB taxonomy): domain Bacteria; phylum Bacillota; class Clostridia; order Peptostreptococcales; family Peptostreptococcaceae; genus Peptoclostridium_A; species Peptoclostridium_A acidaminophilum. The sequence goes on along the minus strand of NZ_CP007452.1, from coordinate 1,437,108 downwards.
GCCGATGAGAAGGAGATAAAAAAGGCATACAGAAAGCTTGCCATGAAGTACCACCCTGACAAGAATGCAGGCGACAAGGAGTCGGAAGAAAAGTTCAAGGAAATAAACGATGCTTACCAAGTGCTCTCAGACCCTCAAAAGCGAAGGGCGTATGACCAGTTCGGGCATGCCGGAGTGGACGGAAGCGGATTCGGCCAGGGTGGCGGCTTTGGCGGAGGCTTTGGAGGCTTTGAAGACATATTCGGCGACGTGTTCGGAGACATGTTCGGTGGAGGTTTTGGAGGGAGCGCCAGAAGGAGAAACGCACCTCAAAAAGGAAACGACATCAGATATGATGTTCGAATAAAATTTGAAGAAGCGGCATTTGGTGTCGACAGGGAAATAAAAATAGACAGGCAGGAAGAGTGCGAGGTTTGCGGCGGAAGCGGCGCTAAGCCGGGCACTTCAAGAAAGACTTGCCCGACATGCGGCGGAAGCGGCGAGATAAAGACTTATAAGGATACGATGTTTGGCAGAATGGTAAGTGCTACAACTTGCCACACCTGCAGGGGCGAAGGCACAATAGTTGAGCAGCCGTGCGAGAACTGCCAGGGCAGAGGAAGGGTAAGAAAGACTAAGAAGATTGAAATAAAAATCCCAGCCGGCGTTGACGACGGCTCGGTAATAAAACTTTCAGGAGAGGGCGAACCCGGCCTAAGGGGCGGCCCAAGAGGCGACCTTTACGTAGCCATATCAGTCGAGCCGCATATGCTCTTCAAAAGGGACGGCTATGACATATACTATGACATACCTATAACGTTCGTTCAGGCGGCTCTGGGCGATGAGATAGAAGTGCCTACCCTCGATGGCAAGGTCAAATACAAGGTGGCCGAGGGGACTCAGTCGGGAACAGTATTCAGACTAAAGGGCAAAGGCGTGCCTCACCTTAGGACCGGAGCAAGAGGAGACCAGTATGTCAAGGTCATAGTCGAGGTTCCAAAGAACCTTTCGGAAAAGCAAAAAGACATACTAAGGGATTTTGCAAAGGAGACCGGCGAGGAAGTCCACGAGCAGAAGAAGGGCTTTTTCGAGAAGGTAAAAGACAAACTGAAATAGAGCTTTCTTTTTAGAAAGTTCTATTTTTTATATGTTTCAAGCAGACATAAAATATGGCAAAAAAAAACCGTATGTTATATAATATTTAAAGCAATTCATACCTGAAAAATACTTTTTTAAGGAAGGGATCTCTATGAAATGGACCGAAATAACAATAAAGACTACAACAGAAGCTGTAGAGGCTGTCACGAGTATATTATACGAGGCGGAAGTAGGTGGAATAGTTATAGAAGATCCAAATGACTTTTTGTTTCAGGAAAAGGAAGACAAGGCGTGGGACTACCTGGATGAAAACAACATATTCGACTCAGGCTACGAGGGCGTTGTAATCAAGGCTTATCTTGCTGAAGAAAAAAACGTTGTGGCCGAGCTTGAGATGATAAGGGAAAAAATAAAGAGGCTTCCTGAATACGGCCTTGAAATAGGCGAAGGCAGCGTTGAAATAAGCGAAGTGGACGACAGCGACTGGGCTGACTCGTGGAAAAAGTACTACAAGCCTACAAGTGTCGGCGAAAGGATAGTTATAAAGCCTTCATGGGAAGAATATTCCAGGGCAGAGGGAGAGCTTGTCATAGAACTTGATCCGGGCATGGCATTCGGCACAGGCACGCATGAAACTACAATGATGTGCATAACGGCACTCGAAGAATATGTAACTCCTGAAAAGACCGTGTTTGACATAGGCTGCGGCAGCGGCATACTATCGATTGTGGCGGCAAAGCTCGGAGCCCGCAAGGTAATAGGCGGGGACTTCGACGAGGTGGCTGTAAAGGTCGCACGTGAAAATGTAGTTCTCAACGGAGTCGAAGGCGCAGTGGATATAAGGCTGGGAAACCTGCTGGAGGTAGTCGAGGACAGCGCAGATATAGTTGTTGCTAATATAATAGCAGACGTCATAGTAATGCTTTCAAAGGATGTGCCAAAGGTAATAAGGCCGGGCGGGATATTCATATCCTCTGGAATAATACACGAAAAACTCGACTTAGTCCGGGAGGCACTCGTGGCAAACGGTTTTGAGATAATAAAGGTTGAGAAGCTTGGAGAATGGGCAGCTGTTGTTGCCAAAAAGGGTGAGTAGCTTTGGACAGATTTTTTGCTGACAATATAGACTATGAAAACGGGATATGCAGCATAAGCGATGAGGAAGAGGTAAAGCATATCTCAAAAGTGCTGCGGCTCAAAGAGGGAGAAAAGCTCGAGATCTGTGACGGCAGGCAAAGGGAGTTCATATGCCAGATAAGCAGTATATCAAAAAAGGAAGTGCAGCTTGAGCTCCTTGAAGAAATCCATGTACAAAGGGAACCCGGTCTCAGCGTGACGATTTATCAGGGACTGCCCAAGGCTCAAAAGTTTGAACTCATAGTTCAAAAGCTTACAGAGATAGGGGTTTCAAGAATAGTTCCACTTGAGACGGCCAGAAGCATTGTAAAGCTGGATTCAAAGAGCGAGCTCAAAAAAGCGGACAGATGGGAGAAAATAATCCTGGGCGCCGCAAAGCAGAGCAAAAGAGGCGTATTGCCAAGCCTTGAGCAGCCAATGAGCATAGCTCAGGCCATAAATGACATAGAAAGGAACGATGTAAACATCGTCCCATACGAGAATGAGAGGGCCAATCCAATAGGAAGCGTGCTAAGGAACCTTGAGGAAAGGCCGGAAAGCATAGGTATATTCATAGGACCCGAAGGTGGCTTCGAGGAGTTTGAAATCGAAATGCTTTCAGCAAAAGGCGTAATTCCTGTGACTCTTGGAAACAGGATACTGCGCACAGAAACGGCGGCAATTGTGAGCTCGGCCATAGTGCTTTACGAGCTTTCGGATTTAGGAGGAGTTGTGTAATTTGAAGGATATTAACAGCGAGCGCCCGAAAACAGTAGGAATATTGACTCTAGGGTGCAAGGTCAACCAGTATGAGACAACGGCCATGGAGGAGCTTTTCAGAAACAGCGGCTACACTGTTGTGGATGCGAATGAAAAGGCTGACATATACATCATAAATTCATGCACAGTAACCCACATGAGCGACAAGAAGTCGAGGCAATTTCTGCGAAGGGCAAGGCGCATGAGTCCTGATGCAGTTATAGCAGTGACGGGATGCTATTCTCAGGTGGCTCCCGACGAAGTTATAAGCATACCGGAGGTAGACGTCATAGTGGGGACTAAGGACAAGTCCAGGATAGTCGAGATACTCGAGAGCGCAATGCCTGGCGAGAAGCTGAGCAGAGTGGAAGACGTAATGAAGCCAATGGAATTCGAAGAGATGCATATAGAGGGCGCAAGCGGCAAGACAAGGGCGTTTGTAAAGGTGCAGGACGGCTGCAACAGGTTCTGCTCTTATTGCATAATACCATACGCCAGAGGAAGCATACGAAGCCGCCGCATAGACAACATAGTAGATGAAGTCAGCCGCCTTGCCAAGTTAGGATTCAAGGAGATAGTGCTGACAGGCATAAACGTTGCATGTTATGGACAGGACCTCAAGACGTCAGGCTTCCTGGATGTAATAAAGGCTGTGCATTCAATAGGCGGTATAGAAAGAATCAGGATGAGCTCAGTAGAGCCCGACATGCTCACAGACGAGTTTATATATGAGCTCTCAAAGCTGGAAAAGGTATGTCCGCATTTCCACCTATCAATACAAAGCGGCTGCAATGAAACGCTTTTAAGGATGAACAGAAGATATACGACCGAAAAGCTTAAAGCTATAATTGGAAAGCTCAGGGAGAGCTTCAACAATGTGGCGCTCACAACCGATATAATCGCAGGCTTTCCGGGTGAGACAGACGAGGAATTCGAAGCTACATATGAATTCCTAAAGGAAGTCAAGCTTTACCAAATGCACATATTCAAGTATTCTCCGCGCAAGGGTACACCTGCCGCCGCTATGGGCGATCAGGTTGATCCTCAAAAAAAGCAGGAAAGAAGCGAGCGGCTCATTTCGCTTTCAAGCTCTAATCAGCGCGAGTTCATGGAAAAAATGATAGGAGAGACTGAAAATGTGCTTTTCGAGCAGATGGCAGGCGAGGGCATTTTCGAAGGGCATACCTCCAATTATGTCAAGGTGTGTGCAAGCAGCGTGACGGACATTGAAGGCAGTATGCAGAAGATTGAGCTAAGTGAAGTAAAGGGCGAGCATATACATGGAATAATAAAGCAAGAGTATACAACAAAATAATTTGGGAGGTGGCTTTTGTGAACAGCTGCATTTTTTGCAAGATAGCAAGCGGAGAAATTCCTTCAAACAAGGTGTATGAGGATGAAAAGGTCTTGGCTTTCAGGGATATAAAGCCAGTGGCGCCCCTACACATACTGGTCGTGCCCAAAAAGCATTATGTCAGCATAATGGACATACCGGCCGAGGATATGGACATAACAGCCCACATTTGCTCTGTAATACAAAAGATTGCAATTGACGAGGGTATAGCTGCCGACGGTTTCAGGGTCGTAATAAACTGCGGCAAAAACGGCGGCCAGGAGGTCGACCATCTCCACTATCACGTGCTTGCCGGAAGAAACCTTACATGGCCTCCAGGTTAAAAAAGGGTTGAAGAAGTACATGATTTGTATTATAATGACTAGGTACGGAATTCATCAATTTTCACAGCTTATTCAATGCTATAATTGAAGCAGTATTGTTAGTAATGGAGGGAGGGAAGAGAATGCCAGCAGAAATAAAAATCAAAGAGAATGAGACTTTAGATAGCGCTCTTAGAAGATTTAAACGTGAATGTGCTACATCTGGTATACTGTCTGAGATAAGAAAAAGAGAACATTACGAAAAGCCTAGTGAGAAGCGTAAGAAACTAAAGGCCGGAAGAAAAAAGAAAAGCAAATAGTCTTGTAAGAGGTGAATAAAAATGGCCCTTAAAGACCAGCTAATGGACGACTTAAAGCAGTCCATGAAAGACAAGGACAATCTTAAGAAATCTGTAATTACGCTTATAAGGTCAGCAATAAAGCAGTACGAGGTGGATAACAGAGTTGAGGCTGATGACGATAAGGTCATTGACACAATATCCAAGCAGCTGAAACAAAGAAGAGATTCCCTTGTTGAATTTGAAAAAGCTCAGAGGGAAGATCTTGTAGATCAGACTAAAAAAGAAATAGATGTTTTGGTATCTTATCTCCCGGAACAAATGAGCGCAGAAGAAGTAAAAAGCATAGTTGTGCAGACTATAAGCGAAACAGGAGCCTCATCGGTGAAAGACATGGGAAGGCTTATGGCCGCCTTGATGCCCAAGCTGAAGGGCAAAGCTGATGGAAAGCTCATAAACGAAATAGCAAAAGAATTATTACAATAGATGCAAGAGGCAAACTTAGTTTTGCCTCTTTGTTTTATTTCCAGAATAAGTTTAATTTCTGAAAATGAGGGTAATTCTATAAATGTAGCCGTCGGTATGGCTGTAAATAAACACAATTAATAACTAGTCGATGAAGAAAAGAGGGTGGGGATGAAAAGATTATTTTTATGCAGCATTGCTTTTCTTGTTGCAATTTTGGTGGCGCTTCCGAGCGCTTTCACCGGATTTGCGCAGGAAAAAGAGAAAGTATATGTTATCAATGTAAAAAGCGAAATAACTCCCGGACTTTTCAGCTACATAAAGAGCTCCTTGAGCAAGGCGGAGGAGGAGGGAGCGTCACTTGTGCTGTTTGATATCGATACATATGGCGGCAGGATCGATTCTGCAGTAAACATAAGTGATGTCATACTCGAAAGCGATATTAAGACTGTTGCGTACATAAACAAAAGGGCAATTTCAGCAGGAGTGCTTGTGAGCATATCATGCGACAATATTTACATGGCGCCAGGTGCCACGATTGGCTCGGCCGAGACAATACCGGCTACTGAAAAGAATATATCCTACTGGAAAAAACAGCTCAAGACTGTCGCCGAGGAGAAGGGAAGGGACACTGAGCTTGTGATGGCAATGGCGGACAAGGACATTGAAATCGAAGGAGTGGTTGAAAAGGGCAAGCTGCTCAATCTGACTACGGAAGAGGCACTCAAGCTTGGCTTTATAGACGGCAAGGCTTCATCAAGGGGAGAGGTCTACAGGAGCCTGGGCATAGAGAGCTTCAGCGAAAATGTAGTTGAATCAACGCCCATTGAAGACTTCATAAATATTATAAGCTCTTCATATGTTGCGCCACTCCTGCTTGCACTTGGTTTCATAGGGCTTGTCGTTGAAATCATTACGCCCGGATTTGGAATCGGAGGGCTGCTTAGCATAATAGGCTTTTCTCTCTTTTTCATGGGCTCAATAATGGGGGGAAATGCACACTTGCTTTCAGTTGTTTTGTTTATTGCAGGAATAGCCATGCTCATAGCGGAAGCTGCTGCGCCGGGTTTTGGAGTTTTCGGAGTGCTTGGCATCGCAGGTATGGTGCTCAGCATAGTCATGGCTTCCAGCTCGCTGACACTTGCACTTGTCTATATGCTCATAGCGCTAGTGCTGACTGTTGTGGTAGTTGTGTTAATATTTAAAAAACTGCCAAAGCGAAAGCTGGCAAAGACACTGCTGCTTGATACAAACCTTAGCAAGGAGTCGGGATTCATTCCTGCAAAGGAAATGCTTGAATATATCGACAGAGAAGGACGAGCAGTTTCATTCCTGAGGCCTTCAGGCAAAATCGAGATAGACAACAATATACTAGATGCTGTCTCTGATGGCGAATTCATACAGAAGGATGAATTGGTTAAAGTAATACGGGTCGAAGGAAGCAAAATAATAGTCAGAAAAAAGGGGGAAGAATAAATGGCATACTTAGGTTCAATACTATTAGTTGGAATAATCCTCATATTTTTGTCGCTGTTTTTCAGCTTCATACCTGTAGGACTGTGGATTACGGCCTTGTTTTCAGGTGTAAAGGTTTCGATACTCACACTCGTGGGCATGAGATTCAGGCGCGTAGCCCCATCGAGAATAGTAGGTCCTATGATAAAGGCTACAAAAGCTGGGCTTGATCTTAGCATAGACAAGCTTGAGGCACACTATTTGGCAGGAGGGGATGTGGACTCCGTTGTAAATGCTCTGATTGCAGCGCAAAGGGCTAACATAGAGCTTGGCTTTGAGCAAGCGGCCGCAATAGATCTGGCAGGAAGAGATGTGCTTCAGGCTGTGCAGGTGAGCGTAAATCCAAAGGTAATAGAGACACCAAAGATTGCGGCAGTTGCAAAAAATGGAATAGAGGTAATAGCGCGCGCCAGAGTGACTGTAAGGGCTAACATAGGCAGACTCGTTGGAGGAGCCGGGGAAGAAACTATAATTGCACGTGTAGGTGAGGGCATAGTAACAACTGTAGGCTCTGCCGAGACTCACAAGATGGTGCTTGAAAATCCGGACAGGATATCAAGGACAGTGCTTGAAAAGGGTCTTGACGCTGGTACGGCATTTGAAATTCTCTCCATAGACATAGCCGATGTGGATGTTGGAAGAAACATAGGAGCTCAGCTTCAGACTGATCAGGCAGAGGCTGACAAGAAGATAGCTCAGGCTAAGGCGGAAGAAAGAAGGGCCATGGCCATAGCCAAGGAGCAGGAAATGAAGGCTATGGTCGAAGAGATGAGAGCGAAGGTTGTGGAAGCCGAGGCGCAGGTGCCTCTTGCCATAGCTGAAGCTTTCAGAAGCGGCAATCTCGGTGTTATGGACTACTACAACATGAAGAATGTAATGGCCGACACGATCATGAGGGAGTCGATTTCAGGAACAGCCGGAAGCAGAACAGATAAGCCTGAAGACAAGAAGTAAAAGGGCGTGATGACTTGGATGGTATTTTATGGATAATTTTCCTGATAATCATTAACAACATTTTGGGAAAAAAGAAAAAGGCCAGCATGCAACAAAAGCCCAAGGCCCAGCAGCTCCGCAAGGTAAAGCCTGCGGGCAAAGGGATTGAAGATTACTTCAAGGATATAGCCCAGAAGGTCCAGGAGCAGTATCAGCTTGAAAAGCAAGCACGCACAGAGGGAGTGTCCGTTGAAGTTATTGAGCCTCCTAAAATGGCAAAGTCTGCCCCAAAAAAGCAGCCAGTAAGGCCTGCTGCGACGGCAATATCTGACGAGTACGACGAAAGTCACCCTATATACGGCAGTTCCCAGATTTCATCAGGGATCACGCTCTTTGAACAAAGGGAAGACTTAGTCAGGGGCATAATATATTCGGAAATACTCTCAAAACCTATTAGTATGAGGAAAAAAAATTAAGCTGCCGTAAGGCAGCTTTTTACATCTTCTGTATTCACAGTGATTTAAACCAGATATCGTACTCGCGTTCGAAACCCGACTGGGAGTCGGAGGCATGCACGAGGTTTTGGGTGATTGAAGAGGCGAAGTCGCCGCGTATGCTTCCAAGCTCGGCGCTCATAAAGTTTGTGGAGCCGTTTATCTTCCTGACAAGGCTTATGGCGCTTTCGCCGCAGAGCACAAGCGCAATCACCGGGCCGCTGCTCATGTATTCGACAAGCTCGCAGAAGAAGTCCTTATCAACATGCTCTATGTAGTGAGCGCACAGCATTTCGGCTGTAGGCTGCACAAGCTGCATTTCGCTGATATGGAGCATGTGGGCTTCGTAGCGCCTTATTATTTCACCAACAAGGCCGCGGCTCACGCCGTCGGGTTTGATTAGAACGAGTGTCTTTTCCATAATAACATCTCCTTTACAAAGGCTATAATACATGTCTACCCAGAATCCGATTTGAAAAATAATAAATTGGAAATATACGATTTTTAAAAAATATATATGTTATAATATTTATGGAAATTTTTTAACTACAAGGAGGAAAATTTTTGGTAGAGCAAAAAAAGCTGGAAATCAGCGACGAAAATTTTCAGAGAGAGCTGTTTGGTGAATTTGACCAGAACATAAAGCTTATAGAGGATGCGCTCAGCATACACATAGTCCTCAGGGAAGGCAATGCTGTGATAATAGGGGAAGAAGAGGCTATAATCAAGGCAGAAAAGCTTATTGATGACCTTTCCAGGCTTGTAAAGAAGGGCGAGTCCCTTAATCAGCAGAATGTGGCCTATTCGCTCGAGATGATAAAGCAGGGCTACGGCGATGAAAAGCGTTCGTCTGAGCTTCTTGAAGATACAATAGTAATAGGAGCCAAGGGCAATCCTATAAAGCCAAAGACATTCGGGCAGAAGGAATATATAAAAAGCATCGAAAACAACGACATAACTTTCGGTATTGGGCCGGCAGGTACGGGGAAGACATATTTGGCAGTAGCAATGGCTGTAAGAGCTTTCAAAACGGAGCAGATAAACAGAATAATACTTACAAGGCCTGCGGTTGAGGCGGGGGAAAGCCTGGGTTTTCTTCCGGGAGATCTCAAGGAGAAAATAGATCCATATCTTAAGCCTCTTTATGATGCGTTTTTTGAAATATTCGGGGCGGACAGGTTCAATAAATATATGGAAAAGGGAATGATAGAGGTGGCTCCGCTTGCCTTCATGAGGGGCAGGACGCTTGACAACGCTTTCATAATACTCGATGAAGCTCAAAATACCACGAAAGAGCAGATGAAGATGTTCTTGACAAGGCTGGGGTTTGGCTCAAAGGCCGTTGTGACGGGAGACATAACGCAGACTGACTTGCCTTCATCCAAAAAGACAGGCCTTGTACATGCCCAGCAGGTGCTTTCAGACGTAAAGGGAATAGGTTTTTCAATCCTTACGGAAAAGGATGTAGTAAGGCATGAACTTGTACAAAGGATAATAAAGGCCTATGAAAAATTCGAAATAGCTGAGGAACGAAAGGCCTTAAAAAAATAGAAAACCGGAAATAGAAAATCAAGTTTTATGGAGGTCCAATCTTGAATATTGAGATTACAAATGCCCAGGATAAGGTGAAATTTGAAGAAGACCTCAAGGGCAAGATAAGGTCTGTTGTTGAGGAATCTTTAAAACATGAGGGCTGGGGAACGCATTATGAAGTCAGCATACTTTTTGTTGACAATGAAGAGATAAAAAGATTAAACAGCGAATTCAGGGGGATTGACAGGCCGACGGATGTGCTCTCTTTTCCGCTTATAGGCAAGGACGAAAAAGATGAGTTCCTGGAGGACAACCTTCTGGGGGACATAGTAATATCGCTTGAAAGGGCTCTTGAGCAGAGCAGAGAATATGGCCACAGTTTCGAACGTGAGATTGCATTTCTTGTGTGCCACAGCATGTTCCACCTGATGGGCTATGATCATGACAATGATGAAAGAGCTAAGGAGATGCGGGGAAAAGAGGAGATGGTTCTTTCTTCGCTGGGAATAGTGAGGGAGATGAATGAAAAATAAAAGCATTTCAAGCAGCTTTGACAATGCGATAAAGGGCATAATAGTGGCCTTAAGGAGCGAGAGGAATCTCAGGCTACATATTTTCGCGGCTGCTATTGCGGTAATGCTCAGCATATTGCTTGGCTTGTCTAAACTTGAAATTGCTGCAGTCCTTTTTTCAATATCACTTGTGATATCTCTTGAACTGGTAAACACGGCGATTGAAAAAGCCGTGGATCTTTTTACGAGCGAATACAGTGAAATGGCTGGATTTGTAAAGGATGTATCGGCCGCAGCTGTAATGGTGGCTGCAATAAATGCAGCAGCGATAGGCTACCTTGTTTTTTTTGACAAGCTGCTGGCGCTTCCGCTTACAGGACTTGACAGTATTATTGAAATCGATATCAATATTTTGATTATAGCGCTTGCAATCAATATTGCCCTGGTAATAGGGCTGAAGCTGTTTTTCAAAAGAGGCAGTTATATCAAGGGGGGATTTCCAAGCGGGCATTCAGCAGTTGCATTTTCTGTTGCAACTGCAATAGCAATGTCCGAGGAAAAGCTCCTTGCATCTGCGTTGGCCTTTGTATTAGCCCTTATAGTTTCAGAAAGCAGGGTGCATTCAAACATACACACCAGGATGGAGGCTGTCGCAGGCGCTGCCATAGGGATACTTATCACAGTCATATTGTTCAAACTTCTAAGATAGTGCAAGCTACTCGCATAAAGACTGCTTGAAAGAGGTGTAATATGGATTATCAGACACTTTTGAAGCTTGCCCAGGAGGCAAAATATAGAGCTTATGCTCCATATTCCGGATTTAGGGTAGGAGCTGCGCTGCTTACCAGCAGCGGAAAAGTTTACTTGGGCTGCAACGTGGAATGCGCAAGCTATGCAGCCACAAGCTGCGCTGAAAGAACTGCCATAGTCAAAGCGGTATCCGAGGGTGAGCTTTGCTTCAAGGCAATAGCAATAGCTTCTGATTCAAAAACCTGCACTTTCCCGTGCGGAATATGCAGGCAGGTAATAGTCGAGTTCGGTGAGGACATAGACATAATAGTAGGAACAGGCGAGGTGGACTTGGAGGTTTTCAAGATAAGCGAGCTTTTGCCAAAGGCATTTACAAAAATTAATATAGAGTAGCTTATGGAGGAGATATAGTGAGTTTTAAATCAGGATTTGTTAGTGTTATAGGAAGGCCCAATGTTGGGAAGTCTACTACAATAAACGCGGTGGTGGGGGAAAAGGTTGCTATAATAAGCGACAAGCCTCAGACGACAAGAAACAGGATACAAGCAGTTTATTCAGACAGCGAGAGCCAGGTTGTCTTTATAGACACCCCGGGAATGCACAAGCCAAAAAACAAGCTGGGTGAGTTCATGATGAAAGCTGCAAGCCAGACGCTAGGCGAGGTTGATCTGGTGGTGCTCATGGTTGACAGTTCGCTTTACACGGGCGCAGGGGATTCGATGATAATCGAAAGCCTCAAAGCTGTAAAGACTCCAAAGGTGCTTGTTATAAACAAGATTGATGAGATATCAAAAGAGGAGCTCATAGAGCTTGTGAAGCGTTATGACAAGGTTGGGATTTTCGACGAGATAATACCGATATCGGCGCTAAAGCACAACAACTTGAAGAAGCTCATAGATGTAATAAAAAGATATATGCCGCAGGGACCGAAATATTTCCCTGATGACATGGTTACGGACCAGCCTGAAAGAGTGCTTATATCAGAGATTATAAGGGAAAAAATACTCAACTACACTGAAAAGGAAGTGCCCCACGGGATAGCTGTCGACATAGAGCAGATAAAATCAAGGGCGGGAAAAGATCTTGTAGATATTTCTGCGGTCATATACTGCGAGAGGGACTCACACAAGGGCATAATAATAGGTAAAAACGGAAGAAAGCTAAAAGGCATAGGAAAGGCAGCAAGGGAAGAAATAGAATTGCTCCTTGGCTCAAAGGTCAATCTGCAGCTGTGGGTTAAGGTAAAGGAAAACTGGAGAGACAGGGACAATGCCATAAGAAGCCTGGGCTTTAGGCAGGACTAAAGAGGCGGAATAAAAGGAGGGGAGTGCATGGAAGACAAGGAGCTGTTCGAGGAAAAGCTTGTCGAAATTGAAGCGCTCATAGACAGTGAGAAAATCGTAGACCTGAACGAGTACATTGAAGAAATGCACCCCGCTGACATAGCTGAAATGATGGTGGAACTCCCTGAAGAAAAAATGCACAAGGTTTTTCAGGTTATTTCATGGGAGCTTGCCGCAAAGGTACTTGACGAGCTCGATTCAGACATGTTTTCAAAGATACTTTCGCTGTTAACAAGTGAGCACAAAAAAAAGCTGCTGGAGCTTATGTCGCTTGACAACATGGTCGACATATTAGCTGAGCTTTCTGAGGAAAAAAGGTTGGAGCTCATAAACCTTCTGGATGCAGAGGATGCTGAAGACATAAGGGAACTGCTTGTATACGATGAAGATACAGCCGGCGGCATAATGACCACCGAATTTGTATCTCTCAGAAAAGACATAACTATATACAACGCCATAGAGCACCTGAGAGAGCATGCTCCCGATGCGGAGACCATATATTACGTGTATGTTGTAGACAAAAACAACAGGCTCTCAGGCGTAATATCGCTAAGAGAGCTCATAGTTGCAAGGCCGAATGCTCTGGTTGAGGATATAATGAGCGAAAGCATCATATATGTAAACATAAACGACGACCAGGAAGAGGTAGCAAGAGTAGTTAAAAAGTATGACCTGCTCGCAATACCTGTTACCGACACAAACGGCAGGCTTCGAGGCATAATAACATTTGACGACATAATGGACGTCCTAGAGGAAGAGGCAACAGAGGACATATACAAGTTCGCGGGAACAATGGAGGCCGAAGCGGAGCTATACGAAGAGGACAAAATCAGTATAAGGATATTCTCGTCGGTCAAGGCAAGGCTGCCATGGCTCATAGTGACACTCTTTGGAGGGATCATGTCGGCAACAATCCTCAGCCGCTACGAAGACACACTAAACAGCTATGCGGCAGTAGCGTTTTTCATGCCATTGCTTACAGGCATGGGAGGTAATGTGGGCACACAGTCATCAACACTGACTGTCAGGGGGCTTGCCACCGGCAATGTTGATGCCGGCAAAAGCCTAAGGACCATATTCCAGGAGATGAGCGTGGGAGTGTGCGTAGGGACGATATGCAGTCTCCTGGTGTGCGCTGTGGCTTTTTTCTGGATGAATAACATAAGACTGGGTATAGTGGTAGGCATTTCCATGGCGGCAAACATGATAACTGCTGCTACAATAGGAACTGTGGTGCCAATACTGTTTAAAAAGTGGGGAATAGACCCGGCTGTGGCATCTGCGCCATTCATATCAACAGCGCTCGACATTACAGGCATAACAATATATTTCACACTTACAACGCTTATTCTTTTGCAAGCGTAGCAATGACCCTACACGGGTCTTTGTGTTTTTTTGAGTTTTATACCTGCACAAAAGTGGGTATAAAAAAATATAAGGCGGTAATAACATGTTTATAGAAACTGATGCAGTGGTATTAAAAAACATAAGATATTCAGACTCAGACAGCATACTAATACTTTTCACAAAAAAGCTGGGGAAGGTGTCGGCAATAGCAAAAGGCTCGAGAAGGAGCAACAGCAAGCTGCTTGCGTGTTCACAGCCGTTTACATACGGAAGCTATATGCTCTATAAGTCATCCTCAATGTTTAATATAAGCCAGTGCGATGTCAAGGATACCTTCTTTGATATATCGAAGGACTTGAAAACCCTCTCGTATGCTTCGTATGTGCTCAACCTGACGAAAAACGTGGTGGTCGAGAACCAGACGAACAACCGGCTTTTTGCGCTGCTGCTAAAGACGCTCTACTGCTATGCGTACAAGGAGTATGATTTCGAGTATGTAACGAGACTATTTGAGCTTAAATACCTGGACTACATCGGCTACAGGCCCGAGGTCACAAAATGTGTAAGCTGCGGCAGCAAGGACGGGATAGGCAACTTGATTCAGCCTGAAAATGGAAGCTGCATATGCAGCGATTGTGCCAGCGAGGGCCAGCCTCACATGCGCATAGATCCGACAACACTTGAACTGATGAGATACATCACAGGAAGCGAGTTTAACATCTGCGTCAAGGCCAAGGTGTCGCCATTCATAGTCGGACAGTTAAAAAAGGTTTTGAGACTTTGCCTCAGAGCAAATGTAGATGGCTATGAAGAGCAGACAACCTATTGAAAATAAAACAAATTGTTTGATGAGGGGGCAGTGAATATGGATAACGAAATAACTCTTGAAAAGATTGACAGGATTGTGGAAAGAACAGGGGCAAGCTACGAGGAGGCCAGAAATGCACTATCGAGTGCAGAGGGCGACGTTATAGAAGCCATAATAGCGCTTGAAAAGAAGGGCAGCAAGGGCAAGTTTGAGGATATGAACGCTAAAATAAGTGAAAAGAGCGGCGAGGCCATAGACAAGCTCAAGGAAGTTCTTGAAAAGGGGAATGTCACAAGAGTCATACTGGAAAAGGATGGAGATGTACTTTTGAATCTTCCGGTGACAATAGGCGCCCTGGGGCTAATATTGGCTCCAATAGCGGCAATGATAGGGGTTTCAGCAGCAGTATTTGCCAAGTACAAGATAAAGATAGTAAAAGACGACGGCGAAGTGGTCGACCTTAACGACATGACTGAAGAAAAAATATGTGAGATGAAGGAAAAAATGAACTTAGGCAAGAAGTCTGAAGAGTGCTCCGAAGAAGAAAAAGCCGAGGAAGAAAAAAAAGAAGAGTCTGAAAAAGACAAGGAATAGACAAAAATAAAACCTTCTGGAGACAGGAGGTTTTATTTTTGTCAAATTGTTGCCTATAGATTATTTACATTTTATGATAATAGATTTATAATATACACTATATAAATAGTATATCACATTGCAAAGAGGTGATTAAAATACAATTGACAGACAGGCAGTTGAAGATTATAGAAATTGTCAAGCAAAGCGGCCCTATTACTAGTGAGCAGATAGCGACACTGCTAAGTGTCACTAGGGCGACGTTGCGTCCAGACCTTGCGATACTTACAATGTCAGGCATACTGGATGCAAGGCCCAAGGTGGGATATTTCTATGTGGGCATAGATGAAAACAACCTTATAGCCAAGAAGCTAAGGTCCAAAAAAGTGGAGGATCTTATGAGTCTCCCTGTGGTTGTCGGCGAGGAGGCCACGGTGTACGATACGATAGTGACAATATTCCTAGAGGATACAGGAAGCGTATTTGTCACAGATGGGGGATTCCTGACAGGAGTAGTTTCAAGAAAGGACCTGCTCAAAAATGCTATAGGCGGAATTGACATAAACAAGATTCCCGTGGGTATAATAATGACCAGGAGGCCCAACATAGTAATGGCTTTTCCTGATGAGAACATATCAGACGTGGCTCGAAAAATAATAGAGCACGAGGTCGATTCAGTCCCTGTAGTTGAGCATGTCAAGAGAGAGGACGGAAAAGAAGGCTACAAGATTTTGGGGAAAATTTCAAAGATAAATATAGCTAGATTTTTCGTTGAGCTAGCAGGAGAATAAATATGGAGGACGCAATATGAATCATTTGGTTATATACGTAATATCGGATTCTCTGGGAGAAACGGCTGAGCAGGTTGCAAGAGCATCAATAAGCCAGTTCACCACCACCGATTATGAGATAAAAAGATATTCATATGTGCTTGACGAAGAAAATCTTGGAGATATTCTAAATCTTGCAAAGGAAGAAAATTCAGTAATACTCTATACGCTTGTAAACCTTAAATTCGTTGAGCAGCTTGTAAATTTCTGCAGCAGGGAGAATATACCTAACGTGGATTTGCTCAGCGATCTAATAAACAGTATAGCCTTAAGGACAAACCTGGTCCCTAAAAGGGAACCGGGAATAATAAGAAAGCTCGATGAGAAGTATTTCAGAAGAGTGGAGGCAATCGAATTTGCCGTAAAATATGACGACGGCAAGGATCCCAGGGGATTCGAAAAGGCTGACATAGTGCTAATAGGCATATCAAGGACATCCAAAACGCCGCTGAGCATGTATCTGGCAAACAAGAACATAAAGGTTGCAAATATTCCGCTAGTACCTGAGGCTGAGCCTCCAAGGGAGCTTTACGATATAAGTCCGAGGAAAATAGTCGGGCTTACGAATTCGCCACAAAAACTCAACCAGATAAGGACTGAAAGGCTCAAGGCGCTGGGGCTTGCAAGCAACGCCAACTATGCATCATACCAGAGGATACTCGAAGAGATAAGCTATGCCGAGACAATTATGAGAAGAATCGGATGTCCTATTATAAATGTTGCCAACAAGGCCATAGAGGAGACTGCGGGCATAATCCTCGACATAATGAAGGCGAATGGAATAAAGATATACAAGGACTAAAATACAAAAGTAAATAAAACTGCAGCGCGGCATGAGTCTGGTTGAATTTCCGGCTCATGCCATTTTTATTGTTTTGAATTCGTGCATAACAATGTCTGTAATTATTATTTTTTTAGAAGGCGAACTTCTGGGTAATTAATAAAGTAGTAAATACTATGACTACCAGGGGTGATTATGTGAACAGCATCGATGTGAAAACTATAAATACGATAAGGTTCTTGTCAGTAGACGCGGTGGATAGGGCTAATTCTGGCCATCCGGGTCTGCCTATGGGAGCTGCCTCCATGGCATATGTTTTATGGAAGGATTTCTTGAAAATATCATCTAAAAATCCAGAATGGATCGACAGAGATAGGTTTGTGCTTTCGGCCGGGCATGGCTCGATGCTCCTGTATTCACTGATGCATCTTTTTGGCTTTGGAATAGGAATTGATGATATAAAGAATTTCAGGCAACTGGACAGCATAACGCCCGGACATCCGGAATACGGCCATACGCCAGGCGTAGAAACTACTACAGGTCCGCTGGGACAAGGCTTTTCAAATGCTGTAGGCATGGCCATAGCAGAAAGAAAGCTGGCAGCTGAGTTCAACACTTCCGAGCACAAGATTATCGACCATTTCACGTATATTCTTGCGGGTGACGGCGATTTAATGGAGGGCATATCTGCGGAAGCGGCTTCGCTTGCAGGGCATCTCGGGCTGGGCAAGATAGTGTGCCTATACGACAACAACCACATAACAATAGACGGCAGCACAAAAAATACATTTACAGAGGACGTGGAGTTGCGGTTCAAATCTTACGGCTGGCAAGTCCTGAAGGTGGAGGACGGCAACGACCTGACTTGCCTCCAGGAAGCAATAGGGGACGCAAGAGCTGAAACAAACAGGCCATCACTCATTATGGTAACAAATGTAATAGGTTATGGAAGCCCAAACAAGGCAGGCAAGGCGGAAGTGCACGGCTCGCCCTTGGGCAAGGACGAGACGAGGCTTACCAAAATCAGCATGGGCTGGGATGAGCAAAGCGAGTTTCTGGTGCCCGAGGAAGTATATGAATACATGAATAAAATAGCCGAGCAGAAAAGCAGCGTCAAGAAAGCCTGGGACGGACTGCTTGGAAATTACAAGGCTGCATATCCGGGAAAACATAAAAAGCTGATCGAGTGGTTTAAAAGCGAACATTCGCTTGAATGGCTGATGTCTGACGAGCGGATAACCAAGGAGTACGCCAGCGAGGCTACAAGAATACTCGGAGGGGATGTTCTGAACATTGCAAGGGAGCAGATGGGCAATTTGATTGGAGGCTCTGCGGATCTGAATTCTTCCACAAAGACATTTATTAAAGGCTCGGGAATATTCGAAAGGGAATGCCCTGAGGGAGACAATATATATTATGGAGTCAGGGAGCATGCCATGGCAGGCATCACAAACGGTATAACGCTCCACGGGGGCTACAGGGCGTTTTGTTCGACATTTCTGGTTTTTTCGGACTATATGAAGCCGTCTATAAGGCTTGCAGCGCTTATGAAAATACCTTCGATTTTTGTGTTTACGCACGACAGCATAGGAGTCGGCGAGGACGGCCCTACTCACCAGCCGATAGAGCATGTTATGAACCTAAGGTCCATACCCAACCTCAGCGTGTATAGGCCGATGAACATGATGGAGACGGCGGCTGCCTGGAAAAAGGCGCTAGAAAGGTGTGACGGGCCGAGCGCAATAATCCTTACAAGGCAAAAGTTAAGGGACATAAGGCCATGTGGCGGCGACATGGATAAAGGCGCATATATTGCAATCAAAGAGGATAAAGACATTCCGGATGCAATACTAATGGGAAGCGGCTCCGAGGTGCAACTGCTGGAAGAGGCAAGGGACCTCCTTTTGGAAGACGGTATAGACTGCAGGGCGGTGAGCTTCCTATGCTTTGAGGATTTCGAAGCTCAAAGCGAGGAATACAAAACAGAGGTGCTTCCAAACGCTGTAAAGGCTCGCGTTTCCCTCGAGGCTGGCATTACTCAGGGGTGGGAAAGGCATACAGGCGACTGCGGAGTGGCAATCGGAATAGACTGCTTTGGAGCCTCAGCTCCCGGAGAGCTCCTGATGGAGAAATATGGAATGACAGCGTTGAATGTTGTTAATGCAGTCAAGGAATCATTAAAAAGGACCCTTTAAAGGGTCCTTTTGTTTACTGTATTAAAAGCTTTTTGCCGAAAACCTGCTCAAAGTCATGTCTGGTATTGATGGCTCTGCTTATTTCGACATTTGGCTTTTTCTTGGCTATAGGATTCATCTCCACACTTTCGCCGTCAACTCGGCATTTTATATCCTCTACGAAGTTGTCCATGCAGGTATCCAGGCTTTCGGAGAGTCTAAGGAGTATGCTGATTTTCATTATTGTCCGAATGTCATCTTCGGAGAGTATCTGGCTGTATTGTTTCCATTTGAGCTTTAATTTTGTATTTCTGTGAAGCGATGCGGCGTATGCGCTCATGAGTATCTCGCGGTGGGTAAGCCCGTTTATGCCGGAATTAAGTATCATGTAGAATGCATGGCTGTCGTGGCTGTAAAAATTTATGCTTATGCCGGAATCATGAAGCAGTGCAGCTGTTTTAAGTATTTTCTCGCATTCCCTGCTGGAGCCAAACAGTTCCTCAAGCTGTACGTACATGGAGCTGGCCAATTTGTAAACTTGGTAGGCATGCACTCGGTTGATGTTGAACTGCGAAATTATGTTGTTGAGTGAGAAATCCAGCATGTTGCCAACAGGTGAATAGCTGCTGCCTATGTAGTCATACACAAGCCCCTCCCTTAAACCGCTGCCGCTCACAACGAGCCTGTCTATGCGGCAGTATTCAAGAATATGCCATACCACAGCGCATGCGCCAAAGAATATGTCTGCCCTGTCCTTTGAAAGTCCTTTGATTTTTATCCTCTGCTCGAGAGTCCTGTCCTTTGTCTGTTCATATACACTGCATACACTTGATGGATCCATTATGTAATAGTGTGCCATATCAAGCGGATAGTCCTTTGATTTTTTATCTATCTTGCCTATGTTACGTATTGTGCCGCCTACGCCTATGAGGGGGATATTTTTTTTCAAATCCTTGAGCCAGTTTACTTTGCCGAGCTCGTCGAATAAAAAGCGTCTAAGGGCCTGAGCCGTAGCTGCACTCACTGAATTTGACGTGTCAAACATGCGAGTGACGTCTATTGCACCAAAAGGAAGGCTTATGCTATTTTTGACGACTCCGTCCTCAAAGTGAACAAGCTCGGTGCTGCCGCCGCCAAGGTCCATAATCAGGCCTGATTTTTCATCGATGCTGTTTATTACCCCGCAGTAGGCATAGTAAGCCTCCTCCTCGCCGGAAAGCACCCGTATGCGCAGCCCAAGACGCTCGTATACGAGCGTCAAAAATTCGTTTTTATTTGGAGCGCGTCTTACGGCAGCCGTTGCAGCCGTCACTATCTCGTCAGCCCTTACAGCCTCGCATATAGTTTTGAACATTCCAAGTGTTTCAAGGGCAGTCTGCATCTTCTCTGCTGTGAGCATGCCTTTGCTGTCGGTCTCCCCGAGCCTTACTGTTTCCTTAAATTCGTTGAAAATTTTAAAGTGGCCCTGAGCATTTATGTCCACAAGAACAAGCCTGACCGAGTTGGAACCTATATCTATTATGCCAAGTCTTTTCATTAGAATAATCTCCTTATATGATCTGAATTTTATGAAAGCTTCCAAATTTGGTTTTAGAGAGCCTCTTTAATGTATATATATATATGTATAGGCAAAAATTGAATTTAACAAACATATAAAATTAAAAATATTATACGTGTGATATAATGCAAAACAAAAGGGGATAACATCTATGAACACAACAAAATTGGCAGCTTGCATTGATATAGGTTCAAACAGGCTGCGAATGGTTATAGGACAGAGTGACAAGAGCGGCAAGATAAAAATAATTGAGGAGCTAAGGCAGGATACGGGAATAGGACGTGATACATTTACTTTCGGGAGGATAAGGCCAGAGACCTTAAGAGACGTATGCAGCTCGCTGGACAACTTCTCGAAAAAGCTGGCCGAGTACGGAATAGAAAATTGCAAGGCTGTAGCCACAAGTGGAATAAGGGAGGCGGAGAACAGCCTTTTTGTTGTAGATCAAATAAGGGCGAAGACGGGTTTTGATGTAGACATAATAAACAATGCCGAGGAGAGGTTTTTGACTTTCAAGGGCATAAGATACTATATACCTCAGTCTGAGAATCTGATGAAAAAGTGCGTGCTTGTGGTCAACATAGGCTCGGGAGGTTTGGAGATATCAACTTTTTCGGAAGGCAGGCTCAAATTTACGCACTATCTAAAGTCGGGCACGCTGCGTCTTAGGGAGCTGCTTGCTGATGTTGAAAATATGACGCTCAATTTTCCGAGCATAATGGAGGAGTATGTAGACGAGACATTAAGGGGTGTCAAAAATGAGATAAGGCATCTTGAAATTGAAGAGTGCATAGCGCTTGGAAGCGGAATAAGGAGTATTTCAAGCCTCTGCGCGACTCAAAAGAGCGGAGAAAGAAACGAGACTATACAAAGAGACGAGGTATTCAGGCTGTATTCCGAGGTGTTCGCAAAGACTACAACGCAAATATCCAAGGCATACAACCTCGACTACAAGGATGCGGAGATAATGCTGCCTTCGATAATGATATTCAAGAAGATGCTTGAGATGACCAAAGCAGAGGCTATGAACGCTCCCTGGGTATCCCTAAGACATGGACTTCTGGTAGAGATTATGGACAAGTCATCTGGTGCTGACTCGGGGAGCGGTTTTGGAGAAGACGTGCTAAGTTCCGTCAGGTACATAGCTGACAGGTTCGGCGTGGAAAGACGGCACTCGGAATATGTAGAGAGGATGGCTGTAAGCATATTCAACCAGACCAAGAAGCTGCACAGGCTGAAAAAAGAGCACAGACTTTATCTCCAGGTTGCCGCATTGCTTCACGATGTGGGCAAGGCAATATCGCACGAAAACCACAGCCTGTTCTCGTACGACATAATAAAGGCGCAAAACATAATTGGATTTTCAAACAGGGAGACTGAGATAATTGCAAATGTAGCTATGAGCCACGGGGAAGAAGACTATTGCACCCGGGAGTGGCGCATAGCCAATCTTGGATTCGAGGACCAGGTTGTAGTTGCAAAGCTGGCAGCTATACTTAAAATAGCCGACTCCCTTGACAAATCCCACCTCCAGAAGATAGATGAAATAA
The DNA here is from genome assembly GCF_000597865.1 of Peptoclostridium acidaminophilum DSM 3953. Classification (GTDB taxonomy): domain Bacteria; phylum Bacillota; class Clostridia; order Peptostreptococcales; family Peptostreptococcaceae; genus Peptoclostridium_A; species Peptoclostridium_A acidaminophilum. The sequence goes on along the minus strand of NZ_CP007452.1, from coordinate 1,415,035 downwards.
AAATTGCATGCAAAAATGACACTGTAATATTCAAAGTGAAATCCAAAAGGGATACTTTCCTTGAAAAATGGATGCTGGCCAAAAAATGCGGTCTTTTTGAAGAAGTTATGGGCACAAAGGTCATGATTAAGACAAGAGGTGATTCTTTTGAGGAATAGTACTTATGAAAACTATATAAACAGGGAGGTTGGCTGGCTTGAATTCAACAGGAGGGTGCTTCAGGAGGCTCAGGACAGAAACAATCCACTGGCTGAAAGGTTGAAATTCCTGGCGATAACCAGCTCCAACCTGGATGAATTCTTCATGGTAAGGGTGGCTTCGCTGTGGGATCAGGTGAATGCAGGCTTTAAAATTCCCGATATAGCAGGCCTTACTCCAACAGAGCAGATAAAGGTAATAAGCGAACGGGTCAAAAAGCAGCTTTATTCAGAGTACAACTGCATGGGCCGATCAATAATACCAACGCTGCGCAGAAATGGCACAGATTTCCTCGATTATTATGAGCTCGATGAAAACCAAAGGAGCTTTATCGACGCCTATTACAGGGAAACTGTATATCCCGTGCTTACGCCGATGGTTGTTGACCAGAGCAGGCCGTTTCCCACACTTCTCAATAAAAGTCTCAACATAGGGATACTTTTTGAAGATGAAAAGGGAGGAACAACATTTGGCACGGTCCAGGTGCCGTCGGTGTTGCCTAGATACATAGAGCTGCCACGCAGCAAGGGAAGAGCCTACATACTCCTTGAGGAGATAATAAAGCACCATATGGGATTTTTATTCGAGGGACATGAAATATTACATATGGGTTGCTACAGGATAACCAGAAACGGCGACCTGAGTGTAGACGAGGAAGGAGCGGAAGATCTTCTAGAGGCCATTGAGGAATCGCTAAAGCAGAGAAAATGGGGAAATGTTGTGAGGCTCGAGTATGAAAGGGGACTAGAAGACGAGCTGCTTGATGTGCTCGTGTCAGAAATGGAAGTGCCCAAGGAGGGCATTTTTGAAATCGGCGGACCGATAGACCTGACATTCCTAATGAAATTCTCGGGCGAGCTTGGCGAACCTGAACTCAAATATCCTGTGTACAAGCCTCAAAGGCTTGCAATATTTTCGGAATACGAGGACATTTTCGATGCCATATCCGAAAACGATATCATGCTACACCATCCATACGACTCCTTCGAGCATGTAGTGGAGCTTGTTGAAAAGGCTGCGGACGACCCGAACGTGCTTGCAATAAAGCAGACACTCTACAGGGTCAGCGGCAACTCTCCAATAGTGAAGGCTCTTTCGAGAGCTGCGGAGAATGGAAAGCAGGTTACAGTAATACTTGAAATCAAGGCGAGATTCGACGAGGAAAACAACATAAAATGGGGCAAGCAGCTCGAGCAGGCGGGCTGCCATGTTATATACGGTCTTGTAGGGCTCAAGACACACTGCAAGATACTGCTCATAGTTAGAAGGGAAGAGGATGGGATAAAAAGGTATGTCCATATGGGTACTGGCAATTACAATGATTCAACGGCCAGACTATATACAGACATTGGAATTTTTACGTCGAATCCGTTTTTTGGAGAGGATGCATCTACGCTGTTTAACATGCTCTCCGGAAGCTCTAAAAACCACGATTTTTACAAGGTCGACATTTCACCCGGCTTGGACCAGACGTTCCTTAGATACATAAAGGGCGAGACAAAAAATGCCAGAGCGGGTGAAAAGGGAAGGATTATAGCCAAGATGAACTCCCTTGTGGACAAAAGCATCATCGATGCCCTTTACGAAGCCTCCTGTGCCGGCGTCAAGATCGACCTAATAATAAGGGGTGTGTGCTGCCTGAGGCCTGAAGTAAAGGACCTGAGCGAAAACATAAGGGTGATTAGCATAGTCGGCAGATTTTTAGAGCACAGCAGGATTTTCTACTTCCATAACTGTGGCAACGAACTGATATTCCTCTCAAGCGCAGACTGGATGCCAAGGAATCTTACAAGAAGAGTAGAGCTTTTGTTTCCTGTAGAAGACAGGGAAAATAAGCGGAAAATAAAAAGGATACTAGACGTATCGCTAAGTGACACCATGAAGGCAAGGGTCATGAGAAACGACGGCACATACAAAAAAATAGACAGGAGGGGAAAGGAAGCTTTAAACAGCCAGGAAATGTTTTGCAGCATATCCATGGAGGAAAATGAAGTCGAAGAGGGTTTTAGTGTCGAACGCGGATTCAGGCCAATCCTAAAAAGAGACTAAGACCTTTAAGACGATGATATGAATGATATGCTTGATTGAAAACATTGCCCGAATATCGGTTTAGTGCTATAATTAACTAAAGCATTGGACGTGGAAGGCAACTCGAATAATGTGTGGTTAAGGGAGGAGTATAAGTGTCATATAACAGCAATATTAAAAGTAAGGATATAGATGAATTCTTCAAAGCTGTGCTGGAACTCGAAACAGAGAAAGAATGCTATATGTTTTTCGAGGATATATGCACTATAAAGGAAATTCAATCAATTTCTCAAAGACTCCAGGTTGCCAAGCTGCTCAAGCTAAACAAGACATACAGCGAGATAGAAGAGGAAACTGGAGCCAGCACTGCCACTATAAGCAGGATAAGCAAATGCCTCTTTTATGGAGCGGGTGGATACAGGCTGATTCTGGACAGGCTCGGATACATCGACATAGAGAAAAAGGAAAAAAAGAAAAAAAGAATAAAAGGCCTCTGGCCTTTTTTTGTTTAATTTTTCATTTGGATATTTACAACAGGCTGAAGACGTAGTAAAATTTATGATGTAGCGATTTAACGTGGTAAAGCGTTAAATCGATAAAGCAAACGGAGGTAGGTCATGGTTAACATATTCTATAAAGTCCCACAGGGAGCAAAAGATGAATTTTATGAGTTTTTTCAGACTAAGGAAAGCATAGTAAGGAACTTCAAGAAAATATTCAGAAGCTATGCTTACAAACAGATTTCCACACCTGTCTTCGAATATTATGATTTTTTTGTTCAAAGTCCTGGAACGATAAAAAAAGAGGAGCTTTTCAAGCTCATAGATACAAAAGGGGACGTGCTGGTCTTAAGGCCGGACCTGACAATCCCCATAGCAAGAATGGCCGTAAACAACAGAAAAAGAATAAAGGACTATCTGAAGCTTTTTTATGTATCAAAAGTATTTCGAATGGATGCAAAGGACTCTGAAGGCAAGAAGGAGTTCACTCAGGCGGGAGTTGAGTATTTCGGAAATCAAAATCCGGACGCCGATGCAGAGGTAATAAATATAGCAATCAAGACTCTGCTTTCATGTGGCATTGAGAAATTCCAAATCGACATAGGACAGTCAAGCTTTTTTAAGGGGCTAATGGATGAAATAGATATTTCCCCAGCCGACAGAGAAAGGCTTAAAACGATAATAGAAAATAAGAATTTTGTGGAACTTGAAAAATTTCTTATGTTCAATGATATTGAAGATAGAGTAAAAGAGGTAATAATAAAAATACCGGAGCTTTATGGGAATACAGAGCAGGTTATAAAGGAAGCCAAATCTATATGTCTCAACAGGGAGATGGAAAGTGCGATAGAAAATCTTGAGCAGGTATATCATATACTCCTGGACTATGGGTATGAAGACTATATTTCTATAGACCTTGGCCTTATAAACCACCTGGATTACTACACGGGAGTGATATTCAAGGGTTATATGTCGAACTACGGCAAGATAATACTGAGCGGCGGAAGGTATGACAAGCTTACAGAAAGCTACGGGCACTACATTCCGGCAACAGGCTTTGGCATGGATGTAGACGAGCTTATAACAGGACTTAAAAAGCTGGGGCTTGATACAAGCGAAGCTGTCAGCACTGATTACCTCCTTGTATATTCGGACAAGAACAGAAAGAGAATAATAAAGGCGTCCGACTTGCTAAGAGAGCGTGAAATGGTCATAGAAACGGATTTTTTAAAGGGCTACGGCTACCATATGGATTATGCCCGTGAAACAGGGATAAGGAAGCTAGTGATTTGCGAAGGCGAGAGCGCCAGCATAATAGATGTGGCTACGCAGGAAAAAGAGGAACTCAGCGTTGAGGAATTTGAAAAAAGGTGTACAACTTTGAAATAGGATAGGAGAGCATTCATGGAATATATAAACGTTGCCCTCGGAAAGGGAAGACTTGCCGAAAAGGGGTATGAAATATTTAAAAAGATTGGCTACGACTGCAGCGATTTCGAGAAGAAATCGAGAAAGCTGGTTTTTGAAAACGAGGAAAAGGGTATCAGATTCATACTTGTCAAGGCGCAGGATGTGCCGATATATGTGGAAAGAGGCGCTGCGGACATTGGCATAGTGGGCAAGGATACCATAATGGAGGAGGAGAGAGACCTCTACGAGATACTAGATCTTGGCTTTGGCAAATGCAAGTTTTCAGTGGCTGCTCCAGAGAGTTTTCAGCCTGAAAAAATGCAGGGCATGCTCAGGGTCGCAACAAAGTATCCCCGGGTGGCTCAAGGCTACTTTATGAGCAAGGGCAGGCAGATAGACGTAATAAAGCTCAATGGGTCTGTCGAACTGGCGCCGCTTGTAGGGCTTTCTGACGTGATTGTTGACATAGTTGAAACGGGAAGCACCTTAAAGGAAAACGGACTTGAGGTCATAGAGGATATGTACAATGTAAGCGCCAGGGTCGTAGTAAACAAGGTGAGTTTCAAGACTAAGAATACAAAAATAAAAGCAATAATCGAAGGCATAAAAGATGTAATAAAAGAGGAGGCTTAACGTGATAAATATTATTGATTTGAGCAAGGAAACCTCGAAATACGATGTGCTGAAGGGAATAATCGAAAGAGGCGACAAGGAGTCAAAGAGCATAACAGAGGCCGTGGAGAAGATTTTGGCTGATGTAGAAGGCCACGGCGACAGGGCTGTCAGAAGCTACACTCTGAAATTCGACGGCGTAGGGCTTGAAAATTTCGAGGTTGGAAGCGATGAAATAGAGCAGGCTTACAATTCATGCGACAAAGACTTCATATCAGCGCTTGAAAATGCAAAAGAGAGAATATGGGATTATCACAAAAGGCAGCTCAAGGAATCGTGGATTACGAACAATCAAAAGGGCATAATGCTGGGGCAGCTCTATAATCCCCTTGAAAGGGTTGGAATATATGTTCCGGGGGGAACAGCGGCATACCCATCCTCGGTGCTTATGAATGCAATACCTGCAAAGGTGGCCGGCGTGAAGGAGATCATAATGGTGACGCCGCCGTCATCACAGGGAGGCATAAACAAGAACATACTGGCGGCCGCCAGGATAGCAGGAGTCGACAGGGTGTACAGCATAGGCGGTGCGCAGGCCGTAGCAGCGCTTGCATACGGCACTGAGACAATAGGCAAGGTTGACAAGATAGTGGGTCCGGGAAACATATATGTAGCCACTGCAAAGCGCATGGTGTTTGGAAGGGTAGACATAGACATGATAGCGGGTCCCAGCGAGGTGCTGATAATCGCTGACGAGAGCGCAAATCCCAGATTTGTTGCTGCCGACATGCTTTCGCAGGCGGAGCACGACACACTTGCATCCTCAATACTCATAACCACTTCAAAAGAGGTGGCACAGGCCACTCTCAAAGAACTTGAAATCCAGCTTGAAGGACTAAGCCGAAAAGCCATAACAGAAAAAGCCCTAAGGAGCTATGCAGCCATACTTGTTGTCGAGAGCATAGATGAAGCTATTGAATTCGCCAACGGGATAGCGCCAGAGCACCTCGAGCTTGTAGTCAGGGAGCCGTTCTCAGTAGTAGGTGCAATAAAAAATGCGGGAGCCATATTTGTAGGCGAGTATTCACCTGAGCCGCTGGGCGATTACTATGCAGGGCCAAACCACACGCTTCCTACGGGCGGAACCGCCAGATTCTTTTCGCCGCTTGGAGTGGACGACTTCGTCAAGAAATCAAGCCTTATATATTATGACAGGGCTTCACTTGAAAAATCAAAGGATGACATCATAAAGATTGCCTTGGAAGAAGGGCTTGATGCGCACGCCAATTCCATAAAGGTGAGATTCGAGTAGCAAAGGAGGAACAGATTTGAGAAAAATCGCAAAATCCAGAAACACTCTTGAGACGAACATAGAAATCAGATTGAATGTTGACGGCAGCGGCAAATCAAGCATTGACACCGGTGTGGGTTTTTTCAATCATATGATGACGCTGTTTGCCAAGCATGGGCTTTTTGATTTGGATATACAGGTAAAGGGAGACACGGATGTCGACGACCACCACACGGTTGAAGATATTGGGATAACTCTCGGCCAGGCCTTTGCAGAGGCGCTCGGAGAAAAAAGGGGCATAGTAAGATACGGACATTCATATGTGCCAATGGACGAGACGCTTGCAAGGAGTGTTGTAGATCTTGGAGGGAGGCCCTACCTGGCCTTCGACTATAAGTTTGAAAGGGACAAGGTCGGCAGCTTCGATACGGAGCTTGTAAAGGAGTTCCTGACTGGATTTTCAAACAGCCTTGCCTGCAATATACACATAGACGTTATAAGGGGTGAAAACACCCATCACATAATTGAGGCCATATTCAAATCGCTCTCCAGAGCAATTTCGCAAGCAGTTTCAGTAGACCAAAGAATAAGCGGAGTAATGTCCACAAAAGGAGTGATATAGTTGATAGCTATAGTTGATTATGGGGTGGGAAACCTCAACAGCATAGACAACGGCCTTAAGAGGCTGGGCTTTAGTTCGATTGTCACAGAAGACAAAGGGGAGATACTCTCCGCTAAAGGGATAATACTTCCGGGCGTGGGCGCTTTCAAGGATGCTATGGACAATCTAAAGAGAACGGGCCTGGATGAAACAATAAGGGAGGCGGCAGCAAAAGGGACTCCAATAATAGGGATATGCCTTGGAATGCAGCTTCTATACGAGAAGGGCTTTGAGGATGGGGAATGGGACGGTCTGGGACTCTTAAAGGGCGATGTAGTCAAGTTTGAAATGAAGGACCTGAAAATACCTCATATGGGCTGGAACAGCCTTAAGATAAGGAAAAACGATCCGATAGTCAAGTATATAAGCGAAGGTGAATTCGTATACTTCGTGCACTCATATTACGCTGCGCCGGGAGACGACCATGTGGTATGCTCTTGTGAATATGGAGTGGATTTTCCAGCAATAGTTGCCAGGGGGAATATCTACGGCATACAGTTTCACCCTGAAAAAAGCGGAAAGACGGGACTTAAAATACTCAAGGCGTTTGGGGAGATGGTGCTATGATGATATATCCTGCAATAGACATAAAGGACGGCAGGTGCGTGCGCCTGAGGCAGGGAAAATTCGACGATATAACAGTATACTATGAGAATCCAGCCGAGGCCGCAGCCTTGTGGAAGGGAAAGGGCGCCGGATACATACACATAGTGGATCTTGACGGCGCACTCGAAGGGGTTCCCAAGAATCTTGAAGTGATAAGGGAGATTGCAAAGAGTGTTGACATCCCCGTGCAAATAGGAGGCGGAATAAGAAGCAAGCAGACTGTGGAGTTGCTGCTTTCAGCAGGAGTGAGGCGTGTCATAATCGGAACAATGGCCGTCAAGGACAGGGGATTGCTTGATGAGCTTGTAAAGGAATACGGAGATAAGATAGTCGTGGGAATCGATGCCAAGGACGGTAAGGTTGCCGTAGAGGGCTGGGAGGAAGTGAGCTCTATAGATTCGCTCGAGCTTGCAAAGGAGCTTTCCCTGGCGGGCGTTAAAACTGTAATATATACTGATATTTCTAAAGACGGCATGATGAGTGGTCCAAACTTTGAAGTGTATGGCGAACTTAAGCAAAATACCACACTTGAAATAATAGCTTCTGGAGGAATCAGCAGCATAGATGACATAAAAAGGCTTGCCGCCATGGGAGTTGACGGGGCAATCGTAGGCAAGGCTCTCTACAGTGGGGCCATTGATTTTGAAGATTTAAAAAACCTTTAACAGGGAGATGAGCAGATGCTGACTAAAAGGATAGTGCCATGCCTTGACGTAAGAGACGGAAGGGTTGTAAAGGGCACAAAGTTTAAGGATATAAGAGAGGTTGACGATCCGGTAGAGCTTGCAAAATACTATAACGAGCAGGGCGCCGATGAGCTTGTGTTTTACGACATAACAGCTTCGCATGAGGGCAGAAAGCTCATGATTGATGTTGTCAAAAAAACAGCCAACGAGATATTCATCCCTTTCACCGTGGGCGGCGGCATAAGCACGGTTGAAGATTTCAAGGAGATACTCAGGGCAGGAGCCGACAAGATTTCAATAAACACTCCGGCAGTGAAAAATCCAAAGCTTATAACAGAGGCGGCGCTTAGATTCGGAGCACAATGCGTCGTACTTTCCATAGACGCCAAGAAGATGCCTGAAAGCGGAAGATGGAATGTATTCATCAACGGCGGCAGGTTAGATACGGGCATGGACGCCATCGAGTGGGCAAAGGAAGGCGTCAGGCTTGGAGCCGGCGAGATAGTCTTAAACAGTATAGATGCAGATGGAGTTAAGAACGGATACGACATAGAGCTTACAAGTACAGTCTCGAGTCTTGTCAATGTGCCTATAGTCGCATCAGGCGGCGCAGGAAAGCTTGAGGATTTCAGCGAGGTGCTGACTAAGGGCAAGGCAGATGCAGCGCTTGCAGCCTCAGTTTTCCACTTCAAGGAGATTGAGATTCCAAAGCTAAAAAGCTATCTTAATGAGCAAGGCATACCCGTGAGAATGGAGTGGTAATTATGGACATACTAAAAGATATAAAATACGATGCAAACGGACTAGTACCTGCAATAGTACAGGATTTCAACACCGGTGATGTGCTTATGCTTGCCTACATGAACAGCGAGTCACTCAAAAAGACTGTTGAAACAGGGCGCACATGGTTTTACAGCAGAAGCAGGCAGTCACTCTGGAACAAGGGCGAGACATCAGGCAATTTCCAGAATGTCAAAAATATGTATTTTGACTGCGATGCAGATTCGATACTTGTTCAGGTTGAGCAGATTGGCCCAGCCTGTCATACGGGAAGCAAGTCGTGTTTCTTCAACAAGCTGGTTGAAAGCGACGAGGCGCCTGTTGAAGCCGGCATTATGGGCAGGGTGTATGAGCTGATAACGGAGAGAAAAGAAAATCCGGTGGACGGTTCGTACACAAATTACCTGTTTGACAAGGGTATAGACAAGATACTCAAAAAGGTCGGAGAGGAAGCAAGCGAAGTCATAATAGGGGCAAAAAACAGCGACAAGGGCGAAACTGTATACGAGATATCCGACCTTGTCTACCACCTGCTTGTACTGATGGTGCATATGGGGATAGAAATAGACGACATAAAAAGAGAACTCGACAAGAGATACAAGAAATAGAAATTCAGATTAAACCCGGATAATTATCCGGGTTTTTGTATTAAAAAAAATAATATAGGGTAAATCTCTACTAAGATATAAACTCGCTTGCAGGATACAAGATGTTATAGAATTTCCGATAGAATACCTCGTGGGCTTGTCGTGGGGAGTGTCAGCTTGTCAGGAAATAATATCGCATGGATTCGAAAAAAATATTGAAAAAGTTAGTGATTAATGGTATCTTTTATTGGGTAAACGTTTTACTAAACCGGTTACCCATGCCGCATTGAGAATATCTGGAAGTGAGCGACTATGAAAATAACTATAAAAGATATAGCAAGACTAGCGGGAGTTTCAACTACAACAGTATCCAAGGTCATAAACAACAAGGACGAAAGCATAAGCCAGGCGACAAGGGAGAGGATAACAAGCCTGATGAAGGAATATAACTATACTCCCAGCACCGTAGCCAGAAGCCTTGTGACTAAGAAGACAAATACGATCGGACTTATCATACCTGACATAAGAAACCCATTTTTTCCTGAGCTGGCAAGAGGCGTCGAGGACAGGGCGAACAGCGCAGGATACAATATAATTTTTTGCAATACGGACAACAAAATTGACAAAGAGGATGAATATCTCAGGATACTCGCCGAAAAGATGGTGGATGGCATAATCATGGCGCCCTCTTCAAAAAGAGAAGATCGATTAGACAAGACAAAGAATTACTTTGTCCCTGTGATACTTGTGGACCGAGACATAGATATAGAAACGGATTATGTAAAGGGCAGGGTATTCACAGACAACTTTAAGGGTGCTCATGATGCTGTAAAATATATGATAAATCAGGGTTTGAGAAGGATACTTTTCATTTCGGGGCCTTTGACAAGCAAAGCTTCCATTGAAAGGCTCGAAGGATACAAGTCTGCGCTTAAAGAAAGCAACATAGAATACGAAGCGGGATGTGTGCTTGAAGGAGAATTCAATGAAACCTGGGGGCGGGAAGCGGCAATAGCTGCAGTCGATAATAAAATCGAGTTTGACGGCATATTCTGCGGAAACGACCTGATTGCAATTGGAGCAGTAAAAAGCTTGAAGGAAAAAGGGCTCTCTGTCCCGAAAGACATTTCTGTAGTGGGCTTTGACGATATATACGTATCCAGACTGATTGAGCCCGAGCTTACAACTGTGAGACAGCCAAAATATGAGATGGGTTTTGAGGCGGTTGAAATGCTGTTGAAAATACTCGAAGGCAAACGAGTCAGCGAGACGAGGCTTGTGTTGCAGCCGGAGCTTATTATAAGAGATTCCGTAAGGCAAGCATAAATGGGGGGAGTTTGAATGGCGGAAATTGTTGTTATAGGAAGCATAAATATGGATCTTGTATCAAGCGTCGAGAGAATGCCAAAGCTAGGCCAGACTGTGCTGGGAAAAAGCTTTAAGCAGATACCCGGAGGCAAAGGCGCAAACCAGGCGGTAGCCATATCAAGACTTGGAGGAGACGTTGCAATGATAGGCAAGGTCGGTGGCGATTCATTCGGAGCTGAACTTGTAGAGGCCCTTGTCAAGGACGGCATAGATGTAAGCGGTGTGGCTGTGGAAGATGGTGTTCCAACCGGGATAGCTGCAATCACCGTTGACGAGACCGGCTCTAATTGCATAATAGTCAATTCGGGAGCGAATTTCAAAGTGTCGAGTGATTACATAGACACAAACATTGAGATTATAAAAAGCTCAAGCTTTGTTGTAGCTCAGCTGGAAATACCAGATAATGCTGTAATGCACGCTCTTGCGCTGGCAAAGTCTCTCGGCAAGTACACAATACTTAATCCAGCCCCAGCTAAGGAGCTGGATGAAGAGACAATAAGAAATGTGGATCTTCTCATACCAAATGAAACTGAGCTGGAGATAACAAGCGGCATGAAAATAGAAAATATGGAAGATGCCGTGGCAGCCGCAGAAAGATTAATCGCCATGGGCGTCAAGGAAATAATCGTTACGCTCGGGGAAAAAGGTTCGCTTCATGTGAAAGAAGGCTTCCACAAAAAATATGATGCAAAAAAGGTGAAGGCACTTGATACCACGGCAGCAGGCGACAGTTTTATAGGTGGAATTGCGGCTGCGCTATCAAAAGGTAAGAGCATCGAAGAAGCCATAGGGCTGGCTACGAGCGCAGCTGCAGTTGCAGTTACAAGAGAAGGAGCTCAAAGCTCAATACCGTATATAAATGAGATAGAGGTGTAAAGGAGGAGTCAAATTGAAAAAGACGGGCCTTATCAACTCCAGCATTTCCGCGGCGATTGCCGGCATGGGCCATACCGACAGTATAACCGTATGCGACAGCGGACTTCCCATACATGAGAACGTACAAAGGATTGACCTTGCGCTTGTAAAAGGCGTTCCGACCTTCATAGAAACGGTTGAGGCTGTTCTGCTGGAACTTAAGGTAGAGGAGATTGTTGTAGCAGAGGAATTCGAGACGGCAAGCCCCGTTGTTTATGAAAGGCTGCTTGAGGCTGTTGAAAAATTAAACGGAGCAGTGAAAATAACAAAGCTAGCTCATGAAGACTTCAAGACGCTTACCGCAAGCTCGAAAGCTATAATAAGAACCGGGGAATTTACGCCTTATGCGAATGTCATATTAAAATCCGGAGTAGTATTCTAGGAGTGATAATATTGAAAAATCCAATCCTGCAAATGAAGAATATAACAAAAGAATTTCCGGGAGTTAAGGCTCTCGACGAAGTAAACCTCGACGTGTACGAGGGCGAGGTTCTTGCGCTCATAGGAGAGAACGGAGCAGGCAAATCGACGCTCATGAAGATAATGAGCGGAGTGTATTCAAATGATATGGGAGAAATAATATACGACGGCAAGGATGTAAGCATCAAGGGACCAAGGCATGCCCAGGACATGGGGATCGCAATAATACACCAGGAGCTCAACCTTATATCCCAGCTCAGCATAGCTGAAAACATATTTATAGGCAGAGAGCCAGTGGGCAAGCTTGGCAGGATTGACTGGAAAAAGCTAAACAGCGAAACTCAGATGCTCCTCGACAAGCTGAATGTAAAGCAGAGCCCTAAGGAGCTAGTCGGTAATCTGAGCATAGGCCAAAGACAGATGGTTGAAATAGCGAAAGCGCTCTCTCTAAATGCAAGGGTTATAATAATGGACGAGCCGACGGATGCCCTTACCGACACTGAGACTGAGAGCCTTTTCAATGTGGTAGGAGAGCTCAAAAATGAAAAAAAAGCCATTGTATACATATCCCACAGACTTAATGAGATATTCATGATTTGCGACAGGGTAACCGTGCTAAGGGACGGCAAGTATGTGGGAGAAAGAAAAGTGGCTGACATAGATGAAGATATTCTCATTGAGATGATGGTGGGTAGAAAGCTAAGCGAGCAGTTTCCGAAAGTTGAAGCCGCCATGGGAGAAACTGCGCTGAGGGTAAGCAGGCTGAGCAACAAGTATGTAGACGATATTGAATTTGAAGTCAAAAAGGGTGAGATATTGGGCATTGCTGGCCTTATGGGCGCCGGCAGGACTGAGCTTGCAAAGACTATATACGGCTATATAGGAATGGAAAAGGGAGAAATACATGTGGATGGCAGGGCTGTCGATATAAACTCGACTATGGATGCATTGAAAAATGGCATTGCATATGTATCGGAGGACAGAAAGGGCGAGGGCCTTATTGTTGGGCTTTCCGTAAGGGACAACATGAGCCTCTCGGCGCTGAAGAGCCTTAAAGGGAAATTCTTCAGCATAGACAAAAAGGACGAGGAAGCCCTTGTCAAGGGATATGTAGAAAAACTAAGTATCAAGACACCGGGGATAAAGCAGAAGATTAAGAACCTCAGCGGCGGAAACCAGCAAAAGGTGTCTATAGCCAAGTGTCTTATGACTAAGCCCAAGGTGCTTATACTTGACGAGCCGACACGAGGGGTGGATGTCGGTGCAAAAAAAGAGATATACGATCTTATAAATTCATTCAAAAAGGACGGCATGAGCATAATAATGATATCTTCTGAAATGCCGGAAATACTAGGAATGAGCGACAGAATAATCGTAATGCACGAAGGCAGGATAACGGGCGAGTTCGATTCCAAGGATGCGACCCAGGACGGGATAATGAGATGTGCCGTAGGATTAATAAAGGAGGAGCAATAGATGAAAAAAGACACCATTATGAAACTAAGGCCGGTTATAGGACTTGTAATATTTGCAATAATTATTTCCTTCATGAATCCAAGATTCCTGACCCTGCCTAATATACTCAACATTTTAAGACAGACTTCCATAAATGCAGTAATAGCCGCAGGTATGACTTTTGTAATATTAACAGGCGGAATAGACCTTTCGGTAGGAGCAATACTTGCCTTTACAGGTGCTGTGTGCGCAAGTCTTCTGGCGTCTGATATGAACATATTGTTTGCGGTACTCATAACGCTGGGAATAGGAGCTGCATCGGGCCTTTTCAGCGGAATTGTAATAAGCAAAGGCAAAATTCAGCCATTTATAGCTACGCTGGCAACAATGACGATACTCAGAGGAGCTACCCTGGTTTTTACTAAAGGAAAGCCAATAACATTTAGAGGTTCGCAATATTTTGACGCATTTAGAAGCATAGGTTCTGGTTATATTGGCGGTGTGCCCATACCCATATATATTATGGTGATAATATTTGCTCTTGGCTTTTATGTTTTGACACAGACAAGGCTGGGCAGATATGTATATGCTCTTGGCGGAAATGAAGAAGCTACAAAGCTTTCGGGACTAAACACAGACAGGCTCAAAATGTACGTATACACAATAAGCGGAATGCTTGCAGCGCTTGCGGGTATAATAATAACATCGAGGCTGTCTTCAGCGCAGCCTACAGCGGGAACAGGATACGAACTAGATGCAATAGCTGCTGTAGTGCTGGGTGGAACAAGCCTTGCAGGCGGAGCTGGAACAATAATAGGAACGATATTCGGAGCGCTTATAATAGGAATCCTTGGAAATGCACTAAATCTTCTGGATGTATCATCGTATTTTCAAATGATGATAAAAGGTCTTGTAATACTTGCTGCAGTACTGATAGACAGGAAGAACAAGTAGGCTTCAAGCTGGAGTATTCCAGCATAATAATAAAGAATATAAAGGAGGATGTTTTATGAAAAAGTTTCTTGCTATTCTACTAACAGCTTTACTGGCAATTGGTTCTTTGACAGCATGTGCAGGCAAAGGAGGAGAGACACAGGAAGGCAAACAGAAGATAGGCCTTGTTGTATCTACTCTTAACAACCCATTCTTTGTAACTCTCAAAGAGGGCGCAGAGAAAAAGGCTCAGGAGCTTGGTTATGAGCTAATAGTGCTTGATTCTCAAGACGATCCATCCAAGGAAATAGCGAACGTTGAAGACCTGGTTACGCAAGGGGTGTCATTAATACTAATAAACCCTACCGACTCGGATGCGGTTGTAAATGCAGTAATGGCAGCTAATGATGCACAAATTCCTGTAGTTACTCTAGACAGAGGAGCTAACGGAGGAGAAGTTGTAAGTCATATAGCTTCAGACAACGTAGCAGGCGGAAAGATGGCAGGAGAGTTTATAATAGGCAAGCTTCCTGATGGCGGAAAGCTTGTTGAACTCGAGGGTATAGCTGGAACATCTGCAGCCAGAGACAGAGGTAAGGGCTTTAATGAGGCGATTGCAGGAAAAGCAAGCTACGAAGTTGTAGCCAAGCAGGTTGCAAATTTTGATAGAACAAAGGGTCTTGAAGTAATGGAGAATATACTCCAGGCTCAGCCGGAGATAGATGCTGTGTTTGCGCATAATGATGAAATGGCCCTTGGAGCATTAGAAGCGATAGAAACAAGCGGCAGAAGCATAATAGTTGTAGGCTTTGATGCCACAGATGATGCCGTTAAATCTGTTGAAGCTGGAAAAATGGCTGCAACTGTAGCTCAGCAGCCTGACATGATAGGCTCGCTTGGCGTTGAAACAGCTCAAAATATATTAAATGAAGAGAGCGTAGAAGAGTTCATACCTGTTGAACTCAAGCTTGTTACAAAATAATATGAAACAAAAGAAAATCCGCGGACAGAAGTTCGCGGATTTTCTTTTGTTTAGGGTATAAATCTGAAAAGCAGGTTGGAATATGGAATTTATAAAAAACAAAGGCTGAGAGGAATGGATTATATGGAGGAGATCAGGCTTACGGAAGGCAAAATCGAAAATCTCATAAAACGGCTTTCTGTACCAGCAAGTACAGGCTTCTTTTTCAACACGATGTTTAACGTTGTGGACACTCTGTTTGCTGCTATGGTGTCTACCGAGGCAGTAGCTGGCATGGCGTTTTCGTTTCCTGTTTTCTTTATAATAATTGCGTTCAGCTCTGGCCTTGGAATTGGTACTACTGCTATCATATCAAACGAGATAGGCAAAGGCGCTCAAGGGGAGTCCAGAAAATATTCAATTGACGCGGTGACGCTGGGAGTGTTGCTGGGAGCAGTTTTGATTATAGCAGGAAGTGTCACGACAAATATATTTTTGCAGAGCATGGGTGCACAGGGAGAGCCTCTTGCAGAAGCGTCAAAATACATGGAGGTTATACTACAGGGAGTGGTTTTCTTCGCTCTAAATGCAGTGCTTAATGCTATACTTTCAGCAAATGGTGACACCAAGCCATACAGGAATGTTCTCATACTGGGTTTTTTTATGAATGTACTGCTTGATCCTCTTTTTGTGCTTGGATGGGGGGTTGTGCCGGCTATGGGCATACAAGGGATTGCTCTCTCCACGGTCTTGATTCAGCTTGTAGGGGGTATATACCTGGCAAAAAAAATTATCGAAAAAAAAATAATACCGGACTTAAAGAGCTCGGAACTCATTCCTTCGCCAAGCCATTATATTGAAATATTAAAGCAGGCAATACCTTCAAGTTTGAACATGGTAACAGTGGCACTTGGCATGTTTGTCATAAACTATTTCATAATGAAGTATTCCGATTCGAAAACAATAGCCGCCTATGGCATAGCAATAAGAATAGAGCAGATAGCGCTTTTGCCGGCTATAGGGCTTAATATTGCAGTGCTCTCGATTGTAGGGCAAAACTACGGGGCGAAAAAATATGAACGGATTAGTCACGCAGTTTTAAAGGCTGCAAAGTATGGTGTCATAATAATGACGTGTGCCATGGCCATTGTTTTTCCATTTGCAAGACAGCTCATGTCCTTGTTCACAAGGGATGCGAGTGTGATTGAAGCCGGAGCGGCGTACCTTAGAATAGAGGTCTTCACGTTCAACACATACGTCCTGCTCAACATAGCGACTTCAGCTCTGCAGGGACTTAAGAAGCCTGGATTTGCAGTATATATAGGATTGTACAGGCAGCTTGTTATGCCTGTGATTGTGTTCTATGTTTTTGCGAGCACTCTGAATATGGGGATTTCCGGAATATGGTGGGGCATATTTGCAGTAAATTGGTCTGCGGTAGCAATCACATGTTTTTATACTGTTGGGATATTCAAGAAAATTGGAATCCGATCCTAGAAAAATGGCATTAAAAATCTGTCGCGATTTTTAATGCCATTCAAGTATTTTCGCAAGAAAATTTTTCAGTTGAAGAGATTCCGGCTTTTCAAACAGAGTTTTACTCGGTCCGTGTTCTACAATCCTGCCGTCTGCCATAAAAAGAGTATAGTCACATGCCCTCTTTGCAAAGCCCATCTCATGAGTTACAAGTACAAGATCCCTGAAATCATTCTTAAGCTCGTCTATCATCTCCAGTACTTCGGCTGTAAGCTCTGGATCAAGGGCTGAGGTGGGTTCGTCCAGCAGGAGGAACTGCGATTTTATCGCTATAGCCCGCGCTATGGCAACTCTTTGCTGCTGGCCGCCTGAAAGCTGCATTGGTTTTTTATAGGCGTGTTCGAGCAGCTGGAACCTTTCCAAAAGCCCCTCCGCCCGCTCAAGAGCCTCCTGGGGTGTTAGCTTGTGTATTTCAACTAAAGGAAGGGTGATATTTTCAATCGCGGTAAGATGGGGAAAAAGGTTATAGGACTGAAAGACCATGCCCACTGTTTTTCTATATTCCTGTAGATTTTTTTCTTCAAAAATCATATTTCTGCCATTTATCTCTATGCTTCCGCTGCTTGGCAGCTGAAGCCCGGCTAGTATCCTGAGCAGCGTGGATTTACCTCCCCCGGAGGGGCCGACTATTACAATTGAATGCGCATTATCGATTTCCAGGTTGATGTCCTTTAATATTCTGTTTGGTCCAAAGTCCATGTTGAGTCCGGATATTTTAAGATTCATAGTAGAATTTCCTTTCGAGTTTTTTGGAAATGATGGATATAGGGAATGTCAGTAAAATATACCCTATCGCAAGAGCAATGTAATTTTCAATTGACGCAAAGTTGATCGAGTCAACCTCCTGTACATTTTTTGTGAATTCGCTTACTGCAATCACGGAAAGCAGTGATGAATCCTTCACAAGTGAAGCAAACTGTCCGGCAAGGGGAGGCATAATTCTTCTTATAACCTGTGGTATTATTATGAACCTGTATCGTTGGAAAGATGTGAAGCCAAGTGAACGCGCCGTCTCTATCTGTGATTTTTCAATGCTTTCAACACCCGCTCTTATAATCTCCGTGACGTATGCTCCGGAAAAAATGGACAGTATAACTATTCCAAGCACATATCTGTTCTCCAAGCTGAATGCTGTAGCTATAATATAGAAAAATACGTATATCTGGACAAGAAGCGGTGTACCCCTTATTATCTCAACATAGAACTTGCTCAGATAATGAAGGGGCAGGAATCTGGATTTTCTGGCAACCGCAAAGAATGTTCCAATGCAAAGGCTGAGTACGAGCGAAAAAAGGCTTATTACTACGGTCATGCCAAAACCGGTATAAAATTTATATCTGTATTCGTATATGGTTTCAGGGCGCATATTGTAATTCAGTTTGCTGAACGAATATAATAGAACTGTTGCAAGCATCAAAGCGATAAGAGCAGTATTTACAAGTCTTTTGATGCTGTGCAAATTCGAATCGGGGTTGCCTTCCGTCCAGAAAACATTCAAGAATTTTGAAATCGATTTTTTGTTATGCTTATCCATATTATTATAACTCCTGATTTTTTTAGGCTAAATCCACAACTGCAAGATTTGCAAATTCTATTTTTCTATATCGAAGAAGAATGGTATTCCAAGCTCATCGAATGTTTTTTTCTGTTCTGCAAGATATTTCACTGAAAGCTCGTCAAATCCTCCGTTTTCCTTGTACTCCTTCAGGAAAGCATTTATCTGCTCTTTGAGCTGCGTGTCGTCTTTTCTAAGACCTATGCCCCAGTATTCAAGCTCCTCCTGGAACGGTGCAAGCAAAGCCCGCGTAGCATCGGGATTCTGCTTCCAGTTCTTGTATATTGTCATCTGGTCGTACATGAAAGCATCAGCCTTGCCCTGTACAACCTCAAGCACACATGCGCTTTCCTTGTCGAAAACCATTATTTCACAGTTGGGCAGATTTTTTTCGGCGTATATGTGGCCGGTGGTCCCTTTCTTTACTGCAATCTTTCTGCCTTCAACGTTAAGATCTTCGAACTTTTGAACTGGCGATTTTTTGTTTATAAGCAAAGACAGATAAGCTTTTGCATAAGGGTCTGAAAAATCTATAGACTCTTTCCTCTCATCAGTTACAGTCATTGAAGAGAGTATGATGTCTATTTTGCCTGTCATAAGAGAAGGAATAAGGCCGTTATAGGCCATGTTTTCAATCCTTACATCCCTGCCTAGATATTCTCCGAGCGCATAAGCCAAATCCACACTTATTCCTGTGGGATTTCCTTTTTGATCCGTCATTTCAAACGGAGGGTATGCCAGCTCCATTCCGACAACAAGTTCTTTTTCGTCACCTTGATTTGGCGTGGTGTTTTTCTGGGAACAGCCTGTGAAAGCAAAAGTCGCAATCAAAAGAATCACACACAGGCTAATCGAAACCAGTTTCTTCATATTAGATCCCCCTTTTGTTAATTGCTTGAATTGAAACATTTTATTAATACCCCTATAGCTGGCAGAGAAACAGAGTAAAATTCACGGTGAAATGCAGGGTATTAGCATGATTGAATAAAGAGAAAACGGCCTTATTTCGATTACAGCTAATGTGTGGCGGAAATGCCAATATTGCTGTAAAATAGTATATGAAACAATCATGGCAGGCGTAGACAAAACCGGATTCATTGCAGGCGGAGGGAGTTTTTAAGAAGATGAATAAGAGCAGTCGCAAACTGGTTATAGCCGCAACTATAATCGCACTATTGATTGGCGTTTATGCAATCACAGACTTCGTCACACAAAAGGACGATATGAAATCAGACATTGTAAGAGAACGGATTACAAGTATTTCGGAGCTTGCAGTTCTCAAATATGAATACAAGGACATAGCGCTGTTGGAGGACTCTAAAAAGATAGGGGATATCGAGCTTCCTTTCACGCAAAAGTCTCTGCTTATAGTATTTGGCGGCTACATGAAGGCGGGCGTAGATTTGGAGAGCGCCGATATTGATGTTGAAGGAAAAAGCATAACTGTATATATTGACGGTGCAAGCATAACGGACAACGTTATAGATGAAAAAGACATAAGAATATACGATGAAAAGTCTGCGCTGTTTAACAGAATAGAGTCAAATGACATTCTGGAGCTGCTCTCAAATGAAAAAGCCCGTGTTGAAAAGGAGGCTCTAGACAGAGGATTTCTGGAAGAGGCCGACAAGCGGGCAAAAGAGGTGCTTGAAAGTTATCTTCGCGCTATGGACTTTGAAGATGTAAAGATTGAAATCCGCTAAAGTAGCAGGCAACATTTTGTTAAGCTGAAATAGTTGCACAAAAGTGAATTGTTATAAAAGTTGTTAATATAAATAAATGGGGGAATTTTTTATGAGGAAGAGCTTTGGAGCAAAGACAATGGCATATCCGGCACCTGTTTTCATAATAGGCAGCTATGATGAAAATGGGAAAGCAAACGCTATGAATGCGGCATGGGGAGGCATATGCAGTTCGAATCCGCCATGCATAAGTGTTTCTATAAGGGCGCAGAGAAAGACATATGACAACATAGTGGAGAAAAAGGCTTTTACTGTAAACCTGCCTTCATCTGAGCATATTGCGGAGGCAGACTACTTTGGAATGGTGTCAGGAAGAGACGTTGACAAATTCGAAAAAACAGGACTCACGCCTGTAAAAGGTGAGTTTGTAGATGCGCCTTACATAGACGAGTTCCCCGTAGCCATAGAATGCAGGCTTCACCAGATTGTCGAAATAGGCGTACACATTCAGCTCATTGGTGAAATCGTTGATGTGAAGATAAGGCAGGATTGCCTTGATGAAAACGGACAGCCGGACATAGTCAAGATAGATCCTGTTCTTTTTACTCCTGAGATAAGGCACTACCTGAAATTTGGAGTTAAGGCTGCAGATGCTTTTTCTGCAGGCAAAAAATTCATGGAATAACAGCAAAATAAATATATTAAGCCTCAAAAATCCGGAAACATCAATATGTCCGGATTTTTTTGGTTTTTCAGAAAAAAATAATTGATTATTTGAAGTATGTTGAGTTTTTTTGTACCTGAGGATGTAGTATCTTAACATAAGCATGAGTGATAAGTGATTCCGGACTTGTAGAGTTCAAGAAAACGTTTTCGGTTGCGCAAGCTTAAGTGTAATTAGAAAAAGTGATTTGAGAACTAACCTATTTTTTTAAAGTCTGAGAAAACGTTTTTCTGCTCATGCAAACTTCAAAAGATATTTAATCGGGAGGTAACAAAATGGAAATTGTAAAAGGGATGAGCTTATTATTACTTACATTGGCGCTGTTTTCGGTATTCAGCTTCAAAGCGCCAAAAGGACAACTTGCAATGGGCGGCATGGCAAACGCGGCAGTCGCCAGCTTTCTTGTAGAGGCTATACACAAGTATATTTTCGGAGACTTCATAGGAATAAGCTTCCTTGGAGAAGTGGGAACGGCGGCAGGCAGTCTTGGCGGCGTTGCGGCGGGAATACTGGTTTCTATGAACCTGGGTGTAAGCCCGGTATATGCTATGGCAATAGGTGCTTCTCTGCTTGGAATAGGAATACTGCCGGGCTTTATAGCTGGATATTTGCTTAGCTTTGTGGCGCCTAAGCTTGAAAAATGGCTTCCTGAGGGAATTGACCTTATAGCCGGCGTTCTTGTATTGGCTCCACTTTCAAGACTCATAGCTTCAGGCGTAGCTCCTGTTGTGGACGGAACAATGGCAAGTCTTGGAGATATGATAATTGTTGCGGCGGAACAGTCACCTTTGCTTATGGGATTCCTGCTTGGCGGAATGATGAAGATGATATGTACATCGCCTATAAGCTCTATGGCTCTTACTGCAATGCTAGGACTCAAAGGATTTCCAATGGGCATAGCGGCAATAGCTTGTTTTGGAGGATCTTTCACAAACGGGATTGTATTCAACAGACTTAAATTTGGAAGCAAGGGAAATGTCATAGCAGTTATGCTTGAGCCTCTTACACAGGCAGATATAATAGTTAAAAACCCAATACCTATATTCGGCTCGAACTTCTTGGGCGGAGGTTTGGCTGGTATGGCAGGAGCGTATTTTGGAATAGTCAACAATGCTCCGGGAACAGCATCACCTATACCGGGTCTTCTGGCGCCCTTTGCATTCAATGATCCGATACTCGTAGTCAAGGCTCTGGGCCTGGCAATGGTAGGTGGTATAGTGGGCGGACTTGTAGGAAGCACTCTGTACAAACTTGTTTTCAAGAAAAAAAGCCTGGAAACTACTGCTCTAGTCGAGCTTCCGGAAAACGAGCAAATTGCCATATAACATCAATTATTTAAAAACATAAATCACACACTAGGGATCGACACATAAACCACATATAAAAAAGCAGGATTAATTGGCAATATAATAAATGCCAATTTAATTCCTGCTTTTTCACTTTAAAGTATGCTTTAAAGCTCTTCTTGTATTATAATTATTATGCATATGTGCTTTTTGTGGAGCGCACAGCTGATTTTGGAGGCGGTAGAAGTGTTTGAAAATATTAAGCGGATGGTAACGGTTGCTGCCATTGTAGCCCTGGCATCGCAAATTTATATCAATCTTTTTGTATCAGATTTTAAAATTTCATTCGGAATAATAATGTTCCCGGTTCTTCTATATCTGTTTGAGAGCATAAATCCTTCACAAACCGGATTACTTGCGGCGATATTCGTTTATATGCTGAGGATAGGTATTTTTGCACTAAACAACGGGGATTACATGTCTGCGGTGGATTCCTATTTTCCAGAAACATTTTTTTATGTAGCATACGGCATGCTCTATCATCTGATGAACGATGCCAACTCCGTCTTGCGGATGAAGAGGCTGTTTATTAATCTCGTTATATGCGATTTTTTTTCAAACTTGATAGAGCTGTATATCAGAATAAATTGGGAGCTTTTAGAACCCAAGTTTGAGATTGCAGGCTGGCTGATGCTTGTGGCAGTTGGAAGGGCGCTTGCCGTATGTGCGATAATTGTGGCGCTTAAATACTACAGGCTGCTGGTGCTTAAGCAGAATCACGAGGAGCGCTATAGAAAGCTGCTCTGGATAATATCCCAGCTCAAGACCGAAATGTACTGGATGGAAAAAAATATGGACAACATTGAAAATGTCATGTCAAATGCATACTCGCTCTTTGGTAAGATATCAAGCGAAAAGGATAGGGACAGCTGGGCGGAAATTTCGGTAAACATAGCCAAGGATGTTCATGAGATTAAAAAGGAATACGGTCTCATATTCAGGGGGGTAGAGGAGATAATAGAAAACAAGCTCAATGACCCCGGCATGAATCTAAAGGATATAATAAAGATACTTAAAGACAGCATGCTTACAGAGGCGAGAATGAAAGGCCACAAACTGACGTTGGAGTTCCACCATGAAAGCAATTTCTATACAGAAAAGCACTATCAGCTCATGTCCATACTGAGAAATCTCATAGTGAATGCCATGGAGGCAATAGACAGCGCAGGCAATGGCAAGATAGTATTCAACCAGAGGGAAAGTGAAACGGAGCAGGTTTTTAGCGTGACAGACAATGGCTGCGGAATAAGCGCTGAGGATATTGCTCATATATATTCGGCTGGTTTTTCGACCAAGATTGACTACGATACAGGGCAGATAAACAGGGGGCTTGGGCTTTGCCTTGTCAAAGAGATTGTCGAAAAGCAGCTAATGGGCAGAATAGATGTGGATTCAAAGGAAGGACAAGGCACTGTATTTAAGGTTTCAATACCTAAAAACATTTTGGAGGTGGGTTCAAATTGAAGATATTCATAGTTGAAGATGATATAAACGTAATAAGAATATTAAAAAAAATAGTAGAGGACAGGGAGCTTGGGAATGTCATAGGATACGCACAAAACGGCACTGACGCTATCGAGGATATAAAATTGCTCATGCCTGACCTTGTACTTGTAGACCTGCTTATGCCGGGTAAGGATGGAATAACACTTGTAGGCGAGGTAAAAAAGACTATGCCTCAGGTGCAGTTTATTATGATTTCGCAGGTATCTTCAAAGGACATGATTGCGAAGGCTTATGAAAACGGTGTGGAATATTACGTATATAAACCTGTAAATGCAATAGAAGTTGAGAATATAATCGGCAAGATCAGGAGTCAGCTTGAAATGAGCAATGCGTTCAACCAGATACAAAAGATTTTCGGAGGGGGAGGCACTTTTAAGCAGGAACCCGCGCAGCGCATGGATGCTGATAGCTCCATCAAGGAGATAATGAAGAGCATAGGCATAATGGGTGAGATAGGAAGCATTGACATTATAAATGTTGTGAAATTCCTTATTGATTCAAATAAGAGCATGGCAGATTATACAATAAAGGAGCTTTGTGCCAGATTCACAGACAATCCCAAATCCATGGAACAAAGAATCAGAAGAACAGCCATATTGGGCATGGTAAACATAGCCAACATTGGCATTGAGGACTACATGAACGACGTATTCACGGAATATTCCAATGGGCTCTACAATTTTGAGCAGGTCAAAAAAGAGATGGACTTTATACGAGGCAAAGCTCCAAAGGGAGGGAAAATAAGCCTTAAAAAATTTATCGACGGTATGATATTTTATTCAACAAGATAGCTAGATAAACATGCAGATAAATAGACTCACAGCTTAACAAGTGCAGGTTGGAAAATATACGACCATGCAATGAGCTGGGAGTTTTTTATTTAAGGAAGCCTGAGATGGTGGTTAGGGAGTCTCTTATGGGTATAACTAAGCTATACTTGTTTGTTGAATTACAGGGGGCGAGACTGGATGAAGTATAAAGACTACTATGCCATATTGGGTGTCGACAAATCGGCAGGGGCGCAAGAGATAAAAAAGACATACAGGAAGCTTGCGAAACTGTATCACCCTGACAAGAATCCCGGAAACAAGGAAGCAGAGGAAAAATTCAAGGAGATAAACGAAGCCTACGAAGTGCTCGGGGATGAAGCCAAGCGGAAGCAGTACGACTCGATTAGCAAAGGCTATGACTTTAGGGGTGAAACCGAATTTGACCCGTCAAGCTTTGGCTTTGGCGGCTGGGAAAGGACATACACGAGAACAACTGCAGAGCAGAGTGATTTTAGCGATTTTTTCGATATGTTTTTTGGAGATTCCGGTTTTTTCAGGTCGCACAGAGGTGATATGGGAACAGACAGAAGCCATTTGCGAAGCGAACAAAAAAAGTCCAGAAGGCAAGTTGAGCTGACTGCTCATATAAGCATAGCAGAGGCATACAGCGGAGTCCAAAAAAATATCAAAATCAAGGATGCGGCAGGCGAAAGGACTATATCGTTTAACATACCGGCAGGCATTACAAGCGGGAAAAAAATAAAGATATCCAAAAAAGCAGGGAGCGAAGCCATAAACGAGGATATGGACATATATGTAACCGTGGACATAGCTGACGAAGCCGACTTAAGGCTCAATGGGATAGACCTGATAAAGGATGTCAAGCTCTACCCCTGGCAGGCGGCGTTTGGCGCCAGCATTACACTCAGCATACTGGGGAGGAAAATAAAGGTTAACGTGCCTTCAGATTCGCAGACCGACGAGCGTTTGAGGCTAAAAAAACTAGGCTACAAGGACATGAAGGGAAACGAGGGTGATCTCTATATAAATCTTAAAATCGTCAATCCGAAAATTTTGACACAGGAGCAAAGGAGCCTGTACGAGAGTCTTATGAAAACTACGATGACAAAGCCGGAGAGCAGATAGTGCCGGCAGCAGAGAGATATGCAGCGATACGCTTGAAGAAAAAGCTGAAATTGACTCTGGTAAATAAAAAATGTGGACTTTTGTTGTTTTGGTGGTATAATCTAATGATGGGATTTTACAATGCGCGTAGTATTGCCTGTTTGGAGATGGTGGGGATGAACTATTTTGCAGAAGATTTTATTGATGAAATAAAAGAAAAAAGCGACATAGTCCAGATTGTTTCTGAATATGTGGATTTGCATAGGGCGGGTACGAATTTCAAGGCAAGATGCCCTTTCCACGGAGAAAAAACGCCTTCTTTCATTGTCAGTCCTTCAAAGCAGATGTACAAGTGTTTTGGCTGCGGTGAAGGCGGCGATGTCATAAAGTTTGTAATGAAGATGGAAAACGTGGAATTCAAAGAAGCGCTTGAAATACTGGCAAAAAAAGCCGGGATAGAAATTGTTCGGGAAATTGATCCGGAGATGAATGAAAAGATAAACCAAAGAAAAAGATATGAACACATAAATGTGGAGGCTGCACGATATTTTTTCAAGCTGCTGTGGACTGGAAAAAACCAGGCGCAGGAATACTTGTCAAAGCGAGGCCTGGACTCTAAGACCATCAGGATATTCGGCCTGGGGTATTCTGGCGATGCATGGGACAATCTGGCAAAGCATTTGCTTGGCATGGGTTACAGCGAGGAAGACTTGTTAAAGGCAGGACTTGTAACAGAAAAGAAAAGCAAGGATGGAATAAGGGACAGGTTTGTAAACAGGGTGATGTTTCCGATATTCGACCATACAGGGAATGTGATAGGCTTTGGTGGCAGAGTCCTTGACAATTCACTTCCGAAATACCTGAATTCGCCGGAAACCGTAACGTTCAGCAAAAGTAAAAATTTATATGCCATCAACTTCGCAAAGAAAAGCATAGCTTCAAGAGAAATTCCGCTTATTATAGTTGAAGGTTACATGGACGTAATAGCGCTCCATCAATATGGAATAAAAAACGCAGTCGCACCACTTGGTACGGCTTTGACAGCCGACCAGGCAGGCCTGGTTAAACGGTTTACTGACAAGGTCATTATAGCCTTCGACAGCGATGAAGCCGGCGTGGCGGCAACGCTAAGAGGAATAGACATACTGAGTTCCAAAGGAATAGACGTCAAAGTGCTAGACTTGGCAGGCAGCAAGGATCCTGACGACTTCATAAGGAAAAACGGAGCAGACAGCTTCCATAAAGCAATCGAAACAGCCATGCCCTTTGTACAGTTTAAAATAGATGAGATAAAACGGGCGAATGATATTGAAACCGATGAAGGCAAGATTAATTTCTGCAAGGAGGTTTCTAAAATACTGAAAGATTTGGATAGTCCTGTTGAAGTGGAGCACTATCTTAAGAAAGTCTCAAGTGAAACCGGAATATCTGTTAGCGCCTTGGGTAAACAGGTCTATGGCAAGTATTTCAGCACAAAACAGTTTAATGTTGTAGCTGTTGAGAAGGCAAAGACCAGCGACAGGTTGGACACGATAAAGGACGGCCTGGACATCGCAGAAAAAAAACTGCTTTGTATTGCCGCCCAAAAAGAAAGTCTCAAGGCTGAAATAATTGCAAAGCTTGAAGTGGAGGATTTTCAAAGCGGCCTGAACAGGGATATTTTTGAAAAGATAAAAAACAAGATTGCTTTAGATGATATTGAAGCAGAGGCTATGAGTCTTGGCGGAGAGGTTTCTACTGATGAAAATGAACTTGAAAGCCTTATTCGCAGAGTGAAGAAAAATTCCTTGAAAAAGCAGAGTGAAAGGCTTAAAGAGATTCAACAACACCTGCAGTTGCAGCTGGGCAGTGGATACTGCGAAGAAAAGGAAAAAGAGCTCCTGAAAATAGGAATGCAAATACTCGGCATAGAAAACGAGCTGAGAAAATACTAAACTCGAAAGTAGGGATATTATGAATGGAAGAATTTCTGAAGACGAGAAGATAATCATAAATGACCTTGTGAAAAAGGGCAAGAAGAAGGGTTCGCTTTCATACGACGAAATAATAGATGTCCTTGGAGAATTCGATATTGATAAGAACAGGCTCGAGAGCATATACGAGAGTCTGGCGCAGATGGGAATCGAAGTCATAGAAGAGGAAAAGTTTGAAGAGGAGAAATTCGAAGATGAAGAGGAAGAAAAAATAGACGAGGAAGAAACCGAAACTGAAACGGAGCTTGAAGTCAACCTTAACGATCTAAGTGTTCCAAAGGGCATAAGCATTGACGACCCTGTTAGAATGTACCTCAAGGAGATAGGGAAAATCCCTTTGCTTAGCGCCGAAGAGGAAATTTCACTTGCAAAGAAAATGGAGGAAGGCGACGAGAATGCCAAGAAAAGACTTGTTGAAGCCAACCTCAGGCTCGTGGTAAGTATTGCAAAGAGATATGTGGGCAGGGGGATGCTGTTTCTTGACTTGATACAGGAAGGAAACCTGGGCCTCATAAAAGCAGTAGAAAAATTCGATTATGAAAAAGGCTTTAAGTTCAGCACATACGCAACGTGGTGGATTAGACAGGCCATAACAAGGGCGATAGCCGACCAAGCCAGGACGATAAGAATACCAGTGCATATGGTTGAGACTATTAACAAGCTAATAAGGGTTTCAAGACAGCTGCTTCAAAAGCTCGGAAGGGAGCCAAGGCCTGATGAGATTGCGCAGGAGATGGAAATGCCCGAAGAAAAAATCAGGGAGATATTGAAAATAGCACAGGAGCCGGTATCCCTTGAAACGCCTATAGGAGAAGAGGAAGACAGCCATTTGGGAGATTTCATCCCAGATGATGATGCGCCTGCACCAGCCGAGGCAGCTGCATACTCGCTTTTGAAGGAGCAGCTTGAAGATGTACTTGGTTCACTGAATGAAAGAGAGCAGAAGGTGCTTAAACTAAGATTCGGGCTAGAGGACGGCAGAGCAAGAACGCTCGAGGAAGTGGGCAAGGAGTTTGATGTCACAAGAGAGAGAATCAGGCAGATAGAGGCAAAGGCGCTCAGAAAGCTAAGACATCCAAGCAGATCGAAAAAGCTAAAGGATTACCTGGATTAGAAAAAATTGCGATTATAAGGGGAAAATTTTAAAGGCATAGTTTTGTCTTTAAACGCAAGTACAAGAAACCGCCGTCTGGTTCCGAAATTGGAATTGGACGGCGGTATTTTTTATGGGTCTAAGTTGTCTGAATGAAAAAGCGGCGAATCGAAGAATTCGGATATGTCAATTTTGAAACCTTGGCAAAGTTTGTGAATAACTCTTAGCTTAACAGATTCATATGAACAATTTAGGAGGTTCCCGATTGTAGATTTAGGAACACAACTTGCAGTATAAAGTTGGTATGCAGTCATTTCGTTCTGAGATAACAGCTCCAGCAGACGAGTGCTGACGGCTTTATTAAGCTTCCTGGGTGGGAACACCTCCAATCGACTATATTCATAGTCAATTATACGGAGATAAATTTGTAGAATAGTCCCTGTAGCTGTATTAGTCGGTATATTGATAGTAGTAAAATGGTAATGAAAATCCGATTGCAAGCAGGAGGTATGTAATTATGGCTGCAACAGAGAAAATGCGGATCTATGCAATTATCATAGCGATTGCAATGGAACTTCCCTTTCCTGATTTTGAAGATTTTGATGCGACGAGAGAATTTATTGCGGAACATGAAATGGTATATCGTGCATTGCTCTCTAAATTTCGTTCTGCGAAGCGTGAAGAAGCAAAGGCGTATTTCTATGCCGTATATGATCTTGAGAGCTTAAAAATGAGATTAAAGACCGGTAACTGGGTAACGAAGATGTTTAGTAAGAAAAAACCACCTTTTAATAGTCTTGAAACACTTAATGCAGCAAACCGCATTTAGATGGCAAAGAGGTTCTGGCAAGAGCAGACGCAAGATATGCCGGGGTGGAAACTGGTGGAGAAGTTGGACAGTAAGCCCAAAACACAGGATGAACTCATTCTTTATATAGCTAAGGATTTAGACTACAGGGTGGCTAAGGCGACAGCCAAGTATTTATTTGGAAGAACATCAAAGAGCGCGGGGGATGTTTTGATAAATCCTGATGAGACGCGTTTCAGTGCCGTGAAATTTCAGTTCAGAGATACCTATTATCGTTTAGATAATGAATTTACCTATAAGTGAATCACTCGGACTAACTTTAGAACGCCGATAAATAATAAAAAGAGAGTGTGAACTATTGATGTAGCTTGTAATTTTAAGATACGTATCAATATACGCGATTTCTACATTTGAATAGTTGGTCGCCGATACTTTAGCTTGCTTATTGATTCACTGTTTAATATAAAGTGTAACTTGTGCGTTTGCACTGTTTTTCTTGCGATTGCACATCAATCGCTGTATAATATTAAAAAATGAGTTGAAGAAGGTGACTTCAATGGCTGTCAGTTATAAAAAACTCTGGAAACTACTAATCGACCGAGACATGAAGAAAAAAGACTTAATAGAGGCTGCTGGCATTAGCCAATCCTCTCTTTCAAAAATGGGAAGAAACGAAAATGTTCATACCGACATTCTGGTAAAAGTCTGCAAGGCACTGAACTGCGACATTGGTGATATCATGGAGATTATTATTAAGGATGATGGTGTGAATACAAACGATGACAAATAGTGTAAGATACTATGTTAGTAATGAACGCGGAATTGTTGTAATGTTAACCTTTTCACGTCTATGGAAGATAATAAAGATAGTTGTTGATTTGGCAGCATATTTATGTGGCACATTAAGAGATAACGACTGCAAATGGATGCATTGAACGTTTTGTATTGAAAAAGAGATAAAGAGTCAAAATAACTGGAATTGTTGCAGATCTAGCATCGGCTATTTTTAAAATGACTAATATATCCTTCAAAAGAAAAATACAACCTATCAAGAAAACAGCCATTTGTTGCATATTTTGATAGATTGAAGAGTTATTTGCTGCAAGGAGAGGCCTTGTTTATTTTTTCGGGTATAACACACACTTCAGTATAGGCAATACCAAGGATTCAGAGAAGCTAAAATATGAGCGAATCGTCATAGGTAAATATATAAAGTTAGGGATGAGCATAATTAAGAAAATATAATGCTCATCGAAAGAGACAGCCTTAGATTCTGTGGATTTCGAATGAAAAAATTGGTTATTCAGTAAAAATGAAAATTATTGCTACTGGCAATGGCTTTTAGGCGCACTTAAATAAGCCGTCTGAAAAAATGTAATGATTATGCAGCTTTTTTCATCAGCTTGGAAAGGGACTTTGTAGAATCAATGCTGTTGTCCTTGATGGCAGCCAAAGCAATTGAAAGCATGCAAATATGACCTATTGTATTTAAGTTTGAGATTGAGCTGATATTTCTCGCGGAAGGTTTTTCTAAAGCAAGGTTTTTCCAGCGAGAGTTGTATCGCTCAGATTCTGTTCTCAAGGCATAGATGCTTTTGAAAAACTTAGACTCACGATTGATGGAAGCCCTGTAATCAGTGCCTGTTGTAATGTATCTGGTGCAGCCACGTTTTTTCTTTCCGTTGAAATAATGAATATGTCGGAAAGGGCAAGCTGCATCGTCTGTGCTGGTTCTAAAAGGGCAACAAAACTTTTGCTTTATGCGGTCTGAAAAATACTGGCGACCGTCCTTATGCATTGCAAGGCCAGCATCACAAATAACATTGCCCGCAGGAAGCAGCTTTTTACCTTTTTTTCCGCGAGGGTTAAGTGGAATGAAAGCATGTTCAAGTAGATCATCCAGGACAAAATTGTGAATTGCCTTGGTGTCATAGCCCTTGTCAGCGATAAAATGGGCTTCATTAAGAGAAAACCATGAATTCACATTTTTCAAAAGAGGTATAGTTGCCTCAGAATCAGTCGTGTTGGCGGGAGATGTAAATTCAAATATTGGCAGGCCAGAAATGGAGTCCAAAAGAACATGGTTTTTATAGCCCCAGTAAAGCTCGTGCTTTTTTTCGTTATGAGAATTGCTGGCGGTGTGAACACCCAGAGCGCAGTCATTGTCAGACTTTGGTTGGTTATCTTTTTTAAATTTATTCTTTGAAAAAGACTTTGGATTATTATGCTTTGTATTGGCAAATACAGGAGTAGAATCAAGCGATACGAACGAATTATCTATAAAACCAAGCTTTTTCAGAGAGAGCACCTGATTTTTCATCAGATTTTTAATTTGCTCATTGTCAATATTTCTAATGAAGCGCTGAAAAACAGAGTATGAAGGTAAATCCTTAAAAACATCAAACCCGCACAAATAAGCCAGATAACGGTTGTTATCGAGGAATTCAACAAGCTGGGTAATGTGATTTTGTTTTTTGCATTTCATAATAATAAAAGCCCTAAACAATGCATGAAATGAATATCCCTTAAGGCCACGCATAGATTCGGGATATTCAGGAACACAGGACAAGTCGATTGTATCGAATACTTTCTCATAAAACTTGGATTTTTTATTGTTGGAGAACAAGTCGATGCAGTCAAATATTAATTGGCGTTCGAACAAGGGTTTCGCCTCCTTAGTTAATTATTTTTGGGTGGTACCTTAATAATATAACAAAAGTTTGCGGAATCCCTTGTTTGAATATATGTAAAGATTTAACAGAGTGATAAGAAAAAATGTTGGTCTGAAAACTAGCACTATCAAGGGATAAGAATTATGATTATCCCTATTATATGTCACACAAGACCAGCTAGTTATTGTCAACGGTTAATACGAAAAAATATTTGATTTGTTGCTGTCCTAAAAAAGGGTAACCTAAATAAACGTAAATCCATTGGATTTTCGAACAAGTGGTAGTTATGCATATGTCGGACGTGTATTTATGCAGCCATCTGAGTTGGTCTTTTATATTGCTTGCAATGCTCCTGAGGTGAACGGAGCTCAAAACCCTTTTCATCACGAAGGACTGCAAATATGATGTTACAAATTTTGTGCATGATAGCACCAAGAGCAACCATCTTAGGTTTCTGAGCGGCTTTTTTCATGTAGTAATCGCAAAGATACGGATTGATTGCTTCACCATCTCGTTTCCTGCGGATAGAAGCCAATGCAACAGCGAAAATAGCGCGTCTGGCAATTCTGGAGCCACGTTTGGACATATGGACATCAGTGCCGTTGAAGTTGCCGGACTGGTTTACCTCAGGATCCAGGCCAAAGAAGGCAAAAAGCTGTTTAGGACTCCTAAAGGTTGAGAAATCGCCAATCTCACACATGATGGTTACAGCAGAAAGAAATCCAACGCCTTTGATGGAGTTAAGCCATGAAATCTGTTTGACAAATTCCTCATTCTTATTGAAGGCAACCAATTGCTGGATACGCTCCATAATGGAGTTAATGGCACAAGCCAATCGTTCAATCAGATCAAGCGTCAGTGAAATATTGAAGTAGACACTTTCAATCTGGCAGCCAAAGGATTTAGCAGCTAGCGCGGCCTGATAAAGCTTTTCATAACGATCAGTAGCTTTGGAGATACCTTTTCTTGAAGCTTTTGAGATTTTAGAAATCATGGTTTTTTTATGGCCGCGAAGTATTTTATCCGGAGTACCATACTGGCGAAGAATCATGGTGGATGTGGTGCCGGTAATATCGTTGAAAATACCAATGTACTGTGGAAACACAGTATGCAGATAGCCCTTTAGCCTGTTGATATGAGCAGATTTTTCATCCGTAAGGTCATAGTATTTTCGAGTGAGGGTGCGAAGCTCAAGAACGAGCTTTGCTGGAAACTGAGAAACCGGCAAATCATGAGAAAGACCAAGTTTGGCAATACCGAGAGAATCGATTTTATCATTTTTCACTTTTCTAATGCTTGCATTTTTCACAGAATGTGTGATAATAGGATTGATTATGGACACGTCAAAGCCAGAATCAACCAAGAAGCAGAAGAGTGGGAAATGATAAATCCCTGTGGATTCCAGAAATATTCGACATTTCATGGAATACAGCTCTTCTGCTTTTTTTAGTGCAGAAACAGCCTTTTCCAAGGAATTCGAGTTGTTATGTGTGATCTTAAAAGGTTTTTGGATTGCAGTCCCGCTCTGGTCGACGATGGACATCCAGCTGAAGGCTGAACCGACATCGATACCAGCGGACAGATAATTACGGTTATTCATAGTAAACTCCTTCCGATAGGGTTCCATAAACAACAATGAATACACAACCTGGCATGTGATACGGGTATAGCTTAAGGGCTCCCAACCAGCCTAAAACATAAATTTTCATTGAATGGAATGACTGTCTTAGTTACGGGTATCGTTGAACGAGAGTCAACTCCCTAGGAGGTGAACGTCCTTTTCCCTATCCAATGGAAAATGATACCTTATGTAGCAGACAAAGTCTAGGAGTAAGTAACTATACAAAAATCTTGAAACTTTAAACACGTATCAATGGTTGGATGACATATCCGAGGAGAACCCTCTTACCAACCTTGATATAGATTAGAAATGATGTAGAAGACTACTATTTGTCTATGACTGCATCATACCAGGAGGTGAAAAACAGTGTTAGTCAATAAGGCATACAAGTTCCGCATATATCCGAATAGCCGCCAAAGAGAACTGATAGCCAAAACTATAGGTTGCAGCCGCTTTGTATTTAATCATTTTCTCAATGCTTGGAATAGCGAATACAGGCAAACGGGCAAGGGCTTGTCATATAATTCTTGCTCTGCACAAATGACTCAGCTCAAGAAAGAGCTTGTGTGGCTCAAGGAAGTAGACAGCATAGCTCTGCAATCCTCTTTGAAGAATCTTGGCGATGCTTTTGACCGTTTCTTTAAGAAGCAAAATGATGCTCCACGCTTCAAGTCTAAAAGAAACAAGGTGCAGTCATACACTACAAAATACACCAATGGCAACATAGCTGTAGCAGGCAACAAAATCAAACTGCCTAAGCTTGGGCTTGTTCGTTTCGCTAACTCCAAAGAAGTTGAAGGCAGGATTCTGAGTTCCACTGTAAGGCGTAATCCATCGGGCAAATACTTTGTATCTGTGCTTGTTGAAACAAAGGTGCAAGAGCTGCCTAAGTCCAATTCCTCATGCGGAATAGATGTAGGACTAAAAGACTTCGCCATACTTTCAGATGGCACAGTATGCGAGAATCCCAAGTTCTTCAGAACGCTTGAAGCCAAGCTTGCAAGAGAACAACGCATACTATCAAGGCGTGTCAAGTTCTCAAACAATTGGCACAAGCAAAGAGTCAAAGTTGCAAGACTTCATGAGCATATCGCCAATGCAAGGGCTGACTACCTGCATAAAATCTCTACCGATATAGTCAAAAACCACGATATCATCGGTATAGAAGATTTGCAGGTAAGCAACATGCTAAAGAATCATAAACTTGCAAAGGCAATATCCGAGGTGTCTTGGGCGCAATTTAGGACTATGCTTGAATATAAAGCGAACTGGTACGGCAAACAAGTCGTTGCTGTTGCTAAGAACTTCGCTTCAAGCCAACTATGCTCTGATTGCGGTTACAAGAACAAAGACGTTAAGAATCTCTCTGTTAGAGAGTGGACTTGCCCTGAATGCGGCGCAAATCACGACAGGGACCTTAACGCAAGCATAAATCTTAAAAACGAAGCCCTAAGGCTTCTAACCGTGGGGACCACGGGATTAGCCTAATAATAAACTGATCGTTTGAGCGGTGTTCTTAGGAATCTTCCACTTCAAGCCGTCAGGTTAAGTGGGGGTAGTTCAAACCAAAAAGTATTGCGGAGGGGATTGAATTGAGCATCGGAAACAGGCTGGAAGCCATAGCTAGATTCGTCGATAGGGGCGCAAGGGTAGCCGATGTGGGCACAGACCACGGCTACATACCGGTTTATCTGGTGAAAAAAGGATACAGCTCTTTTGTAGTGGCATCCGATATAAATACCGGACCTCTTGAAAAGGCGGTTTCATATGTAAGGTTAAACGGGCTTGAAAAAAACATAGAAACAAGGCTGGGAGGAGGGCTTTGCGTGCTCATCGCAGGAGAAGTGGATGAGATTATAATAGCTGGCATGGGGGGAGTTCTCATGGCTAATATAATTGAAGAATCCATGGGCGTTGCAAAGAGTGCAAAAAAACTTATCCTGCAGCCTATGCAGGCTCCCGACGAGCTCAGAAGATATCTTCTGGGCGCGGGGTTTGAGATAACAAGAGAGGCTCTCGTAAAGGAAGATGGCAAGATATACGAGATAATGACGGCGCGCTATACGAACAATGTGGCCGGAGAAAATGACGAAATCTACTTCGAGGTGGGCAAAGGGCTGTTAGACTCCTCGGATCCGCTCCTTGGCGAATTTCTAGACAGAAAGATAAAAAAATATGAGGATATAGCAATCTCGATTGAAGGAATAAAGACTCAAAAGGCACAGGAGCGCAGGGAATACTGCCTTTTGAAAATAGAAAGACTAAAGGAGCTGAGGAAACGTGCGCTTGAAGGAGATAACTGATTATATAGAAAGCAGATACAGTCTGGACTTGGCATACGATTGGGACAATGTGGGACTTGTGATAGGAGCCGAGGATGCCCGCGTTGAAAGGGTGCTGACTTGCCTGGATGTTGACCGCGCAGCCATACAAAGGGCTGTAAGCAGCAATGCGGATCTCATAATATCCCACCATCCACTGATTTTCAAGGGAATCAAAAAAATAAACAGCCGCTCGCAAAAGGGCCGGGATATACTCGAGATAATGAGAAATGGAATAAACGTATACTGCATGCATACAAACTTCGACATAGCAACTGACGGCTTAAATGATCATATTTGCAAGCTGTTAAAGCTCAAAAGTACAAGTCTTATTGGTATCACCCATGAACAGAGCCTGTGCAAAATAGCGGTATATGTGCCCAAGGGATACGAAGACACTGTAAGAGATGCGCTCTCAAGCGCGGGAGCGGGGCATATCGGCAATTATGACAGCTGCACGTTCGGAATAGACGGCACCGGAACATTCAGACCGCTTGAAGGCAGCAAGCCGTTCATAGGAGCCAAAAACAGTCTCGAAAAAGTGGAAGAAGTGAAAATCGAGACCATATGTACAATGAGCAATGTTAAGGCTGCAGTTGAAAGCGTTATGCGTGTTCATCCATACGAAGAGCCCGCGTATGACATATACGAACTTGTCAACAAGGGAGAAGCGCAGGGGATAGGAAGAGTGGGCGCCCTTGAAAATAAAATGACACTCTCTGAACTGGCTCGGGAAATCAAAACAATACTCAAGCTCGACTTTGTCAAGGTATGCGGCGACCTGGGCATGCCGGTTGAAAATGTGGCGGTAGTCAGCGGCTCGGGAGCGGAATTCATTTGCGATGCAGCCAAAGCGGGAGCCCAAGTGCTCATAACGGGAGATGTAAAGTATCACCAGGCCCAGGAAGCCCTTGAAAGCGGTATCGCCATAATTGATGCGGGCCATCATGGCACCGAAAAGCATTTTTCAGTGCTTATGAAAGAATTTTTAGAAGCCGGAAAAAGCGAACTGAGCATAGAAGCATTTTCCGGTAAGGATGTATTTGAATGCCTATAGCTTAAAGCGCGCTTGAATTGATTTACAGAGAACTAACGGGGTAAACAATTAATATAGGTGTCCATCTATATAAATATTCCCGGAGGTGTTCATAATGAAAACATGGGAAATGATAAAGGCTTTCAGCGAGAATCCAAATCTGGTATTTGTAAACAAGAGACTGGAAGAGGAAGAGCCGTCACTAAGGCTGAAGTTCATGGAAGGCATACTTGTATGGACTAAAGACAGCAAACATCCATATGACAGCGAATTTACACTGTCTAAGCTGGTGCTTAAGGATGATTGGGCAGTAGTGGAGGAATAGCCGCAATAAACCTGAATTCAAGTTAAAAAACGAGCACTTAATAGGGGCGCTCGTTTTTTATGTGGCGAGGAAAATACTATCGCAGGATAAGCACTGGAACTGTCGAATGTGTTATAACCTTATTTGTGACACTGCCTAGCAGGAATCTTTTAGTGGCGCCAAGGCCGTGAGTGCAGATCAAAATGAAATCAAAATTTTCGTCCTCTGCAATATCCAAAATGACCTCGGCGGGATTGCCAAAAGCCACGCGAGTTGATATCCTTGATTTGGAATTCGTCAATTGGCCGATCTTAAGTTTTGCTGCTTCGACTATTCCAAAGCCTATATTCATTGAAGGCCTGTCTGAAGCATCTATATCCTGCACATTTAGCAGCACGATTTCGCACGGGAATGCTTCTGCAAGAAACCTTCCGTAGCCGGCCAGTATGTCGGAAGAATCGGAACCGTCAACTGGAATTAGAATCTTTCTTATTTTATCCATGAAACCATCCCCCTTAGACAATGGGCATGTTGCGTATCAGTATAACAAAAGACGCTTCATGACCAATAGAAACATATTAAGTTTATACCTAAATAGTCAAAACTTTAAACGGCACAGGCAAATGCCAATCTTGTAGCAATTATTAGTGTTTTGATATAATCTATTAATATAAGAATGACAAAAAAATCAAGGCAATTATGGAGGTAATAATGAAGTACAGCGTATATACAGACGGAGGCTCAAGAAATAACCCGGGAGAGGCAGGAATTGGAGTTGTAGTATTCAATGAATGCGGAGATATTG
The DNA here is from genome assembly GCF_000597865.1 of Peptoclostridium acidaminophilum DSM 3953. GTDB lineage: Bacteria > Bacillota > Clostridia > Peptostreptococcales > Peptostreptococcaceae > Peptoclostridium_A > Peptoclostridium_A acidaminophilum. Next base: position 1,376,747 of record NZ_CP007452.1, on the reverse strand, counting down.
TAAAAGAGGTTGGAGAATATATTGGAATTGCTACAAACAACGTCGCGGAGTACAAGGGCCTTATAAGAGGGCTGGAAGAAATACTCTCGCTGGGATGTGCAAGCGCCGAATTCTTTCTAGACAGCGAGCTTGTAGTTAAGCAGATAAAGGGCGAGTACAAGGTAAAAAACGAAGACTTGAAAAAGCTATATGATACTGCGGTGGAACTCATTGGCAGGGTTGAAGGTTTTAGCATATCGCACGTGAAAAGGAACTTGAATAAGAAGGCCGACGCACTTGTTAACATGGCAATAGACAACAAATAGGAAAAGCGAGGGATTGCAGTGAACCGATTTTTTATAGTGAGGCACGGACAGACAAAATGGAACACTCAACTTAAGACGCAGGGACAGCAGGATTCAAGCCTCGATGAAATAGGCATGATTCAGACGCAGAAGCTGGCAAAAAGGCTGGCTGCTTTCAATATAGACCATATATACAGCAGTGATTTGGGCCGGACTATACAGACTTCAGACATAATTTCGGCACAGCTCCAGAAAGAGTATATGCTTGAAAACAGTTTGAGGGAGATTGACTTTGGTGAGTGGGAAGGCCTGACAATTGAGGATATAAAAAAGTCGTACGAAGAAGAATTCAAAATGTGGCGAAAAGAACCTGACAAGGCAAGAATACCAGGAGCCGAAAGCTTGCAAGAGGTGGCAGACAGGATAACAAGGGGCATAAATAAGATCAACGAAGCGCATAAAAGCTCAAACATACTCCTGGTTTCGCATGGCGTTGTTATTAAGGTGCTGCTTTTGACGCTCCTGAATTCAAGCCTGTCGAACATATATAAAATAAAACAGGACAACACCGCCCTGAATGTAGTCGAATTCAGGGAGTACGGACCGGTACTACTCAGGGTGAACGATACTACGCATCTGGAGGTAAATGGCTTTGAAAAGTAGTGATGTCGTGGTAATAGGAGCCGGACCTGCGGGGGTCATGGCTGCCATTGGAGCAGCCCAGAGAGGAAAAAATGTTCTTATTCTAGAAAAGAACGCCGAGATAGGGAAAAAGCTGAAAATCACCGGCGGCGGAAGATGCAATATAACAAATAACAGAGATATAGGAGATTTTTTCGAACATATAGTGGTAAACTCCAAATTTCTCTTTAGCGCATTATACAGCTTTACCAACACCCAGCTTATAGATTTTTTTGAAGAAAGGGGAATCTTATTTTCCGTTGAAGATGACATGAAAGTCTACACACAAAGTGGGAAGGCTCAGGAGATTATAGATGTGCTTATGAGAGAGTTGGAGAACGATAAAGTGGATATTGTATTCAATGCAAATGCGGTGGAACTCCTTCTTGAGAAAGGCGCGGTAGTGGGCGTGAGGACGTCGGACGGCTGCGAATATTCAGCACAAAGTGTAATAGTTGCTACGGGCGGCAAGAGTTACCCTGCAACAGGCTCTGACGGACAGTTTCTAAGCTGCATGGAGTCAGCAGGACACTTGCTAAAGGAACCTCTTTCTGCGCTAGTTCCACTGGTGCTTGGCGAAACGTGGACAAGCAGGCTTCAGGGGGGTTCGCTGAAGAATGTAAGAATTAGGGCTTATAGTGGCAGCAGGCTGGCGGCTGAAGAATCAGGCGATATGATATTCACTCATTTTGGAATAAGCGGGCCTGCAGCCTTGAACATATCGAGCAGAATTAACAGGCTTTTGCAGAAAAAAACAGTCAGACTTGAGCTTGACCTATTGCCGGGAATGGACGAAGCTGAGCTTTCGAGGGAGATAAGAAAAAACCCCAACAAAAGCATAGCAAACAACATTAAGGAAGTTATTCCGCAAAGTTTCGCCAGATGTCTTCTTGAGTATCTGGACGTGGAGGAACATCCCAATACGTTGACAAAGCAAAGAGAGCTGGAGATAATCAAAAGCATAAAAAATCTGACGCTAACATGCACATCAACCTTCAGCATGGAAAGCGCCATAGTGACATCCGGAGGTGTGGATGTGTCAAATATAGATCCGCACACAATGGAATCTAAAATCATAAAGGGACTTTATCTGGCCGGTGAAATTATCGATGTGGATGCGCTAACAGGAGGTTATAATCTTCAAATAGCCTTTTCCACAGGATATATTGCCGGAATCAATGCTTAAGGAGGCAGCCTTATGAACACGCACATAGTAATAGCAATAGACGGCCCTGCCGGTTCCGGCAAGAGCACGGTTGCAAAGCTGATTGCAAAGAAGCTGGGTATAGTATATATAGATACGGGCGCCATGTACAGAGCGCTGGCATACAAGGCTTACACCATGGACATAAGCTTCGAGGATGAAAAAAGTATTGCTAAGCTGGCAGAGGCCATAGAAATAGAACTTGAAGGCGAGAAGGTGCTGCTTGATGGAATTAGGGTTGATGGCCACATAAGAATGCCGGTAATAAACGAAAATGTCTCCAAGGTGGCCAAGATAAGGCAGGTCAGGGACATAATGGTAATGCACCAAAGAGAAATGGGAAAAAAAAGATCTGTCGTAATGGACGGACGAGATATCGGGACTCACGTATTTCCAAATGCGAGCTATAAATTTTTCCTGGTGGCTGATATAGACGAGAGGGCCAGACGAAGAAGTCTAGAGCTTATACAAAAAGGGTATGAGGTCGAGTTTGGAGAAATCAAGGCTGAACTGGAGAACAGGGACATGCAGGATTCAACAAGGGAAGCATCGCCGCTTATAAAAGCAAGTGATGCGCTGGAAATAGACACCACAAGTAAAACTCCCGAGGAAGTGGCGGATACCATAATAAGATTAGTAAGAACGGAGGAATAAAACGATGAAAATCGAAATTGCCGAGTTTGCGGGCTTTTGTTTTGGGGTAAAAAGAGCAATGGACATGGCATGGAAAAAGCTTCAGGATAGCCAGGGGAATACCATATATTCTCTGGGACCCCTCATACACAATAATCAGGCGGTTGAAAGATACCAGCAGCAGGGGCTGAAAATTGCGGATTCGGTAGATGAAGTGGAAGAGGGCAGCGTCGTTATAATAAGGTCGCATGGCGTAGCTCTATCGGTGTATGATGAGTTGATGAGCCGGAATGTTGAAATAATAGATGCAACATGTCCATTTGTGAGCAAAATTCAAAAGATAGTATCGAAAGATTATGCAAAGGGCAAAGCGATAATAATTGTGGGAGATCCGCTCCATCCTGAAGTTATTGGAATAAATGGCTGGTGCGGAAACAACGCATCAATAATAAAGGAACTTGAGGATGTCGACAATATGGAGCTGGATAGTACGAAGGAGTACTGCATTGTTGTCCAGACTACAATGAATTCCGATGGTTATGCGAGCATACAAAAAAAGCTTGAGGAAAAGCTTCCTAGTGCAGTTTTCAATAACACAATATGCTCTGCTACATGCGAGAGGCAAGAGGCCTCAAGAAAGCTATCGGAGAAAGTCGAGCTTATAATAGTGATTGGAGGACTTCACAGCTCAAATACAAGAAAGCTTGCACAGGTTTGCAGCGCCAACTGCCGAACCATGCACATTGAAACGAAGGATGATTTGGACATCGAAGAAATTTGCGGCTATTCGACAATAGGAATAACGGCAGGAGCCTCCACACCGGACTGGATTATAGAAGAGACTGTGGAGTACATCAAAGGAGCACATAAAAACAGGAGGTAGTCAATGCAAGGATACGAAAGCTTCAAGCAGAAAGTGTTGAATAAAACAGGCATAGATTTATCACTATACAAAGAAAAACAAATGAAGCGAAGGCTTTCATCCTTGGCAAAACGTAATGGCTTTGAAGATTTTGAAAGCTATTACAAGGGTATTGTTGCAAACAAAGAGCTGTTCGAGGAATTTGTAAACTATATGACTATAAACGTATCTGAATTTTACAGAAATCCAGAGCAATGGAAGGTGCTGCAGGATGATGTAATACCAAAACTCCTTAGCAAAAAAAAGCAGCTCAGGGTATGGAGCGCCGCCTGCTCGACAGGGGAGGAGCCTTACTCTATGGTAATGCTGCTTAGCAATTTCATGCCGCTTGATCAGATAAAGGTATATGCGACAGATCTGGATGAGCAGGCCATTGAAAAGGCAAAGCGGGGCCAATATACAGAAAAAAGCCTAAAAAATCTGCCAAAAAACTTTATTAGAGATTATTTCGATAAAAAAGGTGGTATATATGAGATTAGAGAAACAATCAAGAAACGCGTTGAATTCAAAAGGCACAACCTTCTAAGCGATAGATATATAGACAGATGTGATTTGATAATATGCAGAAATGTGCTTATTTATTTCACTGAAGAGGCAAAGAGCGAAATTTACACGAAATTCAGCAAATCGCTTGAAAAGGAAGGCTACTTGTTTGTTGGAAGCACAGAGCAGATAATAATGCCCAGCAAGTATAATCTAAAGGCTCAGAAAACATTCTTTTATGGAAGAGTTGAGTAGATAGAGACAAGAATTAGACAATCAAGTTCGAAGGGCAATAAGTTTTATTATTTCTATAGAATGCAGCAAAATATTTATTTCAAATAAAGGGGGACATAAGAAATGGAAGTATTAAAAGTTTCATCTAAATCTAATCCAAATGCCGTAGCAGGAGCCCTAGCAGGATATTTAAGAGAAAAGGGGTCGGCTGAAATCCAAGCGATTGGCGCCGGAGCTATAAATCAGGCGGTAAAAGCTGTTGCTATAGCCAGGGGATTCGTGGCTCCCAGCGGTATGGACCTTATATGTATACCTGCTTTTACTGATGTTGAAATCGACGGCGAAGAAAGAACAGCAATAAAACTTATTGTAGAACCAAGATAAAAACTGAATAGTACAATTATTTGCATATTGTGAAAAACCTGCTGAAAGCAGGTTTTTTTATGTCTGGGCAATTTATACATATGCAAAATAAAATTGTAAGCATATGTATAAGTATGATTGATGAAATGCAATAGGACTATGGCCATGATTGATATTGTCAGCAAATTGATGTAACATAAAAAAAATGTAATTGCACTATAAAATTTAAATACATTTTATAATTAAAACGAGCTTTCTGTTTTTATTGCTAAAGAACTGTTAAGAAGTGTTTTAAATATTTAAAAATCAGTATATAATTGAAGTTGGCGAGTTTTATAAAATTGTATCTTGATGGAGCGATGATATGGTTACTAAGGGATTTGGAATTTTCAACAAGGCGCTCGATTACTACTGGGAGCGCAGCAAGGTAATCGATTCTAACATAGCAAATGTAAACACACCAGAGTACAAGCGAAAGGATGTTGTATTCAGCGACTTGTTAAAAGATAAGCAAAAAAGTAGCACTATAGAAGGATATGCTACAAACGAAAGGCATATTAAAATCAATGCGCAGCCTGCAAGGCAGTACGAAACAAGCGTAGACAAGAATACAAGAAGCAGAATCGACGGCAACAATGTAGATCTGGATCTTGAAATGATAGAGCAGTCCAAAAACAGCATAAACTACAATACATCAGTTGAGCAGATGCAGAGCATGTTCAAAAGGCTCAAAAGCGTAATCGGAGAGGGGAGAAGATAAGCATGTCACTTTTTAGCGGGATGACTATAAGCGGCACGGCCCTTTCGGCAGAAAGGGCAAGGCTGGATGTGATATCAAAAAACATAGCAAATGCCAATACGACAAAGACGGAAAACGGTATGCCATACAGAAGGCAGGTTGTCGTATTCAAGGCGCAAAATGCAAGTTCATTCAAGGAGCAGCTGGCTGCGTACGCCGGAGGAACCGGCGAATCGGCTCAAAATACGGTTGAAATAGACAAAATTGTAGAGGATAAGTCGCCATTCCTGAAAAAGTACAACCCCGGTCATCCGGACGCAGACAAGGACGGATATGTGCTAACGTCGAATGTGAACACGATACAGGAAATGGTCGACATGATAACGGCTATGAGAGCATATGAGTCAAATGTGACTTCCGTGAACAACACAAAGTCCATGATGCTAAAGGCGCTTGAGATAGGCAAATAAGAATAGTTTCTCGGAGAGGTGTTTAGATGCAAATACAGGGTATAGAATCTGTTTCGAATATCAAATCAAGTGCTGGAGTTCAGAATGCCACAGCAGCAAATGGGCAGGGATTCAAGCAAGCGCTTATGGACGCTCTTTATTCTGCAAGCGATATTGAGAGAGAACAAGAAATGCTCGGAGAAAAGTTTGTGCTGGGTGAACTTGACAATCTGCATGATCTTACAATAGCCACCCAAAAAGCCGATGTGGCAGTTCAGACTATAGTCGAAATAAGGAATAAAATAGTAGATGCCTACAAGGAAATAATGAGAATGCAAATATAATTTGAGGTGTATAAATTGGAAGAACTGTTCTCAAACATCAAGCACAAATCGGATGAGCTGACGAAAAAATATACCAAAAAACAAAAAACGATTTTCTTGATTTGTTCAATATTACTTGTACTTACAGTGACATTCACCATATTTTACATAACAAGACCGGAATATGTAGTGCTATATAAGGATTTGAAGCCTGAAGAAACCGGAGCAATTACTCAGAATCTGGATGAAACGGGAGTCAAATACAAAATCCAGGATGAAGGCACCATACTCGTTGCTGAAGGGGATGCAAGCAAGGCAAGGATTGACCTTTCAATGAAGGGCGTACCTTCCCGGAAATTTTCTTATGAAGACGTACTTAACAAGAACAACATATTTTTAAGCAAGGAAGAGAAGCAACAGGCATTCAATATTGCCCTTAAAAATAGTCTGGCCCAGGATATTGAGTCTATGCCCGGGATTGAGAGCGCAATAGTCAACATTACAATACCCCAGGGCAGCGACTTTATCTTGTCTGAAAACAAAGATAAGACAAAATCGGCAGTCTGGATAAAGATGAAGTCAGGACAGGTGCTCGAGCCGGACAGGATAGCCGGAATAGCTGAGTTCGTTTCAAATTCGGTGGAAGGCTTGGAGGTTGCCAATGTAACCATACATGACGCTTCAGGTAAGGTTCTAAACGGAGAAAAAAGCGGCGAGTCGAACATGTCGAATTCGCAAATAGAGCTCCAGGAAGAAGTAAAAAGCAAGGTGCAGGAAAGCCTTATGGAATTTTTAGGCCCTGTATACGGGTATTCGAATGTATCGGTAATGGCCAGCGTAAAGCTGGATTTTGACACAACGATAAGGGAATCAAAATCATACAACACACCGGTTGAAGGAGAGGAAAGCGGTCTCATAAGAAGTCTGCAGGAGAAGCGCTCTAGTTCGTCGGCTACTGGAGAAGGCGGGCCGGCAGGCACGGAAAGCAACACGGATACTGATGCTACAACTCAGTATGCGGAGCAGCAGCAGTCGAGCAGCACTCAAAACGACAACGAGGAAAAGGTAGTAAACTATGAACTCAATGAGACGATAGAAAAGCTGGAAAAGGCAAAAGGCCAGATAAAGGATATAACTGTAGCCGTCATAATAAACAGTGAAATACTTGAAGGCAAGGAGCTTGACGAAGAACAAAAAAGTCAGGTCGAAAAGATCGTTTCAACAGCTGTTGGACTTGATGCAAAAGCAGTCGAGGTTTACGCAAGGACGTTTGACGACAGCATGAATAAGGCGTTTGAAGACGCAGCAAAGGACAGTGCAGACAATATGCCGGTTTGGATTATAGCACTAATTATAATATTGATACTAATACCTGCAGCCGGCGCTGTGATCTATTTTGCGAGGAAAAAAATACAAAGGCAGGCACTGCCTGATAATGTCCAGGCCACACTTGAAATACCTGAGGAAGAAATTAAGGAACTTGAAGTTGACATAAAAGACTCTGGCTATAAAAAGAGTATTGAGTCGCTTATTGAACGAAATCCTGAAATTGCATCACAGCTTCTAAAGAGCTGGCTCAGCGAGGATTAGGAGGAATTGACTATGACTAGAGTCAAAAAAAAGGGTTTTGAACTTACGGGAAAGCAAAAGGCAGCGATACTGCTTATAACACTAGGGCCTGAATACTCAGCCAGGATATTCAAAAACCTTTCCGAAGAAGAAATTGAGGAGCTGACTCTCGAAATTGCCAATATGAAGCGGGTGGAGCCTGAAATAAAGGAGCGTATACTCGGAGAGTTTTACGAGGTATGCCTTGCACAGGAATACATCTCGGAGGGCGGCATAAACTATGCTCAGGAAGTTCTTGAAAAGGCCGTAGGAACAGACAAGGCGATAGAGATTATAGGCAGGCTTACAGCATCTCTGCAGGTGAGGCCTTTTGATTTTGCAAGAAAAGCCGACCCTTCGCAGCTTAGCAACTTCATTCAAAACGAGCATCCACAGACTATAGCGCTCATACTGTCTCATGTTGAGAATGACAAGGCGGCTCAGATACTCTCGAGCCTTTCACAGGACAAACAGTCGGAGGTGGCCAAGCGTATAGCCACTATGGACAGGACATATCCTGAGATAATCAAGGAAGTTGAAACAATACTTGAGGACAAGCTCTCAAATATTGTAACGCAGGATTATACAAAAGCCGGCGGTGTTCAAAACATTGTCGACATACTCAACTCGGTTGACAGAGGTACTGAAAAGAGAATTATGGAAAGTCTTGAGATGTGTGAGCCTGAACTTGCGGATGAAATCAAGCGAAGGATGTTCATGTTTGAGGACATAATAAATCTCGACAGCACAGCCATTCAAAGATTTATACGCGAGGTCGACAACAATGAGCTTGCAGTGGCATTGAAGGGCACAACCCAGGAGGTAGCAGACCTTATATTTACAAACATGTCCAAGCGTATGTCAGAGATGATAAAAGAAGACATGGAGTTCATGGGTCCTGTAAGGCTTAGGGATGTCGAGGAGTCGCAGCAAAAAATTGTAAACATAATAAGAAAGCTTGAGGACCAGGGCGAGATAATAATATCAAGAGGCGGAGGAGATGAGCTGATTGTCTAGGGTTATTAAATCCCAGCGTGTAATGCTTAAAAAGCCGAAGGTGATTACGGGAGATATCGCAGCTCAAACTCAGGCCTCCATACAAACAGTCACAGGCAGTGAGGAAATAGTAAGAGATGATGTTTCATACGGATTTTACAAGCTGCTCAGAGAAAAGGACGATTTTAGAGATTTGTTGCAAAGAGAAAAGAAACTTCTTGCTCTGCAAAGAGACAGGCTCGAAGTTGAAAAACGAAAGCTGACTGAACTAAGGGCTGATGCTGAAAAGGTATATTGCGAGCAAAGAAATAAAGGATATGAAGAAGGCTACAGGGCAGGAGTCGAAGAAGGCAGAAAGAAATATGAAAGCATTATTGATGAGTCTCTTGAGCTGAAGCGAGTTATGGAGGCTAAAAAACGGGCTGAAATAGACAGGCTTGAGCCCGAAATAATACAGCTTGTGCTCAATTGCGTTGAAAAGATTATAGGAATAAAGCTTGCTGAAAATGACGACGCCCTGATTGGAGTACTTCTTAAGGGTCTCGAGAAGCTAACCTACGCACAAGACATAGTGATAAGGGCATGCAGTGAAGACATAGAGGCATTCAAAAAAAATGAAAAGAAAATACTTATTTCTTCTGATGGCATACAAAGCATTCTATACAAGACGGACCCGGCACTTGAACGAGGAAACTTACATATTGAAACAAAGAGCGGCAGCATAGACTCAGGAATACAAACTCAGATAGATATAATAAGTGAAGAATTCCAAGCTATGCTTGAAAGCGGTGCTCCGTTTGAAAATTGACATAAGAAAATATACAGAGCGTCTGGAAAATTTGGAGACCATCAGATATTCAGGAAGGGTATTTAGAGTGGTTGGCCTTACAATAGAATCAAAAGGGCCGGGCGGGAAGCTTGGAGAGATGTGTCATATATACCCGATAGACTCCAATAAGCCAATACTCGCAGAAGTTGTGGGATTCAGGGATGAAAATGTAATTCTAATGCCCTACGGAGAAATGGATGGCATTGGTTCGGGAAGCCTGGTGGTAGCTACAGGCAAGGGACTCCAGGTCAGAGTCGGAGAGGGGCTTTTGGGACGTGTGCTCGATGGGATAGGGAATCCAATCGACGGCATTGAAACAAATGAACTCAAGCATACTTATCCGGTTATGAACAAGCCGCCCAACCCGCTTGAGCGAAAAAGAATTTCAGAGCCACTATCGCTTGGAGTAAAAGCTATAGACTCTGTCCTAAGCTGCGGCAAGGGACAGCGTATGGGAATATTTGCGGGATCTGGTGTCGGCAAATCGACACTCCTTGGCATGATAGCCAGGAATACAAACGCCGACATCAACGTAATCGCCCTAATAGGCGAGCGGGGCAGAGAGGTAAGGGAGTTCATCGAAAACGACTTGAAGGAGGAAGGCCTTAAAAGGTCAATACTTGTAGTTGCAACATCGGACCAGCCTCCGCTTGTTAGAATGAAAGGAGCTCTCCTGGCCACTTCGATAGCAGAATATTTCAGGGATATGGGTCTTGATGTAATGCTAATGATGGATTCCGTCACAAGATTTTCAATGGCCCAAAGAGAGATTGGCCTTGCAGTAGGCGAACCTCCTATTACAAAGGGATATACGCCGTCAGTGTTTGCAGTGTTGCCAAAGCTGCTTGAGCGGGCTGGGAATTCAAGCAAGGGCTCTATAACGGGTCTTTATACCGTGCTTGTTGACGGAGATGACATGAATGAGCCTATCGCAGATGCGGTGAGGGGAATACTCGACGGACACATAGTGCTGTCAAGGTCTGTCGCCAATAAAAACCACTATCCGGCTATAGACGTGCTTTCCAGCGTCAGCCGTGTAATGGCAAACATCTCTTCTGCAGAACACAAGGATGCGGCCAAGCGGCTAAGGGAAGTGCTTTCGATATATAAAGAGGCTGAGGACCTTATAAATATAGGCGTATATTCAAAGGGCACCAACAAAAAAATCGATTATGCAATAGACAAGATAGACAGGGTCAATTCGTTCCTGAAGCAAGATGTGGATACCAATATTGGTATTGAAGAAACAATAAATCTTATGCTTGAAATATTCAAGGATTAGGGGTGAAATCCGTGAAATTTGGTTTTAAGTTCGAAAAAATACTGGGCCTGAAGGAAAAGCTCGAAGACAACAAGAAGAATGAAATGGCAATCATATCAAACAGCATAAGAGATTTGGAAAGTGAAATCAGCAAAATGGAGGAAATGAAGCGTGAGAGGTATGATATGTTGGAGGAGATTTTGATGTCAGGCGCTTCTATTACAGATATAAAAAAACTCAGCTACTCAATAGAATGCTCAGACGTAAGCATTGAAAGGCTGCAGCAGAAGCTTTCAAGCTTGCGGGAAAGCTTCAATTACAAAAAAACAGAATACCTTGAGGTAATGAAGGAAAGAAAATCGTTTGAAAAGCTCAAGGAAAAGCATATAGACGAATTCAAGCATATTATCAAGCTAAAAGAGGAAAAGGCGTTGGACCAGATAAATACTTTCAGAATCAGAGGTACCAGCTAGGAGGCATAAATGGACAAGTCAAAGGACAACGACAGGAATGTCAAAAAAGCAAGCCCGAGGCTAAAAATCATATTGGCATTATCTTTTCTGGTAGCCATTTTATTTGCCTTTTTAATTGTCTACATAATAAATCCTGAATTTAAAGTTTCAGCTGACAATGCAATGAAAAAGATGCCTCTGATTTCATCGATTGCAGGCATTGGCGATTCGGCGCAGGACATAGAGGCTCAAAAAAATGACCTGGCTGAATACTATCTTTCCCTTGATGAGGGAAGGGTTATCGACAAGCTAATGCTGCTTAAAAAGCAGGACAAAAGGCTTTACAAGGAAATTGTTCAGCTCATGAAGGACGACGATTTTGAATTCACCCAGGAAGTGCTAAGCGAAATAAGCCTCAAGGAAATGAAAAAAAACGCCTTGAAGCGTGAAATAGAGAGCATGAAAAAGGAAAAAGCTGGAGATATTTCGGAAAAGGCCAGGTATTATGCAAAAGTAGGCTTGCTTCAGACTGTAAGGGATATCGAAGATGACATAAGGATGCTGGAAATAGACAGCACATATGCCGCTAGCCTGTTGCAGGACATGAAGCCGAAATATGCAGCCAGGGTGATTTACTACATAGACGTGGATATAAAGGATGCCGTGGAAACAAATCTCAAGGGAGATGCCGCACAAAAGATAAAAAGAGAGCTGCTCTCTTTTGAAAAATACATAGAAGAAATGGACAGCATGACAATGCTGTATGCAGACAAGGATTACAATCAGGCCTCGCTGGAGCTTCAAGATAAAGAAAAGTTCAAGGCGGAAGATGTGGCCTACATAATAGCCAATATGGAGGTTGTACAGGCGGGCAAGATTTTGGCATGTTTTCAAGACGAAACGTATGCAAATGACGTTATTGAAGAAATAAACAAAATCAAGCTTCTAAACGACCAGATAGATACAGGAAGCCTTTATACAACAGTCAATATAATGGATAGCTATATCGGAAGAGTTTCTGAGCTAAGAGAATCATATAAAAAAATGGAATCGACAGCGCTGGCAGACATAATAAGAAACATACTGGGCAGGGACGAGATATATAAGGAGTATCCAGTAGGTGAAGGTGTTCTTAGAATAACTCAAGAGGAGTTGCTTGTAGATATATTAAGGGGCCTGCCTCCAAAATCCATATCCAAAATACTGAAAGAACTTGGAGCCCAGAAGGCATCAGAGCTAACCAGAAAAATGGGACTTCCTGAAGAAGGGGGATATTGATGAACAAGCTGTCTGTTTTACCGATGAAAGCGAAAGAAGATTTCAAAACAAAGGATACATTTTCAAAAAGCAACCCAGCTGCAAGGGATGAGTTTGCAGGTACGCTTGAAAAGATGAAGTCTAAAATTGATAAAAAACAAAAATCTGAAGGTGTCCAAAAGGAGGAGCTAAAAAGCTCAAGTGGCAACAGGAGTGAAAAGAAGGATGTGACTATAGATTCTCAAGGTGAAAAAGAGGATCTCAAAGCAGTAAAAGCTGAAAATGAGAATATATTCGAAGATGTGCCGCAGCCGGCCGATGCGGAAAGAGTCGAGCTTGCAGGGGCAGAAAACATATTTATAGACAAGTCGATAATCAAAGATTTAAAAGAACTCGCCGTCAAGCCGGATGCTGCAGTGCAAGCCGCCGTGACCAAGGTAGATGCAAAAACGCCGCGGGCGCCTGGAAGTGAAGTGGAGCTGCTTCAGAATGATATTTCAATTGAAGCAGGCATGGCAGCTGATGACAAAACAATGCAAGCGCCTGCCGCAAAATCAGTTCAGGAATCAGGCGCGCAAAATTCTCAGAATGCAGAGTTTGAAGATTTTGCGGAGCAGGATGCAATAATGGCAGTTGTTCCGGATAAAGACAAAGGCAGTCAAAAAAAAGGAGTCAGGGATGAAGCTGCCTTGGATAAAACACTGCATGAGAAACCTGAAAACATACTAGGTCAAAGCATCAAAAAATTCATAGCTGAAAGAAATGGAGCAGGGCAGCAATTTTCAGCGGAAGAGACAAAGGACCCTCTGGACTCGATAAAAGAAGAAATATTAAAGCTGTCTGAGGAGTCGGAGGAGTTTAAATTTTCCGGGTTTTCTCAGGATACTTCTTCAGGCCGAATCAGCCAGGAGCTAATGAAGACAAGGCCTGTATATTATTCTCAAAGAGAAGTTGTTGAACAGGTCATAAACAAGATGAAAATAATAGACGCAGACAATCTCAAGGCCATTGAGATAAAACTCGAGCCCGAGCAGCTGGGTAAGCTGACACTTAAGGTGGTAATGGAAAACGGGATACTAACAGCCAGACTCGTAGCTGAAAGTGATAAAGTCAAGGCTGCGATAGAGTCAAATATTGCACAGCTTAAAGACAGCATGCACGAGCAGGGGATAAACATATCAGCAGTCGATGTTTCAGTAGACTCGGGAACTCAAAGCGGGAAAGGCCATGAAGACGGCTTTGAGGCTTCGGTGAGAAGCAAGAGGATAAGCTCAGCTGTATTCAACGATGCGATTGAAGATGCAGCTGTTCAAGGAGGAATAGAGGCAAACAATCCGTACATGCTTGATGAAGAGATAAACTATCTAGCCTAAAGGGGTGAATATATGAATGTAAGCGCAACAACTCAAAGCCAATCTGCTGCAGCAACAGGCGGAGCTGCTAACATTTCGGGAAACCTGGGGAAAGATGAGTTTCTGAATATGCTCGTTACACAGCTTAAAAATCAGGATCCGCTCAATCCTGTGGAAGACAAGGAATTCATTGCACAAATGGCTCAATTCAGCTCTTTGGAGCAGATTCAGAATCTGGCAAAAGTAGTTGATTCGGGACAAAAAGAAATGATAGGCAATCTTGAAGAAATGAATGAAAAACTCAAGGGAATGGAAGAGCAAAACGAATCAGGCTTAACTGCCTACATACAAATGATAGCCAGTCTTCAAAACATGGATGAACGACTCCAGAACATTGAAAGTCAAAACAATTCGGATTTTATGGATTACATAATGGATGAACTTGCAAGTTTGAAAAATGAAGTGACAAACGGCACTACCGAAGAATAATTCGAGGGGGAATCGATTATGAGAAGTCTATATGCTGCAGTATCAGGTTTGAAATCGCACCAGACAAAAATGGATATAATAGGCAACAACATAGCAAACGTAAACACAATAGCATACAAGGGAGCAAGAGTTCAGTTCAAGGAAGTATTCAATCAGACATTGAAGGGAGCCACAGGAGCTGAAGACGGTAAGGGCGGGTCTAATGCAATGCAGGTTGGCCTTGGCATCGATGTGGCCGCTGTTGACACAATGTTCACAGTGGGCGCTATTGAAAGGACAGACAACCCTACCGACGTAATGATAGGCGGAGAGGGCTTCTTCATGGTTTCTGACGACCCGAGCTTTAACAATAAATACTACACAAGAGCGGGTAACTTCACAATAGATGACAGAGGCAATATGTTGGCTTCAGGAGGCTTCAAGGTGCTCGGCTACAGGGTTGCTGAAGGGACAATAGGGCCAGATGCAAAGCTGAAGGAAACAATCGAAAGTCTTGTAATATCAAAGGCGACAGTATTTCCTGCTAAGTGTACAGGAAGCGTAGGAACTGAAGATGCAGACATATCTAAAGAAAAAGATGTCACATTCGAAGGAAATATAAATGTAAACACAGGCCTTAATGCTAATATAACAAAAATTGATGATGCCAATTTTCAAATAAGCAAATCGGATATCACTGCAAGGCAGACTACATTTACAGTGTATGATGAGATGGGCGGAGAACACACGATAAAGATGACTATTAGCAGGAAATTCAAAGACGGTGTAGCCACTCCAAATGCAGAGGATGACAGTTTATATGATGTAACAACAAACAGTATAAATGAACTCTACGACTCAAATAAATGGGTGATTGAAGTAGAATCAATGGATGGCTTAGGCGGAACAATGGCAACAAAAGATGGTGAGCCTGTAATACTTGAATTTGAAAATGGCAAGATTGTATCGGGAGGTATGACAAACATCGAAATCATGCCAAGTGAAGACGGAACTGGCTACTTTCCAAATGGTGCCAGAGGGTTTAACTTCAACCTTTCTTTTACTGATGAAAACGGCAACGCAAAGGTTACGCAATCAGCCAACGAATCTTCGGTTACAGCAGCAAGCATTGCCGGCTACAAACAGGGTTCGCTAGATGATTTTTCTATAGGTGAAAACGGTGATATAGTAGGCAACTTCACTAACGGCAAGAAGTCAATACTGGGAAAGATTGCTCTTGCGAAGTTCAAGAACCCATCGGGACTTGAAAAGAAGGGCTCCAACCTGTATATGGACACGGCAAACTCAGGCATTTCAATAATAGGAACTCCTGGAAGCAACGGCTTTGGACCTACAGTTGGGGGAGCGCTTGAGATGTCGAATGTGGACCTTGCAAGGGAGTTCACTAACATGATACAGACGCAAAGAGGATTCCAGGCTAACTCCAGGATAATAAACACTACGGATCAGATGCTTGAAGAGCTTATAAATCTCAAGAGATAAAAGGAGCGGCCATGATAAAAGTCACACGATTCAACGGAGAAGAATTTGTAATTAACTGCGACCTCATAGAACATGTGGAGCACACCCCGGATACGGTAATTACCCTCACAAACGGCCACAGGTTCGTTGTGAAGGAAAGTGTCGATGAAGTAATTGGCAGAGTACTTCTCTTCAAAAAAAGCATATATCAATTTGGTTCTAACGAATAGGAAAAGAGGTGTGACGTGTGGATTTAGCTAGCATCATAGGGGTTGTAGGAGGAATTGTTCTCATAGTGATTTCCATTGCTACAAGTGGAGATGTCATGGGGTTTATCAATATCCCGTCTGTGGTGGTTGTCATGGGTGGAACAGTGGCAGCAACACTTGTAGCATACCCTCTCCCGAAATTCCTTGAAATAATAAGTATTACAAAAAAGGCATTCCAGAGCAAGAGCAGTGATTTGAATATTGTAATTGACGGCATAAACGAGCTTGCAAACAAGGCGAGGAAGGAAGGACTGCTCTCCTTAGAGGAAGCATCTGAGAATATTAACGACGATTTTATGAAAAAGGGGATTATGCTTGTTGTGGATGGAACCGATCCGGAACTTGTAAAAAACCTCCTGGAGACTGAGCTTGACTTCATCTCGGAAAGGCACGGCAGCGGCCAGGGACTCTTTGAAGCTATGGGTGCCTATGCTCCAGCGTTTGGTATGATAGGTACTCTCATAGGCCTTATAAACATGCTGGCAACGCTTGACAATCCGGACACGATAGGACCGTCAATGGCGATAGCTCTCATAACTACCTTTTACGGTTCGCTGCTGGCCAACCTTGTATTTTTGCCACTAGCAAAAAAACTGAAAATCAAGAGCGATGAGGAGATTCTTGAAAAACAAATAATCCTTGAGGGTTTGCTGTCGATACAGGCAGGTGAGAATCCAAGGATAATCGGAGAAAAGCTTAAAGCATTCATACCGCCGTCGAAAAGGAGACAGGAGCTTTCGGGTGATGTAGCAGCCAATCTAAGGGAAGGTGAAGCATAATAATGAGAAAGAAAAAACAGCAGGCGCCAGCAGGCGCGCCTGAGTGGATGACAACATACTCGGACATGGTTACGCTGCTTTTGACCTTTTTCATACTCATGTTTTCATTTTCATCTGTTGACGCTCAAAAATTCGACTCGATGATGAAATCGTTTCAAGGCTCCCTGGGGATACTTGAAGGCGGCAAGACGCTTAGCGAGATTCCTTTGACAACGGACGGAGCAGATATAGATATAGACTCAAAAGGAATATACGAACACTTGTCACAGGAAATCGAAGATTATCTGAATCAAAATGGTCTTGGTGAAAGTGTCAACATTATTAATGGAAACAACGGCCTCATACTCAGATTTAATGAAAACGTGCTCTTTGACTCGGGAAAGGCTGATCTCAAGCCTCAGGCCATGGACACGCTCAGCTATATATGCAGCCTGCTCAATGGCAAGGATTTCGGTGAAAAAAAAATCAGGGTAGAAGGACATACAGACAATGTGCCAATATACAATTCAAAATACCCCTCAAACTGGGAGCTCTCTGTATCTAGAGCCTGCAACGTTGTAAGGTTCATGATCGAGCAAAACAGTGTCATGCCGGAAAGGCTTTCTGCTGCAGGCTACAGCGAATATCACCCTGTAACAACGAATGATTCGTTTGAAAACAAGGCTAAGAACAGGCGTGTGGACATACTTATTTTGAAGGACGGACTACAATAATTTCTGAATGGGGGGAAAGGCTCAAAAAAATGAAAAAAATAGTTATATACTCGATTGCAGGGGTGGCTGTGCTGGCAATAGGTTTTGCAGTGGCATTTTTTCTTTTTTCAGGCAAAACGGAAGCCAAGCAGATAAAAACATATAATTACGACATGGGAGTGTTTTCGACAAACATAGGCGGAACAAAGAATTTTTTCAAAGGCAACATAATAATCGAGTCAACTGACAAAAAAGCCGAAACTGTACTTGCTGAAAAAAATGCAATATTGAGAGATATAATTCTTGAAACAATAATTCAGCAAAAACCCGAAGACATGGTTAGTCCGGACGGCATGAACGGCATAAAAAAAGATATTATAGATAAGATAAAAACAAGGGTCGGCATCGATTCCATTGAAAATATATATTTTACGGATTACATTGTTCAATAAAGAGAGGTGCAGCAGTTGTCAGAAATTCTTTCGCAAAATGAAATAGACTCTCTTTTGGAGGCATTGAATGCAGGAGAGGTTGACGTCAAAGAAATTAAAGAGGAAAATGAACGAAAGGTAAAAAAATACGATTTCAAGATACCCAAAAAACTGGCAAAGGATCAGCTCAGAACGCTTCAAATGATGTATGACAACTTCACACGCCTGCTCAATACTTATTTTTCGGGAACGCTAAGAACGTATGTTCAAATGGAGATCTTGTCGGTAGAAGAACTTTCCTACTATGAATTTTGCAATTCGATATCGAATCCAGCTATGCTTGCGATAATTGACTTTTCACCGCTTCCAGGTGAAATGATTCTTGAAATGTCAAACAGACTATGCTTTACGATAATAGACAGGATACTTGGAGGAGATGGCAAGTTCGATGCGGGAAGCAGGAATTTCACTGAAATAGAACTTACAATATTGAAAAAAATAGTTTCGCAAATAACAAAGCTGTTTGTAGATCCATGGGAGAATGTAATTGAACTCAATCCCAAGCTAAATAAGATTGAAACCAATTCACAGTTTGCACAGATAGTCTCACCGAATGAAACTGTTGCGCTTATAACAATCAAAGTCAATATAGGAGATGTTGAAGGCCTTATAAATGTGTGCATGCCCCATCTGCTGATAGAGCCTATACTTCCAAAGCTAAGCACGAAGCTGTGGTTTACAAACAATACTAAAAAGATTACACAAGAGCAGGAGCATATACTCAAGGAGAGGCTCAAAAGGGCTGAAATAGAAATTTCGTGTCATGTTGGAGAAGCCAATATAACGGTAGGGGAGTTTTTGACGCTGCAAGAAGGTGATGTAATAAAGCTCGCATCGAGAACAAGCGATGAACTTACGGTAATGGTTGGCGAAAAAATCAAATATTTCGGAAAACCCGGAGCCCGGAATAAGAATCTAGCTGTCAAGATAACACAAGTAATTGAAGAGGGTGATAATGAATATGATGAATGATTTGCTTTCGCAGGACGAAATCGACGCCCTTTTGAAAGGGGCATCGGCAGATGAAACTCCAAGCGGCGGTTTAGAATTGGATGAGTATGAAAAGGATGCAATTGGCGAGATAGGGAATATCAACATGGGTAACTCTGCAACAACACTCTCTACAATTTTAGGGAAAAGAGTTTCCATAACAACGCCAAGTGTTGACGTTATATCCATTGATAAGATGGCCGAGGAGCAGCCGGTACCGTATGTCATAGTCAGAGTGGGTTACAAAGAAGGACTTAACGGCATGAACATGCTAATACTCAAAGAAGATGACGTAAAGGTGATTGCTTCGCTCATGATGGGCGGGGATGGAAAATCAGGATTGCTTGAGGAACTAAACGATATACATCTGAGTGCAATAAGCGAAGCTATGAATCAGATGGTAGGTTCGTCTTCAACGTCTCTTTCCGAGATGATTGGCAAAAGGATAGACATAAACCCTCCTGAAGTTTTCAAAGTCAATTTGATGGATAACAGCATTGAAATGAGTGGTATAGATAAATCTTGTGACTATGTCAGAGTGCTTTTCAAAATGACAATAGAGGACCTTATCGACAGCAATATAATGCAGCTTATGCCTATTGACTTTGCAAGGGATTTAATCAATAATATGTTATATGGCAGTGAGAGCCAAGAGTCTGAGGACTCATCGGCATTTGACGAGCCTCAGTATAATACTCTTGATGGCGCACATACTGCCAGTGCAGATTCACAAAGACAGTCTGACAGGGTAGAGCACGAAGAACAGGCGCATCACGCCCAAAGCGCAGCAATAGGGCACAAAAATACTGAGCTTCGTGCCAATGAAAATCATATCAATATAAATCCTGCAAAATTTGAGTCTTTTGACGAACAGGATATTTATAAGACAGAGTTGCCTGAAAACATAGAAATAATAAAAGATGTATTTTTGAAGGTAACTGTAGAGCTGGGCAGGACGGCAAGAAGCATAGACGAAATACTTGCTTTTGGACCAGGAACAGTAATAGAACTGGAAAAGCTTGTCGGAGAGCCGCTCGATGTCCTTGTAAATGGCAAAAGAATAGCAAAGGGTGAGGTTGTGGTTATTGATGAAAATTACGGTATTCGCATAACCGATATCATCAAGCCTGATAAACGATTAAGAAGCATATAATTATTCAAGCTTAGATAATAAAAGGAGGATAACAACAATATGGGAAAAAGGATACTGTTAGTTGACGATGCTGCATTTATGCGAATGATGATAAAAGACATACTGACAAAAAATGGATATGACATAGTAGGTGAGGCGGAAAACGGACTAAAGGCTATTGAAAAGTTCAAGGAGCTTGCACCTGAACTTGTAATTATGGACATAACAATGCCTGAGATGGATGGCATTCAGGCAGTCAAGGAGATAAAGGCACTAGACAAGGATGCGAAAATCATAATGTGTTCAGCAATGGGTCAGCAGGCCATGGTTATAGAAGCCATACAGTCGGGCGCAAGAGATTTTATTGTAAAACCTTTCCAGGCCGATAGGATACTTGAATCCGTCAGAAAGGTGCTTGAGTAGAGTTGGATGTGTTTTTTGCCATAATCAAAGGCATAGGATATCTGGCTGTATTTGCGCTTATACTTTTGATGGCCCACTTCACTTCAAAGTTTGTAGCTCAAAAAAGAATTCAGGCATTTGAAGGAAAATCTCTAAAGATAAAAGAACGAGTTTTCATGTCGCGCGACAAGGAGATTGTAGTATTGTCGTATAAGGACAAGGAGTACATAGTAGGAGTAAGCGGCAATTCTATAAGCACTATTGATTCGCTGCCGCTCAGGGATGGTTACAATGAAGAATAAACTGAATATAATAATCTGCGCCTTGGCATTTGTGGGATTTTTATCTGGAATTGCATTTGGAGAGACACAATATCCGAATGTTTCTCTCGAAATAGGAGGTACGGACGATCCAAGGGCATTTTCGAGTTCTATCGAGATAATCTTAATATTTACAGTACTCTCGCTTTTGCCAACCATAATAATAATGATGACCTCTTTTACAAGAGTAATAATAATACTTTCTTTTTTAAAAAGCGCCATAGGCGTCCAGCAAAATCTTCCAGGACAGGTGATTTTGGGGCTTTCGCTGTTCATAACATTCTTCATAATGGCGCCTACCGGCGAGAAGGTTTACGAACAGGCCCTCAAGCCGTATGTTGACGGGCAGATAACGCAGCAGGTGGCTTTTTCAAAAGGTATGGATCCGCTAAGAGATTTCATGCTGAAGCAGACCCGGGAAAAAGACATTGTACTTTTTTCTGAAATGGCAGGCTTGAAATCGGGTGACATAAAAGGGGTAGAAGACATTCCAAACAGAGTGCTCCTTCCTGCTTTTATGATAAGCGAGCTTAAATCAGGATTCCAGATGGGTTTTATACTCTTCATACCTTTTCTGATTGTAGATATGGTAGTTGCAAGTACACTGATGTCCATGGGAATGATGATGCTGCCTCCGGTAATGATTTCGTTGCCATTTAAGCTGCTGCTTTTCATACTTGCCGACGGATGGAATCTGGTCATAAAGTCTATTGTCATGGGATTCAAGTAGGAGAATTATATGGATATAAATATGGCAATAAATCTGGGGCAGCAGACTCTGACGATGATACTGCTTCTTTCCGCACCGATGCTGGTGCTTGGCTTGCTAGTCGGGCTTGTTGTGAGTATATTCCAGGCGGCAACGCAAATTCAAGAGGCCACTCTTGCATTTGTACCTAAGATAGTTGTGGTGTTGGCTTCTGTTGTTGTGTTCGGGCCGTGGCTTATGAACACAGCTGTAAGCTTTACTCAGAATCTGTTTCTAAATATGGACAAATATATAAAATAACTGGCAGGATTCATATGGAATACACATTGGATTATTTTATTGCCCACTTGAATGTCTTGCTTCTTGTTTTTTCAAGAATTGCGGGATATTTTGTGGCAGACCCCATATTCGGAAGAAACAATCTTCCGAATATTTTCAAATTGGCACTTTCGCTTGCAATTTCATTCCTGATTCTTACAACTTTGGATTTAGCCGAGGTTGAGAACATAAGGACTGCAGGTTTTTTTTACGTATGCATTATTGCTGTTAAGGAGTTCATAGTAGGACTCATAATAGGATATATAGTGAATCTTTTTTTTGCAGTATTTATGGTAGCAGGCGGTATAGTGGATACTGATGTTGGTTTTGCAATAGCAAGAGTTGTTGATCCATACAGCGGCTATGACATGTCTATAAGCGGTAACTTCATGTTCATATTTGCAGCACTCGCATATCTGGCAATAGATGCCCATCACCAGCTGCTAAGGCTTGTATCCGGCAGTTTTAAAATATTGCCGATTAGTCTGAATCTTAATTTCAGGCTTGAGTATCTGGGCTTTATAATAGCTCTCATTGACGATATGTTCCTGTATGCAGTCAAGATCGCCATACCTGTTGTGATTGCAATGTTTATTGTGAACGTCGTCCTTGGAATACTTGCAAGAACTATGCCGCAGATGAACGTCTTTGTGGTGGGAATGCCGCTTAAGATTTTTGTTGGAATAATAATGATTTATTTTGTCATTATGCAGTATGATTCAATAATTGCAGACATACTTAAAGCTATTTTCAATTTTGAAAATCAGCTTTTCAGGCTTATAAAAGGAAGCTGATGTATTTGAATATTGATTTGCAGCTCTTCTCGGGCGAAAAGACAGAAAAGGCTACGCCCAAAAAACGTCAGGATGCGAGACAAAAAGGCCAGGTATTCCAAAGCCGGGAGGTAAACTCGGCAGTGACCCTTATAATTTCAATGCTGATTTTGAAGCTTGGAGGCAAGGCCATACTGACAAGCATAGCTGAGCCTATACCGTTTTATGGGCAGCTGTTCAATGAAGAAATAGACACAGACATGGCTTTTAAAATTCTCTATACGAGCATGATTTTTCTGGTGAAGGCATCTGCGGTCATAGTGCTTGCTAACTATGTGAGTGCATTCGCAAGCAGTTATTCTCAGGTAGGCAATGTATTTACTGCCGAGACCCTGAAATTTAAAATAGACAGGCTCAATCCTCTTGAAGGAATAAAGAGGCTGTTTTCCGCAAGATCGGCATTTGAAGTTGTAAAATCACTGGCAAAGCTTGCCGTGCTTTCCATAGTATCAACCATATACATCAAATCAAATATGGGTCTTTATATCAAAACATACCAGCTTAATAAATATCAATTTTCATATATTTTGTATGATTCAGCCATAAACCTAGGGCTTGTGCTCGCTGGCATACTCATTGCCTTGGCAGTATTCGATTATTTTTTTCAGCGCTATCAGCATGAAAAGCAGCTTAAAATGTCAAAGCAGGAGATAAAAGAAGAGTATAAGCAGATGGAGGGTAATCCGGAGATTAAATCCAAGATAAAAGAAAAACAAAGGCAGTTTGCAATGCGCAGAATGATGGAGGATGTGTCTAAGGCTGATGTGATTATAACAAACCCTACGCACTATGCAGTCGCATTAAAATACGATGAAAATGCAAATGAGGCCCCTTTTATTATAGCAAAGGGTAAGAATTTGATCGCTCTGAAGATACGGGAGAGGGCCGCAGCAAGCGAAGTGCCTATGGTTGAAAATAAGCCGCTGGCAAGGGAGCTCTATTCAAAGCTGAACATCGGAGACATTATTCCGCCGGAACTTTATGACGCGGTAGCTCAAATTCTGGCATATGTGTATTCAAAAGACAGATACAAGCATAAGAAAATTTGATTGGAGAGATTGGATGAGATCTTCAGGAATATTTGTAACACTGGGCGTCATAGGCATTGTGCTCATGATAATAATACCTGTGCCTCCTGTGCTGCTTGACATCCTCTTAAGCCTCAATGTTTCAATTTCACTGCTAATACTTCTAATAGCCATGTACAACAAGGAAGCCTTGGAATTTTCAATATTTCCTTCAATACTTCTTATAACCACAATGTTCAGGCTTGCGCTTAACATATCGACCACAAGGGGAATACTCGGAGCAGGATATGCAGGCGATGTGATAGAAGCCTTTGGAAGCTTTGTAATGCAAGGGAATGCTTTTGTGGGATTCATAGTATTTGTGATAATAGTAATAGTTCAGTTCATGGTCATAACAAAAGGTGCGGAGAGGGTTTCAGAGGTTGGAGCCAGATTCACACTCGATGCAATGCCAGGAAAACAAATGGCCATTGATGCAGACCTGAATTCAGGCCTCATTGACGAGGTGCAGGCCAGGGAGCGAAGAAAGAAGATACAGGACGAAGCCAACTTTTATGGCGCAATGGACGGAGCTTCCAAATTTGTAAAGGGAGATGCCATTGCCAGTATTATAATTGCAGCAGTGAACCTGTCTGCAGGATTTGTAGTGGGTATGCTTGTCGAAAAACTGCCATTTGCCGAGTCGATAGCCAAGTATGCAATGCTCTCAGTGGGCGACGGACTACTCTCGCAGATTCCGGCGCTGCTTATATCTACAGCAACCGGCATAGTTGTTACAAGGGCGGCGTCCGATTCGGATCTGGGCCAGGACGTAATGGACCAGATGATAAGGCACCCAAAGGCGATGTTCATAATTTCGGGAGTGCTTTTTGCCCTCGCCTTTACAAAGCTCCCTTTCCTGCCTTATTTCATCTTGTCGGTGACATTTTTATTCATAGGGCTTGGCCTAAGGAAGCAGGAACAAAAGGACATGCAGAGGCCTGAGAAGGAATTGTCGGCTGAAGAAAGCGAAGTTGAAGATATAAGAAGGCCGGAGAATGTTTTGCCACTTCTTCAGGTGGATCCTATCGAGCTGGAGTTCGGCTATGGAATAATTCCGCTGGCGGACAAATCCCAGGGTGGAGATCTTTTTGACAGGCTCGTTATGATAAGAAGGCAGTGCGCCCTCGAGCAGGGCATAATAGTCCCTATGATAAGGCTAAGAGACAACATACAGCTCGAGGCGAATGAGTATCTAGTAAAGATAAAAGGTGTTGAAGCGGCAAGGGGGGAAATACTGTTTGACCACTATCTTGCCATGAATCCGGGGGGAGCGGACGGAGAGATAAAGGGAATCGATACTGTTGAACCTGCATTTGGACTCAAGGCCAAGTGGATAGATGAAAAAGAGAGAGAAAGGGCAGAAATACTGGGTTACACGGTAGTCGACCCTCCTTCTATAATTTCAACTCATTTGACTGAAGTGATAAAGAGGTATTCGCACGAATTGCTTGGAAGGCAGGAGACAAAGGTGTTGATTGAGTCTGTGAAGGAAAACTATCCTGCGCTTGTTGACGAGCTCACACCTTCGCTGCTTTCGCTTGGCGACATTCAAAAGGTGCTTTCAAATCTTCTGAGGGAAGGCATATCAGTAAGAGATCTTGTGACGATATTTGAAACGCTTGCTGACTACGGAACTGTAACGAAAGATACCGACATACTTACTGAGTATGTCAGACAGTCTCTGTTCAGGTCGATTACGAAGCAGTTCACCGCGGGCTCGGCCTCACTGAAAGCTATAACGATAAGTCCGAAGCTGGAAAAAGTCGTGATGGAATCGCTTCAAAACACAGAGACAGGGACATATCTGGCTCTCGATCCGGAAATTTCATCCAGTTTCATAAGCAAGCTTAGTGGCGAGATTGAGAAAGCGATAGCCATCGGTGAAAACCCTGTAATACTGACAGCTCCGATAGTAAGATTTTATATAAAAAAATTTGTGGAACAGATAAGCTCGGATATTTATGTCGTTTCATACAATGAAATAGACCCTAAGGTGAAAATCCAGTCAATCGGGATGGTGAGCATATAAGGCATGATGATAAAAAGATTTCTTGGAAAGAACGTTACAGAAGCCATGAACCTGGTTAAAAATGAGCTCGGCGATAATGCAGTGATTCTTCATACAAAACGCATAAAAAACAGCAATATTTTTAAATTCTGGGAAAAAGAAAAAGTGGAAATACTCGCGGCTCATGACGGAAAACAGGAATCCAAACAAAAAGCATCAAAACCTAGGGATTCAAAACAAGAAAGCGTCATGGCTGCTGCAGGCGGCGCTGATTTCAGGAGCAGAATTTTTGAAAACGCTGACGAAGACAGCAGTCCCAAAAAGGATTACAGCAGCATAGAAAATGAAGTCAGCAATATCAAGGATATGGTTGAACAGATAAAGAAGACCTTAAGCGGCAATGCACCCATAGGTGGATCAGGAGATCCCACTGCAAAGACTCTCAAGGGCGAGATTACAGCGAGTCTTAAAAAGAAGGGGTTTTCACAGGAATTAATAGACAAATTCATACAAACAGTATCTGAAAAAAATGAAATAACCGTGGACAATTTCAAGCAGCTGTTCAGGGCCTATTTGCAAGGCGAGCTGGACTCGGAATACGAAGCATTTGAATTCAAGAACAAAATAAATGTGTTCATAGGACCGACCGGAGTTGGAAAGACGACCACGCTGGCAAAGCTTGCTTCCAGCTGCGTGCTCAACGAAAATAAGAAAGTTGGATTCATAACTCTCGACACTTACAGGATAGCGGCTGTAGAGCAGCTCAAGATATATTCAGAGATACTGAATATGCCAATAGAGGTAGCCTACAATACAAACTCCATAAGGGAAAGTATAGAAAATCTTTCAGAATCTGATGTCATACTAGTAGACACAGCTGGCAGAAGCCATAGGAACAAGATGCACATGAAGGAGATAAGAAGGTTTTTGGATTCTATTCCAGAGAAAGAAATATTTCTTGTAATAAGCGCAAATTACAACATAGAAGACATTAATGACATAGTCGATGAATACAACTTTATTGACGATTTCAACATAATAATAACAAAGCTTGATGAAACCTCGAAGCAAGCTGTCGTAATGAATGTTTTGCACAAATATAAAAAGAAGATATCGCATATAACCTTCGGGCAGAATGTACCCGACGATATATCAAGTCTGAATGTGTCAGAATTTATAGAAAAGGTTCTAAAGGAGTAACGCCTATGGATCAAGCCTCGAAACTTAGAAGTGCCGTAATAAAAAAAGGAAGCACATATGAAGTTAGCACTCAAAATGATGGCGATGCCAGCTTGGAAAGAGCAAGGGTAATATGTGTTACAAGCGGAAAAGGCGGAGTCGGAAAGACAAATCTGACGCTTAATCTGGCGCTTGCAATCAAAACAAGAGGTTTTAAAACGCTGATAATAGATGCGGATCTTGGCCTGGCCAACATTGAAGTGCTCGTCGGGAGTGCGCCCAAATATAATTTTATGGATGTCATTGAGGGTGGAATGGGTATAAGAGATATTGTAATGGAGGGACCGCTTGGCATAAAAATAATATCAGGCGGAGCCGGTATAAGCGAAACGGCCAATCTGCCAGTATACAAGCTCAACAAGCTTCTGGCGAATCTGGCCATACTAGAGAATGATTTCGACTATATAATTATTGATACGGGCGCTGGAATTTCAAAGTCAGTAATATCTTTTGCAAAAGCTGCAGATGAAGTCATAGTGATTACTCTGCCAGAACCGACAGCTATAGCGGATGCGTATGCCCTGATAAAAACGCTCAGGAGAGAATCCATAGAAAAAATCGGAGTTGTTGTCAACAAGGTGGATAACATTCTCGAAGCCGAATCAACATTCAAAAAGCTGGAGACTGTATCAAAAAGATTTTTAGGTGTAGGACTAGGCTTTATTGGGCATATATCAGCTGACAACAACATAATAAGAGCCGTAAAGCAGCAGGAGCCGTTTTACCTGAAATATGAGAGCTCGCCTGCCAGCCGCAACGTAGAACAAATATGCAGCAGGCTTACAGGCAAGGAAAAAACAAAAAGCAGTGAAGGCTTTGTCCAGCGGTTGGCATCTTTTTTTATATCCAGCAGGAGGTAGTTTAATAAATGCATTTCGAAAACCACTTTAAAATCGGGGACAAAATTGAAATTGAAATTGAGCAGCAATTCGGGGATCCGCGTCTTTTAAAGAGCCAGCTGCTCGAAGTGTCAGAATGTAAAAGCGTATATTTTATATCGCTGCCCACCGAAAAGGGAAGACTCATACCGATTTCAGAGGGAAAGAAAGTAACATTGTATTATTCGATTCACAGCAAGGGGACTTATTCTTTCCAGGCTGTCGTGGAGGAACGCAAAAGAACGCCTATACCGCATATGAAGGTTCGGCAGATAGACAAGACAATTAAGACTCAAAGAAGAAACTACTACAGGCTGAATGTACTTCTTCCAGTTGAAGTGTATGATATGGAGAGAAATCCCGTGGCAAACGGCAACACGCTGGATATCAGCGGAGGAGGCATAAGGCTTTTTATTTCGAAAAGGCTTGACGAGGGTGAAGAGTACTATTTTGCAATAACACTTGACGGCAAAAGATTTCTGTCCAAGGGAAAGGTGCTCAGAAGGAGCATTCCAAATTTCGAATTGCCAGATGAATACGAAGCAGCAATTAAGTTTACAATGATAACAGAAGAAGACAGAAACATGATAATCAAGTACATATTCAAACAACAGAGAATATTAAGACAAAAAGGGTTGATATAGATGAGCTTAATTAGGGTGTTAGTTGTTGACGATTCAGCTTTTATAAGAAAAGTCGTAACAGACATACTTCAAAGTGACAATGAAATAGTGGTTGTTGAAAAGGCTCGCAACGGGAAAGAAGCCATAGAAAAGCTCCTGCGAAATGACATAGATGTTGTGACACTTGATGTGGAAATGCCTGTTATGAATGGCATAGAAACACTTTCCGAAATAATGAAAATCAAACCCACACCCGTTGTCATGTTAAGCAGTCTTACAAAGCTGGGCGCAGATCTTACAATAAGAGCACTTGAAATGGGCGCAGTTGATTTTATAACAAAACCCGAGAACATATTCAGGGAAGGCCAGGAAGAGCTCAAAAATAGTATAATACAAAAGATAAAAACTGCGGCAGTAATAGACGTAAAAGCCAAGAAAAGCGTTTTTGAGAAAATAAGGGCCAGTACGGCGCAAAGGCTCGCGCCAAGGCAACGCATAAGCAGGGGGGGGAAGGTTGAAAATATCGTAGCTATTGGAACCTCAACGGGCGGCCCCAAAGCTCTGCAGCATGTGATACCAAATCTGGATGAGGATATAAATTCGGCAATAGTAGTTGTTCAGCACATGCCTCCGGGATTTACAAAATCCCTTGCCGACAGGCTTGATGGTGTATCGAAGATAAGAGTCAAGGAAGCAGAGGACGGAGAGATATTAAAAAACGGAGTTGCTTATATAGCTCCCGGTGATAGACATATGAATTTCATTAACGAAGGAATCGATATAAAGGTTGTACTTGACAACGGGCCAAATGTCTCGGGACACAAGCCCTCTGTAGACTCAATGTTTTACTCGCTGAGCGAGTTAAGGTGCAAGAGCATAATATCTGTAATTATGACAGGCATGGGTCAGGATGGAGCGAAGGGAATGAAAAAGCTCAAGTCGAAGTACAACTCCAACATCATTTCAATAGCTGAAGACCAGGATACATGCGTAGTATTTGGAATGCCAAAAGCAGCAATTAATCTTGGAGTAGTAGACAGAGTATTGCCTGTAAATAAAATTGCAGTAGAAATAAACAAGTTGCTGGGGGTGTAGATTTTGTTTGAACTAGATCAGTACATAGACATATTTCTAGATGAATCCAAAGAGCATTTGGAGAACTTGAATACCAATCTGCTTGAGCTTGAAAGCAATCCTTCCAACATAGAGACAATAAACGAGATTTTCAGAATAGCCCACACACTAAAAGGTATGTCCGCAACTATGGGATTTGAAAAAACAGCTAAGCTCACACACAAAATGGAGAATCTGCTCGATGACATAAGGAGCGGCCAGGCTGTCATAAACACAAAGATGGTTGACCTGCTGTTTGAGGTGCTAGACAGGGTAGACAACTTCATAAAAAGCATAGAAGCAACCGGAAAAGAAGGCAGCCTGCCAATAGATGATTTGATTGAAAAGCTTGAAAATGTGCTTGCTGTTGAAGAGGAAAGCAAGGCTAAGGAAGCAGAGTCCAGCCAAAGCAAAGAAAATGAGGTATACATAGCAAATGTCATAAAGAGCGCAAAGGCTCAGAACCTTACATCTTACAAAATAAAGGTTATGCTGGATGAAACCTGCATGCTCAAATCAGCCAGGGCATTTTTGGTGTTTAAAACAATCGAAGAAAACGGCGAAATAATATATTCAAATCCACCCACAGAAGACATAGAGGATGAAAAATTCGACTTGGAATTCGAACTCATAGTAGTTACAAGCATTAAAGTTGATGAACTAAGAAACAAGATACTAAACATCTCGGAAGTTAAGGATGCCACGGTTTGCGAATATTCTGCGGAAGATATAACAATGGAAGAGATGGCAGAGCAGCCTCTGGCTGCTCTGCCGGAAGCGCTTGAGGTTGACATGTTGGAAGAGGCCATTGAAAAAACCAGCATAGCAAAAGAGGCCGAGAGCAGCAAAAAAAGCATGCAACAAAAGGAAATCGAGATTGAAGCGAAGACCGATGAGGCGCAGGAAGAGGGCGAACAGACATCAAACAGAAAAGGTAAGGTTGGCAAAACTGTAAGAGTAGATATAAACAGACTCGATAACCTTATGAATCTAGTCAGTGAGCTCATAATCGTTAAGACGAGGCTGGAGGATATCGAGATCGGGTCGAAAAATCAAAATGCAAACGACGCCATTGAGTATCTTGAAACAATAACCACAAACCTCCATGACGCGGTGATGAAGGTACGAATGGTACCTATTGAAAGGGTTTTCAACAGATTCCCAAGAATGATAAGGGATCTTTCAAAGAGCCTAAACAAAGAAGTGGAATTGATAATGTCAGGAGAGGAAACTGAGGTCGACAGGACGGTAATAGACGAGATAGGCGATCCGCTAATACACCTGCTTAGAAACTCTTTGGACCATGGAATCGAAAAGCCAGATATCAGAGCAAAGCTTAACAAGTCCGAGGTGGGTACGCTCAAGCTGCTTGCATATCCTGACGGAAACAACGTAGTCATAGAGGTTGCCGATGATGGATCAGGCCTTGACATTGAAAAGATCAGGCAAAAGGCCTTAGAAAAAGAGATTGTAACGCATGAGAAGCTAGAGAGCATGGATGAAAAGGAAATAGCAAGCCTTGTGCTGATGCCTGGCTTTAGCACGGCTGATAAGATTTCGGACATATCGGGAAGAGGCGTTGGGCTTGATGTTGTCAAGACGAAGATTGAATCTCTCGGAGGCATAATCGAAATAGAAACCGAAAGAAATTTGGGGAGCAAGTTTATAATAAGGCTTCCGCTCACGCTTGCAATAATTCAAGCGCTCCTGATCATGGTTGGTGATGAAAAGTATGCTATTCCCCTCAACAACATAAAGGAAATCACAAACATAGAAAAAGACAAGATAAGAAGCGTTGAAGGCAGGGACATAGTCCTATACCGCGGAAAGACACTTCCGCTTGTCGACCTGGGGGATGTGCTTGAAGCCGGAGCCAGGGAAAGAGACAAAAATGACATAAATGTCATAGTGGTCAAAAAAGGTGAAAGAGACCTTGGAATAATAGTAGATGATCTCATAGGACAGCAGGAGATAGTAATCAAGTCACTTGGCAAGTACCTAAAAGGCATAAACTTTGTCGCAGGAGCTACAATACTTGGAAATGGAAGTGTGGCGCTAATAATAGACACCAATTCGCTATTCAATTAAATTATATGGAGTGTGATACAATTTGGACAGCGCTGTTGCAAACAAGTACGTCATATTCAAGCTGGAGAATGAATTTTACGGAATTGGAATAAACCATGTCGAAACGATCGAAAAAATGATGGATATAACGAGAGTTCCAAAGGCCGAAGTATATGTTAAAGGCGTAATAAACCTGCGAGGGGACATTGTTCCGGTGGTTGACCTCAGGGAGCGTTTCAATCTTCCCATGGCAGACTCGTTTGCGGACAAGAGAATAATAATAAACAGAATTGACGAGATGATGATTGGATTCATAGTGGATTCAGCATCTGAAGTAAAAGATATAGAAACTGAAGATATAGACATAAGCATAGTCGCAGACAATTTCAATGACGGTTTTGTCAGAGGCATAGCAAAAGATACTGATCGTGTAATAATAATATTGGATGTACATAAGATAATAGGGGTGTAATGAGCATTATGGACTTAACTGCTAATAGTTACTATCTGGACGTATTAAAAGAGGTCGGCAATATAGGAGCAGGTAATGCGCTTACTGCGCTTTCTCAGATCATAAACAAAAAAGTAGACATGGAAGTACCTGTAATAGAAGTTATAGAGACGGAAAAAATTGTTAACACGGTGGAAACCGCAGAGATGCTTATAGTAGGAGTATATGTAAAGTTTTGGGGAGACATCAGCGGAAATATAATGCTGGTGCTTGACAAGCCGTCGGCTGACCACCTGATAAAAATACTTCTTGGCGGAGTAAGCGAAAATGATTTTTACAGCGAAATGGAAATGTCAGCCATACAGGAAATTGGGAACATTCTCTCAAGTTCTTATATAAATTCAATTTCACAGCTATCAAATCTCAACATCCAAATGTCAGTCCCATCTGTTAGTATAGACATGGCCGCATCCATACTGAGCGTTCCGGCCATTGAATACAGCGAGGTAAGCGACAGAATAATATTAATTGAAAACAAGATTCTCGAAGGGGATAATGAAATAGTCGGAAATCTTTATTTCATGCCAGACCTGGATTCCTTCAAGCGGCTCTTTAGCAATCTGGGAGTGCCCATAGATGAATAACGAATATATAAAGGTGGGAATGGCTGACTACAAGATAGGAACCGGCGATGATGTGCTTGTAACACTTGGGCTGGGTTCATGCGTTGGAATTGTGCTGTATGACAAATTCAAGAGAATCGGCGGCATGGCGCATATAATGCTGCCTTCGAGCAAGGAGATAAAAAACAACGCAAACAAGGCAAAATTCGCAGACACCGCTCTTGAGGAAATGCTCTACGAGATTGTCAAAATGGGAGCTATAAAGGGCAGAATTATTGCAAAAATTGCGGGTGGGGCCCAAATGTTCAGCATAGCGGCTAAAGGCACGACCCTTAATATCGGACAGAGGAATGTGGATGCGGTGAAGGAAAAGCTTGGCGAGCTTAGAATTCCAATCATTGCCGAAGATACCCTGGGCAACTACGGTAGAACTATAGAGTTTAGCTGCAGCAATGGAGATCTCAAAATAAGAAGCGTAGGAAAGGGCACAAAAATAATATAGAAAAACAAAAGGAGCAAAACAGTGAAGAACAGTCTTTTCATTTTGGGAATATTGAATTATTTGACTGTGGCGCTTTACACTCTGATTACTATAATCTTCAACAGGAATTTTGCAGTCACAGATTTTTTGACGGACACAGCTATGCTGCTGGTGTGCTTGAACATAAGCGCCATGCTCATCAATAAGATCAGGCTGGAATTCTCAGATAGCATTGAAAATACTAAAATATGCGGGAATGAAATTGACTTGACTGTTAATGGTGACGAAGAGCTTAGGGATATTCTAAAAGACCCAGCAGGGGAAGATGAAGAATTATTTGATGAAATCAGGCTCGAAGATATAAACAATATAAAATAGCCGAGGTTTAAGTTATGATTGGTGAGAATGAGCTGTGGGAGATATACAAGACCTGTAAATGTGAGGCAAAAGTCAAGGAGCTTAGGGAAACTCTGATACTACGATATATAGAGCTGGTGAAGATAATAGCAGCAAGACTTTACAATTTCTACGCATCGAACATTGAGTATGAGGATCTTGTGAGCTACGGCGTGATAGGACTCATAGACGCCATCGAAAGGTATGACCCCGCTAAGGATACCAAGTTTGAAACGTACTCGACGATAAGGATACGAGGAGCAATAATCGACCAGATCAGAAGCCTTGACTGGGTTCCGCGTTCTGTCAGGCAAAAGTCGAAGCTGCTCAAGGAGGCGTACTCCAAGCTCGAAAGGGAGCTTGGCAGGGAGCCAACGATAGATGAAATTGCATCGCAGCTTGGAAAGACAGGCGATGATGTGAACAAAATGCTTTCTGAAACGTGCAG
Organism: Peptoclostridium acidaminophilum DSM 3953; assembly: GCF_000597865.1. Lineage (GTDB taxonomy): Bacteria > Bacillota > Clostridia > Peptostreptococcales > Peptostreptococcaceae > Peptoclostridium_A > Peptoclostridium_A acidaminophilum. The sequence goes on along the minus strand of NZ_CP007452.1, from coordinate 1,342,395 downwards.
CTTCAACATTATATCGTTAGAAGACGAATTAAGCGAAAGCTACAAGCTCCAAGTACGAGATATTGCAAATGCTACACCTGAGGAAGCTCTGATAAAAAAGGAACTGCTCGAAAACTTGAAACGGGGAATAAAAAGACTAAACGATAGAGAGCAACTTGTACTTGACCTTTATTACAACAGAGAGCTGGCATACAAGGAAATTGCCTGTTTGCTCAAAGTCACAGAATCCAGGATTTCGCAAATACACAGCAAGGCGATTATCAAGTTAAAAGCAGCTTTCTAGAAAGGAGGTTATCATGGCAAATTATTTTACGATTAAAGAGGAATGCGACGGAATGCTATTCAGACTGGACATAACAAAGGATAAGCTGGAGGCATTCATTGAAATCAGCAAGCAAGGCAGCGAGCAGCGCTGCGTGGAAGAACAGGAGATAATCCGATTTTTAGAAAAAAACAAGGTTGTATATGGCATTGACTTTAAAGCTGTAAAAGAGATTTCCGAGAAAAAAACATACAACGCAAGGGTGAAAGTGGCAAGTGGCCGCGACAAGGTATGCGGCAAGGACGAAAAGATAAATCTGAACTTCAGGGAAAGTGTAAAAAGGGATCCCCAAATTGACAGCCACGGCAGAATCGATTTTAAAGAGCTCAACAAAATAGAAAATGTAAACAAAGGCTACATACTTGCTATAAAAGAGCCGCTGACAAATGGGGAAAGCGGCATGAATATATCAGGAGAGGAAATCCCGGCGCCTGATGGCAAAAAAATTGAATATAAAGTTGGAAAAAACGTAAGTGTTTCGCCTGATGGCTCAATGCTAATAAGTGATTGTGACGGCAGCGTTGACTATAAGGACGGCCGTATTTCTGTAAATAAAACTATTATTATCGAAAAAGACGTAGACAATTCTACTGGCAATATAAGATTTAACGGCGACGTGGTGGTGAATGGCGATGTGAAGACGGGTTTTCTTGTCCAGGCGGAAGGAAACATTCTGGTTCGCGGTGTAGTGGAAGGTGCAATTCTCGTATCGTCGGGAGATGTCGTAATTGAGGGTGGCATACAGGGAAATGACAAGGCAAGCGTTCACTCAAATGGCAATCTCATATGCAGATTCGTTGAAAATGCTAAGAAAATAATAGCAGAGGGCGATATCACAGCAGATTTTGTTATGCACAGCAACATCAGTTGCATGGGAAGCTTGAAATTGACAGGGAAAAAAGCGCTTCTGGCAGGCGGAGAGGTGCTTGTAAAGAAAGAGATTACAGCTACAACAATCGGTTCACCCATGGGAACAAAGACCGTAATAGAATTGGGTGTTGATGAAAACCTCAAAATCAAGCTGCAGGCATATGTTGATGAAAAAGAGTTTGTCGAGAAAAACCTCGGCGACATTTGCAAAAGTCTTAACGCATTCAAAACCTCAATTTCGAGGGGTGAAATGGACGAAAAGAAGAAGCGGCTCCTTGAAAAAACGGTCTCTGTATACAATGGCCTGGCGGACAAGCTGAAAATACTAAATGGCGAGATAGAAAGGATTCAAAGTCAGATGCAGGATATAATAGCATCCAGCCTGAAGGTCAGGGATACGGTGTATCCGGGAGTAAGGCTTACCATAGGCAACCAGGTGATGTACGTAAGAAACGAGATGAAGTCGAGCGAGTTTTATCTCGAAGACAGCTGCATAAAAAGCAGAGTAATATAGGGCTTGAAAATTTTTCCGGTCGTATTAACAGGCAAGATTATTTATAACATAAAAATATTGTAAAAACATTAGCATTGTGCTATACTATCAAAGGTAAAAGAATACGCACGCTTTGTAATTCCTGAGAAGGTGCCAAGACAGGCATTTCAGGGAAATGAGCAAGGCGGAGGACAAACCAAAATAGGAGGAAACAAAATGGCAGTAATCAGCATGAAACAGCTACTTGAAGCAGGTGTTCACTTTGGACACCAGACTAGAAGATGGAACCCTAAGATGGCAAAGTACATCTTCACAGAAAGAAACGGAATATATATAATAGACCTTCAAAAGACTGTTAAGAAGGTAGAAGAGGCTTACAGATTCGTAAAGGAAGCTGCTGAGACTGGAAAGCCGGTTCTTTTCGTAGGAACTAAAAAGCAGGCTCAAGAGGCTATAAAGCAAGAAGCTGAAAGATGCAACATGTTCTATGTCAACGAAAGATGGCTAGGCGGAATGCTTACAAACCACAAGACAATAAAAATCAGGATAGACAGGCTTAGAGAACTCGATAAAATGGAAGAAGATGGAACTTTTGCCGTGCTTCCAAAGAAAGAGGTTATAAAGCTAAAAGCTGAAAAAGGCAAGCTTGAAAAATACCTGAATGGTATAAAAGACATGCCTGAGCTTCCTGCGGTTATTTTCATAGTTGACCCAAGAAAAGAAAGAATAGCTGTTAAAGAGGCACACAAACTTGGAATTCCAGTTGTGGGAATAGTAGACACTAACTGCGATCCAGATGAGATGGATTACCCTATACCAGGAAATGATGACGCTATAAGGGCTGTTAAGCTTATAACTGCTACTATGGCTGATGCTATAATACTTGCAAGACAAGAGATGCCTGTAGAAGAGCAAGAGGTTGCTCCAGTTCAGGTTGAAGAATAATTAAATATAAGTCGATAATACTACGGGTAAGGGAGATTCTTCCCTTACCTTTAATAATATATATGGAGGAGATCACATGGAAATTTCGGCATCAATGGTAAAAGAACTTAGAGAAAAAACTGGCGCAGGTATGATGGACTGTAAAAAAGCACTTCAGGAAACTGAAGGAGATATGGAAAAAGCGATAGACCTTCTAAGAGAAAAAGGACTAGCAAAAGCCGCTAAAAAATCAGACAGAGTTGCTTCTGAGGGCCTTGTAGACATGTGCATATCTGAAGATGGAACTAAGGCTGCAATAGTTGAAGTAAACTCCGAGACTGACTTTGTTGCTAAAAACGCCGAGTTCAAGACGTTTGTAAGCGATGTTGCAGGAATGGTACTTTCGTCAAACGTAGCAACTGTTGAAGAACTGCTAGCTTCAAACTTCGCAGGAAGCGCAGAAACAGTTCAGGAAACACTAAACTCAAAAATAGCAACAATAGGCGAAAACATGAACATAAGAAGATTTGCTAAATTCGAAGGCCAGGGAACAAGAACTGTTGGATACATACACGGCGCTGGAAAGATAGGCGTTCTGGTAGAGCTTAAAACTGATGCGTCAGCAGCTGAAGTTGCAGAAGTTGGAAAAGACGTTGCTATGCAAATAGCTGCCATGAATCCTAAATATATATCAAGAAATGATGTAGATCAGGAATACCTGGAGCATGAAAAGCAAATACTTACTCAGCAAGCTCTAAATGAAGGAAAACCTGCTGAAATAGTTGAAAAGATGGTTGTTGGAAGACTTAACAAGCAAATAAACGAGGTTTGTGTTCTCGAGCAGTCATTCGTTAAGAATCCAGACGTTACTATAGCAAAATATATAGACGCGGAAGCTAAAAAGCTGGGCAAGTCTATAGAGCTAGTAAACATGGTAAGATTCGAGGTTGGAGAAGGAATCGAGAAAAAATCAGAAGATTTTGCTGAAGAAGTAGCAAAGCAATTAAAAAAATAATTAAAAAAGGAGAACACTGTGGTGTTCTCTTTTTTCAGAGAAAATTGTACAGCGAAGGACTAATTGAAAAGACAGTTGGGAGAGGATTTTAATTGGTTAATACAATATATAAAAGGGTATTGTTAAAACTAAGCGGCGAAGCTCTGTCTGGCAACAGCGGATTTGGAATAGACAACGAAACAGTCATGAATATCGCTCAGGCTATCAAGAAGCTTCACGAGATGGAAGTTGAGGTTGCAATAGTTGTAGGCGGCGGCAATTTCTGGAGAGGCAGAACAAGCGAAGGCATGGACAGGACAACGGCAGACTATATGGGAATGCTGGCTACTGTGATAAACTCGCTTGCGCTTCAGGATGCACTTGAAAACATAGGCGTTTCTACACGCGTACAGACTGCCATAGAAATGAGGCAGATTGCAGAGCCATACATCAGAAGAAGGGCCATGAGGCATCTTGAAAAGGGAAGGATTGTAATATTTGCAGCAGGCACAGGCAATCCATACTTCTCTACTGACACTACAGCTGCGCTGAGAGCTGCCGAGATTGAGTCGGATGTAATACTCTTGGCTAAGAAGGTGGACGGAGTTTATGACAGTGATCCTATGGTGAACAAGGATGCCAAGATGTTCAAGACTCTTTCTTATATAGACGTATTGAATAAAGGGCTGGGAGTAATGGATTCTACGGCAACTTCACTTTGCATGGACAACAAAATACCAATAAGAGTGTTTGGACTCGAAAATCCTGACAATATAATTGATGTTGTGCTCGGTAAAGATATCGGGACATATATAGAGTAGAGGAGGAATAGTATGAGCCTGGAACTTATCAATGAACTAAAAGAAAAAATGGAAAAAACTATTTCTGTTTTCAAGGACGACCTTTCTGTAATAAGAGCGGGAAGGGCAAACCCAAAGATGCTTGACAAAATAATAGTGGACTATTACGGAACGCCAACTCCGCTCAAGCAGATGGCCGGCGTGTCAACGCCTGAGCCAAGGGCTATACTTATACAGCCATGGGATGCCACTGCTGTGAGGGATATCGAAAAGGCTATAATGAATTCCGACCTTGGATTCAATCCTACAAACGACGGCAAAACTATAAGAATATCAGTGCCGCAGCTTACGGAAGAAAGAAGAAAAGATCTTGTAAAGCTCGTTGGAAAAACAGGAGAAAACGCCAAGGTTGCAATTAGAAACGAGCGTAGAACTGCCAATGAGAAAGTCAAGAAGATGGAAAAAAACGGCGAAATAGCTGAAGATGAATCAAAAAGAGCCCAGGACGAGATACAGAAGATAACTGATGCCCATGTTAAGCTTATAGACGAACTTTCTGACAAGAAGGAACAGGAAATAATGGAGGTATAATATAAATTGGACATGCCTTCAATGCTGCTGGGAATGGAAATGGAAGATGCAAAGAAGATTCTGGATGGAAATAAAATTGTCTATGTAGTGAATGAAATACAAGGCAAAAAGGATGCCGGCATTTTGACTGTACCTCGAATCATAAGAGTGCTTGAATCAAAATCCGGCGGACTTGAAATAACAATTACGCATTTTTCCAGCCCGATTTAAGGGCTGGAGGATGCGTTTAATATGTTTGGAAGGAAAGGTAAGCTATGCTTGATTTGAACATAGAGACTCTTAAAAAAGCAAAAGTGCCAAATCATGTGGCGATAATAATGGATGGAAATGGAAGATGGGCCAGGCAGAAGCTTATGGAAAGAACATTCGGCCACAGAGCAGGAGTCGAGGCAATTGAAGAGGCAATAAGGGCATGTACAAATCTTGGAATCAAATACCTCACCCTTTATGCGTTTTCGACAGAAAATTGGAAACGGCCAAAGACTGAGGTTACACTCCTGATGAAATTGCTCGTAGAGTATCTCAAGAAGGAAACGCCAAGACTTTCAGCAGAAGGAGTACGCCTTAACACAATAGGAGAAATTGAGGAGCTTCCAGCGGACGCGAAAAGGGAGCTTGCACGTTCGGTTGAAATGACAAGAGAAAATGCTAAGCTTGTTTTGACTTTGGCGCTTAACTACGGTTGCAGAAACGACATGAAAAATGCTGTTTCCAAAATAGCAAGCGAATGCTGCAGCGGAGCTATTGGAATTGCGGATATAGATGAAGGCATGATTGCTTCATATCTATCCACGGGGGACTTGCCGGATCCGGACCTTCTCATAAGGACAGGCGGAGAACAGCGACTTAGCAATTTCCTCCTATGGGAGAGTGCCTATGCAGAGCTTTACTTTACAGATATATTTTGGCCCGATTTCAAAGAAATTAATCTTTATGAGGCGGTCGGCGACTACCAAAACAGGGAGAGAAGATTCGGGGGCCTAAAATAGGAGCGATTACATGTTACAGAGAATATTGTCTTCTTTACTACTTTTACCCCTGCTATTTTTTGTTGCTATCAAAGGGGGGCTCTATCTAAGTGTTAGCGTTGCGATAGTATCTTTGCTGGCACTTTTTGAGTTTTATAATGCTTTCAAGCATCACAACACCAATCCGATAAAACTGTTTGGTTATTTGATGAGCGCCATTTTTTTCTTTTCGCTGCACTACAAGGTGGACATACTGTATTTAAACGCGGCCGTATTCTTGTTTCTTTTTCTGTCAACAGTTCCGATGATATTCGGCAAAATAGGTTTTATGGACATACTCATAACTTTTTTCGGCACCATATATATATCTGGCGCACTCGGACATATCATCATAACAAGGCAGGAGCTGGGATCTGATATACTGTGGTTTATATTCATAGCTGCATGGATAACTGATACATTTGCATATTTCAGCGGCTACTTTTTCGGCAGACATAAGCTCATTCCAAAGATAAGCCCGAAAAAGACGGTTGAAGGAAGCATAGGAGGAACGATAGGCAGCATAGCAGTATGCGCTGCATATGGGCACTTTGTAGGCTTGGGATTGCTTGACTCTGTAGCAATTGGGGCTTTGGGCAGTGTTGTGGCTCAGTTGGGTGATCTGTTCGCCTCTTCGATAAAAAGATATATAGGAATAAGAGATTACGGGCACATAATACCGGGACATGGAGGCATTCTGGACAGATTTGACAGCATACTCTTCACTGCCCCTTTCGTGTATTATTATGCCAGTATTTTCATAAAATAAATTTGCGAACAAATAGCTTCAGAAAATTTCTGAAGCTATAAATATTTGTATACGATTATTATTAATATGATAAAATATGGTTGTGGACGTATTTCAAGCGTGAAGTATACAATTGCTCCAAGAAGGGAAATAGTGACATGAGAAAAATATCAATAATAGGCTCGACGGGCTCCATTGGAAGGCAGTCGCTTGATGTAGTGCGAAACAACACTGACAAATTCAAGGTCACAGCCATTTCGGCAAATGAAAACATAGAACTTTTGCACGAGCAGGCATGCGAGTTCATGCCGGAGCTTGTGGCCATATACAGCGAAACAAGCGCCCTGGCGTTCAAGGAAAAAATAAAAAATGACTCGAGATTCAAGGGCATTGAGATAATGTCAGGACTTGAAGGCCTAAATGCCGTAGCTGCGCATGCTGATTCGAGCATGGTAATAACAGCAGTGGTAGGAATGATTGGTCTCATTCCTACCATAGAGGCAATAAAAAAGGAAAGGACATTGCCCTCTCGAACAAGGAAACGATGGTTGCAGGCGGAGAGATTGTCAGCAGGCTCGCTGGCAGCTCTGGGGCTCGCATTGTCCCTGTCGACAGCGAGCATTCGGCCATATTCCAGTGCCTAAACGGTGAAGACGTCGGGAGTGTTGAAAAGCTTATACTAACAGCATCGGGAGGGCCCTTCAGGGGAAAGACGAGGGAGGAATTGCTCAGTGTAAGCAAGTCCGACGCGTTAAAGCATCCCAACTGGCAAATGGGCCAAAAGATAACAATTGACTCAGCCACGCTCATGAACAAGGGACTCGAGGTAATCGAAGCAAGGTGGCTTTTCGGCATAGAGGCCGACAGAATAGATGTCATTGTCCATCCGCAAAGCATAATACACTCAATGGTAGAATTCAAGGACAAGAGCGTAATGGCTCAGCTAGGCAATCCGGATATGAGAATACCGATACAGTACGCCCTTACATACCCTCAAAGAAAAGAGGGCAAGGGAATAGAAAGCCTGGATCTTTTGAAAGCAGGCAGTCTTACATTTGAAAAACCGGATTGTGAAACGTTTCCTTGCTTGGGGCTAGCGTATGAGGCGCTAAGGCTGGGAGGCACGTACACAGTTGCGCTCAATGCGGCAAACGAAGTGCTTGTCGAGCAGTTTCTAAATGACAGGATAGGTTTCTACGATATACCGCGCTATATAGAACTGGCGCTTGAAAAACACAGCTCTGTCAAAGAGCCGGGAATTGACGAGATTCTCACGGCTGACTCTCAAACGAGAAAATTCGTAATGCAGCAGATTGAATTATAAATGATTATTGGAAGGTGAACATATGACGATTTTCATAGCTTTGGTGGTCTTTGGCGTGATTGTGCTGTTTCATGAGTTCGGACATTTTATAGTTGCCAAATTGTGCAAGGTGAAGGTACACGAATTTGCCATAGGCATGGGTCCCAAAATTGCATCAATAAAAGGCAAGGAGACGGACTATTCCATAAGACTGCTCCCTCTTGGTGGGTATGTCAAAATGCTGGGAGAGGACGAGGACTCGGAAGACGAGAACAGCTTTGGGAAAAAAAGCGTGCTTCAGAGAATAGGAATAATAGCTGCAGGCCCCATAATGAATTTTGTGCTGGCAATACTTCTTTTTACGGTAATATTCATGCTTGTGGGCATACCCACAACGTCGATAAAGGAAACCATGAAGGACTATCCGGCGCAGAGCGCGGGGATTATTGAGGGCGACAAGATCATAGAGATAGAAGGGACCAAAATAGAAGACTGGAACCAGGTTACCTCTATAGTAGGAAACTCGGCGGGAAAAAGCATAGAAATAAAAATCCAGCGAGCCGGCAAGCCTATGGAGTACAAGGTAACACCGCTAGAGCAGGATGGCAGAGGCGTAATAGGAATCCTTCCATCGAGTGAAAAGAATCTTGCACTTTCACTCAAAAGCAGCGTAGAGAGAACGGGCTATATACTTTCGCAAATGATGAACTTTTTCGCTACGCTTGTCACAGGCAATGTCAACACCTCAGATGTCGTGGGTCCTGTTGGAATAATAAATGTAGTAGGCGAGGCTGCCAGAGTCGGATATCTTAACGTCATATCGCTTGCTGCTGTAATAAGCATAAACCTGGGGCTTATAAATCTGTTCCCTTTTCCGGCGCTTGACGGAAGCAGGATACTGTTTTTGATAATAGAACTGGCAAGAGGCAAGAAGATAGATCCGGAAAAAGAGGGCATGATACATTTCATAGGATTTGCGCTGCTTATGCTTTTGATGGTGTTTATAACATACAAGGACATTATAAAGCTAATAGACAAATAATGCGGGAGTGATATTATGAAAAGGGCTACAAAAGTGGTCAATTGCGGCGGAGTTAGAATAGGCGGAGACAATCCGATAGTCATACAGTCCATGACGAATACAAACACTGCCGACGTTGTGAGCACGGTGGAGCAAATAAAGAGGCTGGAGGCGTGCGGCTGTCAGATTGCAAGAGTGGCAGTGCCTGACATGGAGGCTGCAATAAGGCTTGGAGAGATCAAGAAAAACATAGGCATTCCGCTCATAGCAGACATACATTTTGACTACAAGCTTGCCATAGAATCAATAAACCAGGGTGCGGACGGCATACGCATTAATCCTGGCAACATAGGGTCGTTTGAGAAAATAGACGCCATAATTGAAGCCGCCAAGGCAAGGGGAATAAAGATCAGGATAGGTGTCAACGGAGGTTCTCTTGAAAAGGACATTCTTGAAAAGCACGGAAGGCCAAGCGCCGAGGCACTTGTGGAAAGCGCCCTAAGACACGTTGAGTACTTTGAAAAAAAGGATTTTACAAATATAGTAGTTTCTTTGAAATCGAGCGACATAAGAACCACAATAGATGCATATGAAATGTTTTCAAATATAAAGGACTACCCCCTGCACATAGGCATAACAGAATCAGGCAGTCTAAGGAGCGGGACAATTAAATCATCAGTCGGCATAGGCTATTTGCTGCTTAGGGGTGTCGGCGACACCATGAGAGTTTCGCTTACCGCAGATCCGTGTGAGGAGATTTATGTAGCCAAGGAGATTTTAAAGGCAACGGGGCTCATGGATGAAGGCGTCAAGCTGATCTCATGTCCTACATGCGGCAGGACAAGAATCGATATGATGAGGATTGTGGACGAGGTTGAAAGCAAGCTCCAGGGCATGGACAAGGACATAACGGTTGCTATAATGGGTTGCGCGGTAAACGGACCCGGTGAAGCCAGAGAGGCCGATATAGGAATAGCCGGAGGCAACGGCGAGGGCCTTCTGTTCAAGAAAGGCAAGCCTGTGAGGAAAATAGAAGACGGCAAGCTTGTTGAGGAGCTTCTCAAGGAAATCGAGCAGCACGGCAAAGAACAAGAGGGATAATTATGGAAATGGTGAGAGATTACATTAAAAAAATAGGCATAGACACGCAAGAACTGCATCCCTTGATCGGGGATGCTTTTTTGTCCAAAGCCGTATATTTCAAGGAAAACAAGGCACTAGACATTCACATCGAGCCCGGAGGTGTCGTTAGCGCAGCTGAGCTTGTAAAGCTTCAGGCGCAGATCAAATCGAAACTATGCTGGCTTGACAATGTCAGGCTGAAGGTGTTCTACAGAAACTTTGCCGCCGGCTGCCAAGATGCCGATTTAAAGCTGTATATAGAAAATCTGGCATATTATATAAACTGCCAGATAAAGTCTGTTGGCTGCAAAGCCGACGATATAGCATGGAACAGGGACGGCGAGAAGCTCGACATTACTCTGCCTAACAAGTTCATACTTGATGTTGTAGGCAAAAAAAGACTCCAGCAGCAGCTGGGCTGCCTCGTGGCAGAGCAGACAGGCATATACTCTGATGTCGAGTTTGTTGCGATGCAGAATCAGCCCGATTCAACTGCTGAGGAAATGGCTGCAAAAAAAGAGGAAGAGGCATGTGAAATAGCAAAAATGAAGCTTGCTCAGACACCGGGTACAGTCAAGAGAGAAAAACAGCCAGACGGCAAGCAGTCAAAGCAGGAAGGCAATTTTGATTCCGCTCTTGTGCTTGGGAAAAAAATAAGTGCAGGAGCCTCAAAGATTGCTGAGCTGCGCATAGAAAGCGGAGCTTCAGTCATAGAAGGAAGCGTATTCAATGCTGACTCAAGAGAGCTTAAAAACGGGAAAAGACTGCTCATATTCTCAGTGACCGACTACACAAGCTCAGTTACCTGCAAAGCTTTCATCTCGGAAAAGCAAAAAGAAGCAGTGTCCGACGAAGTTAAAAAGGGCGCGTTCCTTAAGCTTAGGGGTGAGGCGGTATACGATTCGTACAGCAAGGAGATGGCGTTCAACGTAAGTGATATTGAAAAGTCAAAGCCGGTTCAAAAAAATGACGATTCCCCTGTGAAGAGAGTGGAACTCCATGCACACACTCAAATGTCGGCAATGGATGCCGTGGTGCCGGTGGGCGACATTATAAAGCGGGCTGCGGCCTGGGGGCACAAGGCAGTTGCGATTACAGACCACGGCGTGGTGCAGGCGTTTCCGGATGCAATGAGCGCAGCACAAAAATGCGGCATAAAGGTAATATATGGAGTAGAAGGATATCTCGTAAATGACAACATACCCCTTATAAACAAGCCAAACAGTCTTCCCCTGTCACAGGAATTCGTGGTGTTCGATGTGGAGACAACCGGCCTTTCAAATACAAATGACAGGATAATCGAAATAGGAGCAGTAAAGCTAAGGGATTTTGAAATCATAGATAGATTCAGCTGTTTTGTAAATCCCAAAAGGGACATTCCGCTCAAGATACAGGAGCTTACCGGAATATCCGCAGAGATGGTAAAGGATGCAGCTTCCATAGAGGATGCACTACCTGAATTTTTAAGCTTTGCAGAGGGCAGCGTCCTGGTGGCACACAATGCTGATTTTGACATAGGTTTTGTAAGGGAAAGCTGCAAGAGAATTGGAGCCAAATTTGAAAACAGCTATGTAGACACGCTGAGGCTCGCAAAGGCGCTCTTGCCCAAATTAAAGCGCTACAAGCTTGATGTGATAGCCAAGAACCTGGGAGTGCCGCTTAAAAGCCACCACAGGGCCTTAGATGATGCGGAGGCCACAGCCAGCATATACATGAAGTTTCTCGATGAGCTGAAAAAACAGGGAATACAAAAGCTGGACGAGGTTAATTTCCATTTCAAACAAAGCGACTACAAAAAGCTCAATACGTACCATGTGACGATACTTGTAAAAAACCAGGAGGGCCTCAAAAATCTCTACAGGCTAATATCCGAGTCGCACATAGACTATTTCTACAAACGTCCGCGCATCCCCAAGACTCTGCTCACAAAATATCGGGAAGGGCTTCTCGTTGGCAGCGCATGCGAAGCAGGAGAGCTGTACCAGGCTGTGCTTAGGAATGTTGACGAGGGAGAACTTGGGCCGATAGCTGAGTTTTACGACTATTACGAAATAATGCCAATTGAAAACAACAGCTTCATGCTGGAAAAGGGCATTGTATCCGGACTTGGCGAGCTCGAGGATATTAACCGAAGGATAATAGGAATCGGGGAAAAGTACGGGAAACTGGTAGTAGCCACTGGCGACGTGCACTATCTGGACGAGCACGAGGCCATGTACAGGAACATATTGCAGCACAGCCAGGGCTACGGCGATACTGGCGGCTCCAATCCGCTTTATTTCAAAACCACAGGAGAAATGCTCGCGGATTTTGAATATCTTGGAGCGGAGCTTGCAAGCAAAGTGGTAATAGACAATACAAACAAGATAGCCGACATGGTGGAAGAAGTAAAGGCGATTCCTGACGAGACGTTCCCACCGCGGATAGAGGGAGCTGACGATGATCTAAGGCGCATGTGCTATGAAAAGGCCTGCTCAATATACGGCGACCCGCTTCCCGAGATAGTCGAAAAAAGGCTTGAGCGCGAGCTCAAGTCAATAATAAGCAACGGCTATGCAGTCATGTATATAATAGCTCAAAAACTTGTAACAAAGTCGCTGGAGGACGGATACCTTGTAGGGTCGAGGGGGTCTGTGGGTTCCTCGCTTGCGGCCACAATGAGCGACATAACAGAGGTCAATCCGCTGCCGCCACACTATGTTTGCTCGAGCTGTAAAAATTCGGAGTTCATAACAGACGGCAGCTACGGATCGGGTGCAGACCTGCCTGACAAGACATGTCCAAAATGCGGCGCGAAATACCTAAAAGACGGTCACGACATACCCTTCGAAGTGTTCCTTGGCTTCGAAGGCGACAAGGAGCCGGACATAGACCTCAACTTCGCCGGAGAGTACCAGGCCACAGCCCACAAGTATACTGAGGTGCTCTTTGGAAAAGGCTACGTGTATAAGGCCGGAACGATAGGCACAATTGCCGACAAGACAGCCTATGGCTTTGTCAAAAAATATGTGGAGGAAAATGGAATCGTATGCACTAACGCGGAGATAGAAAGGCTCGCGGGAGGCTGCACGGGGATTAGAAGAACATCCGGACAGCATCCGGGCGGTATAATGGTTGTGCCGGATTACAAGGAGATATTTGATTTTTGCCCAATACAGTACCCTGCAAACGATCCCGATTCGGGCGTAATAACTACGCATTTTGATTATCACGCCATCAGCGGAAGGCTGCTAAAGCTCGACATACTCGGCCACGATACGCCAACAATAATAAAGATGCTTGAGGAGCTGACCGGTCTTGATGCCACAAAAATTCCGCTTGACGATGAGGAGACAATGAGTCTTTTCAGTGCCACAACAGCCGTAGGGGTATCTCAGGAGGAGCTCGGATCCACCGTGGCGACTTTTGCGGTGCCGGAATTCGGCACAAAGTTTGTAAGGCAGATGCTTGTGGATACTATGCCGACGACATTTGCTGAGCTAGTGAGGATATCTGGACTTTCACACGGTACGGACGTATGGCTCAACAATGCCCAGGAATACGTGCGAAAGGGAGTTGCAGAGCTTAAGGAAGTAATATCAACAAGAGACGACATTATGAACTACCTGATTCTTAAGGGAGTGCCGCCAAAGCAGTCATTCAAGATAATGGAGAAGATAAGAAAGGGCAAAGGCCTTGCTGAAGAGGATGAGGCTGAGATGAAAAAAAACAGCGTCCCTCAGTGGTATATTGATTCCTGCAACAAGATTAAATACATGTTCCCTAAGGCCCACGCTGTGGCATATGTGATGATGTCATTCAGGATAGCATACTTCAAGGTCCACTATCCCAGGGCGTTTTATGCTACGTATTTCACAACGAAGGCTGAGGATTTTGATATAACATTGATACTCAAAGGCAAGGGCGCAATACTCGAACGCATGGCTGAAATCGAGAGCCTGGGAAATGCTGCGACGGCAAAGGAGAAAAACCTCTACACGCTTTTGGAGGTTGTAAAAGAGATGCAGCTCCGCGGCATAGAGATTATGAATGTAGACATATACACTTCGGACGCCAAGAAGTTCAAGATAAAAGACGGCAAGCTGCTTCCACCTCTTCTGGCACTGCCGGGGCTGGGTGAAAACGCGGCGCTCAACATAGTCAGCGAGAGGGACAAGGGAGAATTCTTGTCTCTTGAAGACATGAGATACAGGACAAAGGTGTCAAAGACTGTCGTAGAACTCATGGTACAAAACGGATGTGCAAAGGACATGCCTGAGACAAACCAGCTCTCGCTGCTTTAATGATTTGCAAATAGAGTCAGTGTATGTTATACTATCTATGGCAAAAACTATCAACTATGAATCTATTGAAGGAGTGGGAGAAATTACCCACTCTTTGCTTTTATAAAACCATGGGGGTACGGCGATGAGCAAACATGTGGTTGCATTAGTGGAAGAAATGGCAATGCCGGTAATAAAAAGCGAAGGCTATGAGCTTGTTGATGTGGAATATGTAAAAGAGGGGAAAGATTGGTTCCTTCGAATATATATAGACAAGCCAGGCGGAGTCAACATCGATGACTGCCAGAAGGTAAGCGTGTATGTCGGAGAAAAGCTGGATGAAGCCGACATAATAAAAGACAATTACTATCTGGAGGTTTCATCACCGGGACTTGACAGAAAGCTCAAGAAAGAAAAAGATTTCGAAACATTCGAAGGAAGAGACGTAGAACTTAGCCTCTACAAGCCAATCGACGGCGAAAAGCATTTCGAAGGAGAACTCGTAGGGCTTTTTGAGGGAGATTTAATAAAGATAAATTCAAACGGAAATATGCTTGAATTCAATAGAAAAGACGTGGCGGTTATAAGACTCGCCGTAAAGTTTTAAGGAGGAAATTACAATCATGAATGCTGAGTTCATACTGGCTCTGGAGCAGATAGAAAAGGAAAAAGGTGTTGCAAAGGACATACTCATAGACACTATAGAAGCTGCTTTGGTTTCAGCCTACAAGAAAAACTTTGGCTCTTCTCAGAACGTGAGAATCAAAATTGACCGCGAAACTGGCGACATAAAAGTGTTTTCAGAAAAAAACGTGGTTGAGGAAATAGAAGATGCCCTTTTGGAAATACTGCTAGAGGATGCAAGAGCCAAATACGGCGCCTCAATAGAAGTGGGCGACATAATAGAGGAAGAAGTAACTCCTAGGGACTTTGGAAGGATAGCCGCGCAAAATGCAAAGCAGGTAGTAGTCCAAAGAATTAAAGAGGCTGAAAGAGATGTGATATTCAGCGAGTACACAAACAGGGAGTCTGAGATCATAACAGGCACTGTGGCAAGAGTGTCAAAGGGCATAGTCTATGTGTCGCTTGGAAAGACAGAGGGCGTACTGAACGCGACAGAGCAGATTCCGGGCGAAGAGTTCAGTATAGGACAAAGAATAAAAGCGTATATAACCGAGGTCAAAAAGACAACCAAAGGTCCTCAGATATTCCTTTCAAGAAGCCATCCAGGGATTGTAAAGAGACTTTTCGAGCTTGAAGTGCCCGAGATATATGAAGGTACGGTGCAGATAAATTCAATAGCCAGAGAGGCCGGATCAAGAACAAAGATCGCGGTATCCTCGGTCGATGAGAATGTTGACCCGGTTGGATCTTGCGTTGGGCCAAAAGGCACCAGGGTTAAAACTGTAGTCGATGAAATCAACGGAGAAAAAATAGATATAATAAAATACAGCGAAGACATGGCTGAATACATTTCAAATTCGCTTAGCCCGTCGAAGGTCATATCGGTGGAAATATTTGAAGCTGAAAAGAGCGCAAAAGTCATAGTGCCAGACTACCAGCTTTCGCTTGCCATAGGCAAGGAGGGCCAGAATGCAAGACTGGCTGCGAAGCTTACAAACTGGAAGATTGACATAAAGAGCGAAAGCCAGGCGGGCACAAGTGGTGATCCATCTGAGCATGCTTTGCAGGATGCCCAGATAGAGGCTGAAACTGAAGCCGAGCTTGACGAAAACAATTAAGTCTGGAGGTGCTTTGATTTGAAAAAGAGGAAAACACCTTTAAGAAAATGCGTAAGCTGTCAGGAAAGAAGCGACAAGAAGACGCTTCTTAGGATAGTAAGAACAAAGGAAGGCGACGTATTTCTGGATCATTCGGGGAAGGCCAATGGAAGAGGGGCTTATATATGCAGCCTTGCATGCCTTGAAGATGCTATAAAGAAAAAGTCGCTATCCAGAGCGCTAAACGTCGAAATACCAGATGAGGTATATGACAAGCTCAGAGAGGAGCTAAAAAAATATGAAAAGTAGCGTTCTTACGTTGCTTGGTTTTGCAGCAAAAAGCGGAAACCTGGTTACAGGGGAAGACGCTTTGGTCAATGAAATCAGAAGGAATTCACTGCGGCTTTTGATAATAGCACAGGATGCTTCAGACAACACTAAAAAGAAGCTCTCAGACAAGGCCAAAAGCTACGGGGTAGATTTTTATATATGTTTCAGTAAAGACGAAATAAGCAGAGCTATAGGAAAAGAAAATAGAGCTGCGGTCGGGATAAAGAATGCAGAATTTCACAAGAGACTGAAGGAATTATTAGGGGGTGAGCCTTATGTCAAGGACAAGGGTATATAAACTGGCGCAGGAGCTGGGAATTTCAAGCAAGGAGCTCATTGAAAGGCTTGAGGAGCTGGATATAAAGGTGGCAAATCACATGAGTACATTAGAGGAAGATGAAGCTGATTTGATAGTGGAGCTGCTCGGCGACGAGAAAAAAGCTTCGACGGCAAAGGCAGCAGGCGATATGGAATCGGCAGACACTGAGGCTGAGGAAGAATCCGTTGAGCTTGAGAAACTGACTTTCAAGGGATCACTTACTGTATCAGAGCTGGCAAAGCTTCTTGGAAAAACGCCGGCTGAAATAATCACAGTGCTTTTCAAAAGAGGCATAATGGCCACTATAAACAACGAGGTGGACATAGACGTAGCCAACGAAATGGCATTCGAGTTTGGCTATGAGATTTGCATGGAAGAGGAAGAAGAAGTTCAGGACATAGCAATAGAAGAGGACAAGGAGGAGGATCTTGTAACAAGACCTCCTATAGTGACTGTAATGGGCCACGTTGACCACGGAAAAACCAAGCTGCTTGACGCCATAAGAAATGCAAATGTACAGGCAAAAGAGGCAGGCGGCATAACTCAGCATATCGGAGCATATACGGTAAAGATAGACGGCAAAAAAATAACATTCCTGGACACTCCGGGCCACGAGGCGTTCACATCGATGAGGGCAAGGGGAGCCCAGGTGACTGACATAGCCATACTAGTAGTTGCGGCAGACGACGGCGTAATGCCTCAGACTATAGAGGCTATCAACCACGCCAAGGCGGCCAATGTCCCAATTATAGTGGCAGTAAATAAAATGGACAAGCCTTCGGCAAATCCGGACAAGGTAAAGCAGGAGCTTGCAGACCAGGGACTTCTTGTAGAGGATTGGGGCGGAGAAGTAATATCTGTGCCTGTATCGGCCCTCAAGAACGAAAACATAGACACGCTGCTTGAGATGATACTCATAGTCGCTGAAATGGAAGAGCTAAAGGCTAATCCAGACAGGAAGGCCGTGGGAACAGTAGTCGAAGGCGAGCTTGACAAGGGCAGGGGCCCTGTTGCCACTGTAATAGTTCAAAACGGAACTCTGAAAGTGGGAGACCCTTTAGTTGTTGGTTCGACATATGGCAAGATCAGGGCAATGATTGATGACAAGGGCAAAAATGTAAAAAAAGCCACACCTTCAATGCCTGTTGAAATACTTGGACTGTCGGATGTGCCTAACGCAGGAGATCAGTTTGTTGTAGTAGGAAGCGACAAGATTGCAAGGAGCATAGCAGACAAGAGAAAGGCCAGGGCAAGGGAAGACATGCTTAAGGCCGGCCAGAAGGTTTCGCTTGATGACTTCTTCAAGCAGATGCAAGAAGGCGCAATAAAAGATCTGAATGTAATAGTTAAGGCTGACGTGCAGGGATCTGTTCAGGCTGTGAAGCAATCGCTTGAAAAGCTAAGCCATGACGAGGTCGCTGTCAGGGTTATACACGGCGGCGCAGGAGCAATAACTGAATCGGACGTAATGCTTGCTGCAGCTTCTAATGCAATAATAATAGGATTCAACGTAAGGCCAATGCCGGGAGCCAAATCTCTTGCCGAGAGGGAAAGCGTCGACGTAAGGACTTACAGGGTAATATACGATGCAATTGAGGACATAAAGGATGCAATGCACGGAATGCTTGAGCCTGAATTTGTTGAAGAGGAAACCGGCAAGGCTGAAATCAGAGAGATTTACAAGGTGTCTGGAATTGGAACAATAGCAGGCTGCTATGTGACTGATGGAAAGATACAAAGAAATTCTCAGATAAGAATTGTAAGAGACGGAATAATAATTCACGATGGCAAGCTGGCATCGCTAAAAAGATTCAAGGATGATGCAAAAGAGGTTGCTTCAGGCTATGAGTGCGGCATGAGCGTTGAAAACTTCAACGACCTCAAGCTGGGAGACATACTTGAGGCATATGTAATGAAGGAAGTTGCCAGGAAGAAAAAATAGATGGTTTAAACCCTAGAAAGGAAATAAGGCCATGGGACAAATGCGATTAAAAAGAATCGGTGAAGAGATCAAAAAGATAATAAGCACAATGATCCAATCCGGAGAGATAAAAGATCCAAGGGTTTCGACGTTGACTAGCATAACAGAAGTCGATGTCACTGAGGACTTCAAATATGCATACGTATACGTAAGCGTGCTTATGGGTGACAAGGAGGCTGCGCTAAAAGGCCTGAAAAGTGCAAGCGGCTTCATAAGGAAGGAAATCGGCAGGGACATAAAGCTAAGGTATACACCTGAGGTAGTGTTCAAGCTCGATGATTCGATTGAGCGGGGCATATACATGTCCAAGCTTATCGACAAGCTAAAGGATGAAGAAGGCAACAATGATTAAGCTAATGGACAAGCTGCTTGAGGGAGAATGCTTTATAGTAACATCCCACTGCAATCCGGACGGGGACAGCATAGGCTCGCTTACGGGTCTTTGCATGGCGCTTCGGAGGCTCAAGAAGAAGGCATTTGTGGTTATGGACGATGCTGTGCCTGCCAATCTTGAGTTCCTCATGAGGCTCTCGGGAGCAAGCGTTTTAGAAGGAGCTCTGCCGGAAAAGTACAGCCTTATAGCACTTGACTGCGGCGACGCCAAAAGGCTCTGCTGCAGCGAGGCCGTGAAAGAAGGCGCAGAGAGCATTATAAATATAGATCACCATGTCAGCAATGACTGCTTTGGGGATGTCAACTATGTAGACAAGGAGGCATCCTCGACAAGCGAAATAGTCTATTATATCCTAAAGCAGATTTCAAAGGAAAAAAAGACTGAGCTTGTAGACTCGGCTATTGCGTCATGCCTCTATACAGGCCTCATAACAGATACGGGGAACTTCATGTACTCGAATGCTGGTGCAGACAGCTTCAAAATGGCATGTGAAATAATGAAAATAGGCATAGACAAGGACAGCATAGTCAAGAATCTTTTCCAGAGCAATTCCTACAGCAGGATGAAGCTTCTGGGCGACGCGCTCGAGACGCTTTCGCTCCATGGAGACAGTATCGCCTCTATTGAGCTTACGCAGGAGATGTTCCAAAGGCATGGCGTAGATTCAAACAGCACGGAAGGCATAATCGACTATGCAAGGGACATAGAAAACGTTGAAATAGCAGTTCTGTTCAAGGAAAAGTCAAAAGACGACATAAAAGTAAGCCTGAGATCCAAGGAATATGCAGATGTCAATGCCATAGCCCAGAAATTCGGGGGCGGGGGCCATGTCAGAGCGGCGGGCTGTACTATATCAGATACCATTGAGAATGCAAAGCTGCTAGTTATTGCCGAACTTAAAAAGGCTTTGAAGTTATAAGGTGAAGTGGTGATATATTGAACGGCATAGTTAACATACTGAAACCAACAGGTATGACTTCGCATGATGTTGTAGGAATGCTTAGAAAAATAACGGGAATAAAGAAAATCGGCCATACCGGCACGCTTGACCCAAATGCAGCAGGCGTGCTCCCGGTTTGCATAGGCAAGGCTACAAGAATATGTGAGTTTATACAAGAAAAGAAAAAAAATAACAGAGCAGAGCTGACTCTGGGGATAAAGACAGACACATACGACTCCTTCGGAGCCATTCTGGAAAAAGCCGAGGATTTTGACGTGCCAGCGGATGATGCCATAAAAAGTGCAATAGAGAGCTACAGCGGAGAGCAGCTCCAGCAGCCTCCGATATATTCGGCGCTCAAAGTGAACGGCAAAAAACTATACGAGCTTGCCAGAGCAGGAAAGAGCGATATAGAGATAAAGTCCAGGAAGATATTCATACACGACATCCGGGTTGTGAGGATAGAAGGAAGAAGCGTGCTGTTCGATGTGGAATGCTCAAAGGGCACTTATGTCCGGAGCATATGCAACGACATGGGCGAGGCACTAGGATGCCACGGCTACATGTCGTTCCTGCTTAGAATGGCCTCGGGTGAATTCAACCTTGAAAATTCACACACAATAGAGGAATTTGAAGCGGCATTAAAGCTTGACGGCGCAAAGGATATTCTTTTGCCGACAGACTATGCGCTAAAGGAGTACAACCAGGTGGACATATTTGAGTCTGCAATGAAATCCTTTCTAAACGGAGCCTATGTGTATGGCAAAGGCTTCACAGCAGGCGCTGGTATTCAAGAGGGCGATCTGGTACGGGTCTATTCCCAGGGAGTCTTCTACGGCATAGGCAGGGGATGCCTTGTGGAAGATCAGCTGTGCATAAAAAGCTATAAATTACTTGTGTAATTTGGAGATGGACTTATGGAGATATACAGCAGTTTGGACCAGATAACAATAAATGAAGATACGGTGGTCACCATAGGAAATTTCGACGGGGTTCACCTTGGGCATCAAAGCCTGATAAAAAAGGCCGTGGATGTCCAGGAAAAAAGAGGACTTAAGAGTCTGCTGCTGACGTTTGAAAACCACCCCAGCGATTTTTTGAAGGGGAAGCATGTAAGGCTTTTAACGGTCAAGGCCGAAAAGCTCAGATTGATAGAAGACATGGGCATAAAGATTTTTGTCAGCCTGCCATTCGATGAAAAAATTTCCGGACTGGAACCGGAAAAGTTTGTGAATAATATACTGGTTGAAAAGCTAAGGGCCAAGGCTGTAGTTGTTGGATATGACTTCAGATTCGGCAAAAATAGAGCCGGAGACATACACAAGCTCGAGCGGCTCTCCAAAGACTACGGCTACAGTATCGATGTAATAGAACCCATACTAAGGAACGGGCAGAAGATAAGCAGCTCTCTTATAAGAAGGATGCTCAGCGAAGGCAATGTAAGGGAAGCTGGTATAATGCTCGGAAGAGAATATGATGTAAGCGGCACGATAATTCACGGCAGAAAATTCGGAAGGCAGATAGGCTTTCCAACTATAAACATACAGGCAGACGAGAGCGCGCTGATACCAAAAACAGGAGTCTATTACACCAAAGTGCTGCTTGATGGCAGGGAATACTGCGGGGCCACAAATGTCGGCTACAACCCAACGATTGACGGCAGCAGGCTTTCCGTGGAAACACACATAATAGGTTTTTGCGGCGATGTATATGGAAGGACTGCCAGAATAATTTTCCTGGACAGGCTAAGGAATGAAATAAAATTCAATTCCATCGAAGAGCTGAAAGTACAGCTCCAAAACGACGTTCAAAATATCAAAAAACTATTTACTTGCAAATTTCAATATGGTACAATACAAAGTGGTAATTAACCTTTGCTAAGTATTCGAGTCACCAACGTATACTTGGCAAATGGGGATAATAAAATGGAGGTGCTGTAATGTTAGAAAAAGTAGCAAAGCAAAGCATAATCGAGCAGTTCAAGACTTGTGAAAATGATACTGGTTCTCCTGAGGTTCAAGTAGCAATACTTACTACAAGAATAAACCAGCTTAATGATCACCTTAAGACTCACAAGAAGGATCACCACTCAAGAAGAGGTCTTTTCAAGATGGTTGGTAAGAGAAGGAACCTGCTTAGATATCTTAAGGATAAAGATCTTGTAAGATATCAGGAGCTAATTAAAAAACTTGGTTTAAGAAAGTAGCAAGAGCGGGTTAAACCTGCTCTTTTTCTATAATAGAAGGACAAGTAATTTTTAGGCGTTGTTATTTCGGAAGGAGGTAGTTTATGTACAGTAGTTATGAAATGAACCTGGCGGGAAGAGCGCTGACTGTTGAGATTGGCAAGGTTGCAGAGCAGGCTGATGGAAGCTGCATGGTAAGATACGGGGACACGGTTGTGCTTGCAACTGTATGTGCTTCAGCTTCACCTAGGGAAGGTATAGACTTTTTCCCTCTGAGCGTTGATTACGAGGAGAAAACTTATGCTGTAGGTAAAATCCCGGGAGGTTTCATAAAAAGAGAAGGAAGACCTTCAGAGAGGGCAGTATTGACCTCGAGACTTATAGACAGGCCGATAAGGCCGCTTTTCCCAAAGGGATACAGAAACGAAGTTCAGGTCATAACAAAGGTGCTTTCTGTAGATCAGGACTGCAATCCTGACATAGTTGCTATGATAGGCTCATCTATCGCCCTTTCAATATCATCAGTTCCTTTTGCAGGGCCTACGGGAGCGGTTTCAGTAGGACTCGTTGACGGCCAGCTTGTTGTGAATCCAAGGCTTGACGAAAGGGAAAATAGCGCAATGTATCTAGTGGTTTCAGGTACAAGAGATGCCATAATGATGGTCGAAGCAGGCGCAGATGAAGTAAGCGAAGAGATAATGATTGAAGCCATAATCGAGGCTCATGACGAGATTAAGAAAATAGTCGATTTCGTTGACGGTATAGTTGCCAAGGAAGGAAAGGCAAAGCAGGAATATGTTGTATTTGAAACCGATCCCCAGATAAAGGAAATGGTTAATGAATACGCAACCGATAAAATGGTTTCTGCCATAAGAACTGCCGACAAGCTTGAAAGAGTAGAAAACATGGACAAGGTCAAGGCCGAGACAGCAGCCTATTTCGAGGAGAAATATGCTGAAGGCTTCGGCGAGATTGAAAAGGACGTCAAGGCTGCACTTGACTCGCTTGTCAAAACGCAGGTAAGGACAATGATAGCTAAAGAGGGCATAAGGCCTGACAACAGAGGACTTGAAGAGATAAGGCCGATATGGAGCGAAGTTGGCGTGCTTCCAAGAACTCACGGATCTGCACTTTTCACAAGGGGACAGACACAGGCGCTCACTATAGCTACGCTGGGAGCCCTCGGAGACGTTCAGAGACTCGACGGACTAGATGAAAAAGAAGAAAAAAGATATATGCACCACTACAATTTCCCTCCTTTCAGCACTGGTGAGGCAAAGTTCCTCAGAGGACCTGGAAGAAGAGAGATTGGACACGGAGCCCTTGCAGAAAGAGCGCTTGAGCCTGTACTCCCAAGCAAGGATGAATTCCCTTATGCCATAAGGCTTGTGTCTGAGATACTAAGCTCGAACGGCTCATCGTCAATGGCGAGCGTATGTGGAAGCACACTTTCGCTGCTTGATGCCGGAGTGCCCGTAAAGGACATGGTTTCGGGAATAGCAATGGGTCTTATAAAAGAAGGCGACAGCATAGCCATACTATCCGATATTCAGGGAATGGAAGATTTCCTGGGCGACATGGACTTCAAGGTGGCGGGAACTAAAAAAGGCATAACTGCCATACAAATGGACATAAAGATACACGGAATAGACAGAAGCGTGCTTGAAAACGCCCTTAGGCAGGCAAAGGAAGGCAGATTCTTCATACTTGGCAAGATGCAGGAAACAATGACTGCGCCAAGAACTGAGCTTTCGCCTTACGCACCTAGAATAATACAAATGCTTATAGATGTAGACAAGATAAGGGACGTAATAGGACCTGGCGGTAAGGTAATAACTAAGATAGTTGAGGAAACCGGCGTCAAGATAGATATCGAAAATGACGGCAGGGTGTTCATAACAGCTGAGAATCTCGAAGCCGGAGAAAAGGCGAAGGCCATAATAGAAAACATTGTAAAAGTGCCTGAAGTAGGGGAAGTTTACACAGGCAAGGTTACAAGGCTTATGAAATTCGGAGTATTTGTAGAGATACTTCCAGGCAAAGAGGGCCTTATACACATATCCAACATAGCGCATGAGCGAATCGAGAAGGTTGAAGACGCGCTCAATGTGGGAGACGTGGTGCAGGTCAAGCTGATGGAAATTGATGACCAGGGAAGAATAAACCTTTCGAGAAAGGCACTTTTAGAAAAATAAGCACATAAGTGCTTATTTTTTTTATGGCCGAGCTGAATCAGGTATTAATGTTGATTATGAAAAACATGTAATTTATAATAGTATAGAAGACTTTACTGTGATTGAACGGAGGAAATGCGCTAATGGGCATAGTGATTAAAAAATTCGGCGGAACATCGCTTGAAAACATACAAAGAATGAGAAGGGTCGCAGACATTATAAAAGGCAGCGTAGAGAGCGGCAATCAGCTTGTGGTGGTTGTTTCTGCAATGGGCAGAAAAGGGGCTCCGTATGCAACAGATACGCTTATAGATCTTTGCAAAGACATAAGCGGCAGTGACGTCAGCCTCAGGGAGATGGATATGCTCATGTCGTGCGGAGAGATTATATCAGGAGCAGTGCTCGTGCATGTGCTGAGAGGCTGCGGAATAGGAGCAGTTCTGCTTACTGGTGCACAGGCAGGCATAATGACGGATGACAAGTTTTCAAATGCGAGCGTGCTGGAGGTTGATCCCAAAAGAATTCAAAGCGAGCTAGAGCATGGCAGGGTTGTAATAGTTACTGGTTTCCAGGGCATCTCAAGGGATGGGGAAATTACAACGCTGGGCAGAGGCGGCAGCGATACCTCGGCGGTGGTAATAGGGAGCGCGCTCAATGCCAGCGTTGTAGAGATATACACCGATGTAGAGGGGATAATGACGGCTGATCCCAAAATTCAGCCAAATGCGCGCACTATAGAAAATATCAATTATGACGAGGTGTTCCAGATGGCCGAAACTGGCGCGAAGGTAATACACCCAAGGGCTGTGGAGGTTGCAAAAAACAGCAACATAGTCCTTAAGATAAAAAACACGCTCAGCGAGGGCGAAGGTACAAGCGTGGGCTACAGCAAAGGAAAGGACACGTACAACATGAACAAGAAGCTTATAACAGCCGTTGCAAGCAAGGATAACGTGGCTCAGATCATGGTAAACACCAGCGACATTGCTATGTTTTCTAAAATACTAGACGACATAAAAGCCCAGGATATAAGCATAGACATGATCAACTTTTTTATGGTCCAAAAGGCGTTCACGGTAAACGGCGACGAGGTAAGCAAAATAGAGGAGACGCTCAAAAAATACGATACAAAATACACAATTGCGACTGAATGCTCCAAGGTGACTGTCATCGGAGACAGGATTACAGGCATACCCGGAGTTATGTCGAGGATAGTGACTGCTCTAAGCGGCGTGGACGTAGACATACTCCAGACAACCGACTCACATATGACCATATCGTGCCTTATAAAGACAGAAGATGTAAAGAAAGCCGTGAATTCACTGCATGATGAATTTGCGCTTTACATGTAGTGCCTTCCGGGGTGAATAAGTTGAAAAAAGCCAGAAAAGGGCAGGAAAGAAAAAAAAGAGCCTCCAGGGAGGCCGCAAAGAAAAACGGCCGTGCAAATATTTTCGAAGGCATAGCCATTGCTTTTGCTGCAATGTTCATGCTGCTAAGCCTTATGGGGATGGCGACGGGCGAAATCGGAAGATGGACAAGGCTGCTGCTTGGCGGAATTTTTTCAAGCTTTTCCATTGCGGTGCCGCTTCTGCTCATATGGATATCGGCTGGAAAGCTTTCTTCAAACATAGAGAGCATCAAGTTCACAAGATACAGGCTTCATTACGTGTTTTTCGCAGGCTGCCTGCTGCTGTATTGCGTTGTAAATGCGGCTGCTCTTCAGGCGAGTATAAGCGGAATGGGAGACATTAAGAGGGCATTTGTTGCAGGAGAGAGCATGCAAGGCTGCGGGCTTGCAGGCCTTTTAGTTTCGGCTAGTATTGTAAGGCTTATAGGAAGCGACGGCAGCATGCTAATGGGCATATCCTTGCTTCTCTTTTCGGTGGCATTTGGATTTGATGTGCCACTGCTTAAAAAAACCGCCCAGTTACTTAAAGGCGTGATTTCATTTGCACTCAAATCAACAAAGGCGGCATTTACTGCAGCGCAAAAGCGCAAGAAGAAGGTTCCGGTGAGGAAGAAAGAGGCAAAACCAAGCGAAGAATTTGAAATAGTAGACTTCAAAATAACAAACTCGCCTCAGGATAACAGGGCGTCTTTGGAAGCTGTTGAAAATATTTCGGTGCAGGGCAAGGAATCGGCTGAAGCTGCCGAGGCTCCGCCTAAAGAAGCAAAAGACGGCCTAAACGTCAGCGAGGAGCAATCGCAGATTTGCTATTGCAACTATAACATACCTCCTGTGACAATGCTAAGCAGAAATGAAAGCATAAGCAGCAGCGGGGACAAGATGGAAATAAAGGATACGGTAAAGATGCTTGAGAAGACACTGCTTGATTTTGGGGTGGACGCAAAAGTCAGCCAGGTTAGCATAGGCCCTGCGATAACAAGATACGAGATACAGCCAAAATCAGGAGTCAAGGTAAGCAAGATTGTAAATCTTTCTGATGACATCGCACTCAACCTTGCGGCTCAAAGCATAAGAATAGAGGCGCCGATACCGGGCAAGTCTGCGGTCGGCATTGAAGTTCCAAACAAATCAAGGGAGAGCGTACACCTTAGGGATATTGTGGAATCAGGCGCATTCAAGGCTGCCAAATCGAAGTTGAGCTTTGCCATAGGCAAGGACATTTCAGGAGCTCCTGTGGTTGCTGATATCGCAAAGATGCCGCACATGCTTATTGCAGGCGCCACAGGAGCGGGAAAAAGCGTATGCGTAAACTCGCTAATAATGAGCATTTTGCTGAACGCAAGGCCGGACGAGGTCAAGTTCATAATGATAGATCCCAAGGTGGTTGAGCTCAGCGGCTACAACGGCATACCACACCTGCTGATACCTGTAGTGACTGACACTAAGAAGGCGGCCATGGCCCTTAACTGGGCGGTATCAGAGATGACAAGGCGATATGGAGTATTTGCAGAAAACAACGCCAGGGACATCGAGGGCTACAATCAGAAAGCAGATGAAAAGCTGCCCCAGATAATAGTGATAATCGACGAGCTTGCGGACCTTATGATGGCAAGCCCCAAGGAAGTAGAGGATTCGATATGCCGCCTTGCCCAGATGGCCAGGGCTGCAGGCATGCATCTTGTCATAGCCACGCAAAGGCCTTCTGTAGACGTTATTACTGGCCTGATAAAAGCCAATATACCGTCACGAATAGCTTTTGCTGTATCCTCATCGACTGATTCAAGGACTATAATCGATTCCGGCGGCGCCGAGAAGCTCCTCGGCAGAGGCGACATGCTGTTTTATCCTGTGGGTCAAAGCAAGCCTACAAGAGTCCAGGGAGCGTTTGTAGATGAAGGAGAGATCAAGAGCGTCGTGGAGTTTGTAAAGGATCAGGAATTCAAGCAGGAATCCGAATCAGGCGGGATTTCGCAGGAAATAGAAAGCATGGCCACGGCAGAGGAGGAATTCGAGGACGAGCTCATGTCGGAAGCCATTGAGCTTGTAATATCGTCAAACCAGGCTTCGGCCTCAATGCTTCAGAGGAGGCTGCGCGTCGGCTTCAACAGGGCGGCAAGGATGATAGAGGAAATGGAGAAAAAAGGCATAATAGGACCTAGCGAGGGAAGCAAGCCAAGGAGAGTGTTGCGTTCAAGAGAGGACTAGGCGTATTTGGAAGGTGGTCAATTTGAAAACTAAGGTTATTGAAATAGACGAGGCTCTCAGGCTTGATAATTGCATATTCATAGATGTAAGATCTCCTGGTGAGTATACTGATAACAGGATAATGAATGCGAGGAATCTGCCCCTTTTGGATGATGATGAGAGGAAGATAGTTGGTACTCTCTATAAGAACATGGGCAAGGAGGATGCGGTTGAAAGGGGACTCGAGCTTGTCTCCCCCAAGCTATCCGAATACTATAAGCAGTTTGCACAAATAGCAGGCGAGTATGAGAATGTAGTCGTATACTGCTCAAGGGGCGGCATGCGAAGCAAATCAGTAGTTGAGCTGATGAATTCCACAGGCATGAATGTGCTCCAGCTAAAGGGCGGCTACAAATCATACAGAAACTATGTCATAGACTACCTGAGCCGAGTGGGCGAACACAAGAAATTCATAGTGCTTCACGGCCTCACGGGAGTCGGCAAGACGGAGGTGCTCAAGCTGCTTCAGGATGAGTTTTGCGTGCTCGATCTCGAGGAGCTTGCCAAGAATTGCGGCTCGGTATTTGGACACATATGCTATGTTGAGGATCCGCCGTCGCAGAAGCTGTTTGAGACAGCAATATTCGACGCTATATACAACTCGCAGGATGAGTATATATTCACAGAAAGCGAGAGCAAGAGGGTGGGCAGTGTTATGCTGCCAAACGAAATATATGAAATGATAGTAAGCCCGGATTCGCTGCACATACTGCTTGAAGCAAGTCTTTCGGATAGAACAAAAAGGCTTGTGGACCAGTATGTAAGGTTGAGCCTCAAGGATGATGAAAAGCTCATGGAGGCCGTAGGCTATCTTAGAAAACGTATGGGCAATGAGAAGGTGGACTTTCTGCTTGAGCGCATAGCTGCAAAGGACTATAGCGGAGCAGTCGAGAAGCTCATTGGAGAGTATTATGATCCGATGTATAATTATTCAATAGACAAGTATAAATACGATGATCGTATAAACACTGACGACATAGACAGCGCGCTTGGGAGCATTAGGAATTTCAAAGCGGCGCTTTCCAACACATAAGAAGGAGCAGATTATGTATAAAATTGCAATTGAATCGCTGGGATGCTCAAAGAACCTGAACGACTCGGAGATAATGGCGGGGATTCTCGAAAAAAACGGCTACAAGCTTATAACCGAGTTTGAAGCTGCGGACATAATAATAGTAAACACATGCGGCTTCATCGAGTCGGCCAAGGAAGAATCGGTTGACGTCATACTTGAAATGGCGGGCTATAAAAAAAGCGCAGCTTTGAAATATCTGATAGTGACAGGCTGCATGGCCCAAAGGTACAGCCAGGAGCTGCAAAGCGAAATACCAGAGATAGACCTCATACTGGGCACAACCAGCTTTCCTCAGATAGCCAAGGCCATAGAGGGCTTGGACAGCCAGGGCAAACTCAGCATAATCGAGGACATAGACAAGGATATAGCTGAAAATCTGCCAAAGAAAAAGCTGACGCCGGATTATATGGCATACGTTAAAATAGCGGAGGGCTGCGACAACAAATGCACATACTGCATAATACCGAAGCTAAGGGGAAAATACAGGAGCAGAAAGATAGAGGATATAGTAGCGGAGGTTGAAGAGCTTGCCAAATCCGGAGTAAAAGAAGTGATCCTAATAGCGCAGGATACCTCTAGATACGGCATTGACATATACGGCAAAAAAACGCTCCCGACGCTGCTCCGGAGGCTTTCGCAAATTGAAGCGATTGAATGGATAAGGGTGCTCTACACATACCCGGAGGAGATAGACAGCGAGCTCATAGATGCCGTAAAAAACAGCAAAAAGGTATGCAGCTATTTCGATATGCCGGTTCAGCACAGCAGCAACAGGATTCTAAAGCTGATGAACAGAAAGACGACGAGAGAGGATATGCTCAATAAAATAAGCCTTATAAGAAAGGCTATTCCGGATGCCGTAATAAGGACAACGCTCATAGTCGGCTTTCCTCAGGAAAGCGCAGAGGACTTTGAGGATCTCAAGGATTTCGTAAGGACGGCGAGATTTGACAGGCTTGGAGCATTTACATACTCCAAGGAGGAGGGAACCGCGGCAGCCAATCTACCAGGGCAAGTGGACGAGGCGGTAAAGCTCGCCAGAAAAGAAGAGGTAATGCTCTTGCAGCAGGAAATTTCACTTCAAAACAATATGAAACGAGTCGGTGAAAGCTGCCGTGTCATATTGGAGGAAAAGCTCGAGGAAGGACTCTACTCAGGAAGAAGCCAGAAGGAAGCGCCCGAGATAGACGGCCTTATATATGTAAAGGCAAAGGGAGAGCTCCCTGTTGGAGGCTTTGTCGATGTAAGGATAGTTGAGGCTACAGAATACGATGTCAAGGGGGAAACGATATGAACCTGGCAAATAAGCTGACTATTTTCAGAATGGCCCTTGTACCGGTTTTCATGCTTATAATGCTTGCTGATTTCAAATACTCGCTATATGCGGCTGCATTGATTTTTGCCCTAGCCTCATTTACAGATTTTCTGGACGGCTATATAGCCAGAAAGTACAACATGATAACTAACTTCGGCAAGCTCATGGACCCTCTTGCGGACAAGGTGCTTGTCTCGGCGGCGCTCATAACCATGGTGGAAACGGGTATGCTCTCATCCTGGATACCTGTGATTATAATATCCAGGGAGTTTACAATAAGCATTATAAGAGCAATAGCGGCATCTTCCGGAGTTGTTATTGCAGCCAGCAAGTGGGGAAAATTGAAGACTATATCACAGATAGCCGCCATACTCCTTATGCTCCTTGGAGTTCCAGGCGGCATATATGTAATGTGGCTTGCAGCCATACTAACAGTATACTCTGGATATGACTATATAAGGCTGAACAAGTCCATAATAGCATAATCATATGAATCCCTCTGAATAAGGGGGATTTTCCTATAATCAGCAAGGAAGGCTTGACTCAAATGGAAGCATAATATATAATCGAATTAGAACGTTTGTTCTCATTGATTATGAAGAGGTGAATAAAATGGATGATAAGAGAAAAGCTCTAGACAGCGCCATTGCACAGATAGAAAAGGATTTTGGAAAAGGCTCGATAATGAAGCTCGGTGCGGATTCCAGGCTCAATGTGGAATCAGTACCGACAGGCTCGCTCGGACTTGACATAGCAATAGGAATAGGCGGAGTACCAAGGGGAAGGGTAGTTGAGATTTACGGTCCGGAATCTTCTGGTAAGACGACTGTTTCACTTCATATAATAGCTGAAGCACAAAAAAAAGGCGGCATAACAGCTTTTATAGATGCAGAGCATGCTCTTGACCCGGTATACGCAAGGAACCTTGGAGTTGATCTGGATAATCTTGTTATTTCCCAGCCGGACACTGGAGAGCAGGCCCTCGAGATCACAGAGGCGCTTGTAAGAAGCGGAGCCATAGACGTAATAGTTGTAGACTCGGTGGCGGCACTAGTGCCTAGAGCTGAAATAGAGGGCGATATGGGCGATTCTCACATGGGTCTTCAGGCGAGGCTTATGTCTCAGGCGCTCAGGAAGCTTGCAGGCGCCATGAACAAGTCAAACTGTTCGGCCATATTCATAAACCAGCTCAGGGAAAAAATAGGCGTAATGTTTGGAAATCCCGAGACCACCACTGGCGGAAGAGCGCTCAAGTTCTATTCATCTGTAAGACTCGATGTAAGAAGAATCGAGGCGATTAAGCAAGGCGATGAAGTTGTCGGAAACAGGACAAGAGTCAAGGTCGTAAAGAACAAGGTGGCGCCTCCTTTCAAGCAGTGCGAGTTTGACATAATGTATGGAGAAGGCATATCTAAAATAGGCGAGATACTCGACATAGGCGTAGAAATAGATGTAGTAAACAAGTCGGGGTCATGGTACAGCTATAACGACATAAAGCTTGGCCAGGGCAGGGAGAACTCAAAGAAATTCCTCCTGGACAACAAAGAGATGGCAGATGAGATTGAAAAAGCCATAAGAGCCCATTTCGACCTTGAAAAGGACGAACAGATGTCTGCAAAAGACAAGGAAGCGAAAGACAAGAAGGCAGATAAAATAGTATAAAATATATTATGGGACGAGTGAACAAAGGACTGCTGAGCAATTACTATGCAGTCCTTTGTTTTACCATATTCTGTATAACTTGACACTTTAATAAAAAAATTATACAATATGTTTAGCATAAGCTGAAACTAAGGCCTTTAGTATCGGCTGAAACTAAAATTCAACTTAAATAATGAAGCGTAACTTGGAAAAAAAGAAAACAGGAGGTGGATAACATTAGCGTAATTGATTTAGTAGCAGCGGCTTTAGCTGGAACCGGAATAGGTGGCTTTGCAGGATATATAATGAGAAAGAATGTTGCCGAAAAGAAAATTGGCTCTGCAGAGGACGTGGCTAAAAAGATAATTGAAGACTCTAAGCAGGAAGCTGTAACTATAAAAAAGGAAAAGCTTTTAGAGGCTAAAGAGGAAATTCATAGGCAAAGAAGCGAAAGTGAAAGAGAAATCAAGGACAGAAGAAACGAGCTTCAAAGGTTCGAAAGAAGGATTATCCAGAAGGAAGAGACTCTTGACAAGAAGCTTGACAATGTGGAAAAGAAAGAGGAAGCACTCAAGGGTAAATTCAAGGATATCCAGGACAAAGAGGCTGAGGTTGAGGCAGTAAAGCAGCAACAGCTTGAAAAGCTGGAAAGCCTGTCAGGCCTTTCTTCCGATCAGGCAAGGGAACTCATACTCACAAATGCAGAGAGAAAGACAAGGCATGAGATGTCCATAATGATGAAGGACATAGAACACCAGGCCAAAGATGAGGCCGACAAGAAGGCAAGAGAAATAATCACTCAGGCTATACAAAGATGTGCTGCGGACCACGTAGCAGAGACAACAGTAACTGTTGTAAACCTTCCAAATGATGAAATGAAGGGAAGGATAATAGGAAGAGAGGGCAGAAACATAAGAACCCTCGAAACACTAACAGGAATAGACCTTATAATAGATGACACTCCTGAGGCTGTAATACTTTCGGGATTTGATCCAATTAGAAGAGAAGTTGCAAGAATAGCGCTTGAAAAACTTATTGTCGACGGCAGAATACACCCTGCCAGGATAGAAGAAATGATTGAGAAAGCAAAAAAAGAAGTCGAGGAGATAATAAAGGAAGAGGGCGAAAAGGCCACGTTTGAAACAGGCGTCCACGGTATACATCCAGAGCTTATAAAGCTTATAGGAAGGCTAAAATACAGGACAAGCTATGGTCAAAACGCGCTCAAGCATGCTATAGAGGTTTCACATCTGGCCGGAATAATGGCATCAGAGCTTGGAGCCGATGTAAAGCTGGCAAAAAGAGCAGGACTTCTGCATGACATAGGCAAGGCAGTAGACCATGAAGTAGAAGGAACGCACGTAGAGATAGGAATGGATCTTCTCAAAAAGTACAGGGAACCTAAGGACGTAATTCATGCGATGTCGACTCACCACGGCGACTACGAGGCTGAGAGCGTTGAGGCTGTGCTTGTGACAGCTGCAGATGCTGTATCGGCTGCAAGGCCTGGAGCAAGAAGAGAGACACTTGAGTCGTATATTAAAAGGCTTGAAAAACTTGAAGAAATCTGCAACTCATTTGAAGGAGTTGACAAGTCGTTTGCAATACAGGCAGGCAGAGAGGTAAGGATAATTGTCAAGCCTGAAGCTGTTGCGGACGAAGAGATATATCTTATGGCCAAGGAAGTTACATCCAGAATTGAAAATGAACTGGAGTATCCAGGACAGATAAAGGTCAATGTAATAAGAGAGAGCAGGGCAATAGAATACGCAAAATAGACTGCAAAAAGCAGCCGGTAAACCGGCTGCTTTTTTTTATAATGAACATTATGGAATTTTTAAAATAATAAAAGGACAAGAATTCCAAGAACTATCCTGTAGTAGGCAAAAATTTTGAAGTCATGCTTTTTGATGTAGTTCATGAAAAACGATATTACTGCCATGGCTATCAGGAATGAAAAAAATATGCCTGAGAGCAGAGTCGTCCATTCACCGCTGGAAATGGAAAGCCCGTTTTTAAGCAGCGAATACGCAGTTGCACCAGCCATTGTAGGTATTGCCAAAAAGAAGGAATACTCGGCTGCAATCTCTCTGGAGGTGCCTCTGAGCATACCGCCGATTATTGTAGATGCAGACCTGGACGTGCCCGGAATCATGGCCAGACACTGTATTGTGCCTATTATAAAGGCATTTTTGTATGTAAGCTCGTCAAAGGAGTTTATCTTGAAGCTATCGGAGCGCTTTTCAAGAAGCAGAATAGCTATACCCCCTATTATGAGCATTATTGCAACTGTAGTGGGATTAAAGAGTTTTTCCTCTATAAAATCGCCAAACAGGAATCCAAGCACCATAGCAGGAATGAAGCCCACTATTACCTTTTTCCATATGTCGAAAGAGGCCTTGCGTTCAAGCCCGCTCTTTTTTGCACTGAAGGGATAGAGCTTATGCCAATAAAGAACAATAACAGAAAGAATTGCTCCAAACTGTATTATGACGTTGAATGAGTTTGAAAAAGAGCCTGAAAACTGAACCCATTTATTGACGAGAATAAGATGGCCTGTGCTGCTTATGGGCAAAAATTCTGTAACGCCCTCCACGAGAGAAAGTATGAATGATTTCAAAATATCGTGCATTTGAATCCTCCTTGCTTTTTTTAACAACAAGTACAGTATAGCAAAGGTGAAGCGTTATAACAACAATAAAAAAGGCTGCGACTTTAGCCGCAGCCCATACATGCATATTAGATTGTTAAGTTTTAAGTGACAAGCTCTTGCAGGCTTTTCACATATTATGTTAGTATGTGCCGCCTCCGGCAACTCTTACTGCAGCCTGATGCGCCGAGTCCACTTTGCCATTTACATGAAGCATGCTGTTTTTGAAATGAAGGCAGAAATGGCCGTCGACACCGTTATTTTTGATCATGTCATAGTTTATGCCGCGCCCATAGCCTGCGCTTCTGTTGGCGGTGATAGCCTTGTGCGGCTGGTCATCAACTCCGGCATGTGGCATGCCGTTCATGGAGGCTGCTATTGCCTCTGAACCAGCAAATACAATTACTGGTCTCCTGCTCCAGTTGTAAGAGCCTCCCCAAAGCTCCTTGATGATTTCCGCATCCTCCGTAGTCAGGGGCTCTATGTCGGCATGATTAGTGCCGCCTTCAATTACAATTGTAAAAATCTTTCCTGTATTAAAGTCTTTGACCTTAAGTATGTCACTCTGCTTAACTAGCTTGCCCCGAACCTGGCTCCACCAGTCGAGCGCATTGCCGTATGTAGTATTATTGATATACTCTTCCTCGGCATTCAATGCTTTCAAGTGCTGATTGCTTTTGTATGTCGACACCTGTTTAATTAGAAGCGTCTCATAGTAGTTTTTAATCGGCATGCTACTTTGTGATGCAAGAATTATGCCTGTCCCTGGCTTGGAGTAGCCTGCTGTTACAAGTTTTTCATTTGAATCTGTTTGGGCAAATATCATAGAGGTTCCCATGATGGAAACGGTCAGAACAATCAAAATTCTCAGAATTGCCGGTTTCCTAATGCTTATTAATCTGTTTTTCATATAATCATTCCTTTCTGCTGCGCTTTGGCTATACCTAAAATTATACCGCTTTAAACATAAAAATCAATAAAAATTAAAATAAAATTATAAAACGCGGCACTGCGGCATTATCCTAGCCGCCTGATTCCAGACATTGCATACCTGTTGTTTTTATTTTAAACAATTGACTAAATGCAAAATTCTGCATAATATTATTGTAATAATGAGTTTAAGCTGAGGAGAGAATAATATGAAGAGGATATATCTGACAAGGCACGGGCAGACAGAGTGGAATGTTCAAAAAAGATTTCAGGGGCACAGGGATTCTAACCTGACGGAAATGGGAGTAAGGCAGGCTCAGTGGCTAAGGGATTATATGAAGAATAAGCCAATTGACAGGGTATACTCAAGTCCGCTGCCCAGGGCATACACCACTGCACAGATAGTAACAGAGGGAATGGACATTGAAATAGAAAGGCGTGACGGGCTCAAGGAGATGAATTTCGGAGTCTGGGAGGGAATGTCAGAAAGCGATATAAAAGAAAGTAGCGCTGAGCAGCTGCATAATTTCTGGAACAGGCCTCACATGTTTGAACCAGTTGGAGGAGAAAGCTATGAAGAGGCCAGCAAAAGGATAACAGAAGAATTTGAAGACATAGTCAAGAGCAGCAGCGGCTCGAACCTGCTGATGGTGGTTCACGGCGTGGTACTCAAGCTCATACTGCTCCATGCTGAAAACGGCTGCATGGAGGACCTTTGGCAGCCGCCGTTTGTACATCCTGCAAGCCTTAGCATATTGGAATACGATGAAAGGCAGGATTCATACAGAGTCATTAAAAAATCCGACATTTCCCATTACAAAGACCAAATTTAAATTTAAAGCGAAAAAGAGCCATATTGACATAAGGCTCTTTTTTATATGTTGAAAGTCCAATAGCTCATGAATAATCTAAAGGCTCAACAGCTCTATGAACTTGTCAATCAGTGCTTTTGTTTTTTTGAGTGAGTCTAGAGTATCCCTGTCTTTTAGCTTGAAGTATCTTATTCCCTCGTCTGTAATCCTGTAGAGCCTTGTGGAACGGTTTTTAGACGAGGAATCATCTTTCCACCAGCTCTTTATGAAGCCCTCGGCCTCAAGCTTGTGGAGAGTGGTGTATATAGTGCTGTAAGATACGGGGAACGGATATCCTTCAAAATGCTCGCTGAATGCGTCGAATATCTGCTTGCCGTATATCGATTTGCCAAGCGAAAGCTCCTTTAGAACATACATCCTGTAAAGCTCAGTGGTGTTGAAAACAGATCGGGGAGCTAAAAGGTGGTTTCTTCTATTTTCCATGACAACGCCTCCTAAGAGTATTGATCTAAAGTAATATTATCGTAATTGATATATGTATATTGTATCACAAACTTGAGATACAAGGAAGACGCGGTATTTAAATCCTGTTAAATTCTCTGCGGCTCATAATGTTTAAAATTCTATGCTTTAGCCATAGTATCTTGGAGCGTAGAGCCATATAATTATTTTAATTAATATTATCGTAATTGATATATATAATTCAACAAAATAAATCAGAAAAATCCTTGGGAAATCTCGTTAAATAATTATCTGAATTGAAATGATGATTTCGAATAATATATAATAATGAAGCATACTTATATAAATAGAAAGTATGAAAACATCATATATTTGAGGAGTGGTCCGCTTGATTCTCATGATAGACAATTATGATTCGTTTACGTACAACCTTGTGCAATATCTCTCGAGCCTTAACGAAGAGGTCATGGTTTATCGAAATGACGAAATCACAATAGAAATGATAGAAAATATGAATCCAGATATCATAGTAATATCGCCTGGCCCCTGCACTCCTGATGAGGCAGGGATATCCAAGCAGGCCGTTGAAATATTCAAGGGCAGAATACCAATACTCGGAATATGCCTCGGCCATCAGACAATAGGAAGGGTGTTTGGGGGCAACATAGTAAAAGCCAACGAACCAGTACACGGCAAGGTGCATGAGATATCCCACGACGGGAAAGGTGTTTTCGAAGGCTTGAAGAATCCTCTGAAAGTCACAAGATACCATTCTCTCGTAGTTGAAAAGGAAACTCTCCCTGAGTGCCTGGAGATAAGCGCCCAGACAAAGGATGGCGAGATAATGGGTTTAAGGCACAAGGAGTATGAAATAGAAGGCGTCCAGTTCCACCCTGAAGCCATACTGACTGAAATGGGACTTGAAATGCTCAGGAACTTCCTTGTACAGGCAAAGCAAAGGAGGATGAAATAGAATGATAATAAGAGAACTCAGCACAACGCTTGGAAGCTTTGAAATATTCACAGTATTCAAGGACAGAAAAAATTCTTTTTTCCTCGACAGCGGCATGGATCACGAAAAGCTTGGCAGATACTCTTTTGTAGGCTTTGATCCTATTGAAACTATAAAGAGCAAAAATGGCAAGGTGACAATACAATGCAACGGAGACACAAAGGAATTCATATCCAACCCCTTTAGAGAGCTGGGAAAGCTTCTTGAAAAATACAAGAGTAGCTACAGCTGCAGCCTTCCTTTTGCGGGGGGAGCCGTGGGGTATCTCGGCTACGATCTTTGTCACCACGTTGAAAAGCTGCCCAGGACAGCTGTAGACGATGTGGATATTCCAGACATGTTTTTTGGAATATACGACGGCGTAATTGCAATAGACCATGTAGAAAAGAAAACATTTGCTGCTGCCCTCGGTGTTATGAATGACGCACAGCAGATTATAGATGAAATAGAAGCGGTAATTTCAGAGGCTGAAAAAGCTGGAGTGGCAGTAACTATGCCGCAGGCCAAAGGCAATCCTGTAATAGAGAGCAACTTCACGAGAGAGAACTATATAGGCGCCCTGCAGAAAGTAAAGGACTATATAAGGTCGGGAGACATATACCAGGTAAACATGACACAGAGGTTTCATTGCAAGACACAGCTGCAGCCATATGAGCTGTATACGAGGCTGAGGACAATAAATCCCGCGCCGTTTGCATGCTATATGGACTTTGACGAAGGGCACATACTGAGCAGTTCACCTGAGAGATTCATGCAGATTAGAGGCAAGAAGGCACAGACAAGACCTATAAAGGGCACAAGGCCAAGGGGAAGAGATGCGGCTGAGGATGCGATAAACAGGCAGGAGCTAATCGACAGTGAAAAGGACAAGTCGGAGCTGTTGATGATTGTCGACCTTGAGCGAAACGATCTTGGAAAGGTGTGCAAGACGGGGAGCGTAGAGGTGACCGAGCTGTTTTGCATAGAAGAGTATCCTACAGTATTCCATCTGGTATCGACAGTCGAAGGTG
Organism: Peptoclostridium acidaminophilum DSM 3953; assembly: GCF_000597865.1. Classification (GTDB taxonomy): domain Bacteria; phylum Bacillota; class Clostridia; order Peptostreptococcales; family Peptostreptococcaceae; genus Peptoclostridium_A; species Peptoclostridium_A acidaminophilum. The sequence continues at coordinate 1,303,332 of NZ_CP007452.1, read as the reverse complement.
AGCTCAGGGACGATGTGAGCGCGCTCGAATGCATAGAGTCGTCATTCCCGGGTGGCTCTATAACGGGAGCTCCAAAGATAAGGGCCATGCATGTTATTGACGAGCTGGAGCCCACACAGCGCAACATATACACTGGCTCCATAGGTTATATAGGCTTCAACGACGATGCCGACTTTAACATAGTAATAAGGACGATACTCCAAAAGGGAGAGGATGCATATTTCCAGGCAGGCGGAGGAATAGTCTGGGATTCGGACAAGGAATTCGAATATGAGGAGACGCTACACAAGGCAAGAGCGCTGATTGAGGCGCTTTGCGGTTAGGAGGCCTCTTGTGAATATATATCTAAACGGAGAAATAGTGGAATCCGAAAAGCTTATATTCAGCCCTCTATCGAGCGGAGCAGCCCACGGCTACGGAGTTTTCGAAACTATAAAAGTCATGGAGGGCAGGCCGATATTTTTAAGGGAGCACTATGACAGGCTTAAAAAATCCTGCATTGCGTCCATGATCACTTTTGAGATGGACTATGAGAGAATAATTCAAGCCTGCTCTGATGTGTTGAGGCTCAACGCTATAAGACGCGGATTCCTCAAGATAACATGCTTTAAAGGCACCTCGGGCAGCGCAGACATTGTCATAAGCACTGGGGAAAAGACATATGACGCTCCAAGGTATGAGGAGGGCTTTAGGCTCTGTTATGCAAGCGTACCAAGGAACGAAGGCTCAGCACTGACGTATATTAAGAGCACAAACTACATGGAGAACATTATGCAGATAAAAAACGTATCTGAGAAGGGTTATGATGAGCCTGTTTTCCTAAACGGTAAGGGAGTCCTCTGTGAAGGCGCTATTTCAAACATATTCTTTGCAAGGGAGGGCAAGGTTTTCACACCCTCTGTGGAATGCGGTCTCCTTGCGGGCATCGCGCGCGACAAGGTCATAATGGCCTGCAAAGACAACGGGATAGAAATTGTTCAGGGAGTCTTCTCGCGGAACTTCTTTAGAACGGCCGATGAGATTTTCATAACCAACTCTCTTATGGGAGTTATGCCGGTATGCCAATTTGAAGGCAGGAAATACAAAGTGAGAGACTATTATATCACCCCCAAGCTGTCTAGAGCATTAGAAGCGATGGAGCTGACAGCGGACAAAGACGGCGAATAAATATCGGAACTTAGGGCAATTAAGACGGAATAGTTGTATGAAAACAAATCTGAAAAAGCGGAAAAAAAACGATTTTGAAAATAGAAAATCAGAGGAGCTGGGGAAACCCAGCTTTTTTATTGCAACCTCTAATGCGCCTCAAAATGGTGAAAATATCCTCCATACAAATACTCTTATATGGTATAATCATATCTAGCGAAATTGTACGAGGAGGCATTTGTTTTGGGAGAAAGAAAGCAAGTTGAAATTTCTGCTGAAGAGCTTGAAAAGCAGGAATATTATATAAGAGAAGTAAGAAGAATAAACGATGAGCAAAGGGAAAAGGCGAGGTGCGCACCAAAATATATAATCTTGACATACGGATGTCAGATGAACGAGCACGACTCTGAAAAAATGAATTTTATGCTTTCGCAGATGGGATACATTCCGTCAGACAATATAAGGGAAGCTGACATTGTAATATTCAATACATGCGCTGTGCGTGAGAATGCGGAGCTCAAGGTATACGGCAAGCTTGGCCATATGAAGACCATTAAGAAAATAAAGCCAGATGTAAAGGTCATGGTTTGCGGCTGCATGATGCAGCAGCAGCATATAATAGACGAAATCCAAAAGAGCCACAGGCACGTGGACGCGGTATTCGGGACGCACAACTACCACAAGCTGCCTGAGTTTGTATATGAATCATACAGCGCTAAGGGCACAATAATCGATGTATGGAACATAGACGGGCAGGTAGTGGAAGGCCTAAGAAGCATAAGAAAGTTCGATACTAAAGCTTATGTTAACATAACTTACGGTTGCAACAATTTCTGCACATACTGCATAGTGCCATACACAAGGGGCAGGGAGAGAAGCAGAAAACCCCATGACATAATCGCGGAGATAAGAGCGCTGGCAAAAGACGGCGTCAAGGAGGTAACACTTCTTGGGCAGAATGTAAACTCATATGGCAAGACACTCGATGAGGAGTACACATTCTCTCGGCTGATAAGGGATATAAACGAAATAGAAGGTTTAGAGCGCATAAGGTTCATGACGTCACACCCAAAGGACCTGAGCGATGAGCTTATATATGCCATGAGGGACTGCGACAAGGTTTGCAATTATTTGCACCTGCCGATTCAATCGGGAAGCAGCAGAGTGCTTAAGAAAATGAACAGGCACTACACCAAGGAGCAGTATCTTACTCTTGTCGAAAAGATAAGGCGAGAAATACCCGACATATCATTCACAACGGACATTATAGTCGGATTCCCTGGGGAGATGGAAGAAGATTTCCAGGATACGCTTGACGTGGTAAGGCAGGTCAGATACGATTCTGCATTTACATTCATCTACTCAAAAAGAAACGGCACTCCTGCCGCAGAGATGAGCGAGCAGGTAGATGAGAAAATCAAGCATGAAAGGCTCGAGCGCCTCATTGCGCTTGTTAATGATATAGGCGCACAGATAAATGAAACATACAGAGATAAGACAGTCCAGATACTTGTCGAAGGCCCAAGCAAGACGGACAAGACCAGGCTTATGGGCAGAACTCCGCAAAGCAAACTTGTCAATTTCGATGGCTCTGATGAACTTGTTGGAAAACTTGTAAGTGTGAGAATAAACGACCCCAAAAGATGTTCTCTTAACGGAATAGTAATATAAAAGCCGGCACTCTAACAGGGTGCCTTCTTTCTCATATTTAAGGTTTAAGGAGGAAAACGCGTGATAGACAAGCTTACCCCTATGATGAAGCAGTACATGGAGATAAAGGAACAGCATAAGGACTGCATACTGTTTTTTCGACTCGGCGATTTTTATGAAATGTTTTTTGAAGACGCTGAAACAGCAGCAGCCATACTGGAAATAGCGCTGACCGGGAAAAGCTGCGGACTTGAAGAGAGAGCTCCAATGTGCGGCGTTCCGTATCACGCTGCCGATTCGTATATAGCAAAGCTCATTCAAAGCGGGCTTAAGGTGGCGATATGCGAGCAGATGGAGGATCCGTCTGCTACAAAGGGCATAGTAAGACGGGAAGTTGTCAGAATCATATCGCCCGGCACCGTACTTGACGATAGCTATCTTGAAACAAAGAAAAGCAACTACCTTATGGCCATATACAGGGACGAACACAGCGGTGATTATGGTGTGTCGTATGTAGACATAACAGTAGGTGAGCTACGCTGCACCCATATAGGAGAAGGCGAGCTGCAAGACGAAATCATAAAAGTGCAGCCCAGCGAAATAATATACAACTGCGATACATGTGCGTCATTTTTCAAGAAACATCCGCAGCTTTGCATTGCTTATATAAATGAGAATTCACGTGAGCATTTCCTGAACGATGAAGAATTGCTTTTCAAATATTTCAGCCGAACGCATATCGAAGGCAAGGGCCTGAGCGAACCGGTTCAAAAAAGTCTTGTGGGATTGCTTTCATATATAGGCTTGACTCAAAATCATATAGCAGCCAACATAAGCAGCATCAATCTCTACAGCAGCAACGACTATATGAAGCTCGACAGCTTTACAAGAAGAAATCTTGAGCTGACGCAGACTATAATGGGCAATTCAAAAAAAGGCTCGCTGCTCCACATACTGGACAAGACAAGGACAAGCATGGGTGGGAGACTCCTAAAGAAATGGGTGGACGAGCCGCTGCTTTCAAGGGAACAAATTGACAGCAGGCTGGAGCTTGTTTGCGAGCTCTACAGCGATTTTTCGTTGCGCGAGGACATAGCGGCAGAGCTTAAAGGAATATACGACATTGAAAGGCTCTGCGGCAAGATCGCCTTCGAAAAGATAAATCCAAAGGAGCTTGTAAATCTCAAGCTCTCGCTTTCAAAGGTGCCTCTAATAAAGAGGCTACTCATGAGCTCGAGCTGCACAAAGCTAAAGGAGCTCTCAGAGGATGTAGACGAGCTAGATGATATCCGTGGCATAATAGAAGCAGCCATACTAGACGAACCTTCCTACTCGTCAAAGGACGGTAACATAATAAAAAGCTCGTACGATCCAAAGGTCGGCGAGCTGCGCGAGCTCACTCAAAACGGTGCAAGGCTGATTCGCTCCATCGAGGAAAAAGAGCGGGAAGCCACAGGCATAAAATCGCTTAAGATCGGCTATAACAAGGTCTTTGGATACTACATCGACATAACAAAGACGAATCTTCGCCAGACAGAGGTGCCCGAAGGCTACACGAGAAAGCAGACGCTCAGCAATTCTGAAAGGTTCATAACGCAGGAGCTGAAGCTGGCAGAGGAAAAAATACTCACAGCACAGGACAAGATAAAGAACCTCGAATACGAGATTTTCGTTGAAATAAGAAACAAGATATACCAGAGCATCGGCAGGCTTCAGGCCACGGCCAGGACAATGGCGCAGCTTGACGCGCTCAACTCGCTTGCCAGCGTGGCATACGACAACGGCTATGTCAAGCCGGAGCTTAATCTGGAGGGGCTCCTTGATATAAAAAACGGAAGGCACCCCGTCATAGAAAAAATGATAGGTCATGAAAATTTCATACCTAACGATATAAGCCAGTCCAGGATAAAAGACATAAACATAATAACTGGCCCTAACATGGCCGGCAAATCGACATACATGAGACAGACGGCGCTTATTTGCCTTATGGCTCACATAGGCTCATTCGTTCCGGCAGACGAGGCAAGGATAGCCTTGCTCGACAGGATATATACCAGGGTCGGAGCAAGTGACGACCTTTCGCAAGGGCAGAGCACATTCATGGTTGAAATGTCAGAGGTGGCCCACATACTCAGCAACGCCACTAAAGACAGCCTGGTGGTGCTTGATGAGATTGGGCGCGGAACCAGCACATACGACGGACTTAGCCTGGCTTGGGCTATAGTTGATTATATCCACAGCAGCATCCGCTGCAAGACGCTCTTTGCCACCCACTACCATGAGCTCACTGAGCTTGAAGCTGAGCTTGAAAGGGTTCAAAACTTCTCCGTGGCCGTAAAGGAAGACGGCGAGGATGTTATATTCCTTAGAAAAATCGTGCCCGGAGGTACAGACAAGAGCTACGGAATACACGTGGCGAAGCTTGCAAAGCTTCCAGCAGAGGTAATTGAAAAATCAAGCAGCATACTCAGCAGCCTGGAGGAAACCAAGATAGCCCACAACAAGAAAAGCATCGCCTCTTCGGGGAATCTGCGTCCGGCCGAGACTGAAATAAAGGTGAATGATGCCCAGCTGGATATGTTCAGCTATAAAAAGGATGCTTTACTCAAGGAACTAACCGATATGGACATCATGAAAATGACACCTATTGACGCCATGAACTGCCTCTACAGGATTCAAAACGAGGCAAGAACGCTTGGGGATGATACTTTTGAATAACAAGATAAAGTTGCTTGACAGCAGCACAATAAACAAGATAGCCGCAGGAGAGGTCGTCGAAAGACCTGCAGCGGTTGTAAAGGAGCTTGTTGAAAACTCGCTGGATGCAAGTGCCGGTCGAATAATAGTCGAGATTGTCAATTCGGGCAAGGAATATATTCGAATAACGGATGACGGGCACGGCATTGACCCGCAGGATGTAGAATCAGCTTTCCTAAGGCATGCGACAAGCAAGATATCGGAAGTTGAGGATCTTGAAAAGATAAACTCTCTGGGCTTTAGGGGCGAGGCGCTGGCGAGCATAGTAGCGGTGTCGAAGCTGGACATAATCACAAAGACCGCCTACTGCCAGACGGGGCTCAAGCTCTCATACGAGTTTGGCAGGCTAAAGAGCAAGGACGAAGTGGCTGCAGCTGAAGGCACAACAATAATAGTAAAGGATATTTTCCAAAATGTGCCTGCAAGGAAAAAATTTCTAAAATCAGACAGGGCAGAGCTCGTATCAATAAGCGATATAATCGACAAGATAGCAATAGGCCACTCAAACGTGAAATTTGAATATACAAGCAACGGTAAAAGGATGCTCTCAACGCCAGGTGATGGCAAAATGCTTAGCGCCATAAGAGCTGTACACGGCAAGGATGTGATGTCGAGCCTCATAGAGCTAGAGCATGAATGCCCGGGCTGCACGGTAAGCGGTTATATATCAAGCAACTCGGCATACAGGAGCAGCAGAAGCTGTCAGTACTTCTTTGTCAATGGCAGATCTGTACGCTCGGACATGCTGAGTGATTGCATACAAACCGCCTACAGGGAGCTGCTGCCTATAGGAAAGCACGCCATGTGCTTTATAAATATAGACATAAGACCGGATATGGTGGATGTCAACATACATCCCACAAAGCTCGAGGTTAAGTTCACGAACGAGGAGTCGCTCTCGGCTTGCTTGAAGGAAGGGATTGGCCGCGCACTAAAAGGCAAGGAGCTTATACCTAAATATAAAACGCCTGCGCCCACCGTAGTAGCATCCACCAGCTTTGGAATCATGCCTTCCGAGGAGCCAATAGACATAGAAAGCTATGTGCAGAGCATGCAAACCTCTGATATGTTTTCAGGCGAAGCACGCAGGGAGGCGAACGATGAGGCTCATGTCAAGACGAAGAAAGAGACGGTCGTGCGTGAAGATTTTGGTCCCATTAATAAAATAGCTGAGCAAGCATATGATTTCAAATCAAGCGATCGAGTAATTAAAAAGCCAGAGCATGAACCAAAGCCAGCATACCATACCTGCACAAGTGAGCGCAAAAGCTGCAATGAAATAAAAGAACTGATTTCAATAGGTGTTTTTCTGAACACGTATGTGGTGGCACAGCGCGGGACATCCCTGTTTCTTATAGACCAGCATGCCGCCCACGAGAGGATACTATACGAAAAATACATGAGCCAGTTTGAATCGCACGCGGTATCAAGCCAGGTCCTCTTGGAGCCTATAATACTCGAGCTTTCCAATTCCGACATGATAATGATGGAGGAAAATATAGAGTGTTTTGCGGGTTTTGGATTCGAAGCGGAATCATTCGGAAGCAACGCCATAATAATCCGAGCAGTGCCCAATATATTCGGCAAGCCCGAATCCGAGAAGTTCGCACTAGAGCTTATAGAATCAATAGGTGCTATAAGCAGCTCTTATGAGCTTAAAAGGGCAGAGATAGCCCAAGTTGCATGCAAGGCCGCAGTCAAGGCTAACGACAGACTCGACTCTGTGGCCGTTGCAAGGTTGCTTGAGGAGCTCTCACTATGTGAGAATCCGTACACGTGTCCTCATGGAAGACCTGTAATAGTTGAAATAAGCAAGAGGGAAATAGAGAAAATGTTTAAGCGCATAGTATAGCCATAAGCTTGAAAATGATGGCGTAATAAAGGAGGAAAAAATGCAAAAAATTCCTGTTATAATAATAGCAGGCCCTACGGCAGTCGGTAAAACCAGGCTTTCAATTGAAATTGCAAAGCATTTCAACTCCAGCATAATATCTGCCGACTCAATGCAGGTATACAGGCAAATGGATATTGGAACGGCAAAGCCTACGGCCGACGAAATGCAAGGAATAAGACACTTTCTTATAGACGAAATAGATCCCTGGGATGATTTTTCAGTGGCTGAGTACAGAAGGCTGGCATGCAGCTATATTGATAAAATAAGCGGTGATGGCAAAATACCTGTAGTAGTAGGCGGAACAGGTCTTTATATCAACGCTATAATGTATGACATGGATTTTTCCGGTTCCAGTTCAAATGAGGATTTGAGAAAGGATCTGTCAGAGTATGCACAGGAGCATGGAGCGGAAAGCCTCTATTCAAGGCTTCTTGAACTTTCGCCCGAAAGCGCCGCGGGCATACATCCAAACAATGTTAAACGGGTCATAAGGGCGCTTGAGATATTTTATGAAACAGGTGAAGGAAAGAAAGATTTCAAGTCGGTTCCAAAGCTTAGCGACAGGTACCTTCCGATTCTGATTGTACTCAGCAGGGACAGGAAAAGACTTTACGAGCTTATTGACCTTAGAGTTGACATGATGATGGAAGCGGGGCTTCTTGAAGAAGTGAAAAGCCTGATAACAAACGGGTGCGACAAAAATATGGTTTCAATGAAGGGAATAGGGTATAAAGAAATTATAAATTACCTGGAAGGGCTGTGCACGCTTGAAGAGGCTGTAGCCCAGATCAAAATGGGAAGCAGAAGGTACGCAAAGAGACAGCTGACATGGTTCAGGCGATATGAGTTTGCCAAATGGATAGATGTTGGAGAATTTGAGGATCACAGCTCATTGCTGAGATTTGCAATCGACTACATTGAAGATATACTAAAAAAAGAAAAATAAAGGGTCTGGCGCCCAGCTCAACTATTAGGAGGGATTATATTGAAAAACAGCGCAATTAATCTGCAGGACTATTTTCTTAACCAGGCTAGAAAAGAAAAAATAATAATAACAATATTCCTTATGAACGGTGTGCAGTTAAAGGGCCTGGTAAAGGGTTTCGACAGCTATATAGTGATTCTGGAGACGGACGGCAAGCAGCAAATGATATACAAACATGCCATATCGACAATAATACCTGCTCAACCAATCAACCTGACAAGCAATTCAAGTATTACTGCTGAATAGTAAATTTAGAAACCGCGATTCAAATCGTGGTTTTTTATTTTTTTGTGATAAAATTTCAATTGTTATGCGAGATCAAAGCAAATTGAAACGGAAAGGTGATACAATTTGAACACACATGTAGAAGACATGCTTAGCGCTTCATACGGCATAGAAGAAAGCATACTGGAAATGGCCAGGGAAGTAGAACAGAGCATCAGGGGAGAATTCAGTAAAATAGAGGAGATATGCGAGTTCAACCAGTACAAGGTACTCTCGGCAATGCAAAGGTCAAAGCTTAGCGACACTCACTTTTCGTGGGCTACAGGCTATGGCTACGGTGACATTGGAAGGAGCAAGACAGAAGAGATATATTCGTATGTGTTCAACACGGAAGACGCGATAGTGAGACCTAACATAGTCAATGGCACGCACGCCCTGTCGCTTTGCCTCTTTGGAACTCTAAGACCAGGAGACGAGATGCTTTCATGCACAGGAAAGCCATACGATACGCTAGAAGGTGTAATAGGAATCAAGGAGACAAGAGGGTCACTAAGCGAATTGGGTGTGACATACAAGCAGGTTGACCTGCTTGAGGATGGAAACAGCGATCTGGAAGCCATAAAAGCGGGCATTAAAGAGAATACAAGGATGGCTTACATACAAAGGTCAAAGGGCTACAGCTGGAGGAAGTCGCTGAGTATAGAGGATATAAGGGTAATATGCGAGGCGGTAAGGAGTGTAAAGCAGGACATAGTAATAATGGTTGACAACTGCTATGGAGAGTTTCTGGAAAAACTAGAGCCCACGGATGTGGGGGCGGACATTATGGCGGGTTCCCTTATTAAAAATCCGGGAGGAGGATTGGCTCTTACCGGTGGATATATAGTAGGCAAAAAAGACCTGGTTGAAGACATATCATACAGGCTTACATGCCCGGGGATAGGCAAGGAGTGCGGATTGACATTCGGAACGACAAGGACTGTGCTTCAGGGACTATTTTTGGCTCCACACGTAGTTTCACAAGCAATCAAGGGGGCCATATTTTGCGCCAAGCTGTTCGAAAACTTGGGTTACGAGGTTTTGCCAAAGCCAGGTGGGCAAAGAAGCGACATAATACAGTCTGTAATGCTTAAGGACGAAAGCGAGGTTGTATCCTTTTGCAAGGGAATACAATCAGCTGCGCCTGTTGATTCGTTTGTATCCCCGGAGCCGTGGGACATGCCGGGCTACGACTCGAAGGTTATAATGGCTGCCGGGGCATTCATTCAGGGCTCATCCATAGAGCTTAGCGCGGATGCGCCCATAAAGCCGCCTTACGCTGTGTATTTCCAGGGAGGGCTGACATATGAGCATTCGAAACTCGGAGCTATGATGGCGTGCTCGAGCATGCTTAAGAGCGCTGCGAACTCTCAAAAAAAATAGCACAAATGCGTATTTTTTGCGGACGAACCTTTACAAAAAAAGCATGTTACGATATAATATTTTCATTGAGAAATGCCAACTATAAGAAAATAAAAACAAATATAATTCGACAAAATACGAACTATATATGAAATGAAATAAATTAAAATTTCACAAAATAACGAATTCTCCTGGGGGGTCCATTATGTTAAGACATCTAAATGAAGATATTTATTCAAGCCTTTTATACTGTATTCCAAAAAATCAGCATGATGAGGAAAGTATTAAAAATGCGCTGCTTTCACATCCTGAAGTAGAATTTGTATCGTTGGCAGGAGTTGACCTTGGTGGTCAGGAAACCGATGAGAAGATCCCTGTGGAGCTTTTCCTTGAGGATATATCTGAATTTTTAAAAGCGGGAATACAAACTGACGGATCAAGCGTTTATCTGCCTGAAATAGCCAGTCTGAATGATGCAAAAGTAATGATACTTCCAGATAAAGATATAAACTGGTATGTGGACTACAACTTTGACAATGTAAACACTGCTAATTACAAGCCGGTGGGCACTCTCAGAATACCAGCTTTTCTAAAGCACGGCAGCGAGCAGGTGGGTTCAAGGGACATACTTAAAAGGGCAATCGAAAACTTTAAAACTGAAGTGGTTGAAATAATAAAGGAAAATCCGCACGTTCTTGAAGAGGTAGGAATAGCATCGTTCGACGATATTGAAGATGTAATAATAACTTCCGCTACCGAGATGGAGTTCTGGGTCAACACTCCGACGGATACCGTGGATGAGGAGCAGCTGTCGATTTCGCAAAGCCTCAAGGAGCAGTACTGGAAGAGGACAAGGGGCGAGGTTAGAACAGCCCTTGAAAGAACAATATGGTTCATGGGCAAGTATGGATTCGAGCCGGAGATGGGCCACAAAGAAGTGGGCGGAGTAAGGCGCAGAATAGGCCTTGGCAGAGAGGGCCACTTCATGGAGCAATTGGAGATTGACTGGAAATACAGCGAGGCCATGCAGGCGGCTGACAACGATATATTTGTAAGAGATCTTATCGAGGATATTTTCAACTTCTGCGGGCTGGAAGTTACATTCGATGCCAAGCCTAATGAGGGAGTGGCGGGCAGCGGCAAGCACACACACCTGGGAATAGCTGCAAAGCTAAAATCAGGCAAATTTGTCAACCTCTTCTCTCCAAAAGATATGAAGAGCGAGTACATGACAAGTATAGGATACGGAGCCCTTATGGGAATTCTTAGGAACTATGAGGTTATCAATCCTTTCGTATCATCTACCAACGATGCGCTCAACAGGCTAAAGCCAGGTTTCGAGGCTCCCGTATGTATTGTTACATCACTTGGAAGAAGCAAAGAAGAACCGTCAAGAAACAGATCAATACTCATAGGATTAATAAAAGACTTCAATAATCCTCTGGCTACAAGATTTGAGCTTAGGGCGCCAAATCCTCATTCCAATACGCACCTTGTAATATCGGCTTGTCTTCAGGGGATGATAGATGGAATAAGGGCTGTATTTGACCAAAAAGCGACTCTGGCTGAACTTGAAGCAGAACTTTCAAAGAAATATGGGGATGAAGGTTTCTATCTCGAAAAGTTCAGACAATACAGAAGTGAGGAAGATGTATACGAGCTTTCCCAGGAGGAAAGAAACAGGCTGTTTGGAACTCCACCAAGAACCGTATGGGATAACATAGTCTCATGCAAGGGCGGCGGTGAAAAGCGAAAAACACTCTACCACAACGGTGTGTTCACTGAAAAGACTGTAATATCCTTTAGATATACGGCAATACAAAGATGGGTAAACGAGCTTCTGGGCAGGATAATACCAAACAATATGGACATTGTCAGAGAATGTAAAAAAGTCCATACTGAGGGAGATATTTCCGACCTTGATGTTGTAATGTGGAACAAGATAAACACCATGAGATGGTATCTGATGAAGGGAAGCATGGACACTGATTCCCTCTTTGCAAGGATAAAAAGAAATCTTGAGGAAAAGAACTTCGACCAAGCTTCAGAGCTTCAGGTGGAGATGAGCGAAAAAATCACCGAACTTAAAGAACTGTATTATGCATATAAGAAGAACCAGTTTTAATCATATTCAAACTGTATTAGATATCTAAAAGTTAAAGGCAGTCAACAGAAGCATATTGCTTCTATTGACTGCCTTTTTAGGTGCTATTTGAAGTATTTTCTGAAAAGTCCCTTGACTATGCCCACAATGGCAACATTCTGCGCATATATTGGTTCCATCGAGGCGTTCTCAGGCTGGAGCCTGATTCTGTCAGCTTCCTTGTAGAACCTTTTTACAGTAGCTGTATTGTCATCCAAAAGCGCAACTACAATCTCGCCATTTTGGGCAGCGGATTGCTTTTTTACTATGATGTAATCCCCATCCATTATGCCTGCTTCTATCATTGAGCTTCCCTTGACTTTGAGTATGAAGTTGTCGTTTCCGTTAATGAAACTTTGAGGAAGTGTCACATAATCTTCTATGTTTTCTATTGCCAGTATGGGTTCTCCGGCAGTAACCTTTCCGATTACAGGAACTCCAACAACATTCTTTTCGATTATGGAATCAAGCTCCCCTGGTACTACGCCAATGGCCCTTGGCTTGCTCGGATCTTTTTTTATGTAGCCCTTTTCCTCAAGCTTGCTAAGATGGCTGTGCACAGTAGAGGTGGACTTGAGATTTACAGCGGCGCATATCTCCCTTACTGACGGAGGATAGCCGTGTTTTGAGACTTGTTCTTTTATAAAATTCATTATGTCGATTTGTTTTTTTGACAGATCGGAATACATGCATCTAGCCCCTTTCTGATTGGAATGAAACACCTGTTCATATTGAGTATATCATTTTTTGTGGCCAAATACAAACTAATGTTCTTTTTTTGCTTGACCAAGAACAGATGTTCTGCTAATATAAATATAGAACGTTAGTTCTACATAGGAGGCTGATCATATGAAAAGGAAGTATGTATACATAATATTATTATCGTCACTATCGATGAACGTTTTCAACATATTTGCTCAGGGCAGGCAGGACATTGGCATGCTGGAAACTAAGCAGGTGGTTGTAATGGACGGAGACACCCTCTGGGGGATTGCCGAAAAAAACATGGATGACGACACTGACATAAGAGACTACATATACCAAATACAGGAGCTCAACGAAATGAACGGAGCAAATCTAATTCCGGGTGAGACCATCATCGTGCCAGCAGCCCAGTAAAACAGCAGATCAAGCCAATTGTCGTAACATTATATGGCAATCATATAATTTAAAAGGCAAAAGCATTTGGAATTATAAGAAAACAGTATTATGCGGCACTTATCAGGATTTAAATAAAAGAGAATAACTGTTGAATACTCGTATGGCAACCCATTTAGACGAGGCTTATATTGCAAAATAATCGAAATTCCTATAATATTTAATTATAGGAATTTCGTATTTCTGCCATATTTTAGCACAATTCATAAGAAGAGCACCATTTTGGACGGGCAATGCTGACGAGTTAACCATAATGCTATTATGCGTACATAAAAATGCGGCCATCAGGCAATAGGGCGAGCTGGTTAACCGTAATGTTATTATGTAAATACAATATTCGGCGCACGGATGTAAATGCGCAAAGAGGTGATAAAATGAATCTGGCAATTCTTGAAACGAGTACGGAAAAGTTCATTAAAAAGCTGGCTTCCGAAAAAAAGTCAAAGCATACAATAACCAACTACTCATCATCAATCGGAAGTCTCATAAAGTATGTCAGAATGCACAAGGGAAACGATGAATTTGATATCAAGGAGACTGTATTCGAGTACATAGACTCCATAAGTCCCAACTATTCTTCAAATACCATAAACACAAGAAGGATCATAATAAAGAGCTTTGTAAACTACCTTGCAGACAGGGGATATATAGAAGAAAGCTTTTCAAGGAGAATAAAGCTGCTAAGAAGGGACAGCAACAAGAGAAAAGAGGTGCTTGAACCTTTTGAGATAGAAAAGCTGCTTGAAATAGCGAGCAGTGAAATATCTGAAGCGGCAGGATATAATGTTTACCATAAGGTGAGAAACAGGCTCCTGCTGATAATGCTGCTTTTTACAGGAATGAGGCGCTCGGAGATTGCGTGTCTCAAATGGAGTGATGTCAACACCAGGACAAACGAGATAAGCGTTGTGGGCAAAGGAAACAAGACGCGCGTGGTTCCTCTCAGGAAGGAAATAAGATACGAGCTCATGGACTTCAAAGAGCTCACAGGCGAACTCGAGGGCAGAGGCTACAGCATGAATTCAAAATACATATTCGGCTCGGAGCACAGGAACAAGCGCACCAAGGAAAAGGACGGCCATGTAAATCCTAAAACTATAGAGGTAATAATAGGATCATTAGTTAAGAAATCGGGCATAACAAAGAAAATAACTCCGCACAATCTAAGACACAATTTCGCCAGCTACGCCTTGAAAAGCGGTATGAGCGTACCCACGCTTTCGGGAATACTAGGTCACGCCTCTCCAGACATAACAATGAAAATATACGCCCATGAGATAAGCAAGGAAGAGCGCGAGAAACAAATGAGCAAGCTGGACTTTGGAATATGATAATCTAGTGAATTACGCCTTGAAAACAGCAGCCACCACTTCGGGATTTTAGTCCTGGAATGGTGGCTGCTTGCAATTTAATTATATGATTTGATGGCAAGCCTATACAAGCTTGAAGTTTACAATTACCCTGGGGTCAAGAACCCTGAATGTAAAGGATTCCCCTATAAAGAGCTTTACCTTTTTAGTGTCGTGCTCGCAGTAGCCTATCGAGAAGTCGCGTCCTATCGTCATCTCGAGATTCTCGCTGTCATATGGAATCAGCATGGCATCTTCAACCACATGGCTGAATACTATGTTTCCGCCTATTAGCTGCTCGATTCTCTTTGCAAGAGGATAGCCTTTAACCTTGGAGTTGATCAAGTTCCACACCTTTTCGCCTACTACAAGAGTGTATGGCTTTTCGGCATAGCAATCCTGCATCATAACTATGGCCTTTGATATTGCCTCCATAATTCCTTCCTCGCTGCCTGAAAATTCAACCGCATTGCCTGCCGCTGAACTTTCCATGCCCTCGATACCTGCGGCTTCAAGGCCGTTGAATATTGCGTTTTCCTCGAAAAGCGCCACTTTTTCAGCTGCCTCTTCAAGCTCGGTGAAATCGATGTCTTTCGCGCCCCTTATGAAATTGTCGAGCTCCCATCTGTCGAGTTCGAAATCTATCCTTATTTCAGCAAGTGGCTTGACTTTGTATAAGCCCATTTTCACATCGCTTTTGTCATCCTTGATTTCAAGTCTTCCTTCAGGAATCGCAGTATAGTTCCAGCCCTTTGGGCCCTGCACATTAACCACTTTTCTGGCCGAAAGATAGCTTTTTAGCACCTCTCCGGCTCTTTTGTCTATCTCTTCCCAGACTTCGTTTACTATTGGAGCAAGTTCTCTTTTTAATATATCCATATTTATATCCCTCCCGTGACTTCTTTTAGTCTATTTTAGGTTTCCGATTCCGAGCGAGCTGTCGCCAGAGGCTGATTCGCCTTCTTCAACAGAAGTGATGTCTGCAGTAGTGAAAAGGTATGTTCTAAGCTCTTCGTCCCACTTAGGCATATTTCGCCTCAGCCATTCAAGAGCCATGCAAGCGTGCTCGATTTCTTCATCTCTGTTATGGGCCAATATGGCTTTTAGTGTCTCGTCGTTTGTTGCTGCAACCCTCTGATTGTACCAGTTGACTGCTTCTAATTCCTCCTTGAGACTGTTTATTGCTCTTGAAATATTCATGGTTTTCTCATCGAGTACATCTAAAGATTCATGGTAATCCATAGGCTAATCCCTCCCCAATCAAATTTTGCATATTATATTTCTAAAATAAAATATATTTAGGTAATACCCATATAATAGACCCGAAAAACAATCTGCATATATAAATGGCCGATATTACAATTATGCAATCCACAAAGCAAGGCGAAATTGACCTTGAGAATCACTCGAATATTGAGAATGTTTTCAATATAAAGACTTATTTGCTTGCTGAATAAAGCTTGTGTCAGCGGGTAGAATAATACAAAAGGGTGATTCGGGGAGGGTTGTTATGGACTACAAAGAAGAGCAAAAGAGAATATTTCGCGACAACATTCATGAGCTCGAAAAAAACATAGAGCAGCTCAAGAGATTTGCGAAGCAGAAAGAGGAATATCGAAACATAGTAGATGAGATAGCCATGAATGCAATGAAAAATGCAAAAATTTTATCACTCTTTGAAGAGGACTAATGAAGATTATCAATTTAACCATAAAATCCAGCGCATGAGAAGCGCTGGACTTTTGTGATATATGGCCAATTATATTATATACATACAGTTATACGTGCATAATACTAGACGTACTCGTTGAAATAGTTCAGCCCTACTTTGAATATGGCGCTCAGAGAATCAAGAACGCCTTTGTCAAGGCAGGAGATTTTACCTATGAAAAAAAGCTCGTGCGGGCTCATATAGCCAAAAGAGAGTTGGGACAGCGCCGTTATGTCCATGCTGGCATCGACCGGCTCACCCGCAGCAGCTGCTTCTACGCGCACAAAGCCCTCACTGTCGCAGCTTATTTTAAAGCAGCCGCTGTTTTCAGGGAGCATCTCGTCCTCAATATTCATTATAAAAGGATCAAACGATGAGGTTGTCTGAATGGATTCAAGGAATCCCTTCAAATTTACTATTCTTCCCATCAGGAAAGGCTTTATGGAAAGCTTGATGTTTCTTATGTCTGGAAGAACTCTATATATGTAGTCGTTCTTGAAAGTATTTATGATGACCTTGGCGACTTGCGTCTTGTGTGAATATGCATAGCCGAGGAGAGACTTTAAAGCATCAATATCGGTGTAGACGATTTCA
This sequence comes from Peptoclostridium acidaminophilum DSM 3953, assembly GCF_000597865.1. Taxonomy (GTDB): domain Bacteria; phylum Bacillota; class Clostridia; order Peptostreptococcales; family Peptostreptococcaceae; genus Peptoclostridium_A; species Peptoclostridium_A acidaminophilum. The sequence goes on along the minus strand of NZ_CP007452.1, from coordinate 1,286,319 downwards.
CGCACTATCATCGAATCGCCCTCCAGTGTATATGCCATATAGCCGTCAAAGCCCAAGCGTCCTTCAGCCATTGCAATTCCGCCCTTATCAAGCTTGATCTCTTCAAGCAGTTCCTTGTAGTAATTGGAGTTTCGCAGAGTGAAAAGATTTTTGCCATGTGTAAAGTCGGCATATATGCCTGCCAATATATCGAAGTCTTTATCTGCAGCTCCGGCAAGCCTAAAACGTCTTGTTGGCTTAAAACCAGAGAGCATATCCATCCCAAGCTCGTACATATATTGTTCGCACACGGCCTCATAGCCGAATTTGCGGTATATGCTAAAGTCAATCGGCATTAGTATGCTTACAAGCTCGCCTCTTTTGTAAAGCTCATCTAAGGCAAAGTCAAACAGCTTTCTTACTATTCCAAGACCTCTGTAATGGGGGAGGGTTGATACGCCGACTATATATGATGTGTCATAGCTTTTCCCTCCGAACGAAATCCTGTATGGATTGAGCTGGAGGGCCGACACCACATTGCCTGAATCCTTAGCCACCAGAGTGTTTTCTGATTTATAGCGGCTTTTAAAATAGTAGTCTGTATATTCAATTGAGTCATTGAAGCAGTAGCGCCATATTTCAACAACCTGCTCTTTGTCTGCAGAAGCGGCAAAATCCAAATTCACACTATTCACCTCACTTTTCGGTAACGACGAACTTTTCAACAAACCTCTCTGGTGAATACGAAAGCTTAGCTTTTCTTAGGCCTTCTATGCCCAGATCTTCTTCCCTGTTCACGAGAGAAACCTCCGGAAACTCTTGCTCCAGAAACAGTTTGTTGATTACGGTGTAAAGACCACGAATTGTAGGGTCAGCCTTTTCGATGTGTATAAGTGCCATGTCGCTGTTGATGTAGTCGCCGATTGTGAAAGCCTCAAGGCTGCCGTCTATGAAGACTCCGAATACTTTTATGTCTAGTTTTTCATAATTGTCAAACAGCTTTCTAATGGCAATATTCTCATTATTAATTGAATCAATCTCGTCGGCTGATGAGTTCTCCAGCTTCGATTTGTTCCAGGAATCGAGAATCTCCATGCATTTGCCGAAGTCTTCCTTGCCTAGGCTGCGGAAAGAATACGAATCCCCGTAGGTGCGCATGAAGTGATTGTAGTGATTCCTCTTCTTTGTGCACTTTTTGCATGTAAGTGTTCTTAGCATTTCAGCTTTATACACGTAGTCGAAAGAATCCCTTATAGGAGTGAATTCAAATCGTCCCGGATAGTTTCCCTCCAGAAATTTAACGCATTCGCTTGTTGCCGCCCTGAGCATGAATTTTAGCCCGTTATCCTTGAAGTAGTCGGAAATGAATTCAATGGCCTTCAAGGAGTTATCCCTGTCAGCAAGGGGCATTATGGAGAATTCATCGCCCGGCTCTCCGCCTATAATAACTACAAAATCGTCTTTATGAACATATCTTGTATTGTAGTAATGTTGCCACATGAAGAGTGTAGTGAAGTTGTATTCGCATGCTTCATAGCTTACCTTAGACAAGTATCTTTTGAGCAGGTCCCTTGAAGCTATGTCTATATCCTTGAATATGGTAATCATCTCCTAGTATAATAATGATATAGCCATTACAGCTATACAGTTTATAAGTTTCCATATCAGATAACAGAAGAAGGTGTTCTTCCTTCATCAGATGTTATCCATAAATATTTGTCATGTTTGATGGCTCCCTAATAGACTCCAGACTTTCCATAAAGTATAATTCTCTAGGGTAGGACAAATAATGTTCGTCTCCTTGGGAAGTCAGTTCCTGCTGACTCATACCTATTAATAAGTCAATTAGTCCATTCAATGAGGTTTTATGATTCGGCTGGTTGGGAGCCTCAGGCTATACCTGTATAACATGCTAGGTTGTGTACTCATTTAATGGAAATGGATTCCTATCAGAAAGGAGCTTTTGCTCATGTCAAACAATCTTTTTGAAAATTTATTTATCTCGGTCGGTATTGATGTTGGTGCGGACTTCAGTTGGATGTCTATCGCACTGCCTAACCAGACCTTTGTGGGAAAGCCTTTTAAAATCATGCATTCCGACCTTAATTCCTTAAGCTTAGTTGTTTCTAAAATAAAAGAAGCAGAAGAGCTGTATTCCTTAGAAAGTCGCATCTTTCTGGAATCCACGGGAATTTATCATTACCCACTCTTCTGCTATCTTCGTGATAAGGGTTTTAACATTGCGGTTATCAATCCTATCATCACTAAGAATAGCACAAACATCAACATTAGAAAAGTACATAATGACCGTTTTGATTCAAGAAAGGTTGCATTGGTAGGTCTTAAACCTGATTTAAAGGTATCACTAATGCCATCTGATCTTGCTCTTGATTTGCGAAATCTTTCAAGAGAGTATTACGATCTGATGGATAATCGCTCTGCCTATGTGAATAAGCTACAGGGAGAATTGCGCATGGTATTTCCACAGTATTTAAAAATATTTTCCAAGATAACCACAAATACAGCTCTGACCTTACTGGAAAAATACACATCTCCTGAAGCATTTCTAAGTGCCTCAAAAGAAGAGATTGTTGATTCTATAAGGTCTACTGCCAGGTTTGGACTTACATATGCTGAAAACAAGTATAATGCCATAATCCAGGCTGCAAATGATGCAAATACCTTTGGGTATTCTGTAAGCAGTAATTTCAAGCGAATACTTCTATATATCCGTTTTATCAGAAACTATGATATTGAAGTGGCCTCTGTTCTTTCTGATATGCATGAACTTGTTGATACGAATGAAACTACTGATTTTGTGAAACAAGTCCGCTTAGTTGAATCCTATAAAGGAGCTGGCTTCTTATCCGCAGTGAGTCTAATGGGTGAGATTGGCGATTTTTCATCTTTTCGTTCACCAAAGCAACTCTTTGCTTATTTTGGGCTAGATCCAGCTGTAAAGCAGTCTGGGCAATTTGAAGGCACAAAGATCTCCATGTCAAAGCGAGGTTCCCGCATTGCCAGAAGAGTTATTCATACAATGGCTCTTATCAGTATCAGTAAGAACAGAGATGGCTCTGCCAAAAATCCGGTCTTGCGTGATTACTATTTAAAGAAATGCCAATCAAAGCCTAAAATGGTTGCTCTTGGAGCTGTTATGCATAAAGTCTGTAACATTGTGTTTGCAATACTTCGTGATGAAAAAGAATTCGCTATCATCACCCCAGAAGATCATCAAATGAATTACTTAAGAGCTAAATGCGATAAAGCTGCGTAAGTAAATCCATGGTCTGATTTTTCACTTTTTGAGATATGCTCAAAAGGCTTATTAAAGTTACTCTTTTTTATCTGAAGAAATATCAAGCATTTTTAAATTTAACTGTAGACATTTCTTAGCTGGACTTCCAGTTAGCTGCCTTATAATAAATACCCCTATAATTTTAACACAAATCGAAAATACCTCAACACAAACTTAATCATGGTGCAAATTAGCGCTTAGTTATGATATCATAATATTATAAAGAACGATTACAATATAACTGTGAGGTGAAATCATGGGCAAGCTGAAACTTTGGACCAGGCAGGATGAGAGAGTCTTAAAAGATATTGAAACAAGAGGTTTTTACAGAGTAAAGCAGGAACACATCATAGAAAAATTCGATAGCTGCTCAGACGTTTATTTGCATGTCTATAGATGGTATTCCAGGTCTGCCGGCGCTGTAGTGCCAAAGCCCGAAGGCGTGGAATTTCCGGTGTGGGCATCTGTTGATAAGGAATTTTCGCTTGGAGTTATAGAAGGCCAGGTTGTGCTTGAACTTGAAGTGGACAGTGCGGATGTAATAATAATGGACTCCGCCAAGTGGGATTACATCCTCAACTACTGGTATATACCAAAGGACAGGGACGATGCCAGAAGATATGACGAAAAGCTTGAGAGCTATGGCATCAGGAACAAGACGCTCATGTACATGAACAATTTTTATCCTCTTTTAAAGAGGGAGGTTGAAAAAAGCTGGGAAAGGCTTTTTGACCAGGATATAAGGCTTTCCGATATAAATCAGGCGACGCTCTGGGAGATAAAATCAGAGTGGATAACAAATATTACAAGAGCTGAATAATCAATTCAAAAAAAGCCTCTGAAAAGACTTTGCAGTCAAGTTACAGAGGCTTCATGTCTATTTTGGCTCACTTATTTCTTTTATCCATTCCCTTTTGAGCTCCCAGAGCGCGCCCATTCGGAATTCGGAGAGCTTAATGGAGTCGTCAAAAAGCCTGTCCCAGCTTCTTGTTATCTCACGCTTTAGTGCGGGATAGAAATTACTTGTATAGGCCTGCGAGTCATGTGTGAGCCCATATTCCCTTATACTATTTTTGAATCTTTCCTCGTCTTTGGAGTCCAGTGGTATATATGAGAGATTAAGAATGCGCAGCCACTTGCCTTCATCAAGCATCAACACATTGTCACGCGGAACCTCTGCTTCTATTATATAATCTCCCGGACCGTAGTTGGATATCATACCGGGATTTGCATACATCCATATGGCGTATTCAGCGCCTGGAGGAGGCGTGATTATTTTAGAGGCGCGACCTACGAACCAGTCATAGGGTTCAAGAAAAAGCTTCGATATCTCCCGATATTTATTCAATATGAATTCTCTCTTTACATGATAAATCCCCTTGCTTTCTATGGTATCTACAACTATTTTGGATTGTGCTGTCCAAAGCTTTATATTCCCATTCGAACTCATCGAAATCATAAAGTCCTCCTTTAAATAAAACCGCCCGCTTGTCGACATAATCTAGTTATGGTAAATACGTGATTATTCTTTTATATCTTCAGACCATTCGAAGTTTTTGATTATCTCACGCTTGACGTTTTTCTTGTGGGCTGCATATATTTGCGTTGTCGTTACATTGTCGTGGTCAAGCAGATTCTGAACGTCATATATTGAAAAACCGTATTCTATGAGAGTGCTTGCCGCGGTAGCTCTGAGCTTGTGGGGGCTGTAACCGCTTTTTGCGCTCGTTCCCAGAACTATCGAAGTATATTTCTTGACAAGTTCCCTTATGGCTTTGGCTGTCATGCGCTTGCTTTGCAGCGAGAGGAAGAGCGCATCGCTTTCGCTGTCTGGAAGCTTGTCCTGAGGAGGACGCTCGTTTTTTATGTAGTCGGACACGGCATCCTCGACCGTCTTGTTGAGCGGCATTAGCGATTCCTTGGCCCTTTTGCGGTATATCCTGAATTCACCGCGTGAAAAGTTGAAAGAGGATATGTTTAGCTGCTGCAGCTCGTTGAGCCTGAGGCCGTATGTTACAAACATGAGGAGTATGGCCTTGTCCCTGAGCTTTGTCTTTTCCCAGTACTTCTTTTGATTTTCGGTAAAGCCATTCCCCGTTTCCGCCAAATCGAGCATTCTGGCAACCTCGTCTATCTCAAGCTTTTTTATCGCATCCGGCTGGGGCTTTGGAAGCTTTATTGGATTGAAGCCAGGCGCTATATTTTCGCTTTTTTGTTCGTTTCGGTAGAGAAACTTGAAGAGCGAGGAGAGTGAGGAACGCTTTCTTGCAAGAGCCCTGTTGTGGTTTTCGAATATCTGCGTTGTATGCTGGGTTTCCTTGTAATATCTCGAGCAATAGTCTCCCAGGAAGAAATTCACATCGCGTGATTTTAATCGCTCGAATTCTTCTGCCGTTATGTCTGAAGCGTCGGATGCCGCTGTAAGGTCTGTATTCTCAATAAGATATCTGCAAAAAAAGTGAATATCTATAAGGTATGCCAGCCTTGTATTTATTCCTATGGAGTTTTTAAGAAAAAGGAAGTATTCCTTGAAAAAATCCGGCAGGCTGTTTTCTATCTCAATGCATCTCTCTATTGTCTGATTCTCCTGAAGAACAATATTGTCAGGCCTGTCAGACTTGTTGTGTATGACTATTCCTTTCTTCATTGAATTGCCTCCCGATTTCCGAATTTTTTTAAAGCACATAATATGACTTGAAATATTAGTATAATCCTTATCGACCCATAATATAATAATATACTATCCATTAATGCTGTTCAACTCTTCCTTAAATATGCGGACATTCAAATTTCAACATGCTGTCGGAGTGTGTCTGAATTTAATTATATCATCATATGATCTGCTTTTAAGTGAATGTAAGGCGCTGCAAATATAAAGTGGCCTGCCAGGTGAATATGTGATACCATACATTATGTATACTAATCTGAGAGGACTGTTATTATGAGCAAAATACTAGTGCTTGCCGAGAAGCCTTCAGTCGGAAGGGACCTGGCGAGGGTTTTGAACTGCATCAGGAAAAACAACGGATACATGGAAGGCGACAAATATATAGTTACATGGGCTCTGGGACACCTTGTCTCACTGGCTGACCCGGAGGTCTACGACGAGAGGTACAAGACCTGGAGGATAGACGATCTGCCTATGCTTCCAGGTCATATGAAGCTTGCAGTGATAAGGGAAACTGGCAAACAGTTCAGCACTGTAAAATCGCTGCTTAACAGAAAGGATGTAAGCGAGATAGTAATTGCCACAGACGCCGGAAGAGAGGGCGAGCTTGTTGCAAGGTGGATAATCGAAAAGGCCCATGCCAGCAAACCCATAAAGCGTCTTTGGATTTCATCTGTCACAGACAAGGCCATAAAAGAGGGCTTTGAAAAGCTAAGGCCCGGCAAGGAGTACGAGAATCTATATGCGAGCGCGGTAGCAAGGTCGGAAGCCGACTGGATTGTCGGAATGAACGCCACAAGGGCGCTAACCTGCAAATACAACGCTCAGCTTTCATGCGGTAGAGTTCAGACACCTACGCTGGCTATTATTGCCCAAAAGGAAGAGGAGATAAGAAGCTTCAAGCCGAAGCAGTACTACGGCATAACCGCCATTTCCGACGGGATGAAGCTTATATGGCAGGATGAAAAAAGCAACAGCACGAGGACTTTCAGCAAGGATACCTGTGACAAAATAATCTCCACGGGACGGAATAAAGACGCCATTGTCACTTCTCTCGAGAAGGCCTTAAAAAAGAAGACCGCTCCGCTGCTTTATGACCTCACAGAGCTTCAAAGGGACGCCAACAAGCTGTTTGGCTTTTCCGCCAAGGAGACGCTCTCCATAATGCAAAAGCTGTATGAGAGCCACAAGCTTTTGACATATCCAAGGACTGACTCGAGATATATATCAAGCGATATAGTGGACACTCTAAAGGACAGGATCAGAGGCTGCGGCGTAGGGAGATATTCAAAGGTGGCGGCCAAGCTGCTCAGATCGCCTATACGGCAGAGCAAGGCATTTGTGGACGACTCCAAGGTTTCTGACCACCACGCAATAATCCCGACGGAGCAAGCTGCGGGCTTTGCATCCCTAAGCGACAAGGAGAGGAAGATATACGACCTTGTCATAAAAAGATTCCTGGCAGTCCTGTCGCCCGCATTCGAATATGAGCAGACTACTATAAAAGCCAAGATAGGAAATGATATGTTCATAGCCAGGGGAAAGACGGTCGTATCATACGGCTGGAAAGAGGTTTATGAAAACAATTTCGATGATGAAGAGGATTCAAGCGATGACATAAGGGAGCAGATACTGCCTGCTGTAAGCAAGGGAGACAAGCTGAAAATATCAAGGCTTGAGCTTACTTCGGGGGAGACAAGGCCGCCGGCGCCATTTAACGAAGGCAGCCTGCTCTCAGCCATGGAGAATCCGTCAAAGTACATGTCAGGCGAAAACAAGGATTTGATAAAGACCATAGGAGAAACAGGCGGTATAGGCACTGTTGCCACAAGAGCCGACATAATAGAGAAGCTCTTCAACAGTTTTCTCATCGAAAAGCGCGGAAAGGATATTTTCACAACATCAAAGGGAAGACAGCTGCTCTCGCTTGTGCCAGAGGAGCTTAAATCTCCTACGCTCACTGCCCAGTGGGAGCAAAAGCTAGGGCTTATATCTAAAGGCCAGCTCACAAAGGATGCATTCATAAATGAGATGAAAAGCTATGCAAAAGAAGTTGTTAGCGACATCAAAAACAGCCAGGACCAGTTCAAGCACGACAACATGACTAGAAACAAATGCCCAGAGTGCGGCAAGTATATGCTGGAGGTAAATGGCAAAAAGGGCAAGATGCTAGTGTGCCAGGACAGGGACTGCGGATGCAGAAAGAGCGTTTCAAGGGCTACAAATGCCAGATGCCCTGTCTGCCACAAGAAGCTTGAGCTAAGAGGCGAGGGGGATGGCCAGATATTCGTCTGCAGTTGCGGCCATAGGGAGAAGCTATCAACATTCAACGAGCGAAAAAAGAAGGAGAAAAGCGGCCTTTCAAAGCATGAGGTGTCCAAATATCTCCAGAAGCAAAAAAAATCAAGCGAAGAGCCCATGAACGATGCATTGGCTGAGGCTCTTGCCAAATTGAACCTGAAATAGATCAATAAATCCATTGAAATAAAAATGACTGTATTACAGAGCATAGTAGGTTGCCTGGAATACAGTCGTTTTAATTTTGTGGATGGAATCAGAAATTCAATATTCTTATTTTTTATATGTCAGCAGCATAAATATGTCATTTTGCTTAGCTTGTTGCTTAGCTTGTGATATATTGTTAATATCGAGGTGATTCCATTGGAAAAAAACAGCATACAGCATTTTGACTGGGGACATATTGAGTGGATATACGAGCCTGAATCAGGAAACTCACTAAGCAGCATGAACATAGCTCTTACTACGATTCTGCCGCACAAGCGCCAGGAGAGGCATATACACTATGGGAACGAGCAGGTGATTTATGTGCTCGCGGGAAAAGGAATACAGCACATAGGCGAAGGATTAAGCGACATAGAACCAGGCTCGGTTTACCACATTGATGCAGGTTCCGCCCACGAGACAATAAACGAAGGTGATGAGCCCATAAGGGAGCTTGTCATATCCATGCCCGTGCTTCACGAGCAAAATCTGCTTATGCCAAAAGGCGGACCGAAAGCGCTATGGGAGCTCGGCGCTGATAATGAAAAGGTCGAAATCACAAATGAAATAATGTATATATATGAAGCTATAGTAACTCCTATGAGGATACCGGTTGCCATATTCGACAATCAGGGCAGCCTTGTAATAAAGGGGCGGGACTATCCGGAGTTTTGCAAAACAAGATGCTCAAGCCAAGCAAATGAGGTGATCTGCCCCGTATACGAAATTAAAGGCGAATATGGCCCGCCGCACTACAATGATTTGTCGGCGTATATATGCCCGTATGGACTGACGGTTTTTTTAGTTCCTATAATGCTCGGAGGCAAGCCTATTGGGATAATTAAAGCAGGACACATAAGGACGCCATCATCCAGCCTGAGCGACTCACACAATTCTGCAGATGAAGCCTCCGCGAATTCGAGCGACATTATGCCTCTTGTCCCCAAGGGAACACTTAAGGCTGTAATGCAGCAGCTTAAGAAACTGAGCAAGTCTGTAGAAAACTATTATGTATTCAAAAAAACAGAAGTTGAGCTAAGCAAAAAAGAGGAGAGAATACAAGACATAGCAAAGCATGAAGTGGCTCTTGAGGAATCGCTCAAGTCAACTAGGGAGCAGGTGCTCAACATACAAATCAACAACCATTTCCTTTTCAACACACTTAATGCGATTGCCGGAATGGCTATAAAGGAGCATTCGCTTAAAACGTATCAATCCATTATAGATCTGGCAAAAATGTTAAGATATACTGCCAGCAGCCAGAATTACTTTGTGCAGATTAAGGCCGAAATGCAGTATTTGCATAATTATATTAATCTTCAGATGCTCAGATATGGAGACAGGCTTGAAGTTGATTTTGATATCTCGGAGGAAATCAAGAATAAAAATATGCCCTACAACTGTCTGCAGCCTATAGTTGAAAACTGCTTTATACACGGTTTCAAGAACACAAAAGACAACATGAGGATAAGCATATCAGGGATAATAAAGGAAGGCAATATGGAAATTGAAATAAGGGACAATGGCGAAGGCATGAGTGAAGAGGCTTTGTCCAGTTTAAGACAAAGAATAAACGAATTCGAGCGTCATGAACTAAGGGGCCTTGCCATGGTTTATTCAAAGCTTAAGCTCATATACGAGGATAATTTCGATTTTGCTGTAGAAAGCATGCAGGGCTGTGGCACTACTGTGAGAATAGTTTTGCCGGATCACATAGCTTAGCATTTATTGACGGGGGTTTGAAATGAGAAGGGCAATTATTGCAGATGACGAAGAAATGGCTATCGACATAGTCAAATATTTGATTGAAAGGTATGAGCTTCCCATAGAGGTTGTAGGACAAGCCGCAGCCGGGGACGAGGCCTTAAATTTAATTAAGCAGTTAAAGCCAGACATTGTTTTCATGGATATAAGAATGCCCGTATTAAATGGACTAGAGGTTATGGAAAAGGCCGTATCATTTCAGGACACCGCTGTTGACTATATCATTATCACTGCATACAGCCATTTTGAGTATGCCCAGACATCCTTGAGGCTGGGAGCAAAGGACATACTTCTTAAACCAATAGAGCCTGAGCAGTTTCTCGAGACAATGCAGAGGGTTCTCGGATATAGATATTCGGACAACCAACTCTTCAACAGCATCCTTGAGTATATAAACAACAGCTATAAAGAGGAGATAGAGCTTAAAGAGTGCGCGGAGAAGTTTCACACAAGCGCGAGCTATGTGGCGCGGATGTTCAAGAAATATTATTCCGTAAGTTTCATAACTTACGTCAATAATCTGAGAATAAAAAAAGCCCAGGAGCTGCTAAAGGATACGGATTTGTCCATTAAGGAAGTTGCATATGAAGTCGGCTACAATAATCTCAACTATTTCTACAGGGTATTCAAAAAGAATACAGGTGTAACGCCAAACATGTTTAAAAAATGATAGTCAGATGACAGCTAATGGCTGTCATTTTTTTTATGTAAAACTTGTTCAATATCAAGTCAATCCAGTTAATTTAAACTAATGTCCTTTCATGGGATAATTGTAATATATATTACCAGAGGTTGACTGGCGAGGAATACGTTTTCTTGTCGAAATTTATAAAATGGAGGGGTAAAAGATGATGAAAACAGTTAAAAACAGCGATAGGGAACTATACGACATAATCATGGAGGAGTTTGGCCGTCAGAAGACAGGCGTCGAGATGATAGCCTCAGAAAGCTTTGTGCCGGCAGAGATTCTAGAGCTTCAGGGAAGCATACTCACAAACAAGACTATGGAGGGATTCCCGGGAAACAGATACCATGGCGGATACAAATTCATAGACAAGATGGAGACTCTTGGCATAGAAAGGGCAAAGGAGCTGTTTGGCGCAGGGCACGCAAATATTCAGCCTCTTGGCGGTTCTAATGCCAATCAGAGTGTATATATGTCCATAATAAAACCCGGCGATACTGTTTTGGGGATGAGGCTGGACCAGGGCGGACACCTAACCCATGGACACAAGGTGAATTTTTCAGGACAGATATACAACTTCATTTCATACGGCGTTAATATGGAAACCGAGCAAATAGACTATGATGAAATTGAAAAACTAGCCAAGGAGCACAGTCCAAAGCTTATTGTTACTGGCGCCAGCGCATACCCTAGATTCATAGACTATGAAAGAATCGCATCTATAGCCAAGTCTGTAGGAGCATATTTCATGGTTGATATGGCTCACGTGGCAGGTCTTGTTGCAGCAGGACTTCATCCAAGCCCGGTACCACACGCTGATTTTGTCACATCTACAACGACTAAGACTCTGTGCGGAGCGAGAGGCGGTTTCGTACTCTGCAGGGCCGAGCACGCAAAAGCGTTGGACAAGGGAGTATTCCCAGGAGCAATGGGCTCTGCACATCTGCACGTAATGGCTGCCAAGGCGTTTACATTCAAGCGCGCAATGGGCGAAGATTTCAAGAACACAATGCTCCAGGTAACAAGAAATGCGAAGGCTCTCGGCAACGTACTTCAGGATAGAGGCTTCAGGCTTGTGACAGGCGGCACCGACAACCATCTGCTGCTAGTAGATGTACGACCTAAGAATCTTACAGGGCTGATGCTTGACACGGCACTTGACTATGTCGGCATAACAGTAAACAAAAACCAGATTCCATTCGACCCGCAAAAGCCGATGGTGACCAGCGGTGTCAGGATAGGAGCTACTGCGATGACAACAAAGGGCATGAAGGAAAATGAGATGCATATCATAGGCAATCTCATAGGCGATGTAGCAGACAACATAGACAATCAAGCTGTATTGGATTCAATAAAAGAGAAAGTGGCTGAGCTTGGCTCGCAGTTCCCGCTTAGCTATCCTGAATAAAATAATTTTTATGAAAATAAAGAGCTATCAGATTATGTATATCTGGTGGCTCTTTATTTTGGTAGTTAAAACATGCAGAGTATACTTGTTCGAATTCTGATTTTTTGTAAACCATTGGAATGTCAAGACGTGCAGTTATATAATGAAGACCAATGCGTACAGTAAAAAAGGAGTCATCATGTTAGGAGTAATAAGATAAAGTTGCTGAGCTAAAAAATAATTGGATATAGATACTGGCTAGAAATATACTGTGGAAGATTATGTGTTTTTTCAAGAGATTCAGGCGAGCGCGAGGCGATGGCATTCCAAAAGTATTATTGAGGATCGACTGTTTCCGACATACAAACTATTCCCTAAATATACATTTAAAGAATAGTTAAACTGGCTCTTAAGAAGAGCTCTCTTGATCCTGTCATTATGTATATTAGTAAAAACATATAAAAAAAGGAACCTGAATTTCAGGTTCCTTTTAATCATCCTTTAATTATCAACTGCTTTTTAGTTAGCAGACTTTTGCTTTGAAGCTCTTCTCTTGTTTATTTCGATCCAAAGGTCAGCGCCTTTTATTCCAAGAGCTTCAGGGTCGAATACAAATGAAGTTGCATCTCTTCCCATCTTGACTTGATCTTCCCAGTCCTTAAGAACCTTAAGACCAACGTTACCAAGTATTAGTATAGCTATTACGTTTACCCATGCCATAAGACCAACACCTATGTCACCAAGACCCCAAGCAAGCTCGGCAGTCTTAACTGCACCGTAGTAAGAAGATCCAAGGAATACAAGCTTAGCTATTGTAAGCAAACCTTTGATATCTTTTTGCTGACCGCCCTTACCTCTACCGAAAAGATAAGTAACGTTAGTCTCAGCTATATAGTAGTAAGCCATAAGTGTTGTGAACACGAAGAAGAAAAGTGCTACTGAAACGAATCCAGCTCCAAGGCCTTTACCAAACACTGTGCCTATTGCAAGCTGAGTGTAGGCAGGTCCTATGTCAACGCCTGGAAGGTTTTCAACTATGAAACCGCCATCTGTATTGTATATGTTGTATTGGCCTGTTGCTAGTATCATGAAGCCAGTTGCTGAACAAACGAAAAGTGTGTCAACATAAACTGCGAATGCCTGAACAAGACCCTGCATAGCTGGGTGAGAAACCTCTGCAGCAGCAGAAGCCTGAGGTCCAGTACCCTGACCAGCCTCGTTTGAGTATATACCCCTCTTAACACCCCAAGTTATTGCCATACCAAGTATACCTGCAAATGCCTGCTCTGCTCCGAATGCACTCTTGAATACAAGAGCTATCATTGATGGAACTGCAGTTATGTTGAAAGCAAGAATTATAAGTGCAATAAGGATGTATGCTCCTGCCATGAATGGAACTACAACCTCAGCAGCCTGGCCGATTCTCTTTGTTCCACCGAATATTACGAATGCAAGCATGGCTACTATAACGCCACCTGTTATTGCAGGGCTTACGCCAAAAGCAGTGTTAACTGCAGCGCCTATACTGTTAGTTTGAACTCCTGGAAGGAAGAATCCCATACCAGCAACAGTTGCAACTGCGAAAACTACTGCATACCACTTAACTCCCATACCCTTTTCTATATAGTAAGCTGGGCCTCCACGGTATTCTCCGTTTATCTCTTCTTTGTAAACCTGACCAAGGGCACACTCTATGAATGATGAGCCTGCTCCAAGGAATGCTATTGCCCACATCCAGAAAAGTGCTCCAGGTCCACCCATTGCTATTGCTGTTGCAACACCGGCGATGTTACCTGTACCAACACGGCCTGCAACTGACATTGCAAACGCCTGGAACGAAGAAACTCTTGAGCTTGAGTCGCCGCCTCCAAAAAGATATGTAACCATGTGCTTAAGGTGACGAATTTGAAGGAAACGAGTTCTAAGTGAGAAATAAATACCTGCTCCTAGACAAAGATAAATAAGTGCTTTACTCCAGATGATGTTATTTGCGGTACTAACAAATGCTTCCATATAATGCCAACATCCTTTCTTTTTATAATTTTGTAAAGCCAAAACCACTAACCCCATAGTATAATTGCAATTTTCAGTATATTCTGCTCCTGGCATCACCATCCCTTTGATTAAATTATTTTATTGATAATTGCGTATGTTCATATTATCAAACATTTGCGCAATATGCAACCATTTCCGTCTAAATATTCACAATATTGTATACAGTATATACAGAACATTCTCTTCAATACCTGAAAACACTTGGCTTCAGCGGATGAAACCGTTTGCACAAATCGGAATTTTTTTTGATGTTTTCTGTAGTATTTTGAAAAGATGAAAATAATTAAATTATTTATGCATCGATTATTCAATTTCACTAAAATACGAAAAATTCAACATTTTGATTATTCTATCTATATGGACACAATAATAATAAAAGCCCCCAAAGCAGATACAATATATATATCCAATCCGGGAGCTTTTATTCATATTTTTTATAATTGTTTTAATTGTCTAAACATTTACACCTTCAAATCCACGCTCATGCCAAGCATTTCCTTGCATCTGTTTACTGCAGGCATTATCTCCTCGGAAATAAAATCCACTACCTGCTCTGGCGCCCTGCCTGTGAATTTAGCAGGGTCAATTATGTCAAGTATCTCTTCTTTTGTCATGTTGAATGCAGGATCGGAAATTATTCTATCGATGAGGTTGTTGTCGAGGCCCTGGTTCTTAATCCTCTCCCCTACTTCCATAGAATACGTTCTTATCTTCTCGTGAAGCTCCTGTCTGTCCCCGCCGCGTGTAACAGCTTCCATGAGTATGTTTTCTGTAGCCATGAAAGGAAGCTCTTCGTTGACGTGCTTCTTTATAACATTCTCGTATACTACAAGTCCGCTTGTTACGTTTATTCCGATTTCAAGTATGGCGTCGATTCCAAGGAATGCTTCAGGTATTGAAAGCCTTCTGTTTGCAGAGTCATCAAGTGTTCTTTCAAACCACTGCGTCGAGAATATGAGGGCCGGATTAAGGCTCTGAGACATCACGTACTTGCTTAGTGAGGATATCCTCTCGCTTCGCATAGGGTTTCTTTTATACGCCATTGCAGACGAACCTATCTGGTTCTTTTCAAACGGCTCTTCCACTTCCTTCAGGTTCTGCAGCAGCCTGAGGTCGTTTGTCATCTTGTGCATTGACTGGGCAAGAGAAGAAAGCGATGAAAGCACAAGGTAGTCTTGCTTTCTTGTATAAGTCTGTCCAGTGATGTTAAACTTGCTTTCTATGCCCATGCTTTTGCAGACCATATCGTCAAGTCTTTTGACTTTGTCATGGTCGCCATTGAATAGCTTAAGGAAGCTCGCCTGGGTTCCTGTTGTACCCTTAACTCCCCTCATTTTGAGGTTTTCAATCCTGTATTCTATCTCCTCGAAGTCCAGCAGGAGATCCTGAAGCCAAAGGCACGCCCTTTTGCCTACTGTAGTCAGCTGTGCAGGTTGGAAATGCGTGTAGCCCAGCGTTGGCATGTCCTTGTATTTAAGCGCGAACTCGGCAAGGTTGTTCATAAGATTTGCAAGCTTTACCTTTGTAAGCTCAAGTGCCTGTTTCATAAGCAGCACGTCTGTGTTGTCGCCTACGTAAGCGCTTGTGGCTCCAAGGTGTATAATGCCCTTAGCCGACGGACACAAAAGCCCATATGCCTTTACATGAGACATTACATCATGCCTTGTCTCTTTTTCAAATTTTATCGCATCTTCGAAATTTATATTGTCAGCATTTTTTTCAAGCTCCTGGATTTGCTCATCAGTTATGTTGATTCCCAGCTCTTTCTCACATTTGGCGAGGGCTATCCATAGCTTTCTCCATGTTGTGAATTTTGACATGTCTGAAAATATGCTGCTCATCTCTCTGCTTGAGTATCTTTCAATCAAAGGATTCTTGTAATATTCGTAATTGCTCATATTATACGCTCCTTCATCAAATATAGTTTGAACATGTGTAATATTATATCACAAAAAAGCCTATTTACGTTCGCTTTTTTGAATCTAAAAATAAACAGCCGCTATATTACAAGCGGCTGTTTGAATGATTTAAAATATTAGAACTCGGCTGATCCTGGAGTCCTTGGGCAAGGAATTACGTCTCTTATATTCGACATTCCCGTCATGTACATTATAAGCCTTTCAAATCCGAGTCCAAAGCCTGAGTGCTTTGTCTCCCCATATTTTCTAAGCTCAAGGTACCACCAGTAATCTTCCTTGCTAAGGCCCATGTTCTCGATTTTCTTTTCAAGCACGTCAAGCCTTTCTTCCCTCTGGCTTCCGCCTATTATTTCTCCTACGCCAGGAACAAGAAGATCCATGGCAGCAACAGTTTTGCCGTCTTCGTTGAGCCTCATATAGAACGCCTTTATTGCAGCAGGGTAGTTGATTACGAATACAGGCTTCTTGAACACCTGCTCTGTGATGTATCTTTCGTGTTCAGTCTGCAGATCAATTCCCCACTCAACAGGGAAATCGAATTTTTGGCCTGATTTTTGAAGTATCTCTATTGCTTCAGTGTAAGTTATTTTTTCAAAATCAGAACTTACTATGTTTTCAAGGCGGTCAAGTACGCCCTTGTCTATGAACGTGTTGAAGAATTCCATCTCCTCAGGAGCGTTTTCAAGCACATAGCTTATGACATATTTTATCATGTCTTCTGCTAGATTCATATTGTCGTTTATGTCTGCAAATGCAATCTCAGGCTCTATCATCCAGAATTCCGAAGCATGTCTTGCAGTGTTGGAATTTTCAGCCCTGAATGTAGGTCCGAATGTGTATATGTCTTTGAATGCAAGCGCAAACATCTCTCCCTCAAGCTGGCCGCTTACCGTAAGGCTGGCCTCCTTGCCGAAGAAATCCTGAGAGTAGTCTATATTTCCGTCTTCCTTGCGCGGAGGGTTGTTCATGTCGAGCGTTGTCACCCTGAACATTTCTCCGGCGCCCTCTGCGTCGCTGCTTGTTATTATTGGGGTGTGAACGTATACGAATCCCCTGTCCTGGAAGAATCTGTGGATAGCATACGCAGCTACCGATCTGAGCCTGAATACGGCTGAGAACGTGTTGCTTCTCGGTCTCAGGTGAGCTATAGTCCTTAGGTATTCAAGTGTGTGTCTTTTCTTCTGAAGCGGATAGTCTGAATTGGAGTTGCCCTCGATTTTAACAAGTGAAGCCTGTATCTCGAATGGCTGCTTCGCATCGGGAGTTCTTACAACCTTGCCCTCTACATAAAGAGACGAACTTATAGGCAGCTTTGCTATCTCTTTGAAGTTATCCAGTGTGTCATCGAACACTACCTGTATGTTTTTGAAGAATGATCCGTCATTTAATTCTATGAAACCGATTTTATTTGAAGAACGGGTAGTCTTTACCCATCCATAGATTTGCACATCTTGGTCAATGTGGGCTTCCTGGTTTCTGTAGATGCTCTTGATTGTTATAGCCATGATTATTCCTCCTTTAGTCCTCCAATTTTAGTGCATTGAGCTTCGATACATCTATATGATTTTCGAGAACAGCTCTTGCCTTTTGGGGATCCCTTGCAATAAATGCATCGAGAATCTCTCTATGCTCTTCGAGAGCACTTTCCAGCCTGCCCGGTGTTCTGAGGGACTTGTTCCTTGTCGTCTTGATGTAGTATTGGAAGTCCTTTAGAACCTGCTCGAGATATCTGCTCTTTGTGGCCTTGTATATTACCTCGTGGAACTGTGTGTTGAGTTCTGATATTTTCAGGTAGTCTTTCTTGAGCGTATAGAACTCCATGAGCTCGTATATCTCCTTTAACTTTTCCACGTCCTCGTCAGACATTCTCTCCATAGCCCATTCAACTGCTATTCCTTCGATTGCAAGCCTTATTGCGTATATGTCGCTGATGTCCTGCTTTGAGATGCCCTTAACCACAACTCCCTTGTTGGGTATGTTTTCCACAAGCCCTTCCAGTTCAAGCTGCTTTAGGGCTTCTCTTACCGGAGTCCTGCTAACGCCCAGCTCCTGGGCGAGCTTTACCTCAATAAGCTTTTCGTCATGCGCGTATTTGCCTTCAAGAATATTGTCTCTCAAGACATTGAATATCTTTGAGCTTAGAGAAGATTTGTTTTTTTCCTTTGAAAATATATTAGATACCATAGCACTCTTCCCTTCCATGACTATTTGTATTTGTACTCCAAGCTATATAAGATTAGACTTTGCGTAGTTTAAGTATCCGCCTCTTCTTAGTATCTCTATATCCCTTTCTGATCCTTCGAACTTCAGCTCGATGCTCATGCCGCTTGTCTTGTCATTAAGCATTACTTTTCCAGTTGGCAGCGCGCTTAGCAAGTCGCCAATTTCAACATCATCCATGAAACCTATCTTTTCGTAGTCTGAAGCATCTGCGAATTCAAGAGGTATTATTCCGCTGTTTATAAGGTTTGCCTTGTGTATTCTGGCAAAAGATTTAGTGATTACAGCCTTTATTCCAAGATACAAAGGTGCAAGAGCCGCATGCTCTCTGCTTGAACCCTGGCCGTAGTTGTCTCCGCCTACTATGAAGCCTCCGCCATTGTCTTTGCATCTTTGCGGGAATTCCTTGTCAACTGTGCTGAAAGAGAAGTTGGCAAGGTGAGGTATGTTGGACCTGTATGGAAGCAGGCTCGCATTTGAAGGCATTATGTGGTCTGTTGTTATGTTGTCCTCAACCTTTAGGACAACCTTTCCTTCAAGCTTTTCGCCAAGCGCCTTGTTTACAGGGAAAGGCTTTATGTTTGGTCCCATAACCACTTCAACACTTTTTCTGTCAGCAGGAGGATATACAAACAGGCTGTCGTTTCTTTCGAATTTTTCAGGCATTTGTATGTCAAGCTCTACGTCTAGTATCCTTGGATCTTCAAGGTATCCTTTAAGCGCTGATGCAGCAGCAACTTCAGGGCTAACAAGATATACCTGGGCGCTTTCGGTGCCGCTTCTTCCAAAGAAGTTCCTGTTGAAA
Source organism: Peptoclostridium acidaminophilum DSM 3953 (assembly GCF_000597865.1). Lineage (GTDB taxonomy): Bacteria > Bacillota > Clostridia > Peptostreptococcales > Peptostreptococcaceae > Peptoclostridium_A > Peptoclostridium_A acidaminophilum. Next base: position 1,267,037 of record NZ_CP007452.1, on the reverse strand, counting down.
GTCCTTAGAGATATGGCGTCAGTCTTTGGCGCCTGGCCCATTCCTATGCAAGGTCCGCATGCGCACTCTAGTATTCTCGCTCCGGCAGCTATCATGTCAGCAAGAGCTCCGTTTTCTGCAAGAGTCTTTAGTATGGCGCTTGAGCCCGGTGCTATCGAAAGGCTCACATCAGGATGCACCTTCTTGCCTTTTAGTATTCTCGCAACCTTCATAAGGTCTGAATAAGAAGAGTTAGTGCAGCTGCCTATTGAAATCTGGTCAACCTTGAGGTTTATTATCTCCTTTACAGGTCTTACATTGTCAGGGCTGTGCGGCTGCGCAACAAGAGGCTCAAGTGTCGAAAGGTCTATCTCAAGCACTTCGTCGTATGTGGCATCAGCGTCGGCGCTTATCTCTTTCCAGTCGCCCTCTCTGCCCTGAAGCTTAAGGTATTCAAGCGTATTTGAATCGCTTGGGAATATTGAAGTTGTGGCTCCAAGCTCGGCACCCATGTTGGTTATGGTAGCTCTGTCTGTAACAGAAAGCGACTTTACGCCTTCTCCCGTATATTCAACAATCTTTCCTACTCCGCCTTTAACACTAAGCTCTCTTAGCACATGGAGTATTATGTCTTTAGCCGAAACCCACGGACTTAGTTTTCCAGAAAGCTTGACATTTATAACCTTTGGTACTTTCATGAAATATTTGCCTGTTGCCATAGCAACTGCAACGTCAAGTCCGCCGGCTCCTATTGAAATCATGCCAAGGCCTCCGCCTGTAGGCGTGTGGCTGTCAGAGCCTAGAAGTGTTGACCCGGGCTTGCCGAAGTTTTCAAGCTGAAGCTGGTGGCATATTCCATTTCCAGGCTTCGAATAAACTATACCGTATTTTGCAGCTACAGTTTTGATGAATTCATGGTCATCTGCGTTTTCGAATCCCTGCTGAAGCGTGTTGTGGTCAATGTAGGCAACAGAAAGGTCTGTCTTTACGCCTTCCACTCCCATGGCTTCCAGCTGAAGATAAACCATTGTTCCTGTTGAATCCTGAGTAAGCGTCTGGTCAACTTTGATGCATATTTCCTGTCCTTGCTTTAGTTCCCCTTCTATAAGGTGATCCTTTAGTACCTTATAAGCTAAACTTAATCCCATATCTTCACCTCTTCTATTTTTTTGAATTCAATAAAACAAAATGTTTTTTAAACCCTTTTGTATACAATTATACAAATGTGATGTTTTTGAGTCAATTGCATATCGATTATTTTTTTTGAAAAAATATTTTTAGAGAAGGAAAATGTTCGAATCCTTGAGTGCCTCTCTCATGTATTCCGGCCAAACGGATGCCTGAACCTCGCCTATGTGGGCTCTTCTCATGAAGAACATGCACATTCTTGATTGACCTATTCCCCCACCCACTGTGCATGGAAGTTTTCCTTCAAGCAGCAGCTTGTGGTAGTCAAGTTCTCTTCTGTCTTCGCAGCCTTCAATAGAAAGCTGTTTTTCAAGAGCTTCCTCGTCAACCCTTATTCCCATAGATGAAAGCTCTATGGTTCTGTCGAGCAGAGGATAAAAGAATAGTATGTCGCCGTTTAGTGTCCAGTCGTCATAGTCAGGAGATCTTCCGTCGTGTTTCATGCCAGAGGATAGCTTGTGGCCAATTTCCATTAGGAACACAGCGCCCTTCTCCCTTGTTATAGCGTCTTCTCTTTCCTTTGGAGTAAGCCCAGGGTATTTGTCCTCAAGTTCCTGAGTAGTTATGAAGAATATCTCTTCAGGCAGTATCTTGCCAAACTGCGGGTATAGCTTGTAGAGATATTCCTCGGTTTTTTTGAACACGCCGTATATGCCTGCTACTATATCTTTTAGCTTGTCCTTTGTCCTGTCGCTTCTTGCTATTATTTTCTCCCAGTCCCACTGGTCCACATATATCGAGTGCAGGTTGTCAAGTTCTTCATGTGTTCTTATGGCATTCATGTCTGTATAGAGACCTTCTTCAACGTGAAAATCATATCTGTAGAGCGCCATTCTTTTCCATTTTGCAAGAGAGTGAACTATTTCTATTCTGGAGCCCGGATCTGCGTGCATCTCGAATGAAACAGCTTTTTCCACTCCGTTCAGGTTGTCATTTAGTCCTGATTCGGGTTTTACAAACAGCGGAGCTGAAACTCTTGTAAGGTTTAGCTCCTGTGAGAGCATCCTTTCAAAATAGTCCTTTATCCTTTTGATTGCCACCTCTGTCTCTCTCAGTGTAAGCTGTGGAGAATAGTCCTTTGGTATTATAGTGTTTTCCATTTTTAAATTCCTCCTTATGTCATTTCACGTCCAAATTTACAAAAAACAAAAAGCCTTCCATCCCAAAACAAGGGACGAAAGGCTGTGATTTCGCGGTGCCACCCTAAGTAACTAGATCTTACGATATAGTTCGCTCGCTGCATGTACGGAGATAAACTCGATACTGCTCAGATGTTAACGGTCTGACCCCGTCTAAGTCTACTTTGACTATAAAGTCATTTCGGTTAGAGACTCAGGGATGTTCTTCAACATAAACTCAATGCCGAAATCTCACCATAATCGGCTCTCTTTAATTGAGGATCTATATCTACTCTTCCCATCGCAGTCTTTAATGATATTATGTTATGTTGATATTAATTATATATATACGGCAAAACCATGTCAACACCTAAAATGATTTTTTTCAATAAACTTTATTCGGATTATTCTGCCTGGAATTAATCTTACAGTTATATTAATTCGCTATTGTGGTATATAAAGCTTAACAATGCATTTATGGAGGAGTTTAATTGGACAAGAATAACAGCACTTCAGAGGAGAAGCTTGAGGCAGCGGTACAGGAGTTGGCTGTATTAATTGACAAGAGCAGGTTAAGGGAGTATGTAAATTTGATGAGCAGTACAAAAAGGCTCATCTATGCAAATTTTATAGCAGGCGTAGCAAGAGGTTTTGGCGTTACCGTGGGAGTAGCAGTGGTAGCGGCCATAGTTGTTTATGTGCTCAAAGGTTTTGTTGACCTGCCTCTTATAGGCAGCATAATAGCCAAGCTCATTGATATAATTGAAGCCAACAGATAACACCAAGAACAAGTATGAATTTGAAAGCAGCAAAAAGCCGCTCTTTTTCAAGAGCGGCTAAAAATTATGCTTTCCAAAGTCCGTGAAGATTGCAGTACTCCCTGACTTCAACTATGTCTTTCTTGTCAACCTTGAACATTGCTGACGGTTCATCTCCAGGTTTGAGTTCGGCTCTTAGCACCTGACCTTCTGTAAGCACTTCCACAAACATTATGTAGTGCTTTTCTTCCATAGGGTGAGGAACGCTGCCAACCTTTACAATTACGCCGCCTTCTGTTTCTTCAACTACAGGCACGTGTTTTTCAAGACTCGCATCAACAGTTCCGGCCTCAAGAAGTTGCATGTTTTCTCCGCAGCATACTATCGGCGGTCCGGAAGCTGCAACAACTTCAACAACATTGCCGCATTTGTTGCATTTATAAAGTTCTCTAAGTTTGTTCACTCTGATTACCCCCGTTTATATTTATTCTTCCTTGAACATGTCCTTGCCTACTCCGCAAAGTGGACATACCCAATCCTCTGGAATGTCTTCAAAAGCTGTTCCAGGGGCTACTCCGCTGTCCGGATCTCCCACTTCAGGGTCATAAACATAGCCACAAGCCAAGCAAACATATTTTTCATAATTATAACCTCCCAATAAATTAGTGTAATTAGCTCCTTATATGATTACCCATGGAGGGTTTAATTAAAACAGATAAGTGTATGTCAAATTTGTAATTTTTCATGTGTATATTTTTTATTTTTGGAGATTTATTATATATCATTTACGATAATACTATTTAAGATATTTATTGTTAGTTTGAGACGCAACCAGATGTGTAACAGCTGCAAGACGCCTGTTCCTTGCATCACTTCATCACATATATCTTGCATTTCTTCACCAATGACTTAGAATGAAAGTATCCTTATTTATTGTAATCATGTGTATAGGAGGTATTTCATATGGACGAGTCTATAAACCGCCTTTCCAATATCATCAAGTCAAGTCGTGACATAGTGTTTTTCGGCGGAGCCGGCGTATCTACCGAAAGCAACATCCCCGACTTTCGCTCCGAAAACGGCCTCTACAGGACCGCCTCTGGAGGCGAATATCCTCCGGAGACAATGCTGAGCCGCAGCTTCTTCGATGCCCACACCCTGGAGTTTTACGAGTTCTACAGGGAAAAGATACTTTATCCTGATGCAAAACCAAACAAGGCCCATTACGCCCTGGCTCAAATGGAGCGTAATGGCAATCTTAAGGCTATAGTTACTCAGAATATCGACGGACTCCACCAGGCAGCAGGCTCAAGGAACGTCATAGAACTGCACGGCTCTGTTCTCAGAAACTACTGCACATCCTGCAAAGCATTCTACGATCTGGACTATATAATATCCAGCTCTTCTACCGTTCCAATGTGCAGCGCATGCCGAGGTCTCATAAAGCCGGATGTAGTGCTCTACGAGGAGGCTCTTGATGAAACCGTTATAGAAGATGCCGTGTCTGCAATAGCTCAAGCAGACACTCTTATCGTTGGCGGTACTTCTCTTGTTGTATATCCCGCCGCTGGGCTTCTTCGCTATTTCAAGGGCTCGTCGCTTGTGCTCATAAACAAGTCTTCTACGCAGTACGACAGCCGGGCTAGCCTGGTAATAAAAGACTCCATAGGGAGTGTACTTAGCAAGGCGGTTTTCTCTAAATAGCAGTATATTATAGCTTAATTTCTATGCTATTATTATATCATTTACGATAATAATATTTAAGCTATATTTTGCAGTTGCAAGGAAACGTATTAAGCCTGCTTTTGTGGTTTCCCTTTAAAAAAAACCGGGTCTCCCCGGTTTTTTCATTTTCAACGTATTTCCTAAGCCTGCTCCTCATATATGTTGAAGTCCTTCCACACATGCTCAAGCTTGTCGAAGTATCCTTTTATCTTGTCTTTTTCCCTCATACCAAGCGCTACTATCAGTGCATTTATAAGACTCAAAGGTGCCACAAGCGAGTCAACGAACGATGCCATATTGCTCTTGGCAAGCAGAGTATTGTCTGAAAGAGTGGCTATCGGCGATATGTGGCTGTCTGTAAGCGCCACTATAGTAGCTCCTTGTTTTTTCGCGAATTCAAGTATTTCATAAGTCTTTTTCGAATATCTGGGGAAACTAATGCCTATTACAAGGTCCTCTTCACTGACCTTTATAATCTGCTCGAAAACGTCGCTTATGCCGTAGTTTACGAGCACTACGTTGTCGAGTATGAGATTCAGATAGAAGCCAAGGTAGTCGGCTATGGCGCTTGATGTTCTAAGGCCGACAATATATATCTTCTTTGCCGATGCGATCTTGTCTATCACATCTTCGAATGCCTTGGGATTGATGTCCTCGAGGGTGTTTCTTATGTTGTCTATGTCTGATTTGAGAATCTTATTTAGCACTTCAAAGTCACTGGAGTAGTCCTGTGACATCTCCACCCTTTGCACCGTTGTGAGCTTTGTCTTTATAAGCTCCTGGAGTGATTTTTGAAGCTTGGGATAGCCGTCAAATCCCAGAGCACCTGCAAATCTCACTACTGTAGACTCACTGACACCGACCTTGTCTCCCAGCTTGGATGCAGTCATGAATGCAGCCTTGTCGTAGTTGTCCATTATGAACTGGGCAATCAGCTTTTGCCCTTTACTTAATTTGGTGAAATTCTGCTTTATCGTCCTTATGAGATCCTTGTTCTCTTCATTCATACATATCCCTCTTTTGAATTTATTTGGTTACAGCTTTGACATCCCTTTTAGCTTGTCATAATTTGTCAGGTCGAACTGAAGCGGTGTTATGGATATATACCCTTCTTCAATGGCGCTAATATCACTGTCGGGCTCCTGGTGCATCTTCTTTATGCTGCCGCCCATCCAATAGTAGATGTTGCCTCTGGGATCTTTTCTTTCCTCGAAGGAGTTCTCGTATCTTCTTATACCCAGTCTTGTGGATCTATACCCCAGAGGGTCTCGCCCGTGCATGTTCGGAAAGTTTATATTGAGAACCGAGCTTTGCAAATCATCGTTCTCCATGTAATTACCCTTTATGAAATCAGCCATGTAATTTGCTGCTATTTTATACTCATGAGATGAATCTCCGTTTGCATCATATGAAATGGCTATGGATGACTTGTCCAGCATGTATGCCTCAAGCGCGGCTGATACCGTGCCTGAATATATTACATCAGATCCCAGATTAGAGCCGTTGTTGATGCCGCTAAGCACAAGGTCTATCTCAATATCCCTCAGCAAGGCTTCTATGCCCAGCTTCACGCAGTCAGCCGGCGTGCCGCTTACCGCGTAGGCATCTATCGAATCTATGCCGTGGAAATTTATCTTTTTTATCTTCAGCGGATTGTGCATTGTTATAGCATGCCCGACGGCGCTTTTTTCCGAGTCGGGAGCCACTACGTATACTCTTGCAATATCCTTAATGGCGTTGCAAAGCTCATATATCCCCTTTGAATAAATGCCGTCGTCATTTGTCACTAGTATGTTCATATTAATCCCCTTCGTCTATTTCTTGCAGCCACTGCAGCTTTTACAGCCCTGCTCGAAAAAATCAGGCAGCATCGTGTATATATGGGTGTCGTCGCCTTTGATTTTGTCTCTTAGCTCCTCTGGCATTACAAAGTCCCTTTGTGCTATGCTTTTGAAGCCCATTTTCTCATAGAATGAGAAGTCTCCGGCCTTTTCAATAATGAATATCCGAACGCCCTGCAAATCGGCCATGTTCAAAAGCGCCCTTATCAGACCGTCCTTTAGTCTCTCGCCTGGGTCGATTGTCAGCATTGCAAGCTTCTCCAGAATGGCGATGCTGCCATGTCTTTCATAGCTTGCGATTCCTATTATTTCCGTGCCCTCATATATTGCCATGCAGTTTTCCTTGCTGCATTTACTTATGTTGTTCTGCCTTAGTATTTCATCCAGTCTTTCAATATCCTGCGGCTTTATTCTTGTAAGCTCAAGCATAATATCTCCTCCGTCTCATATGAACTCTAATTCGTGATTCTATGGCAGCGCTCTTTCTATATTGTTACGGCTTTAAGCAGCCTTTTGACTTCTTCGGCTTTGAGCGGTCTTGACTTGCCTTTTTCAAGGTCGCCAAGATTCAGGTGTCCTATTTGAACCCTTGAGAGCGACATGACTGGATGTCCTATGGCATCGCACATCTTCCTTACCTGCCTGTTTTTGCCCTCGTGTATAGTTATCCTTACAACACTCGAATCTGAGGCAGCATCATATTTAAGCAGCTCAAGCCGCGAAGGCGCGGTTGTATAGCCTTCTATACGGAGTCCGCGTTCAAACAATGCAATCTGAGAGATGCTGGGCTTTCCCTTTATTTTTGCGATGTAAACCTTTTTTATTTCATGCTTTGGATGAGTCATCGCATATGAAAAATCGCCGTCGTTTGTAAGTATTATGAGCCCCGAGGTATCATAATCGAGTCTGCCAACCGGATATACCCTTTTATCGGTATCGACAAGATCAAGGACGGTCTTTCTTCCAAACTGATCCTTGGCTGTCGATACATATCCCGTAGGCTTGTTGAGCATTATGTATACCTTTTCATCTTCAGGAGTTATTGTTTTGCCATCTATCTCAACAGTGTCAATTCCGGGCTCTATCTGTACCCCGACCTCTTTAACCAATATTCCGTTAATCCTCACTCTACCCTGGAGCACAAGCTCGTCAGCCTTTCGCCTGGATGCGGCTCCGCAGAATGCAATATATTTGTTCAGCCTCATAAGCAGCTCCTTCCATTTTTGCATTTTAATTCACATTTATTGAGCTATAGTTTTATTATATACCACACCGCTGATTATTCAAATACCGCTTGACGGGTTAAACTGCAAAAAAAACCCGAATTATTCAGGTTGTTATTATCTCATTTAATTTACTCGCTTTGCTCCTTGAATGAATCCAGCTCCGGAAGCTCCTTTATAGATTCGAGTCCGAATACTCTTAGGAATTCCTCAGTTGTCCTGTACTGTATCGGATTGCCTATTTTCTTGAGCCTTCCGGCCTCCTCTATAAGAGAGTAGTCCGCAAGAGTCTTGAGAGGCTTGTCGCATTTGACGCCTCTTATGTCTTCTATCTCTATTTTTGTAACAGGCTGCTTGTAGGCTATTATTGCCAGCGTTTCGAGCGCGGCCTGTGTCAGAGACTTCCTTCTTGAAGGCATGAAAAGCTTTCTTATGCAGCCTGCATTCAAAGGATTGCTTACAAGCTGATATTTCCCGTTGAGCTTTATGAGCCTTATGCCGCTGCCTGACTCCTCGTAGTGAAGCATCAAGCTTTGAAGCTCCCTTGCGATCTCTTCTTCCTTTGCGTCCAGCGCCATGGCTATTTCCTTTTCATCAAGCGGATCCGAATATACAAACAGGAGCGATTCTATGCTGCTTTGAATACTGCTATATTTCATAGGCCACCCGCCTTTTTATAGTTATTGGCATTGCAAAGCCGCTCTGGCAAAGCCTAATGAGCTTTTTCTTTACCAGCTCCAGCGCCGATAGGAATGCGACTATCTTCTCCTCGGCGGAGTCTGTAGATATTATGTCCTCGAAAGCAACGTCTTCACACTCGTCTATCCTCTGGAGTATCACTCTTGTCTTCTCCTCTATTGTAAAACTTTTTTTTCTGTAGGTGTTTTGCATCAAGTCCGGCTCCTGCTTTTGAGCCCTTTGCGGAATCAGCGCCATGGCCGCCATAAGACTTTCAATGCTCATGTCGCTGATTTGGAAGTCATCATCGAGCAGCACCTCTTCCTGCTTTCTGCAGAATCTCTCGCCAAGGCCGCTTGATTTCTCTCTCAGATGCTCTCCCGCCTGCTTAAACTTGTTGTATATGAGCAGCCTTTCAACAAGGCCTTTTCTTGGATCCTCCGCCTCTTCCTCTTCCGCTCTAAGGTAGAGCAGATATCTTGACTTTATCTCAAGAAGCTCTGATGCCATCACTATGAAATCACTCGCGAGCTCCATATCAAAGCTCTTGAGCGCCTTTACATAGTCTGTGAACTGGCTTGTGATTTCATATATGGGCACGTCGCATATGTCTATCTTGTGCTTTTTTATGAGCTCATACAAGAACTCAAGCGGTCCTTCATACACCTCTATCTGAAAGCTGCATCCCAAATCCAATCAACTCCTATGCTATGCTAAGCAGCACCCTTTCAAACACATCCACTATTGGATATATGAAAAGGCCTATCTTGTTTGTGAATATGAGCGCTATTAATATTACAGTTCCTATGTTTTCATACTGCCAGTAAAATCTGCTCACACTGCTTGGCAGCACAGAGAGCAGCAGCTTTGATCCGTCCAGCGGTGGAATAGGAAGCATGTTGAAGGCAGCAAAAAGTATGTTGAACTTGAAAACATATGCAAGCATTATATCAAGAGCGTACATGCCTATAAAGGCGGCTTCGAGCTTGTAGAGTATGAGAAACACAAGCGCGCATATAAGGTTGAATGCGGGCCCGGCCAGCGAGACGGCAAAAAGCCCTAGTCTTTTATTTCTAAAATTTCTCTCGTCTATTGGCACCGGCTTTGCCCAGCCAAAATGTGCTAGAAGCAGCACTAGCATTCCCACCATGTCTATGTGCTTTAATGGATCCAGAGTCATCCTGTTGGCACGCTTTGCAGTGTCGTCCCCCATTGCGTACGCCACAAGCGCATGTCCGTACTCGTGGACTGATATTGCAATGAGTATAGCCGGAAACTGCTTTAAAATGTCTAGTATCAATTGAAGCCTTCCTCCTTCAGCAATCAAAAAAGGCCGCCGCGAATTCTGCAGCGGCCACATATGTCATGAGAAACAGATTCCTATACTTCCATTATTATTGGAAGTATCATAGGGTTTCTCTTTGTCTTTTGGTATAGGAAATTCTTGAGATCATCCTTTATAGAATTTTTCATGTATGACCATTCCTTCATCTGCCTTCCCGAGCAGTTCTCAAGCGCCTTTTTCACTATAAGTCTTGCATTGTGCATTAGGTCCTCGGATTCCCTTACGTATACAAAGCCCCTTGATATTATGTCGGGTCCTGCCACTACCTCGCCGCTTTCCTTCGATATTGTGACAACCACTACCATAAGGCCGTCCTCCGAAAGGTGCCTTCTGTCCCTTAGGACTATGTTGCCTACATCGCCTACGCCAAGTCCGTCTATGAGTATATTGCCCGATGGCACGCTGCCTGTGAATTTTGCTCCATTGCCGTCCACTTCCAGTATCACACCGTTGCTGCTAATGAGTATGTTTTCTCTTGGCATCCCCAGCTCTTCTGCAAGCTCTCCATGCTGCTTGAGGTGCCTGTACTCGCCGTGGACCGGCATGAAGAATTTAGGCCTTACAAGTCTGTGCATCAGCTTTAGCTCTTCCTGGCATGCGTGTCCGGAAACGTGTATGTCAGCAAGGGCCTCGTATATAACCTCTGCGCCTCTTTCAAACAGCTGGTTTATAACCCTGGATACCAGTTTTTCATTGCCCGGTATCGGATTTGCAGATATTATTACCAGGTCTCCCGGCTGAACGTCCAGCTTCTTGTGTTCCGATGCGGCCATCCTCGAAAGCGCCGACATAGGTTCGCCCTGTGAGCCTGTAGTTATGAGTACCAGCTCGCTGTCGTTGTAATTACCCATTTCGTTTATGTCTATCATAACTCCCTCGGGCACATTCAGATAACCAAGTTCACTTGCCACTCCCACGACATTGACCATTGATCTTCCTGAAACCACAATCTTCCTGTGGTATTTGTCGGCAGAGTTTATAACCTGCTGCAGCCTGTGCACATTGGATGCGAATGTGGCTACAATTATCCTGCTTTTGGCCCCGCTGAATATCTCATCCAGTGTGGCTCCGACTGTCCTTTCGGACATGGTTGCTCCCGGTCTTTCCACATTTGTACTGTCAGCCATCATAAGCAGCACGCCCTGGCTTCCAATCTCGGCTATTCTTCCAAAATCCATAAGATCACCGTCTATTGGTGTGTGGTCTATCTTGAAATCACCCGTATGGAATAGCGTGCCAATCTCAGTGTGTACTGCTATGGCGCACGCGTCTGCTATGCTGTGGTTGACCCTTATGAATTCAACCTCAAAGTTGGATTTTTTGATCATTTGTCCCGGCTTGACAACTTGAAGCTTTACATTATTTAGCCTGTGCTCTTTGAGCTTGAACTCCACAAGGCCAAGTGTAAGCCTTGTTCCGTAAACAGGCACGTTTATTTTCTTGAGAAAATACGGCAAAGCCCCTATGTGGTCTTCGTGCCCGTGTGTTAGAAATATGCCCTTCACCTTGTCCTTATGCTTTAGAAGATACGATATGTCAGGGATTACAATGTCTATTCCCAGCATCTCTTCCTCTGGAAAACTCAGTCCGCAGTCTATAAGTATTATTTCATCCTTATACTCTATGGCGGTCAAGTTCTTGCCGATTTCATTCATACCTCCCAAAGGTATGATCTTGATTTTTGAAGTATTTTTTTTCAAACTATCTCCTCCTATGTTTTATTGTCCGATTTTATTCCGCACATTTGATTGGCGAGCCACAGATAATAGCCGGTCATCTATAACTCTTCTCATAACAATTTTAGCATAAAACCGTGAAAGCATCAAAATAAAAAAGACCGGGCTTCCCAGGTCTTTATAAACTATGTCACCTATTCAGACTTTCTACATTTTGAACATATGCCAAACACCCTAAGGTCATGGTCATATATCTTGAAATTGTAGTTTTGCTCTATTGTATTTTCAAGCATTTCGAGCAGGTCTTCCTTGACCTCTATGACCTCGCCGCACTCCCTGCATATGAGATGATGGTGGCTGTGATAGTCATCGTTGTTGATCGATAACTCATACCTTATGCAGCCGTCATTCAAGTCGAGTTTTGACAGTACATTTATATCATCAAGCAGCTGTATAGTCCTGTATACGGTTGCAAGACCGATTTCGGGACATTTTTTCTTGACTATATTGTATATTTCCTCTATATTCAAATGTCTTCCGGTTGACTCTACGACAGTGTCTATGACGTTTCTTCTCTGAGGAGTAAACTTGAGACCCTTGTCCTTGAGCCTTTCCTTTATAATATCGAAGCTTGTGTCCATATATAATCACCTTTATTTTCATTTAAAAAACAATATCATTTAAAATAATTATATGGCAATAAAAGACAACTGTCAACAGCTATTTGTCACATACAAAAAGACAGATACCTCTTTTTGGGCATCTGTCCCTTCGACCTTAAAAACTACAGCTCTTCCTCTTCTGCAAGCACTTCATAGGCGCTCACTACGTTTTCATACTCCTCGTCGTCCTCTATAGGCACTAGCATCAGCTCTCCATCTGCGTCATAGTCCATCCTGAGCACAACTGCAGATTCTTCGTCGCCCTCCTGGGCTAGTATTGCGTATTCAACGCCTTCAACATCCAGCGTCATTATTATTTCAAATTCCATTTCATTGCCTTCTTCGTCAAGCAATATTATCTTGTTGTCTTCCACTGTTATCTCTCCTTATTTTTTCATATTCTTCATGTCAAGGTATCCCTGCAGTATAAGGGCTGCAGCCACCATGTCCACTACTTTTTTCTTTTTTCCCTGCTCATGTCGGCCTCGAGTAGAGCCCGTTGGGCTGCAACTGTTGTGAGCCTCTCATCCCAGTACTCCACTTTGATATCAATTACCCCCTGGAGCTTTTCGATGAATTTAATGACCTTTTCTCCCTGAGGTCCAAGAGTGCCGTTCATGTTCTTTGGCAAGCCTGATATTATTTCATCAACGGAGTTTGACTTTATTATCTGAATGAGCTCGTCAAAGTCCTTTTCATAGTTTTTTCTTCTGATAGTCTTGAGCGGCTGTGCCGTAATCCCCATCATATCGCTGAGAGCAACTCCTATTGTCTTGTCGCCTACGTCTAATCCCATTTTTTTATGCATTTTACCTCCAAATGGCTAGCTGGTTTTTTCAGATACTATTTTATTCATTGAAAGCACAAGCGCCGAAATTATTACAAACGATATGCTAGTAGCCGCTGCTACAACTCCCGAGTCATTGACTACAAAACCCACAAAACTTCCCACTATTATTGAAATCCATCCCTTGGCAAGCCATGGATTTTCGCTGCATATTGTCTTTAGTATTCCAAACGGTCTGTAGAATAGTATTCCTACAATCAGGAGAGCTATTATGAATACCTTGCTCCATATGGACGCGCCTATTAGCCTGTAGTTCATCTCAATCTTTCTTTGTATGATTTGAACTATCACCTGAGGTCCGCCTTCGCCTATGCTTTGTATGGCACCTGCAAGGTGAGACTTGCTGCCCAGCACATATATGTCAAGCAGCGCCATTGCAACCACGACGCCGACAACAAAGCAGCCTATTAAGATTATCCTCTTGAAGTCTATCTTTACATCATATGCTTTGAGTACGAACAGCAAAAAGCATGTGGCTGCCGTTATCAGTCCGCCCACATTGGCTCCAATTTTGGGGAAGCCGAGTATTGCCATTGTGACGACAAGAATTGCAGCTGCTGCGCTCTTTTTTATCTTGCCTTTTTGCAATAGTCCAGAGACGCCAAGCAGGGCGGCTCCTATTAGAATCCCCATATACTCATTGCCTATGCCATAATATCTTGCACCTATTATAGAGTCATATCCGAGTATTGAACGCTTTATCATCTCCTGCCCGAGCACGGCGTCACAAAGTATTCCTGCGCCGTTTAATACGCTCAGGAATATGAGTCTGTCGAGATCTGTTTTAAGCGTTCTGCGCATTACAAAGTATATTACTGCCGAGACTGCCAATATAAATGCCACAGTCCAAGCCTTTGACACAATTCCAAATGCGGGCTCTATGAGCATCACAAAAGGAACCACTCCCGTGAACTGAAGCGACTTTGAGAGAATGTTGAAATACTTGCTTTTTACCCTGTCCTTCTTCATTATGCATATGAATACGCTTATCCAAAGCAGCATTTCAAATACGGCATAAGTATAAAGCGCCGGAATTCTCACCTGGTAGGTGGACGCTATCTTTGCATACTCCTTTTCAAGGTATGAAAGCGCAGCTGCCTTCGGCTTGGCCTCTATCGGCTTGCCCGAGGCGAGCTCCGATCTGATTCCGAAATAATCGAGTATATCAGCCGCCACGTCGATGTTGCCTATAACGCCTTCTCTTCTTGTGGTATCAGAATATGCAATGCCCGACTCTTCGCCGTCAAATATCATTATTGGAGCCAGCCTCTGGTAATTCTTGTAGTCGGCCAGCCTTGTGTGCGGCGCAAGCACATATACCCTGTCATTTTCAGATGCAAGGCTTCCCAGGACATAGCCTATATAGTCGTTTGCGCTCTTGTATATGTTCTTTTGCATTATTCCGTAGGCCTTGTCGTTGAGATACGGCCTATACGCGTCAAGCCTGTATGTGTCGCCAAGTTCCACAATTGTAACTTCAGACTTTTCGTAGTACTCCTGCGTATATTTTTTGAGCTTTTCATAGTCCGTTGCTATTCCAAATGGCATTCTGGAATCCGGCTTGTTTATATCTTCTATCTCGCCTGAGGGCACGTTGCCGTCCTTGTCCATGGCCATGAGAGCCGAATACCTTACCTTTTCCATGTCGGTGTCCGCATTGCCTACAACCGATATGCCAAGTCCGTTATTTTTGAGTTCCTCCCCCAGCATTCCTGGAAATACGCTGTATTCGCCTTCAAGCGCCTTTGCTTTGATGGTATTGATGCCGATGTTGTTTATGTCCATTGGCTCCATTGCAGTCCTTCTTTTGAACACATCCTGCTCCAGCAGGTCCTTTGTCCTGATGTCAACATCCTCAGCGTCCAAATATGCCCTCGAGCCCCAGCCTATCGATGCATACGACCTTACATCGCTTGTTCCCTTCGAGCCCCGTATATTCATAAGGCCTGCATAGCCGCGCTTTTCAAGCTCGCTCTTTAACACTTGTATTTCAAGCAGCTGCTGCATTCCCATTCTGTTTGCAACTATTACTATAACCTTGCCCTTTGGGGCTGCATACGCAGAATTGCCCGATGCCAGACTAAAGAGCATGGCTATGCACATGAAAGTCGCAAAAATTGTTTTTCTCACCTGGATACCGCCTACTTTCCTTTAAGATATTCAGTTAGGATTTCTTCCAGCAGCTCGTCTCTTTCGACTTTTCTTATTATGCTTCTGGCATTTTTGTGGCTTGTTATATACGTCGGGTCTCCAGAGAGCAGGTAGCCAACCATCTGATTGATGGGATTATAGCCTTTCTCCTTGAGAGCCTCATAAACAGTCTCAAGTACCACCCTTGGAGTCATGTTTTCGTCCTTTACAGCTTCAAATTTCATTGTGCTTTCATTGTTAAAGTTCATAAATATCACCCCTTTAGTTATTTCATTAACCATTATATCACATATATGCCCCGTTTTTTAAGGTTGTATCATCATTTGCTCCACTTAACAAGGGGCAGGTTAACCTGCCCCTTGGAATGCATTATGTTCTTTTATTTTATCTGGGCCTTTATTATCCCCGGGATTGCAGACAAAGCCTCATCCAGCTTGGATACGTCTCTGCCTCCGGCTTGGGCCATGTTAGGCTTGCCGCCTCCGCCTCCGCCTGTTATCTTTGCTGCTTCCTTGACTATGCTGCCTGCATTGAGGCCTTTTCCAACAAGGTCCTTTGTAACCGTGGCCACAAAATTCACCTTGTCTCCTTCGGCCCCTGCCAGAACTACTACTCCTGAAGCCATCTTGTCTCTGATCTTGTCAGCATTTGCCCTTAGAGAGTCCATATCCTGGCCGTCCATCCTCTGTACAATGTAGTCAACGCCGTCAACTGACGCCTTGTTGCCAAGTATTTCATCGAGCGAGTTTGAGAACAGCTTGGATTTAAGCTCCTCTACTTCCTTTTCAAGCTCCCTCACATGCTGCATTACACCTTCAGCTCTGTGCACTATGTTGTCTTCCTTTGTCTTGAGCGCTGTGCATGCACTGTCTATTACCTGCTGCTTGTGGTTTAGCATGTTGTAGACTGCCATTCCCGTTACAGCCTCTATCCTTCTTACTCCGGCAGCTATTCCGCTTTCTGATATTATCCTGAAAAGTCCAACCTGCGCAGTATTCTCAAGGTGAGTTCCTCCGCAAAGCTCTGTCGAATAGTCTCCCATTTTAACCATTCTGACTATGTCGCCGTATTTTTCTCCAAACAGCGCAGTGGCTCCGCTTTTTTTGGCTTCATCGATTGTTGTGCTTTTTACCTCTATGCCGTGCGACTTGAGTATGTTTATGTTGACTATCTTTTCAACCTCAAGTAGCTGCTCTTTTGATATAGACTCAAAATGAGTAAAGTCGAATCTTAGTTTTTCGTGGTTGACCTGCGAGCCCGACTGTTCTACATGCTCGCCCAGAACCTTCCTGAGCGCGGTTTGAAGCATATGTGTCGCAGTATGGTTTCTGGCTGTAGCCATCCTGATTTCTTCCACTACAGAAAGCTTGACACTTTGACCTACGCTGAGCTTGCCTTTTTTGACAAATACTTCATGGTGTATTCTGTCATTGAGACCCTTTTGTGTGTCTTCAACTTCAGCTAAGAAATTTTCACCCTCTATTATTCCCTGGTCGCCTGCCTGGCCGCCGCTTTCGGCATAGAAAGGTGTCCTGTCAAGTATGACTATGCCCTTTTCACCTTCACTGATGCTTTCCGATATGCCGCCCTCGGTTATTATAGCAAGCACCTTAGCCTCTACCTCGAGGGTTTCGTAACCGAGGAATTCGCTCTTTATGGCAGGATCCAGGCTTGCAAACACGTCTTCTTTCCAGCCCGCGCCCTCCATTTCGCCTCTTGCGCTTCTGGCTCTTTCTCTCTGGTCTTCCATTTCCTTTTCAAAGACAGCTTCATCTACGGCAAAGCCCTCTTCGCTGGCTATCTCCTTTGTCAGATCTATTGGGAAGCCATATGTGTCGTAGAGCCTGAATGCATCCTCTCCTGGTATTATATTCTTGCCGGCTTCTTTGAGGCTTTCCATGTAGCCTTTTAAGATCTCCATGCCCTGGTCAATTGTCTCTTCAAATCTGTCCTCTTCCACATTGAGTACCTTCCTGATGTACTCGCGCTTTTCTCTGAGTTCCGGATAAGCGTCGCTGCTTATCTCTACCACCTTGTCCATAAGATCGCAAAGGAAAGCACCCTTGATTCCAAGCAGCCTGCCGTGCCTTGCAGCCCTTCTTAAAAGCCTTCTAAGCACATAGCCTCTGCCCTCATTTGATGGAAGAACCCCGTCCCCTATCATGAACGTCACAGCCCTTATGTGGTCTGTTATTATCCTTACGGAGATGTCAGTCTTGCGCTCTTTACCGTACTGAGCTCCTGAAATCTCACATACGCCCTTTAGTATGTGGTCTATAGTGTCTACCTCGAATATGGTGCCTACGCCCTGCATTATGCATGCTATTCTTTCAAGTCCCATTCCTGTGTCTATGTTTGGATTTGGCAACGGATGGTAAACACCGTTTTCATCCTTGTCGAACTGTGTGAATACGTGATTCCAGAACTCAAGGTATCTGTCGCAGTCGCAACCTGGCTTGCAGTCTTCGCTGCCGCAGCCGTACTTTTCTCCCCTGTCGAAGTATATCTCCGAGCACGGACCGCAGGGTCCCACTCCTATTTCCCAAAAGTTGTCGGCCTTGCCCAGTCTTACAATCTTATCTGCAGGTACGCCGACTTCCTTGTTCCATATGTCATAAGCTTCATCATCTTCCTCATATACAGTAACCCAGAGCTTGTCCTGAGGTATCTGAAGGTGCTCTGTTACGAACTCCCAACCCCACTGTATGGATTCTCTCTTAAAATAGTCCCCGAAAGAAAAGTTTCCAAGCATTTCAAAAAAAGTGGCGTGTCTTGCCGTTATTCCCACGTTATCGATGTCGCCAGTCCTTATGCACTTTTGACATGTTGCCATTCTCTTGTTAGGAGGCGTTTCTTTTCCCATGAAATACGCCTTCATAGGGGCCATTCCTGCGTTTATGAGAAGCAGACTCTCGTCGTTTTCAGGCACCAGCGGATAGCTGCTGCGCACATAGTGATCTTTTGATTCAAAAAAGTCTAAAAACATTTTTCTCAATTCATTTAGCCCTAACTTTTTCATACACTGCCTCCTTAAAGTTTATCACCTAAAAATAAATCCCTCGCCACAGTTAAAATCTGGCCAGGGATTATATGTTTATCCCGTTTATTAAGCATTTAAACAGCGGCAAGCTATTAATATAAATATTAATACAACGGGTCTTGATGTGTCAATATGGTAGTCTTTAATTACTCCAGTGAGCTTTCGATTATTCCCCCGCCCACTACTATATCGCCTTGATACATGACAACAGACTGTCCAGGGGTTATGGCCCTTTCCCTATCGTCAAACACCACCTTGATTCTGCCGTCGTCCATATTGTAAACAGTTGCGGGTTTGGGCCTGGCGTTGTATCTGACCTTGGCCTGCACCTTCATACCGTCTTCAATCTTCTCGTACGGTATCACGTTGATGTCCCCCGCCACAAGACCTTTTTTGAATACATCTTCGTTTGTGCCAAGCACCACTGAATTTGTCTTCGGATCGATGTCTACCACATATGCCGGCCATCCAAGGGCTATTCCAAGTCCCTTTCTTTGGCCTATCGTATATTTTATGATGCCTTCATGCCTTCCGAGCACATTTCCCTGCCTGTCAACGAAGTTGCCGGGCTGTATTTTCTTTTTCGACATGTTTTTTACGAATGACGCGTAGTCATCGTCTTCAACAAAGCATATCTCCTGGCTGTCTGGCTTGTTTGCAGTGACGAGACCTATGCTGGATGCTATCTCTCTGATTTCGCCCTTGTTGTAGGTTCCAAGCGGGAGCACGGTCCTGCTGAGCTGCTCCTGGGTCATGTTGTAGAGCGCGTAAGTCTGGTCCTTTTCGTCAGTTGCCGATTTTTTTAGCAAAAACCTTCCATGCTCGCTGCTGTACTCCACCTTTGCATAGTGGCCTGTAGCAACATGGTCGCAGCCAAGCATTATAGCCTTCTTTAGAAATTCGTCAAACTTAATGTGCTTGTTGCATGCTATGCATGGGTTTGGAGTTCTGCCCTGCAGATATTCGTCCACAAAATAATCAACCACCTTATCCATGAAAGGCTTTTTCATGTTTATAACGTAAAACGGTATTCCTATCCTGTCTGCAACCCTTCGTGCATCCTCAGCCGCTGAAAGAGAGCAGCATGCCCTCTCACTCTCACCGCGGCCTTCCCAAAGCTTCATAAACACGCCTATGACCTCGTAGCCCTGCTCCTTTAGCAAATATGCGGCAACGGAACTGTCAACGCCTCCGCTCATTCCAATCATAACTTTATTATTCATATTACCACCTGTCTTCAATTTCATATTTACATAATAATTAATACTACATCATGGATATGCCTTTATCAAGAAAAAAGACCTGTTTTCCAGGTCTTTTTAGTATTCTTCTATTCTTCGTCATGTCCGTGGTCATGGACATCGTCTTCAAGTATCTTGCTGTCAATGCCTTCGATTGTGATGTTGTGCTTCTTTGCATAGTCAAGTATGGCTCTTTTTATTGTCTGCTCAGCCAGCACAGAGCAGTGAATCTTGGGAGC
This sequence comes from Peptoclostridium acidaminophilum DSM 3953, assembly GCF_000597865.1. Classification (GTDB taxonomy): domain Bacteria; phylum Bacillota; class Clostridia; order Peptostreptococcales; family Peptostreptococcaceae; genus Peptoclostridium_A; species Peptoclostridium_A acidaminophilum. Next base: position 1,247,326 of record NZ_CP007452.1, on the reverse strand, counting down.
TGGAAGGCCTCCAAGCGCATTTATAACGTCCTTGTTTGTAACACTAAGAGCCTCTTGTATAGTCTTGCCCTTTATCATTTCAGTCGCCATGCTTGAACTTGCAATGGCAGAGGCGCAGCCGTATGTTTGGAACTTTACATCTACTATGACATCATTTTCGATTTTTAAATATACCTTCATTTCATCTCCGCACGCCGGGCTTCCCGCTTCACCTATACCGTCCGCGTCTACCAGAACTCCTGCGTTTCTTGGGTGAACAAAATATTCGATAACTTTTTCATTATACATGTTGGCTTTCCTCCCTAACAAATTTATCATACAGTGGTGATAGTTCCCTTAGTCTTACAACAATCTTTTCAAGATTGTCCACCACAAAATCAATGTCTTCCTTAGTTGTCATATCGCCTATTGTAAGCCTCAAAGAGCCGTGGGCAATTTCATGGGGCAGCCCTAGAGCCATAAGCACGTGTGATGGGTCGAGCGAGCCTGATGTGCACGCCGAGCCGCTTGAAGCTGCTACACCCAGAAGATCCAGGCTTAGAAGTATGGCTTCGCCTTCAATGAACTCGAAACAGAAGTTGGCGTTTCCCGGAAGCCTCTTTTGTCTGTGTCCGTTGAGCCTTGCATATGGAATCCTGCTAAGCACGCTGTCTATAAGGTGGTCCCTGAGCTGCGATTGCTCTTTGGCATGTCCGGCGACATCCTTTGTTGCCAGCTCCACAGCCTTGGCAAAGGCTACTATTCCTGCCACATTTTCTGTCCCAGCTCTTTTTTTCCTCTCCTGTGAGCCTCCGTGTATTAGCGGATGGAGCTTTATCCCTTTTCTCATATACAGAGCTCCTATGCCCTTTGGCCCGTATATCTTGTGGGCTGTAAATGACATCAAGTCCACTCCCAGGTCCTTTACATCTATTTCTATATTGCCAAGAGCCTGAACTGCATCAGTGTGGAAGAATACGCCCTTTTCACTGGCGATTTGAGCTATCTCCTTCACCGGCTGCACTGTGCCTATCTCGTTGTTGGCCTGCATTATTGTAATCAGGACTGTATTGTCTTTTATTGCAGCTCTTAGCTCTTCAAGACTTATTATCCCGTCCTTGTCCACGTCAAGATATGTCACCTCGAAGCCATGGTTCTTTTCGAGGTATTCACATGTGTGGAGAACTGCATGGTGCTCGATTTTTGAAGTTATGATATGATTGCCCTTATCCTTGTATGCAAACGCAATACCCTTTATTGCCATATTATCTGATTCTGAACCGCCGCCTGTGAAGAATATCTCCTCTGGCTTTGCGTTTACAGCCTTTGCTATTTTGTCTCTTGATTCATCTATTACCTTTTTTACATCTCTTCCGAATCCATGTACGCTAGATGGATTTCCGAAATGCTCCGTCAGATACGGCATCATTGCGTCTACTACTTCCTTCTTTATTGGAGTTGTAGCTGCGTAGTCCATGTAGATTCTCTTTTTTTCCATATCATCCATCTCCTATTCCTTGAGTTTTAGCCTGATGCTTGATTCCATCTTTTTGTGGTGATCGCTTACCATGTCCTTTAGCGTGATTCCGTCCATTACAGAATTTATGCTCGTCTTCATCTTTTCCCAGACTTCCTTAGTTACGCAAAATTCCGAATTGTCGCAGCCCGAATCATCGTCGGCTACGCATTCAGACGGAACCATTGGGCCTTCGAGCACCCTTATGACATCGCCTACGCTTATGCTTCCTGCCTCCCTGTAAAGGAGGTATCCTCCCTGGGCTCCCCTTACGCTTTTGACAAGCTTAGCCTTCTTGAGAGTGCTCATTAGCTGCTCAAGATACTGCTCAGAAATGTTTTGCTCCTTGGCCACCTGCTTTAGGGGTATTGGCCCTTTGCCTTCGTTCAGGGCAAGGACAAACATGGCCTTCAGTCCGTATCTGCCTTTTGTCGATAATATCATTATATCACCCCGTTTTTTGGGACATATTCATTTTTTAATCCCGAGTAATCCTATCGGAATTGACTACATTTTGAGTATACATCAGGCTTTTATCCTTGTCAATATTATCACGAAAAAAAGATAGCCCGAATTTCGGGCTATCTTTTTATTATACGAATATGCTTTTTTTATTCCTCTTTTAGCGATATCAGGAGCTGCTTGTCTGAAACCATGTTGTTTTGGCTTACATAAACCTTGTCTATTATGCCGTTGCATTTAGACACTATTGTCGTCTCCATTTTCATGGCCTCTATGACTATAAGCGGCTGATTCTCGACGACTGCGTCGCCTTCCTTGACTATTATTTTTATTACCTTTCCTGGTATGCTTGCGCCAACCTGGAACGGGTCGTTCATGTCGGCCCTTAATATATGGTCTTCAGCAGACTGGGCGTTGTTGTCCTGTATGTCCACTTCTCTTCTTATACCGTTAAGCTCGAAAGTGACCGTCCTTTGACCGTTTTTCTTTGTCTCCCCTATGTCTATCAGCCTTATTGACAGAGTCTTGCCTTCCTCTATCTCTACCTCGCACTCCTCGTCCTTTCTCAGGCCGTAGAAGAACACATGGCTTTCAAGATTAGAAACATCTGTATACTGGTTTAGATTGTGCTCGAGGAAGTCCTCGTAAACCTTAGGATACAGGCAGTAGCTCACTACATCCTTCATCGTCTGCTTTATGCCGAACTTCTTCTCCAGCTCAGCCTTTATGCCTTCAAAGTCCTCATCAGGCAGAAGTTCACCCGGCCTGCATGATATAGGCTGGTCTCCCTTGAGCACTATCTCCTGAAGCTCTTTAGGGAAGCCGCCCTCTGGCTGTCCTATCATTCCCTTGAAGTAGTCTACTACCGAATCAGGGAACGAAAGGTTCTTTCCAAGCTCGTATATGTTCTCGTTGTCTACATCGTTCTTCTCCATGAATATTGCAAGGTCTCCTACCACTTTAGACGTTGGAGTAACCTTTACTATGTCCCCAAGAAGCTCGTTGGCCATCTTGTATTTTTCCTTGACCTCATGGAATCTGTCAGCAAGGCCCAGGCTCTCTACCTGAGGCTTTAGGTTTGAATACTGTCCGCCAGGTATTTCATACTTGTATATCTCGGCAGAAGTGGTCTTAAGGTCGCTCTCAAAGCTGAAGTAAGCCTTTCTTAGCTCCTTGTAGTAGTCATCCACTTTAACTATTTCGTCAAGGTTAAGCTCTGTATCCCTTGGAGTGTCCTTTAGCGCCTCTATAAGGCTGTTCATTGAAGGCTGGCTTGTAAGCCCTGACATTGCTTCAAGTGCACAGTCAACAACATCTACGCCCGCCTCGGCTGCCATCATGAGGGTTGACACGCCGTTGCCGCACGAATCGTGAGTGTGCAGGTGTATAGGCAACGAAACCTCTTCCTTGAGTGTCTTTACCAGCTTGTGTGCTGCATAAGGCTTTAACAGCCCCGCCATATCCTTTATGGCTATCATGTGTACGCCTTGAGCCTCAAGTTCCTTGGCCATTTTCACATAGTAGTCCAGGTTGTACTTGAGTCTGCTCTCATCTAGTATGTTTCCTGTGTAGCATATCGAGCCTTCAACAAGCTTGCCAGTCTTTAGGGCTTCTTGTATTGGAAGCTTCATGTTCTCAACCCAGTTGAGGCTGTCGAATATTCTGAACACATCAATGCCCGAAGCTGCCGACTCCTCTATGAACTGCTTTATTACATTGTCAGGATAGTTTCTGTAGCCTACCGCATTAGACGCTCTAAGCAGCATCTGGAACATTACATTAGGTATCTTAGTCCTTAATGTCTCAAGTCTTTCCCATGGAGACTCCTTGAGGAATCTGTATGCGACGTCGAATGTTGCTCCGCCCCACATTTCCAGAGAGAAAAGATCATTCATATATTTGCTTGTAGCATCAGATATCTTGACAAAGTCTCTAGTTCTAAACCTTGTGGCAACAAGCGACTGGTGCGCATCCCTCATTGTAGTGTCTGTAATTAGAAGTCTCTTTTGAGCCTTCACCCACTCCGCGTAGCCCTTTGCTCCAAGCTCGTCAAGCATATCCTTTGAGCCTTTTTTGATTTCAAGGCTTTCTGTGCCTGGTGCCAGAATGTTTTCAAATTCAGGCTTTGCACCCTTTCTCTCATTTACCACCACGTTGCCTATGAAGTTTAGTATCTTTGTAGCTCTGTCCTTGCTCTCTTCTATATCGAACAGCTCTTTTGTCTTGTCAAGGAAGTTCGTATCACACTGTCCTGCCGCGAACTTTTCATGGCTTAGCACGTTTACAAGGAAACCGACGTTTGTCTTAACTCCCCTTACTCGAAGCTCCTTTATAGAACGAACGGCTTTTCTCACAGCGCCCTGGAAAGTCCTGTCCCATGAAATAGTCTTCACAAGAAGGCTGTCGTAGAATGGAGTTATGTCGGCGCCTGAAAAACCATTGCCGCCGTCAAGCCTTATTCCAAAGCCTGAGCCCGTCCTGTACACGTCTATCTTGCCCGTGTCAGGCATGAAGTTATTCTTTGGATCCTCAGTTGTAATCCTGCACTGTATCGAGTAGCCATTTATTTTTATGTCATCCTGGGACTTTATGTTTATTTCAGGGCTTCCAAGCTCATAACCCTGAGCCACAAGCAGCTGGCTCTGCACAAGGTCTATTCCAGTTATCATTTCTGTAACCGTGTGCTCGACCTGTATCCTTGGGTTCATCTCAATGAAATAGTAGTTTCCTGTACTGTCCACAAGGAATTCAAGAGTACCTGCATTTGCATATTTAACATGCTTTGCAAGCTTTACAGCGTCATTACATATGCTGTGTCTTAGCTCGTCAGACAACGAGAAAGCCGGAGCGTACTCGACTATCTTCTGGTGCCTTCTTTGCACCGAGCAATCTCTTTCAAACAGATGCACTATGTTGCCGTGCTTGTCACCTAGAACCTGTACCTCGATGTGCTTTGGATTCCTCAGATATTTTTCCACGAACACAGCAGAGCTTCCAAAAGCCTTTTGCGATTCGCTCACAGCGCTCTCAAAGCCTATTTCAAGATCCTCTTCCTTTTCTATGATCCTCATACCTCTGCCGCCGCCGCCGTTTGAAGCCTTGAGTATTACAGGATAGCCTATCATTTCGGCAACCTGCTTGGCCTCTTCCTTGCTCGCAAGGGCGTGGTCGACGCCTGGTATTGTAGGCACTCCTACTTCCATTGCCATTTTCTTCGAGCTTATCTTGTCTCCCATGCTGTCCATCGTTTCAGCACTTGGACCTATGAAGACAATGCCGTTTTTTTCACATTTTTTTACGAATTCAGAGTTCTCAGCCAAAAATCCGTAGCCCGGATGTATGGCGTCTACTCCTTTTTTCTTTGCAATATGGATTATCTCATCCATGTCCAGATATGCCTCTATCGGCCCTTTTCCTTCGCCTATAAGATACGATTCGTCAGCCTTTGTCCTGTGGAGACTGTATTTATCCTCTTTTGAATATATACCCACAGTTCTGATGCCAAGCTCCGTACACGCCCTAAACACCCTTATGGCTATCTCGCCGCGGTTTGCCACGAGCACTTTTTTGAATTCTTTTACCACACTCATCAACTCCCAACTCAAAATATGCTTTTGTTCGCATTTAAGCGTATGTTTTTTTATTTATTTTTTTTATATTTCATCCTGCTTAAATTAATAGAATGATATCACAACAGGCTCCATTTTTCAATAGAGTAGTTGCTGTGAAAGCGTTACTATTTTCTTAATTTATTGTTACCACATTGTCATAGTTTGAAACATAAGCGGTTGTTGTTAGTTTTAATATTTTATGATTTTATCAGATAATTCAATCAAATTCAATTGGATATCGCTTTTATACGGATAATCATTCGTGATTTTCACCTCTAATACGCCTTTGATGCTCCCTTATTCCCTTTTCGAACTTGTTTTCACCAGGGATATAATATACCGAGCCTGCAATTTCATCGGGCATATACTGCTGTTTCACATAGCCGTGTTCATAATCGTGCGGATACTTGTAGCCGATGCCTCTGCCAAGACTCTCAGCGCCTGAATAGTGGTTGCAACGAAGATGCATGGGGACTTGTCCTGTATTTTTAGTATCTATCTCATGCAGTGCCGCGTCGATTGCTGTGATCACAGAGTTTGACTTTGGCAGCGTGGCAAGCAGTATGACCGCCTGAGCCAGTGGTATCCTGGCTTCAGGGAAGCCTAGCTGCGCAGCGGAATCTGTGCATGCCTTCACTATGGAAATAGCATTCGGATATGCCAGCCCTATGTCCTCCGCGGCTATCACAAGCAGCCGCCTGCTTATCGACTGGAGGTCGCCTGCATTTATGAGCTTTGCCAGGTAATGGAGCGCGGCATTTGCATCGCTGCCGCGTATGGATTTTTGAAATGCACTTATCAGGTCATAGTGATAATCACCTGAGCTGTCTGAATATACCATCTTTTTACTGAGGCATTCTATCACTGCCTCCTTGCCAAGCTCCATTCTCATATCAGCTCCTGCCTCGAGCGAATATACTGCTATCTCGAGAAGGTTTAAAGCCTTGCGCATATCTCCGTCGCAAAAGTCGCTTATTACATCTAGCGCTGCATCCTCATATACTATGCTGTACCCTTCAAAATCGTTCTGCTCGAGCAACCCCACAGCCCTTTCCAGTCCCGTCTTGATTTCTGCTTTGCCCAGAGGGTGGAACTCGAATACGCTCGATCTGCTGAGTATCGCCTTGTAGACGCAGTGGTGCGGATTTTCAGTCGTGCTGGCTATAAGGCTTATTTCGCCTGTTTCAATGAATTCGAGCAGCACCTGCTGCTGCTTTTTGTTGAAGTTCTGTATCTCGTCTATATAAAGAAGCGTCCCTGCTGCATTAAGCAGCCCTTTCGTATCGCTTATTATCTCTTTTATGTCGCTCACAGACGACACGGTTGCATTTAGCTTGTAGAACCTTTTGCTCGTGTGCCCGGCAATAACGTTCGCCAGCGTTGTCTTTCCAGTTCCGGGCGGCCCGTAAAATATCATGTTCATTATGTTTTTAGACATTATAAGCTTCCTGAGTATCTTGCCTTCCCCTATGATGTGATTTTGGCCTATAAACTCTTCAAGGCTCTGAGGCCTCATTCTCTCCGCAAGCGGTTTCAAGCTGTTCCCTCCCAATATAACAAGAAAAAGTAGGGGGTTCCCTACTTTTTTTACAAGTTTAACGATTCTAGCACTACCCTTTTAGCTTCTTAAGCTCGTCCAGGAGTTTCTCGTTGAGTATTTTTATGTGGGTTCCTTTCATTCCAAGCGATCTTGATTCAATTACTCCTGCGCTTTCAAACTTTCTAAGCGCATTGACTATAACCGATCTGGTTATACCCACTCTGTCGGCAATCTTACTGGCCACAAGCAGACCCTCCATGCCATTGAGTTCGTCGAATATGTGTTCAACGGCTTCAAGCTCGGAATATGAAAGCGTACCTATTGCCATTTGTACAACAGCCTTCTTGCGCATCTCCTCCTCGAGTTCTTCGCTTCTAGCCCTTAGTATCTCGAGTCCCACTATGGTTGCGCTATACTCTGCAAGCACAAGATCCTCGTCGTTGAACTCCTTCTCATATCTTGAAAGTATCAGGGTTCCAAGCCTTTTGCCGCTTCCCACTACTGGGACTATTGTCGCCAGCTTGTTATATGTTGTTTCCGGCTCATTCCTGAAAATTTCTATCAGCTTGTCCTTTGTGACATTGTACAAAGTTTGGTTGATTTTCATCAGGTTTTCCACATCATCAGCATGGAATCTCGCCTCGCCGGTTTCTTCATCTATTACGGCTGAACTGTCCATAACGTGAGTCAGATCAATGCCAAGAACCTTTCCTGTGTCATTTAGCAAATATACGTTTGAATTTAGAACCTCACTCAGTATTTTGCATAGCTCTGGAAATGATACAGGGTTTGTGCCCGATTTTTGAAGTATCCCATTTAGCTTTCTTGTTTTGACCAAAATGTCGCTAGCCATATACTCCCTCCTCTATATATATTTTATTTTACTATATTATCACGAATAATTTGTCGGTTTTTTTAATTATTTTTCACATTCTTTTCAAAACCAAATGCAGCTCATGCAGATTATTTATATGAAAAATATTTAAAATATTACCACACTGCGACATTTATATCAATAGTCAGGTTTACTTTTCAGTCTTTACATACCCGCATTCCTTGTTTGAACATTTGATTTTTGTTTCTTTTTTTGTGTATTTTTCCACAAGGAATTCGCCGCATTCCGGGCACATTTCGCCTGTGGGTTTGTCCCACGATACAAAATCGCATTCCGGATACCTTGAGCAGCCATAGAAAAACCTTCCTCTTTTGCTCCTTCTCTCGACAAGATCTCCCTCTTTGCATTTTGGGCATGCCAGGCCTGTCTTGTTGAGAAGCGGCTTTGTACTTTTGCACTCGGGATAATTCTTGCATGCAAGGAATCTTCCGAATCTGCCGTACTTTATGAGCATGTTCGCTCCGCACTTGTCGCAGATTTCATCTGTCTCCTCATCCATAGATATCTTCTCTATAGTCTCTTCGGCCTTCTCGATCGAGACCTTAAGCGGTCCGTAAAATTCGGAAATTATGCTTTTCCACTTAAGCTTGCCTTCCTCTATAAGGTCAAGCTTGCTTTCCATATCCGCCGTGAACTTGACATCCACTATATAGTCGAAATTTTTCTCCATTATTTCGTTGATTAGCACACCAAGCTCCGAAGGCTTAAGTGCGCTGCCTTGCTTTTCAACATATCCCCTTGCCAGTATCGTCGATATGGTAGGAGCATACGTACTTGGCCTTCCTATTCCAAGCTCCTCAAGTGTCTTTACCAGCGATGCCTCAGAATAACGCGGAGGCGGCTGGGTAAAGTGCTGCTTTGGCATGGTTTCCACGATGCTCAGCTTCTCTCCTACGCTTACATCCGGCAGTATAGTATCCTCCTGCTTTGCAAAGCTGTATACCTTGAGGAATCCGTCAAACTTGAGCTTTGAGCCGGTCGCCTTGAAGCTATAACCGCCAGCATCCGCCAGAACGCTCATTCCGTCATATATGGAATCCTTCATAAGCGAGGCTGTATATCTCTCCCAAATCAGCTTATAGAGCTTGTACTGGTCAGAGCTCAGCGAATCCTTTATTGAATCCGGCGTCTTGTCAATATATGTCGGTCTTATGGCCTCGTGTGCGTCCTGCACCTTTTTGGCCTTGCTCTTGCTCTTTTCGAAGCCCTTGAAATATTTTTCTCCTATTTCAGAAACAATATATTCCTTAGCTTTGTCGACAGCTTCGTCCGATATCCTCGTGGAGTCCGTCCTGATGTACGTAACAAGTCCGACATTGCCTTCTCCCTTTACGTCTATGCCCTCATACAGCTGCTGGGCCACCATCATCGTCTTCTTTGTTGTGAAGTTCAGCCTGCTTGCCGCTTCCTGCTGGAGTGAGCTCGTAGTGAAGGAAGGCATGGCCTTTCTTTTTCTCTCCTTTTTCTCCACCTGAGATATATCCAGTTCCTTGTTGTTTATTGCATCAATAATATTGTTTGTCTCTTGTTCGCTGTTTATTTCTATCTTGTTTTCCTTGTCTCCATGGAACTTGAATTCAATCTTGCTGCCGTCTTCCTTTGCAGCCGTAATGTCGAGTGTCCAATATTCCTTGGGCTCGAAGGCATCTATCTCCTTCTCCCTGTCGCATATTATCTTTGTGACAGCCGATTGTACCCTGCCGGCGCTGAGTCCTTTTCTGACCTTGTCCCACAGCAGGGGACTTATCTGGTAGCCCACCAGCCTATCCAGAACCCTTCTGGCCTGTTGGGCGTCCACAAGGTCCGTGTCAATCTGCCTTGGGGTTTTGATAGCTTTCTTTATGGCGTCCTTTGTTATCTCATTAAACTCTATCCTGCACGCCTCTTTTTCATCAAGCTTGAGTATGTTGGCAAGATGCCATGAAATAGCCTCACCTTCCCTGTCGGGGTCGGTCGCAAGAAATATCCTGTCTGATTTCTTGGCTTCCTTTTTAATCTCGTTTATTGTAGGCCCCTTGCCTCTTATTGTTATATACTGGGGCTCAAATTCGTTTTCTATGTCAACTCCAAGCTTACTTTTAGGCAAATCTCTAACGTGTCCTACAGAGGCTTTAACCTTGTAATTGCTTCCGAGAAATTTCCCTATTGTTTTAGCTTTGGCAGGTGATTCAACTATGACTAGATTTTTTGCCATTAAGACTTACACCTCCGAAATGTCCTTCAAACATGTACACTGCAGCGCATTCTACGCAATCGCATACGTGTTTGCTCCTAACTCTAATACTATACCCTTTATCTGCAAAATATTCAACACCCCAATGATTTCACTAGGTGGGATGGCTGTAACGTCGCATATGGAGTCGATATGCATTATCCCGCTTTGCCTCAGCGCATTTACTATTGCTGCTTCACTCTCCGAATAGATTGCAGCTGAAGCCTCGGCCATCTCGCTGTCTGGTTTTTTCAGTTCAAGCCTGTAGTCTTCCAGTATGTCCTCAACACAAGTTACAAGCTTTGCTCCAGTTTTTATTATACTGTTTGTCCCTTCGCTCATAGCCGAATTTATATTCCCCGGCACTGAATAGACGTTCCTTCCCTGATCCAGAGCATAGTCCATTGTTATAAGAGAACCGCTCTTTTTCGCGGCTTCCACTATAAGCACTCCGTCAGACAAGCCGCTTATTATCCTGTTGCGCATTGGAAAAAACCCGGGAAGCGTCTCAGTACCCGGAGGATATTCAGAAACAACAACTCCGCCGCTTTGAACTATCTTGTTCATAAGGCCAATGTTCCGGGCCGGGTATGGATTGTCAATCGACGATCCGAGCACAGCCACCGTCCTGCCGCTTTGATTGTATGCACCGTAATGAGAGCAGCTGTCGATGCCAATGGCCAGACCGCTTACTATTGTTACGCCCAGGCTTGAGAGCTCCTTTGAAAACTTTTTCGAGCACAGCTCTCCGTAAGCTGAAGGTTTCCTTGAGCCCACCATGGCTATGGAGAAATTCTCCAGCAGCAAGGAGTCTCCCCTGTAAAAAAGTACATACGGAGGATCATGTATCTGCTTTAATTTCGAAGGATAACCTTCGCATTCTATAGTCATATACGAGATGTGCTCCCTTAGCAGATTTTCCTTTATCCTATATAATGCATTGCTTTTGATACCCTCGACCAAAGCCCTCCTCGCCTTAGCGCTTGCAAACTCCATGGAGTCTATATATGCATCATCCACATCCCAAATCCTGCCTATGTCGCCCAGCTGGGCTTCGATGCTTTGAATAGTCTTGTAGCCTATGCCGCTTGTGCACCAAAGCAAAAGATACGCATCCTTCCTCTCCATAGCTATGACCTCCAGTACAAGTAGTATGCTTTCCTGAAAGAAAAAGCCTCGGACAGATGCTTTATTTCCACGCATTCACTTTCGTCCATATCGGCGATAGTCCTTGATACCCTTAGCATCCTGTAGTATGACCTTGTTGTAAGATTGTATTTTTCAAACAGCATCTTAAGGAAAGCTGTTGCCTCACCGCTTAAGCTGCAGAATTTTTCAATGTCCAATGTGCTCATCTGACTGTTGCAGGAAATATTACGAGCTCCATAGCGCCTGCTTTGCACATCGCGCGCCCTGCATATCCTCTCCCTTATATCACTCGAGCTCTCCTCTCGAATGCTTGCACTTGTGCTTATGCTCTCAAAGTCAACTGGTGCCATTTCTATAAAAATGTCCACCCTGTCCAGAATAGGACCAGACACCCTGCCCAGATATCGTCTGACCTCTCCCGGAGTGCACTTGCATTCTATTCTCGGATGCCTGTAGTATCCGCACTGGCATGGATTCATGCTCGATGCAAAAAGAAAACTTGCAGGGTAGCACGCAGAGCTCTTGAGCCGCGTGATGCTTACAAGTCCGTCCTCTATTGGCTCCCTCAGGCATTCAAGTGCTTTTTTGTCGAATTCGGGCAGCTCATCAAGGAAAAGGACTCCCCTGTGAGCCAAGACCACCTCTCCGGGCTTTGCCTCCTTGCCTCCGCCTATTAATGACACCTTCGTAGCCGTATGGTGGGGCGATCTGAAGGGACGATTGCGCATAAGCCCCTCTCCGCCCAGCAATCCACAGCAGCTGTATATCTTGCTTATCTCTATGGCTTCTTCGTGCGTAGGCTCCGGCAAAATGGATGTCAGCCGCTTGGCCATCATTGTCTTGCCCGATCCGGGCGGCCCTATCATCATTATGTTGTGGTTGCCTGCGGCCGCTATTTCAAAACCACGCTTTGCAAAATAGTTGCCCTTGACATCGCAAAAGTCTTGACTGATTTCAGTCGAATCTGAAGCATCTAAGCTGAGTGGTTGAGGCTTCATCCCGCCGCCGTCCTTGAGTGCTTCAACTACCTGGCTTAGATTTTCATATGCAAATACGTTTATTCCCTCTACAGAGGCTGCCTCGTTTTTATTTTCATATGGTACAATCACGCTTTTGAGGCCTGCTTCCCTGGCCATTATTGCTATTGAAAGCACACCTTTTATTTTTTTTATGCTCCCATCGAGCGAGAGCTCGCCCACAATGGCGCACTCCCTGAGCTTCTCCTGAGAAAGCTCGATGCAGCTGCTGAGCATGGCCACGGCCATGGGCAGGTCAAAGTGGCTTCCCTCTTTTTTTATGTCGGCTGGAGAGAGGTTGACAAGTATTTTTTTGTTTGGGAATTTATACCCGCTGTTTTGTATTGCCGACTTTATGCGCTCCTTGGCCTCTCTTATGGCGGCGTCCGGGAGCCCTATAATATTAAATGTGGGCAAACCCCTGCCCACATCAATTTCCACGTTAATTATGAAGGCGTCGATGCCGCTTATTCCCGCACTCAGAATCCTGCTAAACAAAGAAATCTCCCCCAATTATTTTGTTATTCGCAGAAGGCGCCTTCTATGTGGTTCACCTTCTTTTCTCCCAGATATACCTCTATTATGTCAAATCTGCAGTCGACATTGTAAAGCCGCTTCATGTGAATGTAGCTCTTTGCCACAAGCAGTATCTTTTTGCGTTTTCTAAAGTCGACAGCCTCACAGGGATATCCAAAATCCAGGTTTCTTCTGGATTTCACCTCAGCAAAAACAATGCAGCCCTCCTTGGACGCTATTATGTCGATTTCTCCTATGCGCAGCCTGAAATTCTTCTCGAGTATCTTGTAGCCTTTTTTCGAGAGAAAGTGTAGCGCAATCTCTTCTCCCCTGTTGCCCACCTGCACGTTGTTCACTTTTCTCCCGCCTCTTTACTGTCAATGTCGATTATGTGTGCCAGTATTCTTGCCACGGCATCGTATAGGCATTCAGGTATTTCACTGCCCAGGTCAAGCTGCATAAGGCCGCCTGCCACGCTGGCATCTTCATGCACATCAATCCCGCCGTCTTGCGCGCGCTCGAGTATTTTCTGGGCGACCAGCCCTTTGCCCTTTGCCAGAAGCCTTGGAGCTCCATCTTTTTTGACGTCATACTTAAGCGCCGCTGCAATTTTTATACCCCTCTTAGGCTTCATATAATCACACCCACATATCAAAATTTGGTATTTTTTGAATCGTCTCCCTGTCGTTGCCAAGCAACTCCCTGCTCTCTTCTTTTTCAGATGCAAGCCTGAAGCTTATCCTTACAGCCTCACCGCCTAGCTCCGAGAGGCTTTTGTCTATTGTCTGCGCGCTGGCCTTAAAAAGCCTGACAACTCGCTCATCTTCGAGGCTGAATACCACGTCATATCCAAGGCTGCTCGAATAGCCTACCTTGCAGGCAACGTTGCCCATATTGCTTGTGCCTATTGAAATCAATGCAAAGTAGCGTTCACTCTCTCCGGGTGCCTTTTCCCTTTGCTTTTTCACAAGCAGCTGAGCCACATGGTTTTCCTCGTATCCCTTTATCGGAAGCTGAAAATATCCTTGGGCTTTGCCCAACTCGCCAAGAAGCTGCAGCTTGCCAAATACAGCCTCAAGCTCACCCGTTGAATCCTCTTTAACTCCAGCAGTTCCAATCAACTCCTCAAGCTTTAACGCCAGTTTTTCAACGCCGTTTTTTGCTGAGCCAATCCCTGTTTGCTCTTTAGAAATATCAAGCTTCATATCGTCCATAAGGCCCTTTATTTCACCTTTTATCCTGGCATGCTGCGCTACAAGCGGTGATTCTCCACTTGCTAAAATACCCGGCTCAGCGCCTCTTGCATCTGCAGGCAGAGCCGAGAGCGCAGCGTCGAGCTTTTCCAAGACATTCAGAATGTTTTCACTCCCCTTGCTTATCCCGCTAAAATTGAGTGTATTTTGCGCACTTAGCTCGAAACCGCTTTTTAGCAGGAAGAGCAGTTCGTCCCTGCCGACAGAAGCCACCTTGAGAGAATCTATGAGTCCTTTAAGGTTTTCTCCCTTGCCTTCAGCAATTATAAGCTTGCCAAGCTCGCGCAGCTCCATGCCTTCAGCTTCTGCAACAGCCGATTTTAGCGCCAAAACTTCTTCTTCGCCAAGTGCCTTTAACACCTCAAGTGCCCTTGAGTTCTCACTTATGGCCCGGAAGTTGTTTTTTGTCACAGGGATCTCCAGCTTCATCATATCATGAATAATTTCCCTGCTCTCATGGTTGTCCTGCAGGCCAAGAGAGGCTATGAGCCTGCCTGTTTTCATGTCCAGCTCATGCCTTATATTCGCATCCTGCAGCTTCGGCCTGATTACTACTCCGCCTTCGTCTGCAATCACCTTGAATATAAGCTTTTCATTTATGAAATTTTCAAAAGGTACACTGCTTTTTGCGCTAAGCTGCCTGCCGTTTTCAAGCATTATTCTTACCTTGCTTATTGAAGAGTCTATGACTGTGGCCTTTAGCTCCATTCCCCTGGCTATATTCGTGTCCTCTTTGACTGTGCCCCTTTGAGGCTTGCTCTCTACGGATTTTAGAGACTGTGACAATATCTTCATAATATCCCCGCTTTTAGACTATTGATTTAAGGAACGATCTTCTGTGTATGCTGCATATTCCCTGTTTGCTTATCGCTTCGTAGTGCTCCTTGGTGCCATACCCCTTGTGTACGCTAAAGCCGTATCCTGGAAACTTCTCGTCGTACTCCACCATCATTCTGTCCCTTGTAACCTTTGCTATTATGCTTGCGGAGGCTATCGAAATCGAATTTGCGTCCCCCTTTATAATACCCTTTTGCGGTATTCCCACCGCGTTTAACTCCAGCGCGTCAATGAGGAGAAAGTCTGGTTTTTTATCAAGCCCGGCTATGGCAAGCCGCATAGCCCTTTTAGTGGCGTTGAGTATGTTTATCCTGTCTATATCTTCGTTGTCTACTATACCCACACCCCAGGAGATTGCCTTTGATTTTATTTCGTCAAACAGCAGGTCCCTCTTTTGAGGGCTGAGTTTTTTTGGAGTCATTTACTCCCTCGATGAAAACGTCCTCAGGAAGTATTACTGCCGCGGCAACCACGGGGCCTGCCAGCGGGCCTCTGCCGGCTTCGTCAATGCCGGCAACCAAAGCGTACCCCTTTTCCATAAGCTTTCTTTCATAGCGCTTTAAGCCTTCTATCCTTTCCCTTTCAGCCTGCGCCCTCTTAAGCTGCTTTTCGTACTTTTCCGCTAGCTTTTGAACCGTCTTCCTCTCATCCTGCCTCAGAAGCCCTATGGCCTTAATTATCTCCTCCCTGCCTGCTCCCCTTAGCTGTTCTTCTATTGATTTAAGATTCATTTTCGAAAACATATATTCTCATCTCCCCCATAAAGTGCACGTCTTCAGATATTTCCCAAATAACAGCTCATTTATATTCTGCGTATTATATCGACATTCTCATATATTATGTAATGATATCACACGCAAAAAAATAGAGAAAGATTTAATCCTTCTCTACTTTCTGCAGATCGTCTGGCGTCTCAAGAGTGATCCTCCCTATTTTTGCGCTTCTGAATTCGTGGAGTATTATTCCTGCGACCCTTTCGTAGTCTATTTCACTTTTTGATATTATGCAGCCTCTTTTTTTGCCTATCGCATCCATTGTTTCCAGGGGAGTTTCGCCTAACTCCTCGAGTGCGAATCTCGTTTTGAGCTTCTCAGGCTCGATTAGCGAGAGTTTTTCTATTAGTCTAAGGGCTACGGTCTCCGAGTCCAGAACCTCGTCCTTTATGGCGCCTGTGAAGGCCAGATTGAGAGCTACGCTCTGGTCTTCGAATTTAGGCCAGAGTATACCCGGCGTATCAAGCATCTCGAGATCGCCCTTGAGCTTGACCCACTGCTTGCCCCTCGTAACTCCCGGCCTGTTCCCCACCTTGGCACTTTTTTTGCCTGAAAGCTTATTTATGAGGGACGACTTGCCTACGTTTGGTATTCCTACTATCATGACCCTTATGGCGCGCTCGTTTCTGCCCCTGCTTGCAAGTTGGCTCATCTTTTCGCTCGCGGCCAGGCGGCACTCTGATATAAGTGCATCTATGCCGACGCCTTTTATCGAATCCAGGAATATTGCCCTGCTGCCATTATTCTTGAAGTATTTTTTCCACTGCTCCGTCTTTGCCGGATCTGACAGGTCGAGCTTGTTAAGCACTACGACCTTCGCCTTGCCGTCTATTATCTTATCTATCTCAGGGTTTTTGCTGCTTATTGGTATTCTGCTGTCTAGTATTTCTATTACAACGTCAACAAGCTTGAGGTTATCGCGCAAAAGATCCCTGGTTTTTTTCATGTGGCCCGGGAACCAGTTAATATTTTCCATTCACAACACATCCTGTTTAAATCATCGTATTTATAGTATTTGAGGATTTTAAAAGGGACTGAAATACCAGTCCCTTAGCTTTACTTCTTGGCTTCTTTAACTTTTGCTCTCTTACCAGTTCTTTCACGTAGATAGTATATCTTCGCTCTTCTAACTTTACCTTTTCTTGTAACTTCGATTTTCTCGATTACAGGTGAGTGAACAGGGAATATCTTCTCAACGCCTACGCCGAAAGATATTTTTCTAACTGTGAAAGTCTCTCTGTTTCCGCCGCCTTGTCTTTTGATTACAACGCCTTCGTAAACCTGGATTCTCTCTCTTTTACCCTCTGTTACCTTGATGTGCACCTTTACTGTGTCTCCTGCTCCGAATGACGGCAGATCGCTTCTAAGCTGCTCTTGTTCAATGCTTCTTATTATATCCATTATACTTCCTCCTATTCTGCTACGTTCTTATTTCAAATCCTTGTTGTTGCGAAACAGCGGAACGCGCGTATTCAGCATGTAGATTGTACCATAAATCCACATGCATTTCAAGCTATTTTTCAAGAAGGTCAGGCCTTCTCTTGCTTGTTATCTCATGTGAACGGTCTTTCCTCCACTCTTCTATCTTCTTGTGGTCTCCTGAAAGCAGCACATCTGGAACGCAGCGGCCCATGAACTGCGCAGGTCTTGTGTAGTGGGGATATTCGAGCATTCCCTCCATAAACGACTCGTCCATGTGCGAATCTTCACTGCCAAGCACGCCGGGTATCATCCTCGATACCGCGTCCATAACCACGAGTGCAGGCAGCTCACCACCTGTAAGCACATAGTCGCCTATCGATATCTCATCGTCCACAATCATGTCGATTATCCTCTGGTCTACGCCCTCATAGTGGCCGCACAGGAAGACTATATCCGAGTGCTTTGCAAGCTCAATGGCCACGCCCTGGCTAAACACCCTCCCCTTCGGGGACATGTATATCACATGCGGCTTTTCTATGCCTTCCCTTTCGAGCATGTCCTTGTAGGCGTCGTATATCGGCTGCGCTGTCATTACCATGCCGCTTCCGCCGCCGTAAGGATAATCATCAACCTTCTTGTGCTTATTTTTTGAATAGTCCCTGATATTCCATGTCTTGACGCTTATAGCTCCGCTCTCCGAGGCTCTTTTTATTATGCTCTCGCTTGCATAGTTGTCTATCATTTCCGGAAAAATCGTAAGGAAGTGGAAATTCATTATATCATCCCCTCTATAGGGTCGATTACAATCCTTCCTCCGGGGATATCTATTTCCTTTACAAACTCCCCGACAGCCGGAATCATTATTTCCCTGCCTTCCTCGGACTTTATGACGTATACGTCGTTTGCGCCTGCCGTGCTGAAGACATCCTCCATGACACCCACGTAGGCGCCGTCAAGCAGGTACACCTTAAGCCCCACAAGGTCATCGACGTAGTATGTGTCTTCCGGCAGCTCCCTGCTTTCCCTCGGGACATATATATACTTGTTCCTGAGCATCTCCGCCTGCTCTATGGTGTCTACACCCTCGAGCTTAAGTATTACGAGATTTTTTTTGTATCTGACCTTTTGTATCTTGATCTTCTTGTCAAAATCCGCATCCAGGAACACCCCTTCGACCTCTTCGAACCTCTCCAAATAGTCGGTTAGCGGATAGACTCTCATTTCGCCCTTAAGGCCCTGCGTACTGACAATCTGGCCAATTTTGACGTTGACTCCCATGAAAATCAGCCTCCAATCACAAAAAAGGATTAGATTACTAATCCTTTTTATTATTATTGTACTATTTCAACTATTACTTTTTTGTTTTCCTTTGTGGCTGCCGCCTTTACTAGTGTTCTTATGGCTTTAGCTATTCTGCCTTGCTTGCCTATTACCTTGCCCATATCATCAGCAGCAACTTTCAATTCTATTACAAGAGAATGCTCACCTTCAATCTCATTGACTGAAACCTCAGATGGATTGTCTACTAGAGATTTAGCAATTATTTTAACTAATTCACCCATAAGTTCCACCTCCTAGTAAGTGGTTATTCTCCTTTTTTTGCCGCTTCGAACTTCTCAAGTATTCCATTCTTCTTGAAAAGATCCTTTACTGTGTCAGTTGGCTGAGCGCCGTCTTTAAGCCATTTTACAGCCTTTTCATCGTTTATTTTCACTTCTTTAGCCTCTGAAACCGGATTGTAGAAACCTATCTCCTCTATGAACTTTCCATCTCTTGGAGAACGAGAATCTGCAACTACTATTCTGTAAAAAGGTTTTTTTGTGCGCACCCATTCTTTTAAGTCTTATCTTTACTGCCATATTTATTGTACCTCCTCAAATTTTTCATATAGATTATTTTTTTATGCTAAAAGAAAGGAAACTTTGCATTGCCTCCCTTTTTTGAAGCTCTTTTCCATGCCTGCAAACTTCTTCATCATCTTCTTTGTCTGCTCGAACTGCTTGAGCAGTCTGTTTACTTCCTGCACGCTTGTGCCGCTTCCCCTGGCTATCCTTTTTTTCCTGCTGGCGTTGAGGATGTCTGGGTCGTTTCGCTCCTGCCTTGTCATCGACTGTATTATGGCCTGCACCTTGACAATCTCCTTGTCATCAAAGTCGATATCCTTAAGCTGCTTCATCTGGCCCATGCCCGGCATCATTTCAAGTATCTTGTTGAGCGGTCCAAGCTTTTTGACCTGCTCGAGCTGCTCCAGGAAATCCTCGAATGTGAACTGCTGCTTTCTTATCCTCTGCTCTAGCTCCTTGGCCTTTTTCTCATCGATGTTGGCCTGCGCCTTTTCAATGAGTCCCAGAATGTCTCCCATTCCAAGTATCCTCGAAGCAATCCTGTCAGGATAAAACGGTTCAAGCTCGTCGAGCTTTTCGCCTATTCCGGCAAACTTGATGGGTTTTTGAGTTACAGCCTTTACAGAAAGCGCCGCTCCGCCCCTTGTGTCGCCGTCAAGCTTGGTGAGTATCACACCGTCGATTCCAAGGGCGCTATTGAAGCTCTCAGCTACGTTTACTGCATCCTGGCCTGTCATGGAGTCTATCACAAGCAGTATCTCATGCGGCCTTATAGACTGCTTTATGTTTACAAGCTCGTCCATAAGCTCCGTGTCTATGTGAAGTCTTCCCGCAGTATCTATTATCAGAACATCGTTGCCGTCAATTTTGGATTTCTCAAGTCCTTCCCTGGCTATATCAACAGGGCTCTTTTGGTCTCCCAGCTCGAACACGGGAATCCCCAGCTGCTCGCCTACCACCTTGAGCTGCTTTATAGCAGCAGGCCTGTATATGTCGCATGCCACCAGCAGAGGCTTTTTCCCCTGCTTTTTGAGATAGCCTCCGAGCTTGCCTGCAGTAGTAGTCTTACCTGCTCCCTGAAGTCCCACCAGCATTATTACAGTAGGCGGTCTTGAGGAAAAGTTGATTTTGCTCTGGACGTTGCCCATGAGATTTGTAAGCTCTTCGTTTACAATCTTTATGACATGCTGGCCAGGCGTAAGGCTTTCCATGACCTCCTGGCCGATGGCTCTTTCCTTGACTTTTTCAACAAACTGCTTTACCACCTTGAAGTTGACATCCGCCTCAAGCAGCGCAAGCTTGACTTCTCTCATGGCGTCATTGACGTCTTTTTCGTTAAGCTTACCCTTGCCCTTAAGCTTGCCAAGCGTGTTTTGGAGTTTTTCTGCTAAACCTTCAAAAATCATTTCAACAACTCCCTGCAGCAATCTTTTAGTCTTTGTATCAAATCGGCCATCTCGCTGCAGCCCGCATCTCCTGCCATGTCACCCAGCTGCGCAAGGCCTTCGTTTATCTCTTCGACAAGGTCATTACGACTGTAGAGCTTTTCTAGAAGCCTTAGCTTGCATTCGTACTCCTTGAGTATCTTTACTGCTCTCTTTAATGTATCATATACCGCCTGCCTTGATATCTGGAGATTCTCACTTATCTCGCTCAGCGAGTAATCCTCGTTGTAGTAAAGGTTGACTACGTCCTTTTGCTTGTCAGTGAGAAGTTCGCCATAAAAATCAAACAAGACTGAAATTTCCACTACTTTATCCAGGTCCATATTTTCACTTCCCTTAAAACAGCGGTGTAAAGTTTAATGCCTTTACAGATAGTATTTTATATTAGATGCCCGTCATTGTCAACCCTTTTATTTGCTACTCAGCCATATTGAAAGCTCAGGCGGCGATTAATCGAACAGCGCCTCAACAAAGCTCCTCGCATCAAAGTCCTGCAGGTCCTCTAGTTTTTCTCCCACACCTATTAGCTTTACCGGCACGTCTATTTCCGACTTCACAGCCAGAATGACCCCGCCTTTTGCTGTCCCGTCAAGCTTTGTGAGAACTATCCCTGTTATATCCGCCACTTCGCTGAACGTCTTGGCCTGCTGTATAGCGTTTTGGCCGGTTGTCGCATCGAGCACGAGCAGCACTTCCCTATTGGCATCAGGATACTCTCTGTCTACAATCTTGAATATCTTGCCCAGCTCATTCATAAGGTTTTTCTTATTGTGAAGCCTTCCTGCGGTGTCGCATATGAGCACGTCTGCCTTTCTTGATTTTGCAGCTTGTATGGCGTCAAATATGACGGCTCCAGGATCCGAGCCTTCGCTGTGCCTTATGAGCTCTACGCCCACGCGGCCAGACCATACCTCAAGCTGGTCTATTGCCGCAGCCCTGAAGGTGTCGCCTGCTGCGAGCATGACACTCTTGCCCTCTTTCTTGAACCTGTTGGCAAGCTTGCCTATCGTGGTCGTTTTACCTACTCCGTTGACTCCCACCACCATTATTATAGCCGGAGTTGCCTCGACAAGCGGCTCACTGCCCTCTAGCATCTCTACTATTACTTCCTTTAGCGCCTCCCTCACGCCTTCGGCCTCGATTATTTTCTTCTCCTTGACCTTGGCTCTAAGCGCGTCAATTATCTTTATGGTCGTATCAAAGCCCATGTCAGAAGTTATGAGCACTTCCTCGATTTCCTCGAAAAGCTCCTCATCGACTCCCTTGTAAGACTTGAGTATGACATCGATCTTTTCAGTTATGCCTTTTTTTGTCTTTTCAAGACCTTCCTTAAGCCTCGCAAAAAGATTGAAGCCCTTTTCAACCTCCTCGCTTTCTTCCAGAGCAGGCTCCGCCTCAGCTGTCACAGGCTCGATAGTCTCGTATACCTCTGGTTCTTCTGCTTCAGCCTCCTCTGCTTCTTCTTGGGCTGGCTCAATTTCTCCAGATTCAGGCATTAATTCCTCTGGTTCAGGCTTTTCTTCATGAACAGCTTCATATTCTATCGCGCTTTCAGCTTCGAGAGTTACAGCTTCTGGCTCTTCAATCTCGCTTTCCTGAAGGCTTTCCTCTGCGCTATCTTCCTGAACCTCTTCCTGCGCTTCTTCCTGAACATCTTCCCCTTGTGTTTCCACTTCCTCCTGCAGCGCCTCTTCAACCTCCTGAGGCTTTTCTTCGCCTTTTCCGGTTATCTTGTTGAATAATTTTTTGAACATGCTATTCCTCCTAACTTGTTTTTTCGTCTGCAAACCTTTCTGCATCTTCCAGCTTGAGCGTGAGCAGCTTTGATATTCCATTCTCCTCCATGGTCACTCCGTATATGTAGTCGGAAACCTCCATGGTGCCCATTCTGTGTGTTATTGCAACAAACTGTGTATTGGACGAGAGCGTCTTTAGAAATACGCCGAATCTTGCTATATTCGAATCGTCAAGCGCCGCCTCTATTTCATCAAGTATGCAAAACGGTGTCGGCTTTGTGAGCAGTATGGAAAACATCACTGCAATTGCTGTAAGCGCCTTTTCTCCTCCAGACATTAGAGTTATGCTTTTTAATTTTTTGCCGGGGGGCATTACGTCAATTTCTATGTCGCTTTCCAGCACTGCCTGAGGATTCTCAAGCCGAAGCTGCGCTCCTCCGCCCCCGAAGAGCTCCGTAAATACAGTCTCGAACTTCGAGTTTATCTTTTCGAAATTGGCCATGAATTCGCTGGTCATACTGCTCTCGATGCTTTCTATGAGGCCTTCAAGCTCACCAATAGAGTTTTCCATATCGCTCTTTTGAGACTTGTAGAGCTCGTACCTTTCCTTTTCCTTTTCATACTCCTCTATGGATTCCAGGTTTACGCTTCCTATCTCCCTTATTTCACTCTTCAGCTGCCTTATTCTGGCGCTGTCTGGAATATCGCCTTCCTGGCTTTCCTGCAAAGCTTCCTCGTATGTCATCGCGTAGCTTTCATACAATGTATCGCATATGCCTTCGTACTCTCTTTGAATGCCTGCTCTTCTTGTCTGGGCTTTTATGAGCTCCTCTCTGGATGCTGCGTATGCTTCCTCGAGCCTTCTGACATTCCCCAGCTTTTCCTCCACGCTCTTTTCAAGCATTATTTTTTCGCCTGAAAGCTCGCTGATTTGCAAATCCATCTGCCTTAGCTCTGTCTCCATGTATGCCAGCTCGCCCTCTGAGTTTGAGCTGCTCTTGCCAAGACTCTCCAGTTGCGCCACAAGGCTTGCATTTTCGCCTTCCAGCGCCTTTTGCCTTGCGCCTTTTGACTCCAGCGCGCTGCGCAGCCTTTCCACTTCGCCTTCTCCGGCAGCCATGTATGCTTCAAGTCCTGCAATCTTAGCCTCCATTTGGCTGAGCTCCTTTTCGCTGGCCTCTTTTGCTGCGCTTTTTTCCCTTATCGTTTCGGTTTCTGCTTTAAGCCGCTCCTGTATGTCTGCGATTTTAAGCTCTATTTCCCTTGTTTCCTTTTCAGCCAGTATGGCTCTCTCATTATGGATTTGGATTTCGCTGCTTATACGCTCGCTTTCTGCAATAAGCCTTTGAGCCTTGTCGCCTGATTCCTTCATGGAACTTACAGCGCCCTCTATCTGCGCGCTCACCCTTAGAATTTCTTTTTCAATGTCACCCAGCCTGCCCAGACCTGCACGCAAGTCTATATCAATTTGGGCATGGTTTGTTTTGAGACTCTCCTCCTGCGAGTGTGCCTTTAGGAGTTCGCTCTGGAGCTTTTCTATTTCACACTTGAATTCATCTATTATCCTGCTTCTTGAGAGTATGCTGTTTTGAGCTTTTTTCACGGAGCCTCCGCTTATTGAGCCTCCCGGATTGAAAATCTGGCCGTCTAGCGTCACTAGCCTGTGCCTGTAGCCTGTTTTTCTGTTTGCCGCTATGGCGCAGTCCATGTCGCTTACAACTAGTGTCTTGCCCAGAAGGCTCTCGACTACCGGCCTGTATTTGTCGCTGCACCCGACAAGAGCGCTGGCAATTCCTATGAAACCCTCGAGCCCTTCACCTATTTCAAGGGCGCCATGGACTTTTTTTGCGTAGACGCTCAGCGGCAAAAATGTGGCCCTGCCGTATCCTTTTTGTTTTAGATATTCAACAGTACGTTTTGCAGACTCCTCGTCCGTAGTGATTATGTTTTGCAAAGCTGCGCCGAGCGCAATTTCTATAGCTGTCTCATGCTCACGCTCCACATCAATAATGTTAGCCACCACATCTTCTATGCCTGCTATTCCGCTTGTGAGCGCTTCCTTTACGCCCCTGTTATAGCCCTCCAGCTGGCGCTCCATGGATTCATAAACAGCGAGCCTTGAGCTTTTATCCTTTATCTCAAGCTGCAGGCTCCTGATGCCTTCAGCAAGCTCTGCGATGCTTTTTGAAGCATCGCTTAGAGCTTCTCTTTTTTCCCTGTTTTGGGCCTTTGCCTCCTCGCAGGAAGCCTTTAGAGTATCCAGCCTGTCTTTCAAGACGGCCGCTTCATTCTCCCTGAGTGTATTCAAAGAGCAAAGCTCCGCTTTATCCTTATCCAGCTCGCCTCTTCGCCTGAGCGCCGCATCAATGATGGCTTTTTCGCTTGAAATTCTGACAGCGCGCGCATTCTTCTCTTCAAGCAGTTCTATGGCCCTGTTTTTGAGCTCTTCTATCTCCAGCTCGCCATTTGTAATATCCGAAGAGCTAAGGCTGCTCTCGTCCCGCACCTTGTCCCTGCTTGAAATGAGTAGCGACATCTCATTTTTGAATTCAGCCAGCCTTGCTTTTGACAGCTCCAGCTCGTTAGAGAGCTCTTCTGAGGAAGCCCTTGCCTCGCAAAGCTCACTGTCATTTTTTTGAACCAGATTCTGCACGCTGGATTTTTTTTCAGCGTATAGTCTGATTTGCGAGGCCGTCTTCTCAATGGCCTCCTTGACGGAATACATGCCCTGGCTTAACTTTTCAAGCCTTTCACAGGCGTCTGCATGCTTGCTCTTGAAAAGTGCGTACTCGTCATACTCGCATGCCTTTTGCTCTTCAAGACGAATGCTTTCGTTTTCCGCGGCCCGCAAAGTCTCGTCTACAGCCTTGAGCTCTTCTTCCAGCTTTTTAATCTGCAAGGCAAAGCTCCTGACCTCGAGGCTTCTGAGTTCACTCTCGACCTGAGTGTACCTGAGCGCCTTGTTTCTTTGCGCCTCTAGCGGTCTTATGTGCTTTTCTATTTCATAGTATATGTCGTTTATTCTTTCGAGATTCTCCCTGGTCTTTTCCAGCTTTCTTTGGGCCTCTTCCTTTTTGTACCTGTATTTTGATATTCCGGTAGCCTCGTCAAATAGCCTGCGTCTGGCGCTTTGGTTTCCTGAAAGTATCTCGTCTATCTTGCCCTGTTCTATTATCGAGTAGCCTTCCTTGCCTATACCTGTGCTCAGGAGCATCTCCTTTATATCCCTGAGCCTGCATTGCTGGGAATTTATTGAATATTCGCTCTCTCCGGATCTGTAGACCCTTCGCTTTATGGTTATTTCAGAGTAGTCGATGTCAAGTATGCGATCGCAGTTGTCTATTGTTATTGATACCTCTGCAAATGACATGGGATTTTTCGAGTCCGTCCCCGAAAAAATAACATCCTCCGACTTTTCGCCTCGAAGACTTTTGATGCTCTGCTCGCCAAGCACCCATCTGACTGCATCTGAAATATTGCTTTTTCCGCTCCCGTTGGGTCCCACTATGGAGGTAATCCCGCTGTTGAAGAGAATCTCGGTCTTGTTCGGAAAAGATTTAAAGCCCCTAAGCTCTATTTTCTTCAGATACATCTGTTCGCCTCCTAAAAGTATATCCTGCCTAGCTCGAGATATACCTGTGAAATATCAACAATCCTTTTTTTGCCGTCAATTTCGATGGCTATGGCATCATCCGGCATTTGTGCTTCCTTCATCTCTACGCTAGCCGGACTGAGACCCCTAAGATATGAGATGTTCTCCCTTTTGTTGCCTACGAGCTTTGACATATTCCTTTTGGAGCCATAGACCCTGAGACACGCAGCCTTCTCCTTTGAAAGCAAAGCCGCCTCGATGTAGTCTCTGAATATCCTGCTTTCAACGCGTTCGCGCAGCGACGGATGCAAAGGACCTGCAACCACCTGGTTGCCCATGGATATCTCCTCTGTCGGCTGGAGTCCTATTCTTATTACCTTTATTCCTGCGCTTGTGAGCAGCACGAGCAGTTTCTTGCAGATTTCTATGGTTTCCTCGATTTCAAGAGCCTTATACGCGCCTTCTGCATGGAGCCGCTCAAGCGCAGTATCCTTCACTACAAGAGTTGGATATATCCTGGCAAACTCCGGACCTATATCTATGAATTCTCTTGCCGTCTCCAGGCATTTTTCGGGGCTGTCGCCCGGAAGCCCCACCATAAGCTGGAGTCCCAGCGTAAAACCCCAATCCTTTATGAGCGCTGCTGCAGCATGCACATCCTCGCCCGTATGGCCGCGCAAACTCCTGCTGAGCACCTCGCCATCCAGCGATTGCACCCCGAGCTCTATTGTCGTCACGCCATATTCCTTCAGCAGGGCAAGCCTTGATTCATCTATCGCATCCGGCCTCGTAGAAAGCCTTATGTCTCTTACTACGCCGGATTGCTTATATTTGCTTGCAACGGAAAGCAGGCTTCTTTGGAAGCTCTCTTCTATTGCAGTGAAGCTCCCCCCGAAAAATGCAATCTCGACTATGCAGTTTTTGGCATCTATTGTGCCCAGATGTTCCTTTATTATGGCTTCTGCCGACTCGGCCGTAACATCAGTTCCCGCACCCGTTATCTTTTTTTGATTGCAGAAAATGCAGTCGTGCGGACAGCCTATGTGCGGCACAAATATGGGTATTATCTTCCTCTTCATTACTCAAACCTCTCTATTGCAACTTTTGCTGCCTCCTGCTCGGCTTCCTTTTTGGTCTTGCCCTCTCCGGCTCCGAGGCTCTTATCTCCGAACTTTACTTCCATCATGAATTTTTTGTTGTGGTCAGGTCCGGATTCGCTTACAAGCTCATACTTTATCTTTTCGCCGCTTCCTATCCCCTGAAGTATCTCCTGCAGCTCAGTCTTGTGATCCCTGAATATGTTGCCTTCTATGGAGCCCTTTATAGTCTCCTCCAGCAGCCCTAATATGAAGAGTGAAGCTTCATAAATACCGCTGTCGAGATATATGGCTCCTATAACAGCTTCAAATGCGTCCGCGATTATTGACGCTCTGTCCCTGCCGCCAGTGGCCTCTTCGCCTTTGCCCAGGAAGAGATATCCTCCAAGCCCTATTTTCTTGCCGGCATCACTTAGCGATTTTTCACAGACTATGCCAGCCCTTTTCTTGGTGAGCTCGCCCTCGGGCAGCTCCGTGTTTTTAAAAAGATAATCGCTTACGACTATGCCCAGTACGGAGTCGCCCAGAAACTCCAGCCTCTCGTTGCAGACCATGCCCCTGTGCCTGTTTTCATTTGCATATGAGCTGTGCACAAGCGCTTCAGAGAGCAAGAGCTTGTTGCTGAATTCATATCCTATAGCTTTTTCAAATCTATCCAAAATATCTGATTTCACGCTCATCCATTCTCCCCTTGTATTCTCTATAAATCTAGCAATTTGCCTGCTCGGCCTTTTTTCTCAAGATGAAATTCTCCCCAATGCCATCAAGCTCGATGTCGAGTTTCACCCTTATTGTCTCCTTTGGCCTTGGCGCAACCTCAATCCCGTTGCCGGCTTCATCGCGCATTCCTGTTATCCTGGCCAGATGCTGTACTCCTCCCGGACCTATTATCTCTATTTCGTCCCCTAAGAAGAATCTGTTCCTTTGCTGAACAATTATCTCGCCATTTTCATCGTCACGACTTTGCACAAGCCCTATGAAATCGTAATTTCTAACGTATGAGCTTGAACCGTAGTGGTGCTCTTCATGTCCGGGCTTGTTGAAGTAAAAGCCCTTTGTAAAGCCTCTGTGGCTAACCTTTTCAAGTTCCTCGAGCCACTCCTGCTTGAACTTCCAGCCCTGCGGATTTTTCAGGTATTCATCTATGGCCATCCTGTAAGCTCTTACTATTGTAGCCACATAATATGCAGACTTCATCCTGCCTTCTATCTTGAAGCTCTTTATGCCTGCCTGCACAAGCTCCGGTATGTGCTCGATGAGGCACAGGTCCTTGGAATTGAAAAAGAAAGTTCCTCTTTCATCTTCGTATATCGGGTAGTATTCGCCCGGCCTGGTCTCCTCCATAAGCGAGTACTTCCATCTGCAGGGGTGCTTGCACTCTCCCTTGTTGGCGTCCTTGCCTGTCATGTAGTTGCTTATCAGACATCTGCCCGAATACGATATGCACATGGCGCCGTGAACGAAGGCCTCTATCTCCATGTCATCTGGAATGTTGGCTCTAATTTCTCCTATTTCGCCCACCGAAAGCTCTCTGGCAACCACTACGCGCTTTATGCCCTGGGAGTGCCAAAAACGCGCGCTCATATAGTTTGTGTTGTTGGCCTGAGTGCTAAGGTGTATCTCCATGCCTGGTACAGCTTCCTTTATCTTCATTATGACTCCCGGATCTGAAGCTATAAGGGCGTCTACGCCTGATTGCTGAAGCTCCTTAAGATACTCCTCAAGTCCTTCAAAATCCTCGTTGTGTGGTATCAAGTTGACAGTTACATACAGCCGCTTGCCTTTGCTGTGTGCAAAGTCTGCGCCTTCCTTTATCTGCTCTATCGAGAAATTCTTTGCCGCTGCACGGAGGCCGAATCTTTCACCGCCAAGATATACGGCATCCGCCCCGTATGTTATTGCCAGCTTTAGCTTTTCAAGATCACCCGCTGGAGCCAGTATTTCTATTTGTTCTCTATCCATTATTTTCACCTCTGATTATTTTGCATTTCTGTCTTTTAGCTTGTAGCTGAGCGCCACTCCATCACCTATTGGAATCACGCTGGTTTCAATGTAATCCGCGCTACATATATAGTCGATGTAGCTGCGCATCCTCTTTATTATTGTCTTTTTTCTTCTGACCGCAAACTCGTCTGATGCCACCATGCCCTTGTAGAGTATGTTATCGGATATCAAAAGCCCGCCTGTTTTGAGCCTGTCTATCGCCATGTCGTAAAACTGCATGTACTGACCCTTGGCCGCATCCATGAATATGAGGTCGTATTCGCCGTCCACCATTTTGAGGGCATCCGTTGCATCCTCCTCGATTACCCTTATGCTGCCCTGAAGACCCGCTTTTTCTATGTTTTCCCTAGCCTGCTCGGCCATGCCTGGATTGCGCTCTATAGTGGTGACACTGCAGCCTTCTCCGGACGCCGTGGCCATAAGTATGGCCGAGTAGCCTATGGCCGTCCCCACCTCGAGAATGCGCCTCGGTCTTTGCAGCCTCAGTATTACATTGATAAGCTGCGCCACTTCCTTTTGCACTATGGGCACGCTGTGCTCATCTGCGTATGCTTCCATGTCAAGCATCAAGCCCACGCTCTTTTTTAATGATCCTCTTACATAGCTTTCAACTGCTTCGTTTACAATATTGCTCAAGTGTATCATCCTTCCATAAAGAAATAGATGGATTCTCACCCACCTATTCCGCAAAGTTTTTTGCTTTTGCTTTCAAATGCTCCTCGTATGTCCTTGAAAAAGTATGGCTTCCGTCCTTTTTTGCAACAAAATACAAGTAGTCCACATTTGCCGGATACAGTGCGGCCTCTATGGATTTTTTGCCCGGCGAGGCTATTGGCCCGGGGGGAAGCCCTTCATACTTATATGTGTTGTAGGGCGACTCGATCTGTATGTCTGCATCCGTCAGATTCTGCTTTCTCTCCATGAGAATATACTGAACCGTGGCGCATGACTGGAGCCTCTGCCCGATTTTCAGCCTGTTGTAAAACACGGCTGAAACGAGGTCCCTTTCCGAATCCTTTTTGGCCTCCCTTTCGATTATGGAAGCCATTGTTATAATCTCATTGAGTGACTTGCCCATATCGAGCTGTCTTTTTTGATAGCTCTGGCCGTATACATCCTCAAATCGCTTGAGCATCTCCACTATCATGTCTTCCTCGGAGGTGCCTTTTTTAAAAAAATAAGTATCCGGGAAAAGATACCCTTCAAGACTGCTCAGGTTCTCTCCTCTTATAAAAGGTATTCTTGATTCGAACTCCTTGGGATTTTCAATAAGCTCCATGAATCTGGCCTTGCTTGCCAGCCCCAGCTTTTCCAGGCGCTCGGCAATCTTGTAGCCTTCAAAGCCCTCGGGTATTGTGACAGCAATGCTGTCATTATATACCTTGCCTTCTTCAAGCAATCTCAGTATCTCGCTGTTCGAATACGATCTGAATATCTTGTACCTGCCGGCCTTTATGCCGGGGTCACCTTCAAGCTTTGCTACAACCCTGAAAAGCAGCTCGTTCCTTATGAGCCTGTTCTCATGGAGTATGCCGGCAGCCTTTCCTATATAGGAGCCTTTGGGAATGTCGACAATCTCATATTCCGTGCTGCCTTTGTCGTATGGACCGGTCAAGGCGTTGAAAGCCAGAGCGGCCGAAACAACGGATGCGGCTATTGTTAAAGCCAAAACAACAAATATCTTTTTCATAGGCGGACCTCTTGTTTTTTAGTATATTATACTTTTTATAAAGCCAGTTTACAATAATGCTTTTATCCTCTGGGGTGCTTGCTTTTGAGCTCTATTCTGGCATTCTTCTTGGACTGCACATAAGGCTGCAGGCATGAAATGTTTGAATTTCCAAGCAACTGGCTGACAATCCTTATGTCCGCTCCGTTGCTGAGCATGTGCACCGCAAATGAATTGCGCAGGACTGACGGCGTTACATTTTTTTGTATGCCGGCTTCCTTTGCATATCCCTTGATAATCTTCCAAAGTCCCTGTCTTGTAAGCCTGTCTCCCTTGAGGTTGAGAAACAAAGCGCTGCCCGAGCACGGCTTTATAAGCGACGTCCTTGATTTTTCAATGTAGGCTTTGACGCTTTCAAGCGCCGACAGTCCCAGCGGAACAGCTCGCTTGCTCCTTGTGCCATCGCAGTTTATATACTCCATCTGTACGTCTACATCCTCTACATTCAGCGATACGATTTCCGACACCTTCATGCCGGTTCCGTAGATTATCTCAAGTATCGCCTTGTCCCTCATGCCGGTACAGCCTGCGCTGTCAGGCATGGATAGCATCTTGACAATCTCCTCTTCCATAAGAATATCAGTAGTCTGCTCTCTTTCGATTTTGGGCTTTTTAATCTTTTTGGCGGGATTCTTGCAGGAAAGTTTCGCGTCGTAGAGATATTCATGCATCGACTTTACGGATGACACAATCCTTGAGACTGTAGCCTGCGAAATATCAAATGTTTTTATATGTGCCACGAAATCCTCCAGGTCGCTTTCGCTTACATCGAGTATATCCAGCTTGCAAGAGCTCAGATATTCAAAGTATTTCTTCAGGTCGTTTTCATATGAAAAGACTGTGCTCCTTGAAAGGCCCTTTTCATTTTGTATATATTCTTTATAATCTGACAATAATTTTTCCATTCATACATCTCCTAACAAACACACTGAGGGGACTGTTATCCCTTGAAATTGCTAGCATACAGCAATGCCACCAGGCTTTTGGCATCCTTTATCATGTTTTTGGAAGCCATGTCCAAAAGCGACTGCATGCTGTAGAGCTCTATGTCGATATATTCATTTTCATCGGGCTGCGCCAGGCCATCCCTTAGCCCTCTTGCCAGGTATATGTGTATTTTTTCATTCGTAAAGCCCGGAGATGAGTAAAAATCAACAAGATGCTCGAGCGTATCAGCCTCATAACCCGTCTCTTCCTTGAGCTCCCTTGCGGCACACTCCCTCGGGTCTTCGCCCGGATCAAGCTTCCCCGCCGGTATCTCCAGCACCGCATCCTCCACAGCCTTCCTGTACTGCCTTACCATTATTACTTCGCCATCATCAGTGATGGCTATTACAGCTACTCCTCCCGGATGCTCCACAATCTCACGCTTTGAATACTTTTGCTGCGGCAGCTCCACGGTATCTATCCTCAAGTTAACTATTTTTCCATTATATATGATTTCACTGTTCATAGTCTCTTCTTTTATTACCATTATAAAAGTACCTCCGCTATGTAGCTCGCTGCACCCGAAGCTGATTTGAAGAACTCCTCATCCTCATCAAAGCCCCTGCCCATGCTCCTCGCCTTCATTCCGAATTCATCCATCGCAGCCTTTGTCGAATCGCCTTTTACGCGATATATTTCGTGCAGCCTTGAAAGACCGCTGCCCTCGAGCTGCTTTTCAAGAGTTGCAAGTTTTTCTTCATCCTGTATGTTTATCGGAACAACAACTCTGCTGCACACTGCGTCGCGGAGCACTGTAACCGTGTGGTGTGATATGCCCCTGTGCCTTTCCCTCTTGTCGGCAAAGCTTACTCGCGGAACTGCTATTGAAGTACCTCCTAGCTTAACGGCTGCATCGAGTATATATGCCTGCTCTATCCCGGTAAAACCATATTTCGTTCCGGTACCGGCAATTCCAGGCCCCATGCAAACGAAAATTATGTCGGCCCTTAGCACCTGCTTTGCAAATATCATGGCGCTGTATACATTGACAGACTCAAAGTCGCCCCCGAAGGCGTTGCCGCACGTAATTGTATGGTCTATTAGTCCCTTGTTCTTTAGCTCCTTGACATTCTTGCTAAGATACATGGGAAGCGCCGCACCGTCCGTCATTATGTAGGCTATGCTTTTGCCCGGCATGAGCTTTTTTGCCGTGCAGGCAAATGGCACGAGCTGGCTGTGCAATGTTCCGACTGCCACAGGCAGCTTCTCGAGCGACTCGAAAGCGTTAATCTGCTCGTGATACTTGCTGCCCTGCTCCTCTACTGCAAAACATTTGATCTGGTATGGCGTATATCTTAGTTTCATTATATGACCGCCTGGAGACATGCTCGATTCAGGCTCGTCCAGATTTGCTATTACAAAGTGAAAGCCGCCTGTTCCGAGGCTGAGTTCCACAGCCGTCGTGTTAAGCAGCACGCTTTGCCCTGGCTTTGCCCTTCCTGTAAGCGGGATATATGAAATGGCCTTCTCATCCCTGTCTGCTACGAGAACTGTCAGCTCCTGCATGTCATCATATTCGCCTGTTATTGATTTTACTATGGCGAGCTTTTTGCTGAGCATATCCATATAATTACCTCCCAAGCTTGTCTATATAGTTGAGCAGTCTGTTGCTTTCGATTATCTTTGTTATGGAATATTTTTCCGAAACGGCGTGCACCAGTATAAGCGCTGCCAATATGGCAATTTTCGTCCATATGCCAAACTCGTATGCGGCTATTATGCCTATTGACGCCCCAAGCACATTAGAGCCCGAATCGCCCATCATAGTCCTGGCCTTTATGTCGTCCCAGAAGTAGGCCAGCGCCGAAGAGAGCATGCCGCCG
Organism: Peptoclostridium acidaminophilum DSM 3953; assembly: GCF_000597865.1. GTDB lineage: Bacteria > Bacillota > Clostridia > Peptostreptococcales > Peptostreptococcaceae > Peptoclostridium_A > Peptoclostridium_A acidaminophilum. The sequence goes on along the minus strand of NZ_CP007452.1, from coordinate 1,213,888 downwards.
AGCAGGAGCCTTGAAACCTCGGATGAGAATATGAGCACTGGAATGCAGCTGACAGTATAGATCTTGAGAGCCCTTCCCGGCCTCAGGTCAAGGAGGTTGAAGAAGTTGGTTGCCAAGGCTATAAGGAGGGTGTTGAGTATTATTTCGAATATCTCCTTTGTAAACGAGAGCGATATCAAAAATGCCACTGCTCCGCCAAAGAGTGCCTTGAACGCACCTGTTGTAAGAGTGCCTTTAAAGAGAGCTTTGAAATGTCCCTTGAAGCCGCTCGAGCTCCGATCGCCCACAAGGTCATCCACAACGCCCGCCAGGCTCATTGCTATTACTCCGAGTATATAGTAGGGCACAACCTTTTCATCATGGAAGTAGTCGGCTATGCATGCGTTCATAATGATGTAGGGCAGGAATACAAGCCCCATTCCTACCGGAATCATTATGCCCATGTAGTTTTGCCTTACTATTCCTGCTTGCGTCAGCATGCCCTTGAAGAATCCAATGAATATTTTAGTCGAAATAAATCCAAGTACAAATGAAATTATAATGATTGTCAAAGCTGTTCCTCCTGAAATTTACTTGAAAAACTTCTTTAAAAGAATAACTGAAATATGATAGAACTGTTTTCCTCTGTGTTTGAAACCGCTTATGTCCCTGCCTGTTTCGTTGTGCGTCATGTATACAGGCACTTCCTTTACTTTGAAGCCTTTTCTTAGTATGTCTATTGTCATTCCAACCTCGACTCCATAGCCTGAAGGGATTGCGTCGAATATATCGAGCACCTCTTTCTTGAACGCCCTTTGTCCGGAAAGCGTTGCGCTCAGCTCTGCGCCGGTGAATAATTTAACGCCCGACCTGGCAAGCCTTTTTACTAGTCCGAAGCCGCCTTTTTTTGCAGCCGGAGGAAACGCCGCTATGGTTACGTCGCATTCTCCATTTATAATGGGCTCTATTAACTTTTGGACCTCGCCCGATGTAGCGCCCACATCGGCGTCAAGAAACACTATTACGTCGGCATCCTTTATCTTCGTGAGGCCGAAGTTCACAGCATAGCCCTTGCCGCTGTTTTGCTCGAGCCTGTATGCGCTCACGCCCTCATATGAGGATGCTATCTCGTATGTGCGATCTGCCGAGCCGTCATCTACTACAACAATCTCATCTATGGATTTGAGGCCTAAAACCCCCTCTAGTGTTGCTCCTATCCTGTCCTGCTCGTTGTATGCAGGTATAAGTACGCTTATTCGCATCTTTTCACCTCGCCTAGTTAAGCTCTTGCGGAAGTATAGCCTCCGCCGTTTCCTTCTCTCCGAAATGGCCGCTCTTGCCGTCTAGAGCCATAACAAGAGAAATTTCCCCCAGTATCTTGTTTACATTGTCAACGCTGGATATTTTTGACTCCTTGAAAAAAGGCACGTGTGAAAACTCCACGTCGGTTCTTTCTACGCCCACCACGCTGACATTTTTGCCTTTAAGATACTCGATTACAGTTCCGTCAAAGAGCTGCATCTTTTCCTTGTCTTCCTTGGTTCCGCCTGATTCCATCACTACTGCATCAATATTTTTCAGGTCCATGCTTCCGGCATTTATCTGAACATATCCCTTTTGAGAGAGCGCGTTGGCAAACACCATATTCTTTTCTTCGAAAATTGTCTTGCAAAGGTGGTTCACTATGTCAGCACTCGTCTTGAATGTAGTTCCAAACTCCTGATTAAATGCCTGCAAATCCAGGCTCTTCATAAGGCTGTCCTTTAGCAGCAGCTCGAAAGGCACGCTGCCTCCAGCCTTCTGCAAAAATGCTACTGTATTGGGATAAAAATAATCCTCTGTAGTCTGAATAACCGCTATGTTTTTACCTGCCAGCCTGTCCTTTATAACATTGCCGCTGCTGTATTCAATATACTTGTCTATGTCTTCCCTCTGCTTTTCCATGCTCGCTATTGTTCCTGTGAGCGTATCATTTTGAGCCTTTACCTCTGATATCTTCTCCTCGAGCTTGTTGACCATCTCAAGCTGCTGCTCGCTTATCATTATGTCTCCGTCGAGATTGAATCCTATTAGTATTCCTATACCAAGGGCTATGAAAATAGCTCCTATTGTTGTTATATAGTATTTCATGTTTATAAGCATAGCTTTCTCCCCTTTTCAGTTCTTTTTCTACAGGTCTATCAAATATTTCATTTTGAGCTCCATTATCCTAAGCACCTGCTGTATGGGCGGCGAAAGGTACGCCACAATGAACACAGGAAAAAGCGCGGCTATTATAAGCCCCCAGATATACTTGATCTTGAGCTGGCTCCTGTAGAGCAGGCTTACTCCCTTTGCGTCTATGAGCTTGGAGCCTATCTTCATGCGCACAAGGAATGTGCTTGACATTCCTTTTCGCCCCTTTTCCAGAAAGTCGATTATATTGGAATGCGTGCCAAGCGCAACAATAAGCTCCGCGCCGTTCTCATATGCAAGCAGCATGGCTATGTCCTCGCTTGTTCCTATTGCCGGGAACACTATCGGCTTAAGGCCTATGTCTTCGACCCTTTTGAGACCGGGCGCGCGTCCGTCGGGATACGCATGGACAATTATCTCCTTGCTGCTTTGCAGGCTCTTGTCGCTGACGCTGTCCATGTCGCCCACTATTATGTCCGGCTTGTACCCGAACTCCAACAGTGCGTCGGCACCTCCGTCAACTCCTATGAGCACCGGCTTTACCTCTTCTATATATGAGAGTATGGCGCTAAGGTCGTCCTTGTAGTTTTGGCCCCTCACCACGACAAGCGCATGCCTTCCCTCCATGTCTACAGATGTCCTGGGCATTCCTATGTCGCCGAGTATGAAGCCCTTTTCTTTTTTTGCATATTCTATGGTGTTGTCAATGAAGTTTTCAAGCTCCTGCGAAAGGTTGCCGTATGCTATCTCCAGCAGCTCCTTTATCCTCGCCTCGTCAAGAATCTCTCCCTGGCATATTAGCTCGCCTTCCTTGTACACGCTTCCGTCATCGTCTATTTCTATTGTGTCTTCTTCTTTTAGCGCCTCGAAAATATGGACGCCGACATTGTCTACTATTGTTATGCCCTTTTCGCTGAGAATCTCGGGCCCCTTGTTTGGATATTTGCCGCTTATTGACAAGTCGGCATTTATCACGGCCTTTATCTTCTTTTCAACGAGCGAATTTGCGGCCACCTCGTCAATATCCCTGTGGTTGATTACTGCAATTTCTCCCGGGCTTATCCGCTTTGCCAGGTTTTTTGTCTTCCTGTCAATTCTTATGGGAGCTTTCATCTTCATAACGCATACTCCTTCGTTTCTATTATATTGTTGTGGTTGATAAATGCTTCAGCTTTGGATTATGTACACAAATCCAACTTGACATAATTAAAACAGATTATAAACAAGACTAATTATAGCATAAGTTTACAATAATAACAGCAAAAACCGCATGCCATGCATGCGGTTTTCTCTTTCAATTCCTATTCGTTTTCCATCTCCGAGAGCACTTTCCCGATTATTTCAATTGCATCGTCTATATCCTTGTTTTCAACATTAAGAGGAGGCATAAGCCTTATTACGTTTCCTCCGGCTTTGGCAAGCAAAAGCCCATTGTCTATCGCCCCGTTTACAAACTGCGAAGTATCGCAGGAAAGCTGCATCCCTGCAAGAAGCCCCTTGCCCCTTAATTCAACAATAGCGCTGTGCTTTTTCGCAAGCTCCTGAAGCTTTCCGTATAAATACGCGCTCTTTTCATTTACGATCTCAGCCACTTTGCCTTCAGACAGCTCCTTGAGCACTGCAAGCGCAACAGCGCATGCAAGGGGGTTGCCGCCGAATGTGCAGCCGTGGTCTCCGTAGCTAAACGCGTCGCCGACTTTTTTAACGGCAAGCGTTGCGCCTATGGGGAATCCTCCGCCAAGGCCCTTTGCCATGCATATAACGTCGGGAATCACACCGAAGCTCTGGTATGCAAATATAGTACCCATTCTTCCCATGCCGCACTGCACCTCGTCGAATATGAGGACTGCGTCATTTTCATCGCACAGGCTTCTTATTGCGCTCAGGAACTCTGCATTTGCAGGAACAAGTCCGCCTTCTCCCTGAACAGGTTCGACTATGACGGCGCAAACGTCCTTGTCAAACTTGGCCCTTAAGTCTTCAATGTCATTGAAGTTTACGCTGAGTGTGCCTGGCATAAGAGGCATGAAATCCTTCTGGTACTTGTTGTCGGAACTTCCCGTCACCGACAGGGCACCTATCGTCCTGCCGTGGAATGAATCGCTCATGTAGAGAATCTTGTGCTTTGATTCACCGCCTGAAATCCTGCCGTATTTTTTGGCAAGCTTGAGGGCGGTTTCAACCGCCTCGGCTCCGCTGTTTGAAAAGAAAACCTGATCGTGGTCGCTCAGCTCGCACAGCCTCTTTGCAAGATCCATCTGATTCTGGCTCCAATAGAGGTTTGATATGTGTATTAGCTTCTCGCTCTGAGTTTTTATTGCCTCGACTAATGCAGGATGCGAGTGCCCAAGGCAGTTTACTGCCACTCCTTGAACAAAGTCTATATATTCCTTGCCGTTCGAATCGTAAAGCTTGGCACCCTTGCCTGTTTCAAACGTCAGATCGAACCTGCAGTATGTGCTCATGAATTTAGTCTTTCCCATTATATATCACCTCGTAAACTCTTATTCAGCCTTTATTTACCTTCCGACAGTGTGGCGACCATTACAGCCTTTATCGTGTGCAGCCTGTTCTCGGCCTGGTCAAAAACCTTGGACATGGGAGCTCTGAACACCTCGTCTGTAACTTCCATCTCCTTGAGCCCGAATTTCTCAAACACATCCAAGCCTACTTCAGTATGCAGGTCGTGGTACGCAGGCAGGCAGTGAAGGAATATCGCGTTTTCAGTGCCTATTTTTTTCATCATGTTCATGTCCACCTGGTATGGAAGGAGCTGCTTTATCCTCTCTTCGAACATGTCCTCTTCTCCCATTGAAACCCAAACATCTGTATATACGGCGTCTGCACCTTGTATGTCGTCCATGCTTTCTGTAACGCTTATGCTTGCTCCGGTTTCTTCGCATACAGGCTTCATGTCTTCAAGCAGCTGCGGCGAAGGCCACAGCTCCTTTGGAGCTAGCGCAACAAAATTCATGCCCATCTTTGCGCTGCCAACCATCAGAGAGTTGCACACGTTGTTTCTGGCATCACCTACGTATACTAGCTTGACCTGCGAAAGCGGCTTGTCCACATGCTCCATTATAGTCAGAAAATCTGCAAGCGTCTGCGTTGGATGCGCCAGGTCAGTAAGGCCGTTCCACACAGGCACACCCGAATAGTCTGCAAGCATCTTTACAGTCTCCTGCTCAAAGCCTCTGAACTGTATGCCATCATAAAATCTTCCCAGCACCTTTGCCGAATCCTCGATTGACTCCTTCTTGCCAAACTGTGAGTTGGATAGAAATGTCACATTTGCACCCTCGTCATAGGCTGCAACCTCGAATGCACATCTTGTCCTTGTTGATGTTTTCTCAAAAAGAAGCACTATATTTTTGCCTGCTAGCAGACTGCCCTTTTCCCCTGATTTTTTCTTTTGCTTTAGCTTTTTTGAAAGCTCAAGCATGTATCCTATTTCTTCACTTGAAAAATCCTTTAATTTTAAAAAACTTCTGCCTTTTAGACTTTGCATGCTTATTCCTCCCCTTTTACCATTGTTCCTATTCCGGCTTTTGTAAATATCTCAAGCAAGAGACTGTGCTCGACATTCCCGTTGACAAGGTGAATGTTCTTTGTTCCCTCCTCTATGCTTTGCATGCAGCACTCCATCTTTGGAATCATGCCGCCCTTTATCACGCCGCTTTTGATGTATTCTACAATTCGCGGTATTGAAATTTCCGATATAAAGCTCGACTCGTCCTGTATATCCTTGTAAAGTCCCTTTACATCCGTAAGGAGTATGAGCTTTTCGGCCTGCAGCACAGAGCTTATGGCCCCCGCGACATAATCCGCATTTACATTGTATATCTGCCCTGTCTCATCGCAGCCTACAGGCGATATCACCGGCAGATAATCCGCCTTGATGAGGTCAATTAGCAACTCCTTGTTTATGCCTGTAACCTCGCCCACAAAGCCAATGTCAATAAGTTCGTCGCCGTCCTCAAGGTATTTCTTTTTGGCTGTGACAATGTTGCTGTCCCTTCCGCTTATGCCTACTGCCTTTATGCCGTGGCTTGAAAGTTTGGACGCCAGCTCCTTGTTGACCTTGCCTGAGAGCACCATTTCTACCACTTCAACAGTCTGTTGATCTGTAACCCGTAGACCCTTGACAAATTCGGTCTGAATGTTGAGTTTTTTAAGCATGCCCGATATGTCAGGGCCTCCTCCGTGAACAAGCACGATGTTTATGCCAACAAGCTTAAGGAGTGCCACATCCTTTATGAATGCGTCCTTTGCCTCCTCGTTGCTCATTATGCTGCCGCCGTATTTTATGACGAATATTTTGTCTTGGAACTTCTTGATATATGGCAGCGCCTCGGTAAGTACCTTAACCTTGCCCCCAGAAAAATCCATAACACCACCCCCAGACTCCAGAATTTTTTGAAACTTGATTTTTTTATTTGCTGTTGCTGCATTTGCTGTAATAAAAAAAGACCTGCGCGTCTTATCGTAAAAAATAAGAGACGAAAGCCTTCCGTGTTACCACTCTTTTTGGCCCGCCGCTATGCAGCCGGACCCACTCATAATAAAATAACGGCCATTGCCGAATTCCCATACTCTCTATATGATTTCAAGGAATCTTCTCAGGGGTACGTTTCAGAAATGATGTACTGCCGGACTCTCACCTTCTCCGGCTCGCTTTAAGCCTTGTCACAACCTACTTTCCCCGTCACTGAATTTGATGATGTTGAATTTTCCGCTGAAGCTCTTGCATATTTCATTCAATTTAAGCCAATTATATATTACAGAAAATATCGTGTCAACTAAAATAATTATATTTTTCAATCAGCGAAAACAATTTCTTGTATAGGCTCTCTAGTGATATCTATTCCCAACAACAGTCAAAATAAGCATGTTTATAAAAATTTATTTTTAATATTGACTTATATGCAAATTTGCCTTATCATTCAATACTAATAAAACTTTATAATTTTAAATCTTGTGATTGGAAGAGTAGGTACTGTGATTGTTGTACAGCGAGCCGGCGGCGGTGGGAGCCCGGCACATAGCTTTGCCGAAACGTATCCATGAAGAGGTTTTTCCAAAGGCATGCCAGCGGTATGCGTGAGTAGAAAAACCCGGCCAGCCCGTTAAAGCGTTCGAGATAAAATGGCAGCAATATTGCCATTTTAAAAAGAGTGGTACCGCGAAACAGCTTTCGTCTCTTTGTTTATACAAGAGACGAGGGCTTTTTTTATACTCGCAGTCTGATTTACTAAAACCAAATCAGGGTATTTTAATACCATGGAACACGCTTAATTTAACATTGTTTTGATGGTTTTGGCTTTTAAAAAATACTATAATATCGAAAGGATGTTTGGAATGATAAAAGCAGGAATTATGGGCGCTACAGGTTACGCGGGACAGCAGCTTGCATGGCTGCTTCTGAACCATCCGGAGGTTGAAATAAGCTTCTTGTCTACAAACAGCTATGAAGACGAAGCTTTTTCAAGCATATACAAAAACTATTATGGCGTTGCTGATTACACATGCGTTTCCACAAAGACCGCATTTGAAATGCTCGGCGACATAGATGTCTTGTTCTGCTCGCTTCCGCACGGCAAGTCCATGGATGCGGTTAAGGCAGCATACGACAAGGGCATAAAGGTCATAGATCTGAGCGCAGACTACAGAATCGGCAGCAAGGACACCTACAGTGAATGGTATGAGCTTGAACACAGCTACCCCTTTCTGCTTGAAAAAGCAGTGTACGGCCTGCCGGAGCTGCACAGGGATTCAATAAAAAACGCCAGAATCATTGCAAATCCTGGCTGCTACCCGACTTCAGTCATACTTGCCCTGGCGCCTCTTCTTAAAAACGGCCTAATCGACAAGAGCAGCATAATAGCAGATTCAAAATCCGGGGTTTCAGGAGCCGGCAGGTCTGCTGACATATCCAATATCTACACAGAAGTAAATGAGTCCATAAAAGCCTACAAGCTCGGAAGCCACAGACACACTCCCGAGATCGAGCAGGAGCTCTCAAAGCTTGGCGGAGAGAATATAGTAATCAGCTTTACTCCGCACCTGATTCCAATGAACAGGGGCATACTCTCTACATGCTATGCAACACTTAACGGCAGCCATGAAAAATCAGACATAATGAAACTCTACAAGGATTTTTACAAGGACGAATTTTTTGTAAAGGTAATAGACGGTGTGCCTGAAACAAGATGGGTCAAATCCTCGAATTTCTGCCATATCGGTTTTTCAGTAGACAAAAGGACTGGCAGGATAGTTGTCGTATCAGCTATTGACAATCTTATGAAAGGCGCAGCCAGCCAGGCTGTTCAGAACATGAATATAATTTTTGGAATCGATGAAAAAACGGGCATAAATTTCGCCCCAACATTCCCATAGTCTTGAAAGGAGATGAAACAATGGAAATATTAACTAGCAAAGGTGTAACTGCCGTACCCGGATTCAAAGCCTCAGGAATAGCGAGCGGCATAAAAAAAAGCAAAAAGGACATGAGCGTAATATATAGCAGCGTTCCTGCGGTTTCTGCCGCGACATTCACATCCAACGTTGTCAAGGCAGCCCCGGTGCTTTTTGACATGGAAAATATAAAAAACGAAACTGCTCAGGCTATAATCGTAAACAGCGGAAATGCAAATGCGTGCACTGGCGAGCAAGGCATGGCCAACGCCAAGGCAATGGCGGAAAAAACAGCAAGCTGCCTTGGTATAAACGCCAAAAATGTACTCGTAGCCTCCACTGGGATAATAGGCATTCAGCTGCCTATGGATACTGTGCTTGCCGGCATTGAAGCTGCCTGCGAGGCCATTTCAGAGGAAGGCGGAAGCGATGCCGCCCAGTCTATAATGACTACAGATTCTTTCCAGAAAGAAATCGCCGTAAGTGTCAGCGTAGGTGGCAAGAAGGTAACTATAGGCGCCATGGCAAAGGGCTCTGGCATGATTCATCCAAACATGGGCACAATGCTCTCCTTCATAGCTACCGACGTGAGCATAAGCAAGCAGATGCTTTCTAAGGCGCTAAAGGACAGCGTTGACGATTCCTACAACATGATTTCAGTAGACGGTGATACAAGCACTAACGACACCGCATTCGTCCTTGCAAACGGCCTGGCAGGCAATGAGACAATCTCTTCAGAATCAAGCGATTATTACGAGTTCAAAAAAGCTCTTGACTATGTGAATACTGAGCTTGCAAAGATGATAGCCTCCGATGGCGAAGGCGCTACAAAGCTGCTTGAAACATCGATTATAAATGCTCCATCGCTTGAAACTGCAAGGCTTTGCGCAAGGTCTGTAATATCATCGAATCTGGTTAAGGCTGCGTTCTTCGGCAACAATACAAACTGGGGAAGGATAATGTGCTCCATAGGCTATTCAGGCGCCGATTTCAATCCTGACATAGTTGACATCTACTTCAAGAACGAGTCGGGCGAGATAAAGATAGCCGAGAACGGCATGGAGGTTGGATTTAGCGAGGATGACGCTCAAAAAATACTCCAGGGCCAGTATGTCAACATAACTGTGGACCTCAAAGCGGGAGAATATTCAGCCACGGCCTGGGGTTGCGACCTTAGCTATGACTACGTGAAGGTAAATGCGATGTACAAAAGCTAACAAACACTCCAGCAACTAACCACATAAAAAATCCTGCCTTACGGCAGGATTTTTTTCGTTTACTCTTCTTCAGTTTTCCACATATGCTTTAGGTGCATGTAATTCTCTTCAAATTCAAATTTGAGCTCCCTGTAGCTGTCTTCGCCGCTTTTTTTGAATCTTACAATATAATTGCCATACTCATTTTTCTCGTCGCAATATTCAAAATCATCATTTAGAAGCTTTTCAACTTCTATCTTATTTTCATGGAGCTCTTTTTCAATCTCCTTTTTTTCCTCTTCATATTTTTTCTTTGATGTTTCTTTTTGAAGTTTATGTTCTTCCTTGAAGTGACTTTGTCCTATAGCTGGATTATTAACGAATGTCATGGTCGTAACCCCCCTGTTTAAGTGATTAAATAGCTTCTACTACATTTCTACCCACTTTAAGGGCACTTTATACAGGGGATTTATCAATTTAAATTATTTTTATTTGTATATGCCTTTACCGCCTAAGCTTCTCTGCAACCGTGGCTATAAACTCAGAGTTTGTAGGCTTGCTTCTTTGAATATGTGCCCGGGCTCCAAAGAACAGCTCTACAGTCTCCGAATCCCTCTTGTTCCATGAAACTTCTATTGCATGTCTTATTGCACGCTCGACCCTGCTGGGTGTCGTGCTGTATGTAATGGCTACCTTGGGATAAAGCTCCTTTGTTATGCCGCCCAGGAGCCCTACCTTGTATACGACTAGTCTTATCGCTTCGCTCAGGTATAAATATCCCTTGATGTGAGGAGGTATTCCCATGTCATGAAGTATGCCTGCAATTTCGCCTTCTATGCTGCCTGCGCAATTTTCTTCCAAAGCGCTCAGGCACTCATGCTGAAGATATTGCCTCTGAGGCTTCAATTCATCGTTTGCAATTTGCAGTATTCTTTCGCAGAGCATGTCCGAGTGAAAAGGCTTTATCATATAATATTCGGCTCCGAGCTGCAAAGCTTTTTGAGCTATGCTTTCTTGCCCTACGGTTGATATTACGACTATCTTTGGCTCATAATCCTCGCGGCTACCCTTTAGCTTTTTGATTACTCCAAATCCGTCGAGATGCGGCATTATTATGTCAAGCAGGAGCAGGTCGGGTTTTTTTTGCATGACCAGCTCAACCGCCTCCATGCCGTCATTTGCGACACCAATTATTTCAATTTCCTCCTGCTTTGACAGATAGTCAATCAATATCTGGCAAAACTCTTTGTTGTCATCCGCTATTGCAATTCTTACTCTGCTATTTATTATCCCCATTTTCAGCCTCCTGTGAATCCAAGGCTACCCCCAGAATTTCTTTGGCATTTTGCAGCGTCGTCTTCGTTATGTTCATTCCGCCTATAAGTCTGGCTATTTCGTTTATCTTGCCATCCAGCGACAGCTTTTCTATGCGTGTCACTACTGCATCGCCTATTGCTACCTTCTCAATGCTAAAGTGAGCATCAGAGTTGACGGCTATCTGAGGCAGGTGTGTTATGCATATAACCTGCTTGATCCTGGAGATATCCTTTAGCTTGTTGCCGACAACCTGAGCTGCAATTCCGCTTATTCCCGTGTCAATTTCGTCGAATACAAGAGTTTCTACAGGCTCGAATTGTGTCGTTATGTTCTTTAGCGTCAGCATGAACCTCGAAATTTCACCGCCCGAAGCCACCTTGTAAACTGGCATGCGCTTTTCTCCCTGGTTAAACGATACCATGAATGCCACATCATCCCTGCCGGTTTCAGAAAGCAGCTCTTTTCTTGAAAATTCTATCGCAAAATCAATATAGCTGCTGTTGAGCGACTCATACTCCATACGCAACTTATGAGCAAAGTCCTCTGCCGCCTTCTTTCTTAGACCGCTCAGCACAAGTGCAAGTTCTTCAAGCTGCTCCGTTTTTAAGGTCAGCTCAAGCCTTAGACGCTCTGAGAGCTCGTCTCTGTTTTCAAGTTCACTGAGCCTTTGCCTGATTTCTTCCAGATAATTGATTATCTCATCAGCAGTATTGCCATATTTTCGCTTGAGATTATTTATCTCCGATATTCGCGAGTCCAACTCGCTGAGTCTTTCCTCGTCAAGGCTTATTCCCTCGCTGTAGCGCCTGATATCCTTTGACAAATCGCCTATCCTGTAATAGACATCTTCTATACTCGCTGCAAAGCCCCCGAGCTTCGCGTCATAGTCCGATATTTCGCTCATATCGCGCATTACGGCTGAAATCATGTCTGTAATGTTGTACTCAGATGCATATAGTGCCGAGTAGCAGCCCGTGAGCTTCTTTTGTATGTTTTCGATGTTTCTTGCCATATCAAGCTCTTTTTCAATCTGCTCGAGCTCTTCTTTGTCTATTCTGGCATCCTCTATTTCTTTTATCTGAAATCTCAGCAGATCCATATCCCTTTGTGCCTGGAGCTCGTTAGCGCCTTGTGCCAGCTCGCTGATTTGCCCTTTTATATCCCTGTACTCACTGTAAAGCCGCTTGTATGAATACAGCACCTCTGCGAGCTGCTTGCCTGCATACCTGTCCAGATACCCTACATACCGCTCCTTGTTGAAAAGCTCCTGGCTTTCATGCTGCGAATGTATGTCTATAATCATGCCCGACATCTGGCGCAGCAACCCTACCTTCACATTCCTGCCGTTTATCCTGCTGATGCTTTTGCCATCAGCCATTATTTCTCGGGTAATTATTACAATCCCATCATCAAGGCAATCGAATCCCATTTCAGAAAACTCTTCCCTAAGCTGCATGCCTTCAATATGGAATGTCGCCTCGACGACAGAGCCTTTCTCGCCTCTCCTGATATAATCCTTGTCCCACTTCTCTCCCATGCAAAGCTGGAGAGCATTGAGAATTATTGATTTTCCAGAACCTGTTTCGCCCGTTAAAATGTTAAGGCCATTTTCAAATCTCAGCCTTGTCTCATCAATAAGTATGAAATTCTTAACATAGAGTTCTAGGATCATATGCAAATCCCTCTTTCAATCTGCCTATAGCAGCTTTTTAAATCTATCAAGTATATGTTCCATGTCCTTTTTGTCTCTTACAAGCACAAATACAGTATCCACTCCGCCTACAGTTCCGACTATCTCGCCCAGCTCCAGGCTGTCAATGGCATGCGCAACTATTGGGGCCGCTCCTTTTACAGTCCTTAGACATATAATATTTTCTGAAAAATCCATGGACATTAGAGTCTCTTTTGCAATTCTAATTAGCCTGTCAGAAGATTTCTTGTCATCCTTTTCAAGATAAGTATATTTGTACTTACCGCTTGGGCTCAGAACCTTTACAAGCTTAAGCTCCTTTATATCCCTCGATACTGTTGCCTGGGTAACATTTATACCTATCGTCTTGAGTTCAAGTGCTAATTCGTCCTGAGTTTCAATTTCACGGTTCTTGATAAGTTCTAAAATCTGAGAATGTCTGGATAGCTTCAAAACCGAATCCTCCTTTTTTGGCTGTTACATTAACTGTCTAAATCCGAGTGTGACCTTTCGACTATTTCATCTACCAAGTCTTCCAAATCCCTGATTGCTTGGCTTTCAAATTTCCTAATGTAGAGCAGATACTCAATATTTCCTTCAGGCCCTTTGACAGGCGAGTAGTCTATTCCTAAAACATCAAAACCTTCCCTCTGTGCAAAGCCTGATATTTCACTCACTACTTCCCTGTGAACATTCCTGTCCCTTACCACGCCTTTTTTGCCAACTTTTTCACGACCAGCTTCAAACTGTGGCTTCACAAGCGCCACAATATGACCATCGTCGGCCAGCAGCTGTCTGACGACAGGGAGCACCAGCTTAAGCGAAATAAACGATACGTCTATGGATATGAAATCTATCTTATCTCCTATGGCTTCGGGCGTAACATTCCTTATGTTGGTTCTTTCCATGCACACCACCCGTTCGTCGCTTCTGAGCTTCCATGCGAGCTGCCCATATCCGACGTCAACCGAGTAAACCTTCTGCGCGCCGTTTTGCAGCATGCAGTCTGTGAAGCCGCCCGTAGAAGCCCCTACATCCATACATATGGCTCCATTCAAATCTATATCAAACGCTTTAAGAGCCTTTTCAAGTTTAAGCCCGCCTCTGCTCACATAAGGCATCAGCTTTCCCCTTACCTCTATAGCCGCCGCTTCGTCCACGGGTGTTCCCGGCTTTTCGACCTTCTGATTGTCTACAAATACAATCCCGGCCATTATTGTAGCTCTTGCCTTTTCCCTTGACTCCACAAGTCCCTTTTCATAAACCAATACATCTAGCCTTTTCTTCATTACGATTCCTTCCCCGCTTGAAAACCGGTCAGGCTGCCTGATATCCTCTCGGATACGCTCCTCGCATCCAAGCCGTATTTTTGCAGCAGTATTTCCGTATTTCCGTGCTCTATGAATTTGTCTGGCAGGGCTATATTTGTTATCCTAAGTTCAGGAATCGAATCTGAAAGCATGCATTTTAGCTTGCTGCCAAATCCCCCGCTTAGAACATTGTCCTCTATTGTGAATATGTGCTTGTAATTTCCGGCTATGGAGCGTATGAATTCAATGTCCATATGGCTTTGAAACCTTGCATTTATGACAGCTGGTTTCACGCCTTCCATTTCAAGCAGTTTCGATGCTTCAAGTGCTATTTCTACTCCTTTACCTATTCCAACCATGGCAATCTCTTCACCCTGCTTTATTACATCCCATCTGCCCAGACACAGCTCGCTTCTGTTAATTTCTGAAGCCGCGGCATTTCCTCTTGGATACCTTATGGCAACCGGCATGTCAAGCGTCATGGAATATTCCAGCATCTGTTCAAGCTCCGTGCCATCCATTGGAGCCATAACAACAATGTTTGGCATAAGCCCCAGATAGCTAAGGTCGAATACACCGTGATGGGTTTCTCCGTCATTACCCACTATTCCCGCCCTATCCAGCAGGAATGTGACTGGAAGCTTTTGCATTGCAACGTCATGTATAATCTGGTCGAAGCCTCTTTGCAAAAAAGTCGAATATACGGGAAAAAACGGTTTGTATCCCTGAGATGCCATTCCCGCACAAAAAGTCACCGCATGCCCTTCGGCTATTCCCACATCAAAAAACCTTCTTGGCAGCTCGTCCTTGAATTTCCTCATTCCTGTGCCGTCCGGCATTGCGGCAGTTACTGCCACTATACGATTGTCTTCAGATGCCATTTTTAAAAGCTTTTCGCCTGCCACGTCAGAGTATGTCCTGGCACTAGATGGCTGCACTCCCTTTTCTATGTCAAAGCAGCCCACTCCGTGATATTTGTCCGGATGCTTTTCTGCGTGTGTATAGCCTTTTCCCTTTTTAGTTATAGCATGTATGAGTACAGGTCCTTTTATTGATTTTACGCTTTCAAAAATCCTTATGAGTTCATCTATGTCATGTCCGTCTACTGGTCCAAAATACTTTATTCCCATTTCTTCGAAAAATATTCCTGGAAGCATAAAATATTTTACACCATCCCTGACCCTGATCGCTGTCTTGTATACGCTTCCTCCAATTTTTGGAATAGACTTTATGATTCCCTGAACTTCGCCCTTCAAGGTGCTGTACATCTTGTGGGTTCTCATCTTGTACAGATAGTTGGATATACTGCCTACGTTTTTTGAAATTGACATGGCATTGTCATTCAGCACTACTATCATGTCTGATTTCACATGTCCAAGATGGTTTAGGGCCTCAAATGCCATTCCCCCGGTAAGTGCGCCATCCCCGATTATGGCCACGACAGAATTTTCTTTTTTGTCCAGATCCCTGGCAACTGCCATGCCTAGAGCCGCCGATATTGAAGTGCTGCTGTGACCAACGTCGAATGCATCATGGTCGCTTTCACATCTTTTGGGGAATCCGCTGAGCCCCTCGTACTGCCTCAGGCAGTCAAAGTCTTCTTTTCGCCCTGTTATCATCTTGTGCACATACGACTGGTGTCCAACATCCCAGACGAATTTGTCATCCGGTGTGTTGAAACAGTAGTGCAGCGCCAGAGTTATTTCTACTATCCCCAGGTTTGAAGCCAAATGTCCGCCAGTTTTCGAGACCTTTTCAATTAGAAATCGTCTTATATCTCCTGAAAGCTCTTTTAGCTCTTCCGGATTCATCTTCTTTATATCCAGAGGACTCTGTATGCTATTCAAATACTTATACATTGCGGTTTCTACCCCTTTTTCTTTCTTGCATTCTTCTTGATTTTCAGCAATTCCACGCCAAGCACATTTTCAATCAGATGGAGTATCTTGGCAAACTCGAAAACTATCAGGTCCGATTTTTTTTATGCCAAACTCTTTGCCCAGGGCCTTTCCTCCAATTGTAATGGCTGCAACAACCCCGCTCAGCGAAATGCTCATTATCGTTGCATCCCTTATGTCATACGTAAAAGCAATCTGAGCTATTATAATGGCACTCGCCGCGCCGCTTATTATGCCGCATATGTCGCCTATCACATCGTTGCATACGCTTGAAACAACGCCTGCGTTCCTGACAACCCTCACTGCCGTGGCTGCTCCCTTTACACGGTTTGCCGCCATTGAGTGGAATGACCTCTCGGTCGACGCTGCAACCGCTATGCCTATGGCGTCGAATATAACACCTATTAATATTATTATTAAAAGCACACCGAACGCTGTAGCAATGCCTGCGTGCCTCAAAATAGTTTCCGATATCACGCTCATGAACACAGCTATAAAAAAACTGACTATTCCTATTGAAATTGCCCATTTCAAACTGCTTAACAGGCTGTGGCTTTTGCCCAAATACAACACCTTCTTCATTTCTGTAATTCAATCGTCAAAATCAATCCATACGATATTTTGATGATTTTCATCTATATTTAATTTCCTATTGTTGGGTAAAATTAATCCTAGTACTTGTAGGATACTAGGATTGTTATTGTTTATTTAAGAAGGGTGATGGCCGGCTGGATAAAACTTACGGCTTAGGTCCAGTAGGATTTCCCAAAAGGTTACTACCTGTCGCCATGATAGCGGTTTCCCTTTAAAACCTCTTTAGCATTGTCACCACATGCAAAACTGGATCACCACTTAGTCCGCACTGCAATCCCCAGCCTGCGCTTCAGCCTAGGAGTTTTCCTCAACAATCATCACAGCCCTTAGCCTCTTTTGCAGAATGGGTTTCAAGCAGCAATGATTCGTTTCCTCGAGCTCAGAGGGAACGAACCTGATCTGCCTATCTCCCCACCCCACTCAAGGCAGGCTACACTGCTTTCGGCCTTTTCAGACCTTCAGCAGGTTTCCCCGGCCTTGTGGGCCGGTCTCCGCGGAGCGAGGGTCTACGCCTGCATGCCATTGCAGATCGCCCCCTACTCCTTACTCCCAGAAAAGACCCCCGACTGGGCGTCAGAAGCCAAAACAAGGAACTTCATCGATGTGCCCTTCGACGGATTTTTAGACCCGCCTTCCAGACTATGATGGTTGACTAGGATACTGTATCACCCTTAAGAAGTCATTATACCAAAACCTAGCAATTTTTTCAAATCATTAAATTTGCTACTATTATTCCAAGCAGTGCTCCCGAAAGAACTTCAATAGGAGTGTGCCCAATGAGCTCCTTTAGTCTTTTTTCGATATATATCTTTTTATGCTGGTGTATATCCTCAAACATCTTATGGATATCCTCCAGCAAGGCATTGAGTATCTTTGCCTGTTTGCCAACAGCTCTTCTAACATTGGCAGCGTCGTACATTACTATAAGTGCCAGGACAAGAGCCATGGCAAACAGCACAGAATCATAACCCTCGACAATCCCTATGGCAGTAGCGAGGCTCGTTACAAACGATGAGTGAGAACTTGGCATTCCGCCTGAGCCCACAAACCTTGAAGCATCAAGTTTATTTTCTAAAAGTAACGTAAGCAGCACTTTTATTACCTGCGCAACAAACCAGGCCGTGACCGATATTATAAAAACCTGGTTGTTGGCAATATCTCTGAAAAAAGACACTATATGAGTCCCCCCATCAAAATTCTCTAACTATCAATATCTTTATTTAAAATTCCCTGTCAGTAATATAGTCTGCAAGATCCGAAAGGAATGCCGCTTTGCTCCCAAAGAATGCTATCGCACCCTTTGCTCTTTCAATTTTCTCGAATGCAATCCTTTTGGACTCTTCAAGTCCATACATTGACGGGTATGTTGATTTTTCATTTTCAACATCACTGCCGATATTTTTGCCCAGCTTTTCCTGGTCTCCGACTACATCCAGTATGTCATCAACTATCTGGAATCCAAGGCCAATGTTTTTAGCGTATTCTGTTATTGCCTCCAGGGCTTGCTCGCTTGCACCTGCGAGTATGGCACCTGCTCTCATAGGCCTTATTATAAGCTGTGCCGTCTTGTTCATGTGTATGAATTCCAGCGTGGCTTCATCAATCTTCTTGCCTTCAGACTCAAGATCCGCAGTCTGACCGGCTATCATGCCAAATACTCCAGCTCCTTTTGCTATTTCATTTACTGCTTTAAGGCATCTCATGCAGTCCCCGCCGCTTTTCACAGAGGCTTCAAGCATTGTCTCAAAAGCGTAGCTTAGGAGTCCGTCTCCGGCAAGTACAGCTATTCCCTCGCCAAACACCTTATGATTAGTGGGCTTTCCCCTACGGAGATCATCATCATCCATAGCGGGCAGGTCGTCGTGTATTAGCGAATATGTGTGTATCATTTCAGTTGCACATGCAAACGGAATCGCCATTTCAATGTCTCCTCCGCTTATTTTGCATGCCTCCAAAAGAAGCATCGGTCTTAGCCTTTTGCCGCCTGCCGCCAGACTATATTTCATTGAATCAAAAAGTATTCCATGCGGCCCATGAACATCCGGTATTGCAATTTTGAGCCTTTCTTCTATGAAACTGTGTCTTTTGCCCAGCTCTGCTTTAAAGTCCATGCTAGTCCTCCTGAACATTAAATTTTTCTTCAATCAATTCGCCATCTTTTTCAACAAGCTTTGCTATTTTAAGCTGCGCCTTTTCCAGAAGCCCGCTGCATATCCTGTACATCTTTATACCCTCTTCATACAGCTTCAGCGACTCGTCAAGCGGAAGACTTCCCTCCTCGAGCCTTTTCATTATTTCCTCAAGCTTTTCATAAGCCTTTTCATAATCGTATTTGATCATAATATAATCAGTCCCTTGTTATTTTATCAACCGTGCACTGCGCAGTACCATCGCTAAATCTTACGCTAACAGCTTCGCCCTCGCTAAGGCAGCTGACACTGCCTGCTAAAAGATTGTCCTTTTGGACTATGGCGTAGCCTCTTGAGAGTATTGAAAGCGGATTAAGATTGAACAGGTTACGTCCTGTGAGTTCGATGTTGTCACTCATGCCGGCGACCTTCCTCTGCACGTTTGAATTTATGCATGTAAATGCGGCATCCAAAGCAATCATCCTCTCATCAAGCAGGCTGTGGGGCCTTCTGAAAATGCTGCTTTCCTCTATCCTTGCAAGCTCAGCTTTTTTCGAATCCATAAGACTCTTCATTTCTCCGTAAATCTTGTTCTTTATACCCTCAAGGCGGTAGTTGATTTCAAGCAATGACGGAACGCTTATCTCCGCAGCAGCTGATGGCGTCGGAGCCCTCATGTCAGCCGCAAAATCGCTTATTGTAAAATCAGTCTCGTGCCCGACCGCAGATATGACTGGCACATTTGAGCCTGCTATTGCTCTCGCAAGAGCCTCGTCATTGAATGACCAGAGCTCCTCTATCGAGCCTCCGCCCCTACCTAATATTATAACATCAATGCCGCCGAGTTGATTTAAAATTTCAAGCCCTTTTATCATTTGTCCGGCCGAGCCTTCGCCCTGCACAGCCACCGGGTAGAGCGCAATATCGACCTTTGGGAATCTTCTTGCTATCACGTTTATTATGTCCCTGACTGCCGCTCCAGACTCCGAGGTGATCACTCCAATTCTGGATGGATATTCAGGTATGGCCTTCTTTCTTGAAGCGTCGAATATGCCTTCCTTTTCAAGGGTATCCTTGAGCCTTAGAAACTTGGCATACAGCTCGCCAACTCCCTCTACTTCAACAGTCCTCGCATACATCTGGAGCAGGCCGTCCTTCTCATAAAGTGATATGCTGCCGCCCACTATTATGCTCATGCCGTCTTCAAGCTTCTTAGCTGTCTCGCAGGCATAGTCCCTGAAAAGCACGCACCTTAGCTTTGAATCCTCATCCTTGAGCGAAAAATATATATTGCCGCTTGCGTGCGCCTTGAAGTTTGATATCTCGCCTTTTACTCTTATGTTGCACAGTATGGGGTCATTGCTGGTGAGCTTTTTGATGTATGAATTTACATGGCTTACCGAAAGAGCTCTAAGTTTCATCCGCTTCATCCCCGCTTTCATTAAAGTAAAAATCCCTGCCAATGAGCGCCGCCCCAACTGCATTGTCCAGGGCATAATCAGGCTTGCACCAGTGGGCTCTTATCTCCTTCTCGCGCAGCATGCCTCCAAGCCTGAGCGATATAAATCTGCTGGATGAGACCCCTCCCGCAAACAGCACATCCCTGCAGCCTTGAGTGTCAGCAACATACAGCAAGGCCTTGTAAAGTTTATTGCAGATTGCATCAAGCGCCATGTGCGAAACCATCTGTTCCATTTCGCTGCAGCCCCTTGATTCGTCTATCATTTTATACAGGCCAGTTTCTATTCCCGATAGATTTATATACCCTTTGTCATGCGATATCTTCAGTTTGGGCGATATTCCGTCAAACTTAAGCGCATTTTCATCAATCATTTTTCCGCAGGGGAAATCGTACCCAAGCCTGACGCCTATCCTGTCAAGAAGCTGCCCTGCACTGATGTCCCTGCTGCCACCCACTATGTCTATGTCATACCCTGCCGCTTTTGAATCCACAAGCAGTATTTCACTCGTGCCCCCCGATAGATGCAGCGACAGGAATCTTTTTGCATTTAGCCCGCTGTCCCACTTTGCGGCCTTTATATGGCCTTCCTGGTGGCTGGTTGCATAGAGCCTCGCGCCGGTAACGCCTGCAAGCGACTGGGCGAATCTGTAGCCCGGGCAGAAAACAGGCATGTACGAGCCCTCCACAGGCCTTGGCCTGTTGGAAGCGCATACGGCCACAACCTCGCTGGAGCCTATTTCTTCACGTATATCGCCAGACAGCTCGCCCATGTTATTTATGTGCTGGAATACGCCCTCTGACTGCCTGACTCCTTTTTCGCCGGCCTTGACCTTTATTCCCTTTTTTCTGCTGAGTATTAGCCTGCCATCTAAATTTATAGCTGCTATAGAAGTTGTATAGCAGCTCGTATCTATCCCTAGTACTATTCTATTCCTGGATTTCATTGGCGACACTTCCCAAGACACCGTTTACAAATGCAGGAGAGTTCTCGCCTCCATATGTCTTGGCAAGCTCTACCGCCTCATTTATTGAAATGCTTTTGCTTATGTCGTTTCTATACAGCATTTCAGCTATCGCAATCCGCAGGATGCTCAGATCTATTTTGGATATCCTGTTAATGCTCCATCCCTTTGAATATTTGGATATTAGAGAATCAAGCGTTTCCTTGTTATCAACAAGCTTCATTCCAACATCCCTTACAAATTCGGATTCCGCGTTTTCATTCTCGTTCTCAGCTATGAATGCGTCAACATTTTCGATGCTGAAATCCTTGCTGATTTCCATCTGGTACGCAAGCTTCATTGCCATGTCTCTGCTTATTTTCCTGCTCATCAAAACCCTCCATTTAATTTAAAGCACAATTAACCCTCTGAAATTTCAGAGGGTTAATATTTTTACTGTATATTCTCCTGAACGTTTTCCTTTTTAAAGCTTATTCCCTGAACATGCAGATTGACTTGCTTTACATCCAGCCCAGTCATATTTTCAACTGCATTCTTCACGTTTTCCTGAACCTTCCATGCCACATCAGGAATGACCACCCCGTGCTCAGCAAGTATGAAAAGATCGATATATACCTTGTTCTCCTCTACGACAACCTTAACACCTTTTCCGAGGTTTTTCTTTCCGAGTATTTCGATTATGTCACCAGTGATGCTTCCGCTCATCTCGGCAACTCCCTCTATTTCGGATGCCGCAAGACTGGCTATTGTCGATATTACATCTTCTGATATCTTGATCTGACCATACTCTTTGTTTTCCATATGGCAATCCTCCCGAGAACATTTACTGTCTTATAGTATAATTATACCAAAGCAGCATGTTTTTTTCAAACAGTCTATTCATATTTTCTGAAAGCCAGCGTCCCGTTGTGTCCGCCAAATCCAAGCGAGTTTGACAGCGCAAGTCTTACATCCGCTTTTCTGCCTGCATTTGGAACATAGTCAAGGTCAAGCTCTTCGTCCTGATTGTCTATGTTTATTGTAGGAGGTATATATGAATTGTGTATAGCCATAGCGCAAACTATCGCTTCAACAGCTCCCGCTGCTCCCAGAAGGTGTCCTGTCATGGATTTCGTAGACGACATGGCAAGCTTGTATGCATGTTCGCCAAACACCCTTTTCACAGCAAGAGTTTCGAATCTGTCATTGTATTCTGTGCTTGTGCCGTGAGCGTTTATATAGTCAACCTCTTCCACGCTTGCGCCAGCATCGTCTATTGCCATTTTCATGGCACGCGCTGCGCCTTCGCCTGTTTCCGAAGGTGTTGTTATATGGTATGCATCGGCTGTCGAACCGTATCCTACTACCTCGGCATATATTCTGGCATTTCTTTTGAGCGCATGCTCTAGTTCTTCTATTATAAGCATGCCTGCTCCTTCACCCATTATAAAGCCGTCTCTGTCCCTGTCGAAAGGTCTCGATGCCTTTTGAGGCTCGTCATTTCTGGTTGAAAGGGCTTTCATGCTGCAAAAACCTGCCATTGAAAGAGGCGTGATTGGCGCTTCTGCACCGCCGCATATCATAACGTCGGCGTCGCCCCTTTGTATTGTCTTGAAGGCATCCCCTATTGAGTGAGTGCCTGATGCGCACGCCGTAACAACGCACGTGTTAGGTCCCTTGGCTCCGAGAATTATGGCCACCTGTCCGGCTGCCATGTTTGATATCATCATAGGTATCAAAAATGGGCTTACTCTTCCAGGTCCCTTCTCTATAAGCTTTGTATGCTGCTCTTCCATAGTCTCTATTCCGCCTATGCCCGAGCCTATTATGACACCCATTCTTTCGGCATCCACTTCTTTTATTCCAGAGTCCTCATATGCCATCTTTGCTGAAGCCACTGCATACTGAGTGAACCTGTCCATCTTTTTTACTTCTCTTTTTTCAATGAATTCAGTCGGTTCAAAATCATTAACCTGGGCTGCTATCTGAGTTGCCAGTGTCGGTGCTTCAAATCTTGTGAGCTTGCCAACACCGCTGACTCCCTTTTCAAGAGAATCCCAGAATTTATCTTTGCCTATTCCAATAGGTGTAACACATCCTACTCCAGTAATTACTACCCTTTTTTTCATTAAATTTACCCCCGACTACTTGTTTTCTTCTACGTAGCTTACTATGTCACCTATAGATTTGAATTTTTCTGCATCTTCGTCCGGAATTTCAACGCCAAACTCGTCTTCAATAGCCATTATTATTTCAACTGCGTCAAGAGAATCCGCCTCAAGATCGTTTATAAGCGAGCTCTCCTTTTTTATTGTATCAAGATCATCGATACCAAGTTGTTCAGCTACTATACCTTTTATTTTTTCGAATACCATTTTATATTCCTCCTCAGATTTTTAATATAGATTTTGTGTTTATTTATAGAATTATTCTTGTTTCTACTTTTAGTTACATTACAAAACCGCCGTCTACATTCATAACCTGTCCTGTTATGTAGTTTGACATGTCGCTTGCCAGGAATAGAACAAGATTTGCCACATCATCAGGCTCACCAAATTTTCCAAGCGGTATGCTCTTAAGCATCGACTCCTTTACATCGTCCTTTAAGACATCTGTCATGTCAGTGGCTATAAAGCCCGGAGCTACAGCATTGACATTTATGTTTCTCGATGCAAGTTCTCTGGCCATGGCCTTTGTAAAGCCTATCACACCGGCTTTAGATGCGCAATAGTTGCCTTGGCCGGCATTGCCTGCTATGCCGACTATGGAAGATATGTTTATTATCTTTCCGCATCTTTGTTTCATCATTTGTCTTGTTACAGCCTTTGTACAGTTAAATACCCCTTTCAGGTTGACATTAATAACACTATCCCAGTCTTCCTCGTTCATTTTTATGATAAGGGCATCCTTAGTTATTCCGGCATTGTTGACAAGCACATCTATCCTTCCAAACTCGTTCATCACAAGCTCAAAAAACGCCTTTACATCTTCCGTACTTGAGACATCAGCTTTTCCTATGATGGCCCTTGCACCCATTTTTTCAATCTCTTCCTTTAGAAGCCTTGCCCTATCCTCGCTTCCGGAATAGTTGATGGCAATATCGGCCCCCGCAGCTGCCAGCTTAAGAGCTATAGCACTTCCGATTCCTCTCGAACCGCCTGTAACTACAGCAACTTTACCTTTCAAATCTATCATTTCAAAACCTCCTGGAATCAGGCCTTTTTTTCAATAAGTTTTTGAAGCGTTTCAAGGTTTTCAACATTGTCTACGCTTACTGAGACCTTTTTTACTCTTGGCTATCTTGTTTATAAAGCCTGTCAGGGTTTTCCCCGGCCCTACTTCAATGAATGTATCGAATCCATCGTCTATAAGTCTGGAAATAGAGTCTTCCCAAAGCACGCTTGAACTCACCTGTCTTACAAGCAGTTCCTTCACATCGCCCGGCTTTGCATAGTCTCCAGTCACGTTCGATACCACTGGGAAGCTGCCTTCCACTATATCTACACTTTCGAGCTCTTTTCCCAGTTTTTCTCCCGCTCCCAGAAGCATTGACGTATGGAAAGGACCGCTCACACTGAGCATTACAGCTTTTTTAGCGCCTCTTTCCTTGCAAAGCTTTACAGCCTCTTCGACAGGACGCATCTCACCCGAGATTACTATTTGCCCCGGGCAGTTAAAGTTGGCAGCCTCAATCACGCCAAGGCTCTTGCATTCTTCAACAACCTGCACGAGGATTTCTCTGTCAAGTCCAAGTATTGCGGCCATTGTCCCGCTATCGCTAGAGACCTCGTCTTGCATTATCTGGCCTCTTTTTTTAACAAAAGTCACTGCCTTTTCAAAATCGAATGAACCCGACGCAACAAGCGCCGAATATTCTCCAAGAGACAAACCCGCAGCGGCATTTATATCAAGCGGAAGACTTTCCTTCAATACCTCATACATGGCTATGCTGTGAACAAGTATTGCGGGTTGCGTGTTTTCTGTAAGCCGAAGATCTTCTTCCGGGCCTTCAAACATAAGCTTCTTTATATCAACACCTAGTATCTCATTTGCTCTGTCAATGATTTTCCTCGCCGTCTCAAATGACTCATATATGTCCTTTCCCATGCCGACATACTGAGCGCCTTGTCCGGGAAATACTACAGCCAGCTTACCCATCGCAATCCTCCTATAATATCTTAAGACCTGCTATGACTCTCTGAGTGTCCTTTATTATTTCCTCGATAATCTGCTCGCACGGCTTTATGTCACTCACCATGCCGGCTATCTGGCCTGACATGACGGAGCCTTCAACAACTTCGCCTTCTCTTACTGCAATTCTTAGCCTGCCTATGCCTTTTTTATCCATCTCTTCAAGTGATGCGCCTTCCTTTTCAAGCTGGAGCATCTCTTTCATGAGCTTGTTCTTGAGGCACCTTACAGGGTGTCCAGTAGCTCTTCCTGCAACTATTGCATCCCTGTCCTTGGCTCCCACTATGGCCATTTTATAATTCTCATGAGCTATGCACTCTGTGCTGCATACAAATCTGGTTCCCATCTGAACGCCCTGAGCGCCAAGCGCAAAGCTTGCAACTACTCCCCTTGCGTCGGCTATTCCGCCCGCCGCTATTACCGGTATGCTCACGCTGTCTACAACCTGAGGCACAAGCACCATCGTTGTAAGCTCTCCAATATGTCCGCCGGCTTCCGTACCCTCTGCAATTATGGCATCAACCCCATACTTTTCCATCCTCTTTGCCAGGGCCACCGATGGAACGACTGGTATTATCTTTGTGCCTATCTCCTTTAGCTTGTCGATGTACTTTGAAGGATTTCCAGCTCCCGTAGTTATTACCGGCACCTTTTCGCTGTATATTACCTCCATTACTTCATCCACAAACGGCGAAAGCAACATTACATTAACACCATACGGCTTGTCGGTCATCGTTTTTATTTTTGCGATTTCTTCTTTGACTACTTCAGCAGGAGCATTACCAGCTGCAATTATTCCAAGGCCGCCTGCATTGCTTACCGCAGCCGCAAGCTCCGATGTCGCCACCCAAGCCATTCCGCCTTGTATTATCGGGTATTTTATATTTAAAATCTCGCAAACCCTATTCAAATTCATCTACCTCCACTAACATCTTAATTGCTATATACTCCATTTAAGAACAACCGCGCCCCAGGTAAGTCCCGCGCCGAATCCCACCATGAGCACGTTGTCGCCTTTTTTTATCTTCCCGCTCTTTTGCGCTTCATAAAGCGCAAAAGGTATGGATGCTCCAGACATATTCCCATACTTGTCAAGGTTAACAAACATTTTTTCTTCGGGCATGGCCAGCCTTTTTTGAGGAAGATTCGATAATCCTTGTGTTTGCCTGATGCGGTATCATTATGTCTATATCGTTCATTTCAAGGCCTGCTGACTCAACCACTCTCTTGGCAGAATCCGCCATAATCCTTACAGCAAACTTGAAAACTTCAGGGCCTGCCATTTTGAGGCAGTTTAGCCTTTCCTTCACTACATCGCAGGTAGCCGGCATTCTCGAACCGCCTGCAGGTATTATAAGAAACTCAGCGCCGCTTCCGTCCGAGCCAAGTTCAAACGATGTGATTCCCTCGTCTTCACCGACTTCGGCAAGCACTGCGGCTCCCGCACCGTCTCCGAAAAGAACGCACGTACCCCTGTCATTCCAGTCAAGCACTCTGGACATAGTCTCCGCTCCTATCACGAGCACTTTCTTGTATGCACCAGTTTGTATAAACTGAGCTCCCGTGATAAGTCCATATACGAATCCCGAGCAGGCAGCTCCAAGGTCAAATGCCGCAGCCCTTGTAGCCCCGATCTTGTCTTGCACAATACAAGCCGTTGAAGGCATGTTCGAATCTGGAGTCAGAGTTGCCACTATAATAAGATCCAGCTCATCCGCTTTTATGCCAGCAGAAACCAAGGCTTCCCTCGCAGCTTCCACAGCAAGATCCGAAGTTGCCTGGCTGTCTGATGCTATCCTTCTTTGCCTTATACCAGTTCTGCTGGTTATCCACTCATCAGTAGTATCAACTATCTTCTCCATCTCAAGATTGTCTAAAACTCTCTCAGGCACGTAGCCGCCCATCCCGATGATTCCAGCTTTTTTCATATTGTTCAATTCACCAGCTCCCAGCTTAATATTACTCTTTAGTTTGCAATTGATATGGCAGGTGTTAGCACCTGATGCTAACTTCTACTATATAATATATAGCTCTAAAAATCAAGATATTTCAGCCTCAAACCTTTGCAACTGTTGCCTTTCAAGCTATTCACCCTTGATGGAATTCTTGATTTCTCCAACGACATCACCCTCGACATATTTCATAGCATAACCGATTGCATTCTTTATAGCCTTGGCATCCGAGCTTCCGTGCGCCTTGATGAGCGCTCCGTCCACTCCAACAAACGGAGCTCCTCCGTACTCTGAGTAGTCAAGCTCGCTTTTCATCTGCTTGAGTCCGTCCTTGACAAGCAATGCTGCCAGCTTCGAAATCAGCCCGCTCATGAAAACATTCTTGAGCTTGCCCATTAGAAAATCGGCTACACCCTCGATTAGCTTGAGTATGACATTGCCCGTAAAACCATCGCATACAACCACGTCTGCTTTGCCCTCGGGGATATCCCTGGCCTCAATGTTGCCCGTGAAATTAATAAGTTTTTCTTCTTTGAGCAGTTCATATGCAGCCTTTGTAAGTTCATTCCCTTTGCCTTCCTCCGAGCCTACATTTACCAGCCCAACCGTGGGATTCTTGACATCAAGAACCTGCCTGGCGTAAATCGAACCCATTATTCCAAACTGCACAATATTTATGGGCTTGCAGTCGGCATTCGCCCCTGCATCGAGAAGAAGTGTGAATCCTTTTTTGCTTGGCAGCGCAGTGCAAAGAGCCGGCCTGTCTACGCCCGCTATCCTGCCTATATTAAGCAGTCCTCCGGCAAGCAGAGCCCCGGTATTGCCTGCGGAAACAGCAGCATCGGCCTTATTGTTCTTGACAAGTTCGAGTGCAACCATCATAGACGAATCCTTCTTGCCTTTCACCGCCTTTACAGGCTTGTCGTCGTTCGTCACAACCTGCGTTGTATGTATGATTTCCAAATTCCCCTTGTCAAAGCTGTATTTTGCAAATTCATTTTCCAAAACAGTCTTGTCTCCGGTTACAACAATTTCCGCATTATATTCGTTTATTGCGTCGACAATGCCTTTTACCGTAGAGAAAGGCGCATGGTCGCCGCCCATACCATCTATAGCTATCTTCAAGTTCACGCCTCCTTGTCTGCAAGCTCGTCAAATATGAACTTGCCCCTGAACACTTGCTCCTGGGCCTGATTGTTTATCTTCACATGCACATAATGCTTCCTGCCGCGCTTTCTGGCCACCTCGGCCTTTGCAACTAGCTTTTCTCCCGCTTTTATCGGGGTTATTGTCTTAATATTCGCGACGCCCAAAAGCACCGCCGGCGCATCTATAACAGCCATAGCGAGCGACTCGGCCTGACCAAACAGATAGTGCCCTTTTACTATGCCTGACTTGCTGTATATCATGTCGCCTGTAGTTTCAAGTATTGATATGCCTATGCTGCCTATTTCAAGATTGACCAGCTCTCCTACAAGTTCGCCGCCAATCAGAGTTGTCACTTTTTCAACATTCGATTCCGCAATTTGTTTGACTCTTTCCCTATATTCTGGTATTCCAAGTGCAAGTCGATCCAGTCTCACTGTCTGTATGCTGACTTTAAAATATTCAGAAAGCTCCCCATCAGTATAAAAAGGGTCTACTTTTAACATTTCCATGAGTTCGCTTTGTCTTTCACTTTTCTTTTTTTTTCTCACTAAACTCACCTCTATAATTTACAGGTATAGCTCCTGCCGTCCGGTAAAAAAAAAGCATGTAGACTATGCTACATGCCCTCCCTAGCTTATTCAGAAACTGCTACTACTTCTTTGCCTTTGTAGTGTCCGCAATCTGGGCACACTCTGTGAGGCATCTTTGGTTCGTGACAGTTAGGACATTCTACAAATCCTGGTGCTGTCATCTTCATGTTTGCCGCTCTTCTTGAACGTGAATCACATTTTCCTGTTTTACGCTTTGGTACTGCCATTGGTATTACCTCCTAATATTAATTCTATAGCAAATCTTTTAATTTTTCAAAACGAGGGTCTATAAGCCTCTCATCCGTTTGCTCTTTACTGCACTTGCATTCCTCGATGTTCAGGTCGACTCCGCAGCCCGGGCAAATCCCCTTGCATTCCTCACTGCAGAGCAATTTTTGAGGCATACTAATAATTATAGTATCTCTTATTATGTTGTGGAAATTGAGCATTTCCCCTTCATACAAGAATACATCCTCTTCGCCCTCAAGAGCCTCTTCCTCTTCATCTTTATGAACGAGGAACCCTTGAGCCTGAGCATCTATCTCCACCTGCATATTCTTAAGGCATCTGCTGCAGGAATCTTCTATTACCGTAGTAATTCTGCAGTCAAGATACATACCTTCATCGGTATTGGCTATGCTTCCCTCTACCTTCACAGGCGAAGTGACCTTAACTCTTCTGCCGTCAACATCAATTGAGTCTATTTTTTCCTCAAAATCCAGATATACTATATCCAGTTCTCTAGACTTCAATTCTCCAAGGCTAATATTTAACATGCTCTCACCTCAACAAATTACCAAATTTATTATACAAATTCGCAAGTTTTTTGTCAAGTATTTTTACTTGATAGATAAAAAAGGTGGAATTAAATCCACCTTTTTTTAAGTCCAAACTATTTTGCAAGCTCAGCTGTGTCTCTAGCTATTACAAGCTCTTCATTTGTTGGGATTACTAGTATCTTAACCTTTGAATCGTCTGTGCTGACTACCGTTTCTTTTCCTCTTACATTGTTCTTCTCTTTGTCTATAACTATGCCAAGACCATCAAGCCCTTCGCATATGTCTTCTCTCATTGATATAGAGTTTTCTCCAAGGCCTGCAGTGAAGACTATTGCGTCTACTCCGCCCATTTCAGCCATGTAAGAGCCTATATACTTCTTAACTCTCTTAGCGAAAGCAGAAAGAGCAACCTGAGCAAGCTCGTTTCCTTCATTTGCTGCATTTTCAACATCTCTGAAGTCGCTGCTTATGCACGACATTCCAAGTATACCTGACTGCTTGTTAAGAAGAGAGTCAACCTGAGCAGCGTTTAGGTTCTCTTTGTCCATTATGAACTTAACTATTGCCGGGTCTATGTCTCCGCATCTTGTTCCCATTATAGAGCCCTCAAGAGGAGTAAGTCCCATTGAAGTGTCTACTGATTTGCCGAATTCAACAGCAGCTATGCTCGCGCCGTTTCCAAGGTGGCAAGTTATTATCTTAAGGTCCTTTATGTCTTTACCGAGTATGGCAGCGGCTCTGTCAGAAACATACTTGTGAGATGTTCCGTGGAAGCCGTATTTTCTTATTCCGTGCTTCTCATAAAGCTCGTATGGAAGTCCATACAGGTATGAATCTTTTGGCATTGTCTGATGGAAAGCAGTATCGAAAACTGCAACATGAGGAACGTTTGGAAGAATCTCTTTACAAGCATCTATTCCCATTATGTTTGCTGGATTGTGAAGCGGTGCCAGGTCAGAACATTCTTTTATAGCATCCATAACTTCCGGAGTTATAACCACAGAGCTTGCAAACTTCTCTCCGCCGTGAACAACTCTGTGTCCTACAGCAGATATCTCGCTCATGTCAGCTACAGCCCCGTGATCCTTGTCTACAAGTGCGCTTAGAACGTGCTTAAGAGCGTCTTTGTGGTCCTTCATAGGATCTTCTATTACTATTTTCTTGCCGGCAGCCTCATGAGTAAGCTTTGAGCCTTCTATTCCTATTCTCTCTACAAGGCCTTTTCCTAGAACCTCTTCATTTTGCATATTGATAAGCTGGTACTTTAGCGAAGAACTTCCGCAGTTTATTACTAGAACGTTCATTTATAATGCCTCCTCGATTATTATGTATTATTTTTTATTGTAAAAGCCGATTAATTAAAATAATCAAACTTTTTCGACTTTTTGATGCCCACTACTTATTTTATAACATTTTGAGCCAAGTTTCAAAAAAATAAATTTAAAATCGAATCCAAAAACCGTTCCGCATAATTATATACCCTCAGCGGCAAATTATCCGTTGCACTGTGCTTTACTTAATTAATTTCATTTCGGTACATGCACAAGATAATTTTATATCAATACGAAGAATAAATAAAGACTTTTTATGAATTATACAAAATACACCGCAGAAAACAACAAAACAAAATGTTTTTTATTCATATTAACAAAAAAAGACTTCAACCAACACTGTTTGGTTAAAGCCTTAATTTACATAATTGGCGGGAATATGTGGGAATCGAACCCACCCAGGAGGCTCTTAACCCCCCGAACTGGTTTTGAAGACCAGAGGGCACACCAGCACCCATCTACTCCCAAATTCTCTTGCTGAACAAAACTTATTATATCATAAGCTTTTTTGATATTCAACCCATAAATATATAAAATATCTATAATTTATTTCATACCATACGTAGGCAGCTTTATTATTTTTAATAGAGAAAGAAGCGCAGCGTCTTTTATGCCGATGCCGCGCCTCTTTCCTGATTGATTTAATGACTGCATGCCTATGAAAGGACCCGCTTTTCCCCTATCCTTCTTGTAATCCTCTTCCTGTCGAAATCCTCAAGCAAAAGCATGGCGTATTTCCTGCTGGCGCCTATCATGTCCCTGAATTCAGCAAGCGTAATTTCTCCGTTTTTTTGAACGTGATCCCTGAGCAGGTCGAGAGCCTTTTCATATATCTCCTTATGGAATACAGTGTCTTCAGACACCCTTACAAGCGTTTCGCCCACCATTGACTCGAACACCTGAATATATTCGGACCTCTCGCCTGTTATAACGTCAATCTGCTCCGGCGAAAATCCGCCCTGCCTGATTGTGTCTTCTATTTCCTGCCTTATTTTAATATCAGAATCACTGAATTTTACGCTAAAGCTGCTTATTGAAGCCAGATTTTCTTCAATCTTTATCTCTTTGTCTGCTGCAACCCGTTCAAGCAATATATCGAAATCCTTGCTCTTTAACTTGCTCTCAACTCTTGAGCGCAGCTCCTCCTTGAGCATGCCCCTTTTAAGCCTATTGCTTTTATGAAACTCCTCCAGTGTGCTGCATATCTTTTGTCTTAGCCTGTCATAATGCTCCAGGTGAATGTAAGTTCCGTTTATGTCTATCACTCGCCCGCTTGCCACAAGGCCCTTTATGTTTTCCAGCACTATATCCTCATTCTCTCCGAGCGACTTGGCTATTTCCTTGAGCACCGGATAATCCTTTGAGTTAGTCCTTATGTTTTCTTCCACTACAAACTGCGGGTCTCCGCTTTCCTTCATGTTGAGCGAGCTGAGCACATCCTCGTCAAACCTCTTGTGTTTTTTTGGATTAGTGTCTATTATTGCACCTCCTCCCACTGTAATCATAGGGGAGTAGTACCTTATAACAAATCTGTCGTCTTTTTTTGCAACTATCGTATCCTCGAGTCTTATCTGGCAGAAACATTCTTCGCCCGGCGCAAGCTCTTCTCGGTCAAGAAACGCCACCCTGCCGAGTATTTCCTTTGCCCCATGATAAAGTCTTATCCTGTCCCAGTATCTCAGGCCTCTGTCCAGGTTTTTTATAAGCTTTAGCTTTACATCTATCATCATGGAGCTTTGCATTGAATTCGGCTTTGCCAGTACATCGCCTCTTTCTATTTCCTCCACTCTTACGTTTGCCAGATTTATAGCAACCCTTTGTCCTGCGTATGCAATTTTTTGTGATTCTCCGTGTACCTGGAGACTCCTTATCTTAGTCTTTATCTCGCCAGGGTATATCATCATGTCATCGTCAAGGTTCATCTTGCCCTCGATGAGCGTGCCTGTGACTACAGTTCCAAAGCCCTTTATGCTAAATACCCTGTCTATGCTCAGTCTTGGATTTGCATCTATATTTTTATCCTCAACCTCGTCTGTGAGCCTGTCTATTTCCTCGGTAAGCTCCTTTATGCCTGTGCCGCTTATTGAGTCCACCTCGACTATGTCGGCATTTTCAAGGAATGTCCCTTCCAGCTTTTCCATGACGTCTTCCTTTACAAGCTCCTTGAAATCCGTATCGACCGTGTCTGCCTTTGTGATTACTATCAGCCCCTTTTTTATATCCAGGAGGTTTAGTATCTCAAGATGCTCTATAGTCTGCGGCATTACGCCTTCATCTGCAGACACCACAAGCAGAACCAGGTCCATGCCGTGGACACCTGCGAGCATGTTTTTGATGAACTTTTCATGCCCGGGAACGTCTACTATGCCCGCCCTTTTACCGCTTGGAAGGTCAAAATTGGTGAAGCCAAGGTCTATTGATATTCCCCTTTTCTTTTCTTCCTTCAGTCTGTCCGTCTCTTTTCCTGTGAGGGCTTTTATAAGAGTCGTCTTGCCGTGGTCTATATGCCCTGCCGTTCCTATTATTATATTCTTCATCAAATCCTCCCTATCCCAGGATGCTTTTCAGCTGGTTGCATATTATTTCGTATTCTTCGTCAAAGAGAGTCCTAACGTCAATTACGTATTTCTCGTCGTATACCCTGCCTATAATATGGTCATCACAAAGCCTGAGGCTCTCTTCGAGCCTTGATACGCTCATGTTTTCAGGAACTATGGATATCACTCTGCTCTCTATCCTCTCGAGCGGAAGCGAGCCGCCGCCTACCTGGGAATGTCCAAC
Organism: Peptoclostridium acidaminophilum DSM 3953; assembly: GCF_000597865.1. GTDB lineage: Bacteria > Bacillota > Clostridia > Peptostreptococcales > Peptostreptococcaceae > Peptoclostridium_A > Peptoclostridium_A acidaminophilum. Next base: position 1,180,010 of record NZ_CP007452.1, on the reverse strand, counting down.
TTCTATTTTGACTTCAGCCGGAATGCCTAGCCTTCCTATCATCTCATTTAGCCTTTGCGCCTTTTCTTTAATCTCGTCTAATTTATATGTGAGCATCCTAAGCGTTGGTATTTTCTTTATCGCAATCTCCTCTTCGATGTAGTATCTCATTGTTGCTTCAAGCGCACATATTATGAACTTGTCCACCCTGAGCGCTCTTGTCAGCTGGTTTTTCTTCATCTTGTCTATATATTTTTTCTTTCCGACTATTATGCCTGCCTGAGGCCCGCCGAGTATCTTGTCACCGCTGAACGTTACAATGTCCGCTCCCTTTCTGAGGGAATCCATAACAGTAGGCTCGTATGAAAGGCCATATTTTGAAAGATCTATGAACACACCGCTTCCAAGATCCTCTATGACTGGTATATCGTATTTGTCGCCTATCTCCCTTAGCTCCTCCAGCTCAGGAGTGTTTGTAAAGCCCACAACCCTGAAGTTGCTAGTATGCACCTTAAGCAGCGCGCCCGTGTTTTCAGTTATTGCAGCCTCGTAATCAGAGGCGTACGTCTTGTTGGTTGTTCCAACCTCCACAAGCTTGGCCCCGCTCTGCTCCATCACGCTTGGTATCCTAAAGGAGCCGCCGATTTCAACGAGTTCTCCCCTTGACGTTATTACCTCCTTGCCTTGCGCCATTGTTCCAAGCACTAGCATTACGGCGGCCGCATTGTTGTTTACAACCAGCACGTCTTCTGCTCCTGTGATTTTTCTTACTATCTCCTCAAGGTGAGAATACCTCGAGCCTCTCTTGCCACTTTCTATGTCATATTCGAGGTTTGAGTATCTCGAGGCGATAAGCCAAAGATCCTCCTTAATCTCCTCAGCCATTGGAGATCTGCCTAGATTCGTATGTACCACAACACCAGTAGCATTTATGAGCCTTTTGAGTTTTAGCGCATATTTCAGCTTAAGCTGGTGGCCTATATCGTTTATAAGTATGTCTTCATCTATGTCAAAACCTTCCATGTCGCTCTCATTAAGTTCTAGTATCCTCTTTCTGGCAAGTTCTATTTGCTCCCTTATGACCTCGACTATGAGGCTTCTTGGATACTCCTTTTCCAGCTCTATTACGCCGTCATTGCCTAAGATCTTGTCTACAGAAGGCAGTTTTGAAAAAAGCGTCCTTTTATCCATTTGTTTTATTGCACCCCTTCGCATTCATATTGTATTTTTATATATGATTATATAACACATGAAAAATCTTACCAACACCAAAAGCTCTAAATTTCTCGTTTGCAAAAAGCTAATGGGGCTCGAGGCCCCATCTTATATTACGATTATGCTCTTTTCTTCCTTGCTCAGTACCCTGCCTACAATTTTTGCCGCAAGGCTTCCACAGCTTGTCATTTTGTCAGCCAGAGCCCTGGCATGCTCCTGCGGAACTGATACCAGCAGGCCTCCCGAGGTCTGAGGATCATACAGGATGTCCATTATGTGCTCGCTTACACCCTCGCAAAGCACATCGCTCTGGATGAATTTTTTGTTCCTGTACATTCCGGCCGGGATTATTCCCATCTTGGCGAGCTCCTCGGCCTCTGACATTATAGGAATATCCTTTGAGGATATTTCAAGCGTCACTCCCGAGCCCTTGGCCATCTCAGCTGCGTGCCCCAGGAATCCAAAGCCGGTTATGTCTGTAACCGAATTAACATTGAAACCGTCCAGAGCCTCGGCTGCATACTTGTTTAGATGGGCCATTATTTTCACAACCTCATCCTCAGTGCTTTTTTGCACCATAGCGGCTTTCATGCCTGTGCTTACTATGCCTGTTCCTATAGGTTTTGTAAGTATCAGCGCATCTCCGGGCCTTGCTCCTGAATTCGCAAGCACCTTGTCAGGATGCACCAGTCCTGCAACCGAAAGCCCGTATTTGGGTTCCTTGTCATCGACCGTGTGCCCTCCTACAAGAATGGCGCCTGACTCGATTACCTTATCGGCTCCGCCCTTTAGTATCTCGCCAAGTATTGACATATCATGGCACGAAGGAAAGCAAACTATGTTCATAGCAACTATCGGCTTACCACCCATGGCATACACGTCCGAAAGCGAGTTTGACGCCGCTATCTGTCCGAAAAGATAGGGATCATCCACCATGGGCGTGAAAAAGTCGAGCGTCTGAATGAGCGCCTTGTCGTCATCCAATCTATATACAGCTGCATCATCAGAAGTGTCAAAGCCTACAAGAAGCCTTTCATCAAACATCTTGGGAAGACCGACAAGCGCCTTGGCCAAATCCTCTGGCCCTATCTTGGCTGCTCAGCCCGAAGCTGTAACCATCTGTGTGAGCTTTATTTCCTTGCTGCCTTTCATCTTTCCACCTCCGTAATTGACTAACACATTTGAGTATATCACAATTATCTATCTGCAAAAATACACTGATATAATATTGCTATAGAAAATAATGTTGTCAAAGCAAAATACATTTTATTTTGAAGTGCTATTTGATTAAAGCGAAATCACTTTACGGTTACCATATCCTTGATGCCCTCGTATTTCTTCTGGCCAATCCCGGAAACGTTCATAATATCCTCGATGCTTTTGAAGCCCTGCCCCTGCTCCCTGTATGCTACTATCCGCTCCGCTATCACCTGCCCTATCCCGGGCAGCTGCATGAGAGCATTCTTGTCTGCAGTGTTTATATTTATCTTGCCCTCTGTACTTGAAGAAGCGCCAGAAGCCGGGCTTTGCGCATTCTGACCCAATGCGGCGGACTCCGCCTCCTCGCCGATTTTAAGTATGACATAATGGTTTCCGTCTTCAAGTTTTTGCGCCAGATTGGTTCTGTTTATGTCGGCATCCGCCGTTAAGCCTCCCAGTTTTTCCACAGCGTCAATAAGACGGGAACCATTTGGCACTTCAACCACGCCGTAGCTTGCAACCTCGCCGCTTATAAAAACCTTGAGATTAGCAGAGATATCTTCCTCAGGCTCGATTTTAATTGTGGCTTCCTGCGCACTGCTTTGGAGCTCCTCCTTTTCCGGGCTTACTATGTATTCAGAAGCCTTGCCCCGCGCCCCATAGACTATCAAAAAAGCAGCTGCAAGCAAAATCACAACATACAGGTGTTTCTTTTCTATCTTCACAATAATCCCCCCCTATTTCCTATTACCCATTACGCCATGTTATGCTATACTATTATTAGTTTTTTCAAATATTTGTACGCATTCAATTAAAGCATGCCCACCAAAGCAGCACTTGAGCTGTTAATTTAGCAGTGTCTAGCGGTGTCGCATATTAAGTTTTATGGCTTAATGCTAAATTTAACTCATAGGAGAGTTCTACATGAGAAAATATCTTTGCATAGTTCTTTCATTTCTAATTTTAATTTCAACTAATCTTACTGCTTTTTCGCAGGAGCAGGACAACCTGAACCTAACCGGCGAAGCGGCAGTCCTTATAAATGCCGACGGAACTGAAATTCTCTACGAAAAAAACGCCCACCAGAAGATGTATCCGGCCTCTACCACCAAGATAATGACAGCGCTTTTGACAGTAGAAAACTGTAACCTCGATGATGCTGTAACCATAGACTACGACATGAGCTATATAGACGGCAGCAGCATGTATATCAAACAGGGCGAGACCTTCACCGTGAGGCAGCTTCTCGAATTCATGCTGGTGCGTTCTGCAAACGATGCCGCAGTTGCGCTGGCAAACCACATTGGCGGCTCCGTCGACAAGTTCAAGGACCTCATGAACAAAAGAGCTCAGGAGCTGGGCTGCAAGGATACCCACTTTAACAACCCAAATGGTCTGCCTGACGTTGACCACTACACTAGCGCTCATGACCTGGCTCTGATAGCGCAGGAAGCCATGAAGCATGAGGATTTCAGGAATACCGTAAAGCTTGAAAAGGTAAGCCTGCCGCCGACTGAGCTGACTGCGGACTGGAGAGTATACAGAAATACCAACAAATTCCTGTGGAGCAACAGCTCCATTGACTACAAGGGAAGCAGCGTCAAACTCAAGTACGACGTCATAAACGGCATAAAGACAGGCTATACAAACGTGGCCCGCAACTGCCTTGTCACTTCCGCATCCAAAGACGGTCTCAATGTCATATCAGTAGTTTTGAAGGCGGAGGGAAGGAATGTTTATATCGATTCAAGAACGCTTATCGATTACGGTCTCGATAACTTTCATGCTGTAAATGTAATAGGAAGCGATGAAGCCAGAGGCGAAAAGCGCATATTCCTATCGAATGAAGGCAGCCTTAAATACGGCCCCGCGAGAAATTTCAGCATCGTGCTCAAAAATAGCGAAACGCTTGATAAAAGCAATGTACGCACCAATGTCGTGCTCCATGACAAGCTTGATTTTCCTGTGAAAAAAGGGAGATGAAGTAGGATATGTAGAAATATTCAAGGATGATTCGCTGCTCTCGAGAATCAAGCTGGTCGCCCTGAATGATGTGACTTTAAAATTTGACTATCTGATGCTCAAAATCGTCGGCCTAAAGGCAGCCAAGTTCATATCTGTTTTCTTTTCCGCGCTGCTTTGCCTTTGCCTTATAGTAAGGTTTGTCAATTTGAAAGTAAGAAGAAAAAAATCAAGATCGAGAAGAAGAAGGACATCGTACGATGTTGATAATATATAACCGCATGCCATCGTCTATAATTTAATTATTTATGTTTAAGTCTGTCCTTTTGGGGAATCCAATTAACAATGAACTTTATTATTAAGGAGGAGATTCCAATGATAAGATTGCTTCTGGACAAGGCTGGTTCTGGCAAGACTAAGAAAATGATAGACATGGCCAACGATGAAATCGGAAACCTTAAGGGGGAGCTGGTTTTCATCGACAAGGACAACAGGCATATTCACGACCTACATAGAAGCATACGCCTCATTCCTGCAAACGAATACGAAATCGACAGCCTTAGCAATTTTTCCGGATTTTTGTGCGGCATAATAAGCAAAGATTACGACATCGAAAAGATATATATCGATGACCTGAACAAAATCGTATCTGTAAACTGCAGCAATATCGAGCCTTGTTTAGAAGAACTTGAGAGAATTTCGCAAAAGTATGAAATCGAAATCATAATCTCCGCCACATCTGAAAACGAGTATGACGCCTCAAAATACGGACACTATTCATTGCTCGGCAGCAAACCAGCTATGACAGTTTAGGCGATTACGAAATAAGAGAATAAAAAAACTGTGGAATCAAGATCTGAAACCACAGTTTTTTTATTCATAATTTTATTTAAATATCCTGCTGCAAAGCGTGCATCCCGTAGGAGAGCTTGCAACGCCGCCAAGCGCTGTTTCCCTGAATTCCATAGGCAATCTTTTGCCCACCTCATACATGGACTGCACCACTTCATCAAAGGGCACTATGCTGCCTATTCCCGCAAGCACAAGCTCCGAGCTTATAAGCGCATTTGCAACGCCTATTGCATTCCTCTTCTGGCATGGAGCCTCTACAAGTCCAGCTATAGGATCACATATCAAACCCATTATGTTCTTGAGGCATATTGCAGCTGCGTCAAGCGCCTGCTCCGGAGTGCCTCCCATAAGCTCGACTATTCCGGCTGCAGCCATTCCCGCAGCAGCTCCTGTTTCAGCCTGGCATCCGCCTTCAGCGCCAGAAACAGTTGCATTTCTAGTTATTATTATTCCTATGGCAGCTGCTGTGAAGAGCGCATTTACTATTTCTTCGTCGCTCTTGCCAAACTCGTCGGCTGCCGTTATAAGAGCCCCCGGAAGTATTCCGCACGAGCCCGCTGTTGGTGCCGCCACTATAAGACCCATTGAAGCGTTTACTTCCATCACTCCCATCGCCGCTCCCATTGCTTTTGATACAATTGAGCCACAGACTGGCGCAGTGCTTTCTCTTCTTGTTTTTAGCTTTTTAGCCTCGCCGCCTATAAGGCCTCCCATAGAAACAAGATCTTCCGTAACTCCTCTTTCTACTGCCTTTCTCATGATCCTGTAGCTTTTATCCATGTCAGCTATTATTTCTTCCCTGCTTCTTCCGTATAGCTCCATTTCCCTAACTATGCATGCCTCGGCTATGCCTATGCCATTTTCTGTACACTTCTCAAGTAATTCTCTTCCAGATTTAAAATTCAATTTATTCACCTTTCCTTAACTGGATATTGTGCGAATTTTCAGTCCTTTTAAAGCCTTATTATGAATGCATCCTGAATAATAGCCTTATCCGATTTGATGTCCGCTACAACCGCATCAGGTATGTCATTGTCCGCTTCTATTATTGTGAATGCGTTTTCGCCTTTTTCTTCTCTGTAAATCCTCATGAAGGCTATGTTAATGTCGTTTTTTGCAACACAGCTTGTTATATGCGCTGCCGCTCCCGGCTTGTCCCATTGCTTTACTATCAAAGTTGAGAACGATCCTGTAAATTCAAGCTCCAGTCCGTTTATGCCTACTATCTTTATGTTGCCCCCGCCAATCGACTCTCCTATTACTTCGAGAGTAGAGCCATCGTATTTAGTCATTACGACCTTAACTGTATTGGGGTGGAACTCCTCGCCCAGGTTTGTGGGAATGAATTCAAATTCAAGTCCGTTTTCCCTGGCAATTTCAAAAGAATTTCTTATGCGCTCATCATCAGTGGCAAATCCCATGAAACCACCCACAAGAGCCTTGTCAGTGCCGTGTCCCTTGTATGTCTGTGCAAATGAACCGTGAAGATAAAATTTTACGCTTTTAATTTTTTCATGCGCTACTTTTCGAGCTGCCAGAGCTATCCTTGCGGCTCCCGCAGTATGCGAGCTTGAAGGACCTATCATTCTTGGTCCTATTACATCGAATACACTATAATTTTTCATATCTTCCCTCTTTCATGCCGATAATATTATGACTGCCGATATACTCGGCAGTCATATGTAAGCAAATTTACTAGTCAACAACAGCTATTGCTTCTATTTCAACCTTTACATCCTTAGGGAGCCTTGCAACTTCAACGCACGCTCTTGCAGGCTTATGGTCGCCAAAATACTTCTCATACACTTCATTTATTTTACCGAAATCATTCATGTCCTTTATGAAAACAGAAACCTTCACAACATCCTTTATTGAAGCTCCGGCAGCTTCAAGTATAGCTACAACGTTTTCAAGAGATCTTGCCGTCTGCTCCTGTACATCTTCCGAAACAAGCTCCATAGTTTCCGGAACAAACGGGATTTGCCCCGATACGAACACCATGTTTCCCGCCTTAACAGCCTGAGAATATGGGCCTACTGCTGCAGGTGCCTTCACTGTGCTTATGAATTCTTTACTCATTTCAATTCCTCCCCATCTTTTATATTATTGTCAATATTCTACAAATCAGAGCCATATTTATATTATATTATAATATAAATGCGATGCCTATCATAGTTAAATTAAAAACAAAGACCGCCTTTTGGCGGTCTACAGAGAACAATTATACTTGTTCTCTTAGCATATCGTCGTATGTCTGTCTTCTGACTGCAACCTTGACGCCTTCTTTGGAAACGAAAACCACAGCAGGCTTTCTTATAAGGTTATAGTTGCTGGCCATTGAATAGCCGTAGGCTCCTGTATAAAGCACAGCGAGTATCTCATCCTCTTCTATAAGAGGCATTTTAATTTCATTTATCAGTATGTCTCCGCTCTCGCAGCTTTTACCAGCTATCGCAACAGTTTCAACTTTTTCATCGTCTACCCTGTCTGCAAGCACAGCGTCATACTGCGCCTGGTAAAGCGCCGGTCTTATGTTGTCAGCCATTCCGCCGTCTACTGCAACATACTTTTTCACTCCCGGAATTTCTTTTATCGCTCCTACAGTATATAGCGTCACACAGGAATTGTTGACCATAGACCTGCCCGGCTCTATAATAAGCCTTGGCTCCTTTATTCCGAGTCTGGCGGCGTTTTCAGCGGCCGATTTAAGTATTGTTTCAACGTACTCCTCTATTTCAAGGGGATTGTCGCCGTCAATATAGTAGCAGCCAAAGCCGCCTCCCAGGTCTAGTTCCTCAAGCTTAGCCCCGGTTTCATCCATTATCTCCTTGTAGAGTCCAAGCATGACCCCTCCGGCATCATAGAAAGGATCCAGGTCGAATATCTGCGAGCCGATGTGGCAGTGTATCCCCTTGAGGTCGATGTTTTCGAGCTGCATCGCCATTTTTGCCGCCTCGATGTATTGCTTTTCAACTATCGAGAATCCGAATTTAGAATCAATCATGCCTGTTTTTATATAATCATGAGTATGTGCATCTATTCCCGGAGTTATGCGCAGTATAACGCTTGAAACCCTGCCCTTGCTCCTTGAAATTTCGTCTATCAGGCTGAGCTCCCTGAAATTGTCGGCCACAAATCTGCCTATTCCAAGCTCAACGCCCAGTTCAATCTCTTCCCTGGTCTTGTTGTTCCCGTGGAAAAGAACCCTCTCCATGGGGAAACCTGCCTTAAAAGCTGTGTAAAGTTCTCCAGACGACACCACGTCCAGAGAAAGCCCTTCCTGATTCATGATCCTGCATATTTCAAGAGTCAAAAAGGCCTTGCCGGCATAAGTTACAATGTTCTTGCCCCTTTCGAAGCTGTTTTTGAATCTTCTTGCATTGTCCCTTATATAGTCCTCGTCGTATACATATAAAGGCGTGCCGTATTCCCTCGCCATGTCAGAAAGCTTTCTGCCCTGCAGGCAGAGACTGTTGCCTTCTACGCTATAATTTCCAAAAGTTATCATTAGCACCTCTCCCGGCTTAAAGATTGAATTCCCTGGCTATTATTTCCACTGCCTTGCTCTTGTCTTCCCTCTTTATAGCGCATGTTATCTTTATTTCAGATGTTGTAATCATCTTAACCTGAACGCTGTTTTCCTTGAATATCTTGAATATCTTCGAAGCCACCCCCGAAGTTGTCTTCATGCCTATCCCGACAACCGAGAACTTGGTGATGTCCTCATCAACTATTATATCTTCCTTTGAAGCAAACTTCGACACTGTATTTATGCACTCGTCCAACTCCTCGGCAGGTATTGTAAACGACAGGTTCACTTTTCCATGAAGCGGGGCTGTCTGGCTTATTATGTCTATGTTTATTTTCTTGTTGGCTATAGATTCGAATATGTCAGCCAGCAGATTTATGTCAAAATCTATATTTTCCAGAGTAACCGCCACATCGGCGTCAGATACTGCTATTCCTGTTATAGGCTTGTTTTCCATGTTTTTAACCTCCCTAATGTATGTTCCCTTAGTATCGCTGCAGCTCATGCCCACGTATATTGGTATGTTGTACTTTTGTGCCAGCTCAACCGACCTTGAATGCATTACCTTGGCTCCCAGAACTGAAAGCTCCACCATCTCCTCATAGCTTATCTCTTCGAGCTTCTTGGCTTCACTGTAAAGCCTTGGGTCTAGTGAGTATATGCCTTCCACATCGGTGTATATCTCGCATACGCCTCCCACTCTTGCAGCGATTGCCACTGCTGTCGTATCCGATCCGCCCCTGCCAAGAGTTGTCAGGTCGTATGATTCGGATATCCCCTGGAATCCCGCGACTACAACAATCCTTCCTTCCTCAAGATGTTTTTTTATGACGCTGTCATCTATGCTCTGTATTATTGATTTGCCGTATGTCCCGTCTGTCTTTATGGCTATCTGGTATGCATTCAGAGATACCGCGTCATGGCCCATTTCCTGTATCGCCATTGAAAGCAGCGAGCTCGAAACCATCTCTCCTGTGGATATAAGCGCGTCAAGCTCCCTCTTGCTTGGCTTTTCGCTTATGCTCTTTGCAAGTGCTATAAGCTGGTCTGTACTTTTACCCATTGCGGAGACTACAACAACCATAGAATCTCCGGCTTCCTTGCGCTTGATAACAGTCGATGCTATGCATTTTATTTTTTCTGGCGTAGCAACCGAACTTCCCCCGTACTTTTGAACAACAATATTCATCTCAACACCTCCAAAAATTAAAAAAATGCAACAAAGGTTTTGCCCAAGCTGCATTCATATAAGCACTCGACAAACCCTTTTAGCTCTCCATCCTGATTCGGATGACAACCATACGCATGTTCTACGCACAGCCAGGATGATTAGATGGCACTAATCCTCCTTCGGCTTCAATTCCTTTCATTCCTCTTCACAGCTTGCCGGCTCCGCGGAAATACTCTTAATTAAAGCTCCTCTAAACAAGGTCAAATCCAATAACGAATATTCAATTATGTAAATTACTTAACGTCTAATATTCTACTATACATACTGCCTTTTTACAACATTAATTTTAAATTATCAGAAAATAATCGATATATCATATCATTCCCATGATAAGATGGTATGCAACAGGCACGAGTATAGCCGGCAGAAGATTTGCAATCTTTATCTTGCTGACACCGAGTATGTTAAGGCCTATCCCCAATATGAGCAAGCTTCCCACAACGCTCATATCGGATATTACCTGCTGCGTTAGTATGCCCTTGAGAAATCCGGCCCCGAGAGTTATCGCGCCCTGGTATATTAGCACTGAAATGGCCGATATCATCACTCCTATGCCCATTGTGGATGCGAATATTATGGCAGACACACCATCCAGAACTGATTTTGCAAACAGCGTGCTGTGGTCGCCCTTGAGCCCGCTTTCTAGCGCCCCCACTATCGCCATCGCTCCAACGCAGTATATTAGCGTGCAGCTTACAAAGCCTTCCGCAACCTTGCCGCCTCTTCCCTTGAAGAGTTCCTCGAGGCGTTCCCCAAACCTTATCAGCTTATGGTCTATATCTATTACTTCGCCAATTACACCGCCTATGACTATGGAGAATATAACAAGCAGCAGGTTGGCTTCCTCGAGAGCTCCGCTAATTCCGATGAGGACTACGCACAGCGCTATCCCCTTTATTACAGTGTCGCTGAACTTTTCTGTGTTCATTCCCCTTATCATTATCCCGGCAAAACTGCCCGCAACTATCGCAGCCACATTGACTAGTGTTCCAATCATTCAATCGCCCCCGTTTTAAAAAAGACGGGGATGTCTCCCCGTCTTAGCTTGATTTCTATTTCACGACTATGTTAACAAGCTTTCCTGGCACAACTATGAGCTTTGCTATGCTCTTTCCATCCACAAGCTCCTTAATTCTGCCGTCATCCAATGCAAGCTTTTCCATCTCTTCCTTTGAGACTCCCGACGGTATGCTCATCTTGCCTCTAACCTTGCCGTTTATTTGTATTACCACCTCAACCTCATCCTTTATGAGCGCATTTTCATCATATGAAGGCCATGCCTGCTCATGAACGCTTCCCTGCTTGCCGCTCATCTCCCACAGCTCTTCTGCCGCGTGAGGTATGAATGGCGCTATCATAAGAACAAGGCTATCAAGTGATGATTTGAGAAGCTCCGGCTTTCTGCCTGGAAGGTCCTTGTACTTGTACATCTCGTTGATTAGCTCCATAAGCGCAGATATTGCAGTGTTGAAGTTGAATCTTCCCGAAACGTCGTCTGTGACTTTCTTTATGGCTGCGTTAAGCGCGTAGCTCATCTGCTTGTCTTCCTTTGTAAATTCAGATGAAGCGGCTGCGCCGTCCATTTCAAATATATCGCTGGCAAGCCTCCATACCCTGTTTATAAATCTGTAGCAGCCTTCAACAGCCTGGTCTGACCACTCAAGATCCCTCTCAGGCGGAGCCGCGAACAATATGAAGAGCCTTGCAGTGTCTGCGCCGTATTTTTCGATTATCTCTATAGGGCTTACAACATTGCCCTTGGATTTAGACATCTTTGAGCCATCCTTAAGTACCATGCCCTGAGTAAGCAGGTTTTTGAACGGTTCGTCAAAACCGAGCATTCCGCAGTCCCTGAGCGCCTTTACAAAAAATCTCGAGTACAGAAGGTGAAGTATTGCGTGCTCTACTCCTCCTATATACTGGTCTACCGGCATCCAGTTTTGAACCAGCTGCTTGTCAAAAGGCAGGTTCTCATTCTTAGGATCTATAAATCTCAGGAAATACCACGATGAATCTATGAAGGTATCCATTGTGTCGGTTTCCCTCTTCGCCTTTCCGCCGCAGCAAGGACATTCAGTATACATGAACTCCTCTGAGGTTGTAAGCGGAGATTCGCCCTTGCCGCTGAATACTACGTCTGTTGGCAGCATCACAGGCAGGCTCGCTTCCGTCACTGGCACTATGCCGCATTTGTCGCAGTATACAACAGGTATAGGGCAGCCCCAGTATCTTTGCCTTGATATCAGCCAGTCTCTGAGTCTGAAGTTTACAGTCTTATTGCCTATGCCCATTTCTTCCAGCCTGGCTGTAATCCTCTCTCCAGCCTCCTTGTAGTCTAGTCCGCTGAACTCTGCCGAGTTTATGGTTTTGCCGTCTTCGTCTATTACATCTATTATATCTATTCCGTATTTAGTTGCGAATTCCCTGTCCCGCTCGTCGTGCGCAGGCACAACCATTATGGCGCCTGTTCCGTAATCGGCAAGCACGTAGTTGGCTATGTATATAGGCACCTTGGCTCCGTTTACAGGGTTTATGGCATATCTGCCTATGAAAACGCCCTCTTTTTCGGCTTCGTTTGAGGTTCTCTCTATCTCGCTCATGAGCTGCATTTTAAGCTTGAACTCTTTCACCGGCTCCTCGTACTTTGTACCCGCAACAAGCTGGTCCACATATTCATGCTCAGGAGCAAGCACCATGCAGGTAACGCCGTATATGGTGTCCGGCCTGGTTGTGAATATCTTCATGCTCTTGTCGAAGCCTTCTATCGGGAAGTCAGCCTCGGCGCCTATGCTCTTGCCTATCCAGTTTTTCTGCATAGTCTTTACCTTGTCAGGCCAGCCGTCAAGCTTGTCAAGATCTGCAAGCAGCTCCTCAGCGTAGTCGGTAATCTTAAGATACCACTGCTCCAAGTCTCTTTTGACAACAACAGATGAGCATCTTTCACATTCTCCGCCTACAACCTGCTCGTTGGCAAGCACCGTCTCGCACGAAGGGCACCAGTTCACAGGATATTTCTTCTTGTACGCAAGACCTTTTTCGAAGAACTTGAGGAAAATATGCTGCGTCCACTTGTAGTAGTCGGGATGGCATGTGCCTATCTCTCTGTCCCAGTCATAGCTAAGGCCTAGCAGCTTCAGCTGTGTTCTCATTTCATCCATGTTCTCCATAGTCCACTTGTAAGGGTGAAATCCATGCTTTATTGCCGCATTTTCAGCAGGCAGTCCGAAAGCATCCCAGCCCATAGGGTGGAGCACATTATATCCGTTCATTTTAAGGAATCTTGCAACTACATCGCCTATAGAATAGTTCCTTACGTGACCCATGTGAATCTTGCCCGAAGGGTAAGGAAACATTTCAAGCACGTAGTACTTAGGCTTTTCATTTTCAACTGTTTTAAAGGCTTCAGTTTCATCCCATATTTTCTGCCATTTCTTTTCTATGCTGCTAAAATTGTATGTTGACATACTGCACCTCCTGTTTTTTCTCAAAAAATAAAAAGTCCTCTCATCCCGGTTAGGGACGAAAGGACTAGATCTTTTCGCGGTACCACCCTAATTGGACCAATAAAAAATCAGTCCCTCTCAAAGGCTATTTAAAGGCAGCCAACCCGAGGAAATTTGCCTGGCAAGTTCAAGGGCTTCATATGCTGGTTTTCACCGTACACCAGCTCTCTGAGAAACAATGAAAATCCTCTACTGCTCCAGACTTCCTCATTATATTGAACTGTTCATTAGAAATTATTATATAAAAACTGTTGCCTAATATCAAGTGCTAAGATTAAATTTAAAGATTTTCGATTTTTTCGTCCTTGGCATCCTTCCATATTCGTTCAAGGTCATAGAATTTTCTTTCCTCACCTTTAAATATATGAACTATAATATCACCAAAATCAAGGAGTATCCATGCCGCGCTTGCAAGGCCTTCCCTTCCCCTTGCAAAAACTCCTCGTTTTGCAAGGTTGTCTTCAATCTCCTTGACTATAGCCTTCGCCTGTCTGTCCGAGCCTGCAGTTGCTATAACAAAGTAGTCGGCAATTGGCGAAAGTCCGCTCAGGTTGAGTATTTTTATGTCTTCACCCAGCTTGTCATCTATGGACTCGTAAATAGTCTTTACAAGCGACCTGATTTCATCATTCATTATAATCACCCCTTTACTCTACAGGGAATATCTGAGCCTTGATTTCGTCCAGCTCGTCCATATCCGCCTGATAATAAGCCACGCCCCCTATTGTTGCAGGCTCGCCCGGCAGCGTCACCTTGGTTATATCGTCTGCGTTCACTTTTTTGCCCTTGTAGGCTATTTTCACCATGTCGTTGACCTTCATATCAGATTCCACATACATGTGAAGCGTCTCGATGTAGTCAGGCACCTTGAGTATCGACGAAGGGCTAAGCACCTTCTTTAGCAGGGATTGCATGAAAGCCTGCTGAGATTGAATTCTGCCAAGGTCCTGATCGGGATAGCTTGGATAGCCTCTGTTGCCTTTTCTGAATCTCAAAAACTGCATGGCTTTTTTCCCATCGAGCACCTGAACGCCCTTTTGCAGATCTATGTGCAGCTGCGGTGTTGCATAAGGATCGTCATATTTCATCCTTATCGGCACATCCACCTCTACTCCGCCTATGTCATCCACCGTCTTGAAAAGAGCCTGGTAATCCACCTTTATGTAGTGGTGCACGGGCACTCCAAGAAGCTCCTTGACTGTTTTTACCGAAAGGTCTACCCCTCCGTACACGTGGGCTGAATTAATCTTTACATAACCACTCCTGCCCCTTAGCTTGACCCTGGTATCCCTCGGTATGGATATCATTGCCGCCGTGTCAGTCTTGGGGTCAAAAGAAAAAAGTATCATCGTATCGGTTCTTGTAGCTTCGTTACCTTCACCCTCGAGACTGTCAACGCCCAGGAGGAGTATATTGATTCGGCTTTGGTCCTTTTCGTCAAGTTCCACCGGATTTCCTGCAAAGTCGTCCTGAGCTGGAGCGCTATCTATTTTTGATGTTACAAAAATCAGTCCTGCACTCATAGTCATTGTGAATATAATGAACGATATGGCAAAGACCTTAACAAAGTATCTCATTATTTAGCACCCCGCATATTCTCCATCTGCTCCAATATAAAATTCCTGGCCTCAACAGTTCTTGTATGGAGTATTTTTTTTTGTGAAATCACATGCCTTATTGTATTGTCAAACGAAAGAAGAATAGCGCTGTCCAAATCCTCAAATGAAAGCTCTCGAAGAGTCTGGACTCCGGGATATTTTCTGCCTTCCTCTATAAAATCTGCCAGATATACTATCTTTTCCACATTTGTCATGTCAATTTTTCCTGTTGTATG
The DNA here is from genome assembly GCF_000597865.1 of Peptoclostridium acidaminophilum DSM 3953. Taxonomy (GTDB): domain Bacteria; phylum Bacillota; class Clostridia; order Peptostreptococcales; family Peptostreptococcaceae; genus Peptoclostridium_A; species Peptoclostridium_A acidaminophilum. The sequence goes on along the minus strand of NZ_CP007452.1, from coordinate 1,164,705 downwards.
AAAGCGAATTGCCGAAAGCACCTCACTGTCAGCCACTCCGAACTCTGTCATTGCCAGGTAGGCTCCGACAGCTCCGTGGGCCAGTTCAAGCTGCCTTGCCTCTATATCATCCAGCTTTATGTCATTGCGGCTTACATATTCATGCATTTCTGCCGAGTCCATATCCTTGCCGCAGTCATGCAAAAGAGCTGAAAGCTCAACCTTCTCCAAGTCGGCATTATACCGCTCTGCAAGCCTTCGCGCCACACTAAGCACCCCCATGGTGTGCTTGTATCTTTTGTGACTCAGCATTCCCTTAAGTTTTTCACTCATATCGCATATATTCATACAATCACCTGTACAGTTTATACTTGTATATATATTTTTCCACTTCTTCCGGAATCAAATATTTAATTGATGAGCCTCTTTTCGCCCTCTCTCTTATATCAGTTGATGATATGTCAAGCGAAGGCACATGCACATGGAGTATCTGCACATTGAACTGCCGCTGAATTTTTTCTATCTCCCTTTTGAACTCATCAATATCTATTCCGGGTCTAGTGGCTCCAACGACCCTGCAAAGCTTTAAGAGCTCGTCTACGCGGCTCCACGATTCGATGTCGCAAAGAGCGTCAGCACCCATTACGAGAAATATTTCAGAATCTTTATATTCCTCTTTAAGTATTTTCAGCGTATCAACCGTATACGAGAGCTGCTCCCTCTCGACCTCCACGGGCGAAACCTCAAAAGCATTGTTGCTGTTTGTGGCAAGCACTGTCATATTGTACCTGTGCTGCTTGTCCGCAATTTCACTTCGCCTCTTGTGCGGCGGTTTTCCCGAGGGTATGAAAAGCACCCTGTCCAGGGAAAATGCCTCCCTGACCGCTTCCGCCATGGCAAGGTGTCCATTGTGAATGGGGTCAAAAGTTCCTCCCATTATGCCTATCCTGTCTGCACCAGTTTTCATGTCCATCCTCCGTTTGAAATCACTAAATTATTATACATCATTTCGCATACAATTTGAAGTCATTTAGTGAATTCTGACGCCATAGGCATAAGAATACAAAAAAAATACCTGTTCTAAACAGGTATTGCTTTTGAGGTCAGCATTACTTTTTAGGAATGCTTATAACAGGTTTGTCTTTTGATTTTCTGTATATTGTGAACTTCGAGCCTATGGCCTGAACAAACTCGGCCCTTAAGCTCTGTGCAACTTCATTTGCACAGTCCTTTACGTCAAGGCCGCTGTTTTCAAGCACTGTAACCTTGACAATTTCTCTTGCCTCGAGGGCGTCTCCCAGCTGCTTTAAAAACGCGTCAGTAACTCCCTCTTTTCCTATCTGCGTTATGGGCTTAATCCCATTCGCAATAGACCTTAAAAATGCCCTTTGCTTTCCAGTAAGCACAGTATACCTCCAAAATTTATTCGTAGTATTCAAACTCAAGCTCGTATATCTTTACAAGGTCTCCGTCTTTGATTCCCATGGCTTTTAGCTTTTTGAAGATACCTTTCTTCTCAAGCACAGCCTGGAAATATCTTATGGACTCCATATCCTCGAAATTTACAGAGTAGAGCAGATTGTCAAGCGCCTTGCTTTCAATCACATAAGCCCCATCCTCAACTCTTATTTCGATTTCGGCATCACCTTGGTAAAGCGACTCAAGATTCGAAATTATTTCGTCCTTAGATACGACTTCGACTTCCTCAACTTCCCTGAGGAGCTGCACTGCATAAGCCACAACCTCATCTACGCCTTTTCTCGTGGCTGCAGACATCGAGAACACCCTGTAGCCTTTGCTTTCTATTTCAGCCTTGAATATCTCGTAGTTTTCCTGCGCGCCCGGAATGTCCATCTTGTTGGCAACTACGATCTGAGGTCTCTTGGCTAGCACTGCGTTATACTTTTCAAGCTCACCGTTTATCAGTTCAAAGTCCTCGACAGGATCTCTGCCTTCCATGCCTGACACATCGACAATGTGAATGAGCACCTTTGTCCTTTCGACGTGTCTTAAGAAATCATGCCCAAGCCCTGTACCCTCATGGGCACCTTCGATAAGGCCAGGTATGTCCGCCATCACGAAACTGTCTCCAAACTTAGTCTGGACAACGCCCAGATTTGGCGTAAGCGTAGTGAAGTGATAGTTTGCTATCTTCGGTTTTGCCTTTGTTACAATCGAAAGGAACGTCGACTTGCCAACGTTCGGGAAGCCTACAAGGCCAACATCTGCCAGCAGCTTGAGCTCAAGCACAATGAATCTTTCTTCGCCGAAGGTTCCTGCCTTTGCAAAACTAGGAGCCTGCCTTGTCGCCGTTTTGAAGTGCGTGTTGCCCTTTCCGCCTCTTCCGCCTCTGGCCACTATTACAGAATCGCCATCGTGCTTTAAGTCTCCTATAACAAGACCCGATTTCTCGTCCCTTACTATAGTTCCCGGAGGTACGACTATGACAAGCGTTTCGCCGTCCTTGCCGTGCATGTTGCTGCCTTTTCCGTCATCGCCAGCTTCTGCCGCATACTTGAGCTTGTACTTTAGGTCCATTAGAGTCCTTAGTGAATTGCTGGCCTTTATTATTACACTGCCGCCATTTCCTCCGTCTCCTCCGGCTGGCCCTCCGGCCGGTACGTATACTTCTCTTCTAAAGGCAACTGCGCCGTTTCCGCCATTGCCCGCTTTGACAAATATTCTCGCCTTGTCTACAAACATATATAATCACCCTTTTTTTAATATTACACGACAAAGCTTTGTATTTACGGACTGCATTAAATAAGGAGTGTCTAAAGACACTCCTTTAAGCTTTAAGCTGCTTACTCTGCAGCATAAATACTAACTTGTTTTCTTTTCTTGTCTTTTCTTTCGAACTTGACAACTCCATCTACAAGTGCAAATAGAGTATCATCCGATCCTTTGCCAACGTTGTTTCCAGGATGTATCTTTGTTCCTCTTTGTCTTACAAGTATGCTTCCGGCAGGAACTGTCTGTCCGTCAGCTCTCTTAACGCCAAGTCTCTTTGATATAGAGTCACGGCCGTTTTTAGAAGAACCTACTCCTTTTTTACTCGCGAACAACTGAAGATTCATATTGAAAAGCATGTGCTACACCTCCTTGCACTTAATCGTTACGTAGGAAGGATACCCTTGTTTTATGTTATTCATTCCAAGAATCATTGTTTCGACTATGGCATCAATCTTGATGCGCTTTTGCGAATCGGCTTCATCTGGAATTCTGCAAATGAGATATCCGTCTTCAATCTCGTATTTGCAGTCTAACCCTACGTATTCAACTAGTCCCATTATCGCTGTCTGGGCAAGCACTGATATTGCACAGCATACAATATCACGCCCATGTTCATCAAAATTAGCATGTCCCGAAACCTCGAATTCCAGAACATGTCCGGTCTTATGTCTCTTGATGCCTATTTCAATCATCTATCCTACTATCTTTTCTATCTGTAGCTTTGTGTAAGGCTGACGATGTCCTTTTTTAACTCTGTAATGCTTTTTAGCCTTGTATTTGAAAACTATGACTTTTTTAGCCTTTCCGTTTTCAACAACCTTCGCCTCAACCTTTGCACCTTCAACAACAGGAGTTCCAAGCTTTATGCTTCCTTCAGCAGAAAAAGCAAGAACCTTGTCCAGAGTAACTAGATCACCTTCATTTACATCTAGCTTTTCTACGAATATAAAATCGCCTTCTTGAACCCTGTATTGCTTTCCACCAGTTTCAACTATTGCGTACATACTGCACCTCCTCTATACCAGACTCGCCAGAATCAGGTAGCCCTAAGGCTTTAAAACCCACTCCGAGCGGTTACCTTATATATGTTACCAGAATAAAAATGTTTTGTCAATTTATTTCTATGAATGCCGCATAGGCTTTGGCCTTTTCAACAAGAGATCCCCTCTTCCCCATGCCTGCCAGTTCAAGACCGCCCTGCTGGACATTCGATGAGCTTGCCAGCAATAATCTCAAGCCGTAGGCCTTGGCAATCTCCCTGACCTCTGCAAAGTCATTCCTTGAAAACGATCCATAGTATTGCGTATTCAATTCGAACATTGCGCATTCAACGTCGGCATGTGTTTTTATGCGCTTAACTTCCTTTTCAAGAGAGTCCAGCAGAAAAATCCTGGACGTAATCTTCCCATTACCCCTGCAGCAGGGGCAATCCGCGAGCAGATGGACCGAAATCTCTCTTTTTTCATTTTTTCTCGAAATTTCCATGATTCCCAGCTCGGTAAATCCATATATTTTTGTCTTTCCATGCTCACTCGCAAAGCAGGCTCTCATCTTTCCAAGAAGCGCAGCTTTGTTTTGGGAGGATTTCATATCTATAAAGTCCACTAATACTATTCCGCCGATATCCCGCAGCTTTATCTGCATGGCTATTTCTTCCGCAGCTTCCATGTTGGTTTTGAAGATCGTATCCTCTGCGCTTGAGCCTTTTATGCTTTTTGCAGTATTCACGTCTATTACCGTCAGCGCCTCAGTCTTTTCAAATACTATGTTGCCTCCGCTTCTAAGCCATATCCGCCTGTTGCTTAGGCTCTTTATCCTCTTTTTGATTCCAAAGAAGTCGAATATGTCGCTGCTCTTGTCAAAAAGCTCTACCCTGGACATTACTTCTCTGCCTGCTTGTTTGAGATGAGACAGGGCTTCATTGTATATCCCCGAATCATTTACAATGAGCTGGTCGACTTCGCCGCTTAGTACAGCTTCCGCTGCCTGCTCTGCTATCGAATAGCCCTGGTATATTAGCTTTGGACCCATCCCAAGGAGCCCTTCCTGCCTTATGGACTCCCAGGCTGCCTGCAGCCTCTGTATGTCCAGTTTTAAATCCTCGAGCTCTGCGTCCTTGCCCTGTGTCCTTATTACAAGGCCGAATTCTCCCAGGGTTATACTCTCGCCCATAGCCTGTAGCCTTTCTCGTTCGCTCTGGCTTTCTATGCTTCTTGACACCTTCACAACATTTTCAAGCGGAAGATAGACCGCGTACTTTCCCGGAAGCGACACTTCCTGTGTCAGCTTTGCGCCCTTGCCTCCGTCTGCATCCTTTATAACCTGAACTATTACGTCCTCGCCCTGCCTGACCTTGATTTTCCCGCCCAGCTGCAGATATGCATTCTGAGCTTCTCCAATGTCGACAAAAGCTGCATTTATTCCATTAACAACCCTGCTAACTCTTCCGCGATAGACGTTTCCGACAAGGCTGATCTCATCCCTGCTGCTGATTGCAATTTCAAAAAGCTGGTCGTCGCTTAGCCTGACTCTTGTGGTTTGAAACATTCCCTTGTCTATTATTAGCTTATTCAATCCAAGCACCGCCATTTACAGTGGCGCGACAAGCTTGCCATCGCGCAGAGTGTATATGTCTATCCTTTGTATTGTTGAATCCTCAACATCGAACTTAAGACCCGTGTTGTCCCTTATAGTCTGGAGCAAGAGCTCCGGCTTGAGGTTTGAAACCGAGCCGCATGTGAGCACAGCGCTAAGATATACCTTGCCCTCTTCAACCATCAGTATGCCAATGTCCCTTATCATTTCCTTGACGTCGAGCTGCTTTATGTCACCCTTTTTAGTTCTCTTCTCAATAAATATGTTTTCAAGCTTCATATAGCCGTCAAGCTCGCTTTTTACTCCAGCTTCGTCCATATGCTCAAGCAATTCCATACACATTATATAACGTGCGTGGGTAACCTCTCCCATGAGCGCATTGACCTTGCCCTCCATGATCTTTGATATTACAAACTCTATGCCTTCTGGCAAAACTTCGTTCAGCCTGGATTTGAATTCCTCCGCATCCATTCCCTCTTCGATTTCTATGTCGACATACTCGCCCTGGCTTGCCGTTCCAAGCGAAAGAGCCTGTGCAAATGAAATTTTCGGATGCTGGTTGAAGCCCTGCGTGAATACAGGCTTTATCCCCGCTCTTCTTAGGGCACGCTCCAGCAGCCTCAGCAAATCCAGATGCGATATATATACCATGTCTTTTTCTTTTTTAAATTTGCTCCTTATAAGCGGCATTAGCACAATCCTCCCGCAATATCCAAATTGACTCCGCATCCAGCGCAGCCCTTTCTGCAGTCTGGAGTCAGCTCGCCTCTTTTGGCTTTTTCATTCTCGTCTATGAGAAACTGCTTACTGACACCTGTGTCTATGTGATCCCAAGGCAAAATCTCGTCGTAGCTTCTTCTTCTGTTGGCATAAAACTCCATGCTTATTCCGTTTTCTCTGAAGGTTTCTTCCCAAAGGTCGAACCTGAAGCTTTCCGCCCAGCCATCAAACTTGCAGCCTTTTCTGTATGCATCGAGTATTACCTTGCCAAGCCTTCTGTCGCCTCTGGCGAAAACTGCCTCAAGAAAGCTGGTCTTGGTGTCGTGGTATCTGTATGTTATGTTCTTGTTCCTTAGCCTGTCTGAAAGGTATCTTTGCTTTTCATTGAGAAGCTCCATGCTGTCCTGGGGCTCCCACTGAAACGGAGTGAAAGGCTTTGGCACGAAAGATGAAGTACTTATGGTGACATTAAAGTTCTTGCTGAGCCTTCCTCCGCTCACCTCTCTGAAATAGTCAATGACATTGTAGGCCAGCACCTTTATGCCGTGCAGATCCTCCTCTGTCTCTGTAGGCAGGCCTATCATGAAGTAAAGTTTGACGTTTTTCCAGCCTAGCGCGAACGCCTTCTTCATCGTTGTCTCAAGGTTTTCTTCGGTGATTCCCTTGTTTATTACGTCTCTTAGCCTTTGAGTTCCCGCCTCGGGAGCGAATGTCAAGCCGCTTTTTCTGACCTCCTGTATCTTCTGCGCAAGCTCCGACGAGAAATTGTCGAGCCTCAGAGAAGGCAGCGAGAGAGATATTTTTTCCTTTTCAGCGTACTCCCTCAGGATGTATTCCGTCAGTTCTTCTATATGTGAATAGTCGCTTGTGCTGAGCGACGAGAGCGATATTTCCTCATAACCCGTGCTGTCTACGAGTTTTTTGAGATTGCCCTTTAGGCTGTCCATGCTTCTTTCCCTTATCGGCCTGTACACCATTCCCGCCTGGCAGAATCTGCAGCCTCTTGTGCAGCCCCTGAAAACCTCGAGCATAATACGGTCATGTACAATATCTATATACGGCACTATTATCTTGTCCGGATAATAAGAAGTGTCCATATTTCTTATTATTCTCTTTTGCAGTATGGCCGGAACTCCGTCCTTTGTGCATGAAATGCCCGAGATGGTCGAGTCGTCATTGTAGGAAACCTCGTAGAAGCTTGGGATATACACGCCTTTGACGCTTCTGGCAATCTCGAGCAGAAATTCTTCTCTGTCACCGCCCGTTTTTTTCCACGCCTTATAGCTTTGCATGATTTCAGCTATGGCTTCCTCTGCCTCACCCAGCACGACTATGTCCGTGAAGTCGGCTATGGGCTCGACATTGTACGCGCACGGGCCTCCCACTATTATGAACGGATCTTCACTTGTTCTCTCATGTGCCAGCAGCGGAATTCCTGCAAGGTCAAGCATATTGAGAATATTTGTGTATGAAAGCTCATACTGCAGCGTGAATCCCAGAAAATCGAAAGCCTTCACCGGATGCCTGGATTCCAGCGCGAACAGCGGAACGCCATTTTCCCTCATCAGCTTCTCCATGTCGCCAGCCGGCGCGAAAACCCTCTCGCAATAGACGTCCTCCATGCTGTTGAGCAAATTATAAAGTATCTGAAGGCCCAGAAAGCTCATTCCTACTTCGTATGTGTCCGGAAATGAAAATCCGAATCTCACCGTATTCTCATCCACTTGCTTTTTGCATGCATTCATTTCATTCCCGATGTATCTGGCCGGTTTCTCGACCTTTCTGAGCAGCTTGTCGATATTTACTCTTTCCGTCATAATATTAAATAACCTCCAAATTAGAAATTGATTTTCTTTCTTCGCATGGATACGTTAAAGACGAGCCCAAGGGCCATAAGGCTGGTTACCATGGAGCTTCCGCCGTAGCTTACAAGAGGCAGCGTAACTCCCGTTACAGGCATGAGCCCCATTGTCATTCCTATGTTTTGAACGATCTGATACATGAACATAAAGAGCACGCCCGTGCTTACGAGTGTGCCGTAAAAGTCCTTTGAATTCTTTGATATTGATATTATGCGCTTTAGGAAAAAGTAAAAAAGCACAACCAATATGCATGCGCCTATAAATCCGAACTCCTCGCCCAGCACAGCAAATATGAAGTCAGAGTCCTGCACAGGCAAAAAATCGTACTGGTTTTGTGTTCCCTTAAAAAGGCCCTTTCCGAAAATTTTGCCCGAGCCTATTGCTATCATGGACTGTATGACCTGGTAATTGCCTTCAAAACTGGGATCTCCCGGATGTATAAATGCGTCTATTCTGACTTTCTGGTGGGCTTCTAGGAAAGGATATATGGCCGGTATTGAAACTATGCCGGCTGCCGCAATTTTTGCTACCATTTTGAGATTGATTTCGCAGACAAACAGCATCCCGAATATTATAGAAATGAAAACTATTGCCGTTCCAAGATCCGGCTGCTTGAGTATAAGCAAAACTATGGGTGCTGCGTATGCCGCTATCGGCACAAGATCCTTGAATGTGTTGATCCTTCCCTTCTTGTCTTCCAGGAATTTTGCAAACGAGACAATGAATCCAATCTTGACAAGCTCTGAAGTCTGCAAATCTATGAAACCCAGATTTATCCATGACCTGGCTCCAGCTCTGGCTATGCCAAGACCCGGCAGGTAGACAATAAGCAGCAAGAGTATGTTGGCTATATATATGTGCTTTTGATACTTTGCAAAGCCGTTGTAGTCAAAAAGCATCATCAATGCCATGATTGCCATACCAATTATAAATGAAGCTCCCTGTATCTTGAGCTGTCTGTTGAATCCGTCTATATTGGAATGCGTCGCGCTGCTTAGTGCAACCATGCCTATGCAAAATATGGCGCAGACAATAGCCAACAGTTTCCAGTCAAAAGCCTTCAGTTTTCTAAATTCCATATGTTCCTCCAGAAGTCTGTTCGAAAATAAAAGGAAATTCCATAGCGGAATCCCCTTGATATTAGTTACCTTCTCATGTCCTTGACCTTTTTTATGGGTATGTTGGCAACGAGCGCAGAAAGCACTGTGCCTTCACTTGTGTTTCTAGACTTGGTCATCTTTATCTCCAAGCCCTCCTCATCAATCTCTATGTAGCTTGAAATAGTCTTTATGAGTTCTTCCTTAATGCTCTCTAAAAATTTGTCTGAGCAGTTTGCCCTGTCATGTACCAGCACGAGTTTAAGTCGCTCTTTTGCTATGTTCTTGCTTGATTTAGAGTTTTTTCCAAAAAGCTTAAATAAATCCATCATAGTCAATTCACCCCTATCTAGCAAATCCAAACATTTTTTTAACCTTGCTGAGCATAGTCTCTTGTATGTCGAGGTCCATAAAAGGCACCTGCTGTCCTATTATCCTTTTTGCAATATTCCTATAGGCTTTGCCTGCAAGAGATTTCGCCTCCACAACCGCAGGCTCGCCCTTGTTTGTGGTTATAACAACATTCTCGTCATCCGGCACTACACCTATCAGTTCTATTGCCAGTATGTCTATAATGTCATTTATGTTCATCATGTCGCCGCGCTTTACCATCTCGTTTTTTATCCTGTTTACTATAAGCTGAGGATTTTCGACTTCGCTTGCTTCCAAAAGGCCTATGATCCTATCGGCGTCCCTTACTGCAGAAACCTCTGGGGTTGTAATTACTATGGCCTTGTCCGCGCCTGCAATTGCATTCTTAAAGCCCTGCTCTATTCCCGCCGGACAATCGATTATTACGTAGTCAAACATCTCCTTGAGATTTGAAGTAAGCTCCTTCATCTGATCCGGTGAAATTGCATCCTTATCCCTCGTCTGGGCAGCAGGAAGAAGAAAGAGTCCCTCGAACCTCTTGTCTTTTATGAGCGCCTGCTTGAGCTTGCATGAACCTTCAACTACATCTACTATATCATACACTATCCTATTTTCAAGCCCCATAACCACATCCAGGTTTCTAAGGCCTATATCCGCATCTACAACAGCCACTCTCTTGCCTTCAAGTGCAAGTGCCGTTCCAATATTTGCAGTGGTGGTGGTCTTGCCTACACCGCCTTTTCCAGAAGTTATGACTATTACTTCACCCATTAACTAGACCTCCTAATTATTTATATCTCTATTTCCTGTTGAGGCATGGTTCTATAATAATATAATTTTCCTTTATAAACGCTATTTCTGGAATATCTGGCTTATCTTCATGCTCCTCTTCCGGCGGTATTGCAATAGACTCGGCAATTCTAAGCTGCATGGGTTCCAGATTATTGGCCACCACAAAGGCTTCCCTGTTGCCGCCGGCTCCTGCATGAACCACTCCCCTTAGCGCTCCAATAACTACTACATTGCCGTCTGCAACGATATGAGCTCCGGGATTGACGTCCCCTATTATTACTATATTACCACTAAACTCCACTCTTTTTCCAGACCTAAGTGTCGATCTTATGAATTTTGTATCCCCGCTGGAAACATATTCGATTGCAAGCTGTCTTTCTTCCTCAGCAATCTGCATTCCCAACTCGCTTTCAATGTATTCCTTTAACATTATATACTCAACATCATCTACCCCGCCACAGTTGATCGCATATATCCTGGCCCCGTCAAAAAAACCGTTTGCTCCCTTTACCTTCGATCCGATGAGCTCCCTCGCAGTTTTATAGTCGCAATCGTTTCCGATGTTAATCACAAGACCGTTTTTAGTTCCCTTAAACTCAACTTTTTCTGTCTCGAGCATATTGATTCCCCCACAAATAAATATTGATTGCAAATCAAAGCTTATTGAGCCAAACCTCCGGAATAGTCGATTTTTTCCTGGCTGTAATCAGTCTCTAGCCCCATGTACTGGGCTATGACGTCTCTAGCTACTGGACCTCCATATCCTCCGTGTCCTCCCTGGAATATAAGCACAACTACTGCTATTTCCGGCTTGTCATACGGAGCAAATGAAACAAACCACGCAAAGTTGTCATATGTGTCCTTGAATCTATTTATGTCGCTAGTCTTGATTTTGGGGTTGAGCTTTTGTATGGCCGCTTTCAGATAGTAGTCTCTGTCGAGCTTCTCGTCTGAATTTTTTTCCAGAGTGTCTGCAAGCTTCATCACTTCGTCTTTTCCCACTCCAAAGCTCGAAAGATGAGAGAGCAGATATTGAGCCTCGTCCACCGCTGGTATCCTGCCGCTTTTTTGCGCCGTACCCGTCTTTCCGCCAACCTCCACCGGGAAATTCCCGAACGTACTGCTGGCTGTGCCTTCCTCGGTTACCTTCTTCATTCCTCTTTTTATGTGCTCGAGGTTTTCAGGGTCACTAAGTGGTATTTTAACGGATTCGCGCTTTATTTTTTCTATACTAAGTTTATCATAAGATTCTATTTTGTCTACGACCGTAACATTGTTTTTATACCCACCGTTAGTCAGCGTGGCTATATAGTTGGCCATCTGAATAGGAGAGTATGAGTTTTCGCCCTGTCCTATTGCAATATTGAAGCTGTCTCCCGTGCTCCACTTCGCCTGCGAAAAATAGTTGTACTTCATGATGTCTGTTATTTCGTTTATGCTGTCTTCTTTGACTTTGAGACTTCCAAGCCTTTTTATTATCTCGCCTCTGCTTGGGTTTTCCTCTGCCCAGCTTACCATAGTGTCTATGCGCTGCTTGTATTCAGATGGATTACTCTTGCTTGTAATGTCAGCAAAGGCATTTTCAAGCTTGCCCTCAAGCGTGCTCTCGAGCATTAGCTTTGTGTTTTTCAACTTATCTGAAGGATTGGGAACCTTGCCCGAAACCTCTTCGATTTGAATTCCCGTCTTCTCGTCAAGTCCGAGCAGCTTGGCATAGTAAAGTATATCCTCTATTCCCATCTCCACCGGCAGCGGCTTGTTGGCGCCGTAATCGAAACCTACGCTCAGGGAATAGAAGTAATAGTTGCAGGATACTTCCAGCGCCCTGTAGAGATCCGTAGGTCCATGGGTTCCCTTTCTCTCGTTCCAAATCCAGCACCCAAAGTTCCTGTTCCCCACCTTAATATAACCTCTGTCTGTTATCTTGTATTTCGGGCTGAGCCCCTTTTCAAGGCCTGCAAGTCCGGTAACCATTTTGAATACCGAACCTGGCTGAACCGTTGTCATTGTCGCAACATTATACAGAGGTCTTGGCGCCAGAGTATCGTTCTTGTTCTCAGGCTGGAGCTTTCCCATATCCTCGGATGATATTCCTGTGGCAAACAGATTCGGGTCAAATCCCGGATAACTCGCCATGGCAAGCACATCGCCCGTTTTGACATCAAGTGCTACAACAGCTCCCGAAGTGGCCTTGCTATACACCCTTTTGCTGTCACGAAGAGTTGAACTGCCCCACTTGCTCGTATAAACTCCGCCCTGCCTTATTTTAGCCAGCACATTTTTGAGCGATTCCTCAGCCTTTTTTTGAAGCTCCAAATCGATTGTAAGATATACAGAATCCCCCGGAACGGGTTCCTTCATTTCGAGTCTTTTAATAAGTCTTCCGGCGGCATCTACCTGCACCCGCTTGTAGCCGTTCTCGCCCTTGAGGCTTTCTTCATACTGCTTTTCAATGCCGCTCTTGCCTATAGTATCGCTTTGGCTGTAGCCCTTTTCCGTCACATATTTTTCTATCTCGTATGGCAGGGATATTTTCCCCATATATCCTATTATATGCGATGCCACTTCTCCGCTTGGGTAATACCGTACCGGCTTGACCTCGACGCTCACGCCCGCAAGCTCCATGCTCTTTTCCTCAATTTCGGCCACAGTCTTTTGAGACACGTCATAAGCCACCTCGACAGGCTGGTACTGAAGATAGCCCTTCGACTTGACAAGATCTCTTATTATCATGATCTTCCTGGCTTCGGCATCGCTATAGCCAGAAGGAAGCTCGTAATACTTTCTTATTCTTTCGAACGCCTTGGCTGCATCTACGCCTTTTTCCTTTTCAGTATCTATGTCATACCCGTATAGCCACTCTTTTTTCCTGACCTGCTCTGCGAACTGCCACTTCGAAACATATATTGGCGGATAATATCCGTTTTCGTTGAGCAGCTTTTGCAGCTCGAACTTGTCAATATTCCTTGATTCAGGAGATACTGCTCCGCTTGCTATAAGCGAATCCACGATGTAATAGAAGCTGTCCTTGGCATTATATGATTTTGGAATCCCGTTTTCCTCTTTCCAATCCCTTATCTTCTTGTCATATATAAACGAAAATCTACCGTTTTCCAAGACTATGGGGAATTCGTCTGCATATTTGTCGCCGTTCTTTTCGAGTATACCTATAATCCCGAGCGCTATGGAGTTCATGTTGTCTTTTACGACTTCATTTTTTGAAATCTGGACAGTAAAACTAGGCCTATTGCCTGCAATAAGCCTTCCGTACCTGTCCTTAATCTCACCCCTTGGCGCCTGGACCGTTATCTTTCTGAAAACTTTGTCTTGAGCCTGCTTGAAATAGTCTTCACCCTTGATTACGGTCATGAAAGAGAGCCTTAAAATAAGCGCGGCAAATATGCACATAAGCACCGTTTTTAAAATATCGAGTCTTTCTCTTTGTCTTTGCATCATAATAAATCACCTTAAAAATTCCGGCATATTAGTAAAAAGATATGCTTCTTTTTATCCTCTCATGGAACTTTATCAAAAAAGAATAAGCTGGTATTGCAATTGCACTGTTTAGCAGAGGGAAAACAACCATATTGCTCAATAGTATGCTGTATATGGAACCCTGCAGGTATTCTCCAAAAATCACAAGCTTGATACCTGAATATAAAACGCTTGCAAAACTTATAAGCACAAATACTGTGAATCTGCTATCCTTGAATATCTTGTCGCTTATGAAGCCATAAAGTTCCGATATAGCATACATGAAAAGCGCGCTCACTCCCAGAGTTGGCCCTACAAGCATGTCGCGTACCAGCCCGGCTATGATTCCGGCGCTCGATGCCGCTTTTTTGTCCATAGTTATTGCGCATATGCAAATATATATAAGGACAAAATCAGGTGCCACGCCGAATATTTTTAAATTGTTGAGTATACTGTTTTCCAAAATCACTATTGCAAACGATATGAACGTGGCATAAAATGCTCCCATGACAAACCTCACTATCTAATTCTTTCGGGGCTTATTACCATAACCTTGTCTATATTTTTGAAATCCACATAAGACTTTACCTTCACATTTTTCACCAGGCTTTTCTTGTCTTCCTCGACCTGCTGAATCTCGCCTATGGGTATGCCTTCCGTATACATTCCCAGACCAGATGTAACCAGTATGTCACCGGGTGAAACGTCATAATCCATGTCAAACATGTATCCTACAAGAAAGCCTTCGCTGTCTTCGAATGAGTCTACAGTTATATTCTTTCTGATAACACCCATGTAATCGGATTTTCTTAAAACCTTGAAGCTTACGGCTGACTTGTAGTTTATTATGGATATTGCCTTGGAATAGTTCTTTGAGACTTCATAGACTATCCCCGCAAGGCCGTCTCCTGTAAGCACTATGCTTTCATTTTCTATCCCATCGTTGCTTCCGGCATCTATTGTAAAACTTTCATACATGTTGCCGTCATTTTTTGCTATCACCTTCGTGCTCACGTATTTCTTGACGGGTACATTTTGCACGTAGTTGAGCGACCTTTTAAGATCGACAAGCTCACGGAGCTCTTCCTGCGACAGATCAAGCTCTATGACCTGCTTTTTAAGCTCCTGATTCTCTTTTTTAAGCCGCTCGAGCTCCTTCATGTTTTTTCCGTACGAAAAAATCCCGTTGGCATTCGTTCTTATGCCCGAAAAAAACCCACCTGTTGCCTTCTCCAGAGGCGAAAAAGCCTCTATTCCCACAGACGACATGAGTTTTGCCGCTTTGTTTCCGGACATGGAAAATGAAATAATTAAAATTAGAGTGATAGCTATTGCAACAATAGCTATCACTTCTTTGCCGGCTTTTTTCTTTTTATCATAAGCTTTATCATGACATCACCCAAACTATTTCTTTGTAGATATTAGCACTTTTCTAAGCGTATCTATTTCCTCGATGGCCTTGCCTGTGCCCAGGGCTACGCAATCCAAAGGATTCTCGGCTATTCTAACCGGCATATATGTCTCCTTGTTTACGAGTACATCGAGCCCTTTCAGCAGCGCTCCTCCGCCCGCAAGCAATATGCCGTTTGTCATAATATCTGCCGCAAGCTCTGGAGGAGTCCTCTCAAGCGTTGCCTTAATTGCATCGAGTATTACAGTCACAGGCTCTTTAAGCGCGCGCCTTATCTCCTCGGCATTGACCTCTATCGTCTTGGGAAGACCTTCGACAAGATCTCTTCCCCTTATAAACATGCTCTGCTGCTCTCCCTCGTATTCGTGAGCAGAACCTATTGTTATCTTGATTTCTTCGGCTGTCCTCTCGCCTATCATGAGACTGTATTCCTTCTTTATATAGCTCACTATAGCCTCATCAAATTCGTCTCCGCCTATCCTTACCGACTTTGCAGTTACAATTCCTCCAAGAGAAATCACTGCTATTTCAGTAGTTCCTCCGCCGATATCCACAACCATGTTGCCGGCAGGCTCTGCAACCTGAAGGCCTGCTCCTATTGCTGCCGCCATTGGCTCTTCAATAAGATAAACCTCTCTCGCTCCAGCCTGCATAGCAGCATCCTCGATGGCTCTTTTTTCCACCTGGGTCACCCCGTAAGGAATGCATACTACTATCCTTGGATTGAACATGCTTTTTTTAGGACTTGCCTTTTTTATGAAGTACTTGATCATGCTTTGTGTTATGTCAAAGTCAGCTATGACACCGTCCTTCATAGGTCTTATAGCGACTATATGCCCAGGCGTTCTGCCTATCATCTTCTTGGCCTCTTCGCCAACCTCAAGCACGTTCTTTCCGCTCTCCTCTATTGCAACAACGGAAGGCTCCCTGAGCACTATTCCCTTGCCCCTTAGGTATACAACCGTATTGGCTGTGCCAAGATCTATTCCCATATCATTAGTTTTTATGCTAAAAAGATTAAAACCGAACTTTCCAGTTCCTGATCTTTTTTTCCCTTTGCCATTCTTGTTTCCTCCCTAAATAAGTGAATGCTCCTTGAAGCTGTAATAAACGCCGTCACCAAGTATTATATGATCTAGTATCTTGATTCCAATCAGGCCGGAACATTCTAAGAGCCTCTTGGTGATATTTTTATCCTCTGCGCTGGGGTCTGGATTTCCTGAAGGATGGTTATGTATCAATACTATGCTGTTGGCACTTCTCCTGATGGGTTCTACAAAGACTTCCCTTGGATGGACTATTGACGAGTTGAGCGAACCAACTGAAACATCAGTATCGCATATGACTTCATTTTTAGTATTGAGCATGACTACCTTGAATATTTCTTTTTTGAGATAACGCATTTCCTCCATGTATATCCTGGAAATGTCTTCAGGATGTGTTATCCTTGGCCTGTGTCCCATTGATGATTTCGAGAGTCTTTTGCCCAGCTCAAGTGCCGCTACAATCTGGCAGGCCTTCGCGTTGCCAACGCCCTTTACCTTGCTGAGCTCCTCTATGCTTATGTTGTAAAGGCTCCTAATGCCCTCCTTGTCCATGTTAACAATGCGCCTTGCCAAATCCAGAGCCGATACATTCTTGCTACCCGTCCGTATCAGTATGGCGACAAGCTCGGCATTAGTCAGGCTTTCGGGTCCTTTAACAGTAAGTTTTTCTCTTGGTCTCTCAGATTCGGCCATTTCATTAATCATCAAACTGGTTTTTGTATCCACGGCGTTTTCCTCCTTTGAATTATATAACATTTTCAAAAAAATAATAGGGTGCGTGCGAAAATATTATCCGCAGGCCTCCTATAGTTATACCCATCCAGTTGCTATTTCTTCCTCATTTTGGTTTTTGCCTGCAGCAAAAAAGACATCTTTGCTCACTAGATGTCTTTTTGATCGCCATGCCATATGAAATTGCCCAGTCCCTCTTTTTTGAGCACTTCGTAGAGTCTTGATATCGGAAGACCAACCACATTGTTGTAGTCACCCTCAATCTTTTCCACCAGAAGCGCCCCAAGGCCTTGTATGCCGTATGCTCCGGCCTTGTCATACGGCTCACCGGTGCCTATATAGGCCCAGATCTCCTCGCCGCTTATGCTTTTCATGTATACGGAGGTTTCCTCGCAAAACACTTCGCTTTTGCCTCTGCCGACAACCGCGACGCCTGTGCAGACCTTATGTCTCTTGCCACTGAGCATGGACAGCATGTTGAATGCATCTTCAGCGCTCTGCGGCTTGCCAAGAACCCTGCCTCCGTATGCGACAACCGTATCAGCGCCTATAACAACGCAATCCTCGTCAATTTTGCCCTTAACCGCGAGAGCTTTTTTAAGCGCAAGCTGCTTTACGACTTCGCAAGGCTCCATTTCATTTTCAAGCGTTTCATCTACTTCCTCAACCACTATTTCAAATTCCAAGCCCATCTGACCGAGCAGTTCCCTTCTTCGCGGGGAGGCTGAAGCCAGTATTATCCTATTCATAATCCCTCCAGCTGCTATCCATTTGACTTTTCAACTGCTGCGTTCTTTTTTTCCTGGGCAATTCTTACCTTTTCAGTCTTTTCCAAATTTCCCGATATAGCGCCCGTAGGGCACTTTACCACACAAATATGACACTGCTTGCATTTTACATAGTCTATTACAGCCAGCTTGTCAATGACATGCACCGCATCAAACGGACATACCTTCTGGCATATCCCGCACCCTATGCAGCCTACCTTGCACTTGTCCTTTACATCCTTTCCAAACTCATGGCTGTTGCACTCGACTATTACCTCCTGCTTGTATGGCACCCACTTTATTATGCTCTTCGGGCACTGTTCCAGGCACTTGCCGCAAGCCACACACTTTTCCTTGTCTATTACTGCAATCCCGTCCACAATTGATATGGCATCAAAGTCGCATACATTCTTGCAGGTGCCAAAGCCCAGGCAGCCAAAGCTGCAGGCTTTCTGGCCGTTGTTTGCAAGCACGGCCGCCTTGCAGTCATGTATCCCCTGGTAGTCAGCCTTCTGCAGTGCGCTATTGCAGTCGCCCCTGCATATCACGTGCGCCACGCGTTTTTCCGCTGCATCAGCCTGCACTCCCATTATTAACGCTATAGCGCTTGCCGTCTCAGCTCCGCCTACAGGGCATGCATTTACAGCGGCCTCCCCGTTTGCTATGGCCTGCGCAAGCGCTGCGCATCCCGGCAGTCCGCAGCCGCCGCAATTTGCGCCCGGGAGAGCGTTGTTGATTGCCTCAATTTTCGGGTCGGTCTCCACAGCAAACTTCTTGGAAGCATAGGCAAGCACCACACCAAAGAAAAGTCCCATGGAACCAAGACCAACTACTGTTTTCAATATATCATTCAAGTGCAATCCCTCCTATACTAGTCCGATGAAGCCCAGGAAAGCTATAGACATGAGCCCGGCTGTTATAAGTGCTATAGGAAATCCTTTGAAGGCAGCGGGAACATCTGAAATTTCCAGTCTCTCCCTTATTCCGGCAAAGAGCACTATTGCAAGCGTAAAGCCTATGGCCGCGCCTGCGCCGTTTATGACTGTCTCCACAAGTCCGTAATCACTTTGCACGTTCAGTATTGCTACGCCTAGAACTGCGCAGTTAGTAGTGATAAGCGGCAAAAATACGCCGAGTGCCTGGTATAGAGTAGGACTCATCTTCTGGATAACCATCTCCACGAACTGAACAAGTGAAGCTATTACAAGTATGAATGCAATGGTCTGCATGAATTCTATGTCCAGCTTTACAAGAAGCCTTTGAACAAAATACGTTATAAGCGAGGCCAGTGTCATTACAAATGTAACAGCCATACCCATGCCAAGAGCAGTTTCCACTTTTTTAGAAACACCGAGAAATGGACATATTCCGAGGAATCTTGACATTACGAAGTTATTTACAAGTATCGAGCTAAGTAGTATTATGAATATTTTCATGCTTTCACCTCTCTTAGTATGTCTACCTTGCAGAAGTCAGCTTCTTGAATCCTGCCAATAGTATCCCCAGAGCAATAAACGCTCCGGGCGGAAGTATCATTATGAGCGCAGGCTTGTAACCGCTGCCAAAAACCATTTGCCCAAATACCGTGCCGTTTCCGAACAGCTCCCTTACACAGCCCAGTAGCGTAAGCGCCAATGCGAATCCAAGACCCATGGCAAGCCCGTCTGCAACAGATGCGCCAGGATTATTTTTCGAGGCGAAGCTCTCGGCTCTTGCAAGTATCAGACAGTTTACTACTATCAGCGGTATGAAAAGACCGAGCGCCTCATCAAGCGAAGGCAGATAAGCCTTTATCAGCATGCCTACGAGAGTGACAAACGTTGCTATTACAACTACATATGCCGGTATTCTGACCTTTGAAGGTATCAGCTTCCTTATCAGCGATATTGCAAAATTTGAGCATAAAAGCACGGCGGTAGTCGCAAGCCCCATACCAAGGCCGTTCTCAGCCGATGTTGTAACCGCCAGGGTGGGACACATTCCAAGCACCTGTGCAAACACAGGGTTTTCATTTACAAGACCGTTCCTAAAAATCTTACCTAGTTTCAAGATACCACCTCCAGCTACTTATTGATTTCAAGCACTGCTTTTGCAGCTTCGTTGATTCCCGTTGTAACAGCCCTTGATGTTATAGTCGCTCCCGATATTGCAACAACTTCGTTTTCCTTGGGTTGGCCGCTTTTTATGACTTCTGCCGGCACGTTTGTCTTCATACCCTGATACTGATCCTTGAATTCACCGCTGGCCTTACTTCCAAGCCCCGGCGTTTCTGTATGGGTTCCTATGCTAACTCCGGAAATGCTCCCATCCAGGTTGATGCCCACTATGACTTCAACAGTACCCGAGTATCCAACCGGCAGAGTCCTTGCAACGTATCCCTTGATATCAGATCCGCTGTATCCTTCATAAACCTCACTAACTATGTCCGAGCCAAAATCAACGCCCTCAATCTTTTTAAATTCAGAAGCCTCAGGCAGGACTGCCTGTCTCGACTGTTTGCCTGCCTCTTCGCTTTTTTGCTCAATAAGCGGCGCTGTGATCTGATTCGTATAGCTAAGCACCAGCGCTGATATTGACGCTACAATAAAAAGCACTAGTCCCAGCCTCAACATTTCCTTCATTATTTAGCCACCTCCCCGAACACCTTAGGAGTTGTATACCTTTCGATAAGAGGAGTGGCCACGTTCATTAATATTATCGAATATGAAACACCTTCTGGATATCCTCCATAGAGCCTTATTACAGTAGTCAGCACTCCGCAGCCTACCGCATATACTATCTGGCCTTTTTGCGTTACCGGCGACGTCGAGTAGTCAGTAGCCATGAAAACAGCTCCTATTACAAGTCCTCCCGCAAACAGGTGAAACAGCATGTAGCTAAAATCGAAGCCTCCAAGCAGCAGCGTCAGTATAGCCACGGTCCCCATGTAATATGCGGGAATTATGTATGTTATGACGCCTCTATAGAGCAAGTATGCTCCACCAATCAGCAAGAGCACGACAGATGTTTCTCCTACGCAGCCTCCCACGTTGCCCATGAAAAGGTCCTTGAGGCTGGCGGCAGCCATGGCCGCTTCCTTGCCCTGCTCGCTCAGAATGCCAAGCGGAGTTGCACTTGAAACGGCATCCGCCCCAGGATTCACCCACGATGTCATCTGCACCGGCCAGGATGCAAGAAGAACTGCCCTGGCAGCAAGCGCCGGATTCATGAAATTGTGGCCTATTCCTCCAAAGAGCTGCTTTACAACTATTATTGCAAACAGAGAACCCACTACAGTAAGCCACCACGGGGCATTGGGCGGAAGGTGAAGGGCCAGAAGCAGTCCCGTTACTACCGCTGAAAGGTCTCCTACCGTAACCTTTCTACCGGACATTTTTTGAAAAATCGCCTCAGCCGCTACTGCTGCCAATATGGCCGGCACTATTACTACTACTGCGCCCATCCTGAAAAAGTAAAGCGCACCCAGCGTTGCCGGTATAAGAGCTATTATCACGTCCCTCATTATATGCGAAGTAGTCGTGTTTGAAACAATATGCGGAGACGATGAAATCGTCAATTTGTTTTCCATGATCCTTCCTCCCTGCTACCTATTTTGCTTTCTTCTGCTTGCAATTATTTCACGCTTCGCCACCCTGATAGACTGGAGCAGCGGCCTCTTCGACGGGCATATAAATGAGCACGATCCGCACTCTATGCAGTCCATGGCCTTGTATTCCTCCGCTTTCTTGTAGTCATACTTTAGCGAATGTGCGCTGATGTAAAGAGGCTGCAGATTCACAGGACATACGGTGAAGCATCGTCCGCACCTTATGCAGTTTTCAGACTCCGGTATTTTGGCTTCGGCCTTCGTAAGGCACAGTATGCCTGAAGTTCCCTTTGTCACAGGTATTTGGACGCTGCTTTGCGCAAGTCCCATCATAGGTCCGCCCGATATGACCTTAGCCGGCTCTTCCTTAAAGCCTCCGCACTCCTCAATCAATTCGCTATAGAGAGTCCCAATCCTCACTATCAAGTTCTGAGGACTATTTACTGCTCCACCAGTGACTGTGGTTATCCTCTCAATCGATGGCATGCCTGTTTTTATAGTTCTGGCTATTTGCGCCGCCGTGGCCACATTGTTAACTACAACGCCCACATCCATTGGCAAGCCACCGGATGGAACCATCCTGCCGGTACATGCATATATAAGCTGCTTTTCAGCACCTTGCGGATACTTGGTCTTTAGCAAGACTATGTTTATGTCCTCATCAGGCATTATTTCGCCTGTCATGCCTTTAAGGACGTCCTTCTTGTTGTCCTCTATTCCTATATAAGCCTTGCTTATTCCAAGCGCCTTCATTATAGCCCTGGCGCCTTCAATCACATCCTCCGGCGTTTCAAGCATGAGTCTGTGATCTGCAGTCAGATACGGTTCACATTCAGCCCCGTTTAGCACTACAACATCCACATTTTTTTCTTCCGGCGGCGAAAGCTTTACGTGAGTTGGAAAAGCCGCCCCGCCCATGCCGGCAATGCCAGCCTCCTTTATAATCCCGACAAGCTCTTCCCGTGAAAGCCCGGTCAGGTCTCCTTTAGGAACTACGCTCTCATGCAATTCGTCCTTGAAGTCATTTTCAATCACCACGCAAAGCACCTTTGTTCCACCCTGCAAAGGCATCTCTTTGAGCGCCTGCACAGTTCCCGATACAGATGAATGCACGGGTATCGACACGAAGCCCTGCGCTTCGCCTATTTTCTGCCCCACCTTTACATACTCACCCTTGCTTACTACAGGCACACACGGAGCCCCGATGTGCTGCAGCAAAGGTATATATACGACACCCGGAGGCTTTGCCTTTGTTGCCGGCATGTTCTCAGTCTGCTTTTTCCTGTGCGGCGGATGTATTCCTCCCTTGAATGTGAAAAGCTGCATATTATTATCCTCCTTGTGGAAAATCTCAAAATAGCAATTTATAAAGACCGTATTTCTCTCTAATTTTCCTTAAAGTATATCACAAAGGACATCTTCTTTATTCTTAATTAATTTATTAACGTATATGCTTGTTCTCAATCATATTATTTTATTTAAGCAGAAAAATTTATTTTTTATGTTCGCCAGGATATCGTTTTCATATTTCAATGTTTTTTTTGTGTCGAAAAAATGCATTCCACGCCCTCTTTCTAATATTTAGTCTTTTCTTGAGGGGTTGCATGCTAAAAAAACAAAAACAGTCTATTGTATTCAGTATATTGTGAACTTTTTTTAACAATCTGACTTCTGACTTTGAGAATGCTTCACATTATTTCCTCAATAAAAAAAGACACCAGGAAACACCTGATGCCTTTATGTCGTATTCGTATGGGATTTTTCTGCTTTATTTGTGAAGTTCATATGTACTTGGCTGTTTTGCTTAGTTGCCTATCCTCTTTGCCCACTTGTACGTTTCACTGTAAAACCCGCTTTTGAGGTCAGAAACTATAACTTTACCCTTGGCCGAGGATGCATGTGCAAACATTCCATTGCCTACGTATATCCCGGCATGGTTGACTTTGCCGCTTCTGTCAGTTGTGAAGAACACCAGGTCTCCTACCGCAAGATTCGATTTTTCAACGGTCGTTCCAACCGTGCTCTGAGCTGTTGAGTTGTGCGGCAGCTCTGTTCCTGCTGCGCTTTTGTACACGTATCTTGTGAATCCTGAGCAGTCGAAAGTGCTTGGGCCGGATGCGCCCCATACATACTTTTTCCCAAGAAGATTAAGCGCGTAGCTTGAAATTCCGCTTCTTCCTTCTCCCCTTGAAACAACTGCCGTCTGCTGCGTTTGTGAGCTTAGCGCAGGTACGTCTACATATGTTGCATATATGTACGCTGTTTTTCCGTCAAACATTACCCTGTACCAGTCCCCTGATTTTTCAATTACGCTTAGCTGCTTGCCCTTGCTCAAGCTTTCCAGTATGCCGCTTTGAGTGTTTGCTTCCTGCCTTGCATTCACTTTGTCAGCATTGACACAGCCGTCTATACCTTCCTTTACTATCCCCGCATAAGCGCTGCTTATCCAGCCTTCATTTCCATCAGAAAGCCTAACCTGATACCAATCCTGCTGCTTTGAAATTATAAGAACTTCATTGTTGTTGTAGAGTTTAGAAATTACAGTAGATGAAACCGAAGCTTCTTTTCTGACGTTAAGCGCAGTAGCCTGCACTTTTCCGATGCTGAATGGTTGCGCGAATACGCTGGAGCTGCCCAAACCCAGGGCTATTAAGATAGCAAAAAAGGCCCCAATTTTTTTAATCATTTGTAGCCTCCCTTTAATTAGTGGTGCGAGCGAAGGGGGTCGAACCCTTACTTCCCTACGAAAACAGACCCCTCAAGCCTGCGCGTCTGCCAATTCCGCCACGCTCGCACATATTCAATTTTTAAGAAGCTCAAAACTTAGAGCCTGCAGCGGTTCGTGCCCGCCAACAATATTTATTATAAATACTTACAGGCTCTATGTCAACCTTTTTTATTGATTTTCTATTACAAGATCTTCTATCCCACTGTAAACGTTGAATTTGGAGGGCCTGAGAGCCCCCGAAATTCTAGAGTTGACTACAACACTGTTTTTTTTCATAACAAGCCCAAGGTAGGGAGTCTTGCTGTTATATAAGCTTTGCAACTTGCCAGTTTTTTCGCTTTTCTCACTTTCTGCAATGCTGTTTTCAATACCACTAATAAGGATGTCTGCATTGGGATCCGAGAATCCCATGAAATTCCCTCCACCCTGTGTGCCTATCACATAGCCGAGTTGCCCTGTGGCTGGAAGCTTGTAGCCTGCAAGTGCCATCTCGTAATTGCCCGATTTCAAATCTTGGCTGTACTCCTCCCATGGCTTTTCTACAATCTCTATCTCCAGGCCTGCATCAGCCAGATTCTTTTTGATCAAAGACGCAGCTTTGACTCTCTGCTCGTTTTCGCTGTTTACAAGCAAACTTATAACAACTTTCTTGTCCGGATTTTTTTTGAAATACGCCTTTGTACTTTCCGGAGCATATTTGTATGCACTTGATTTCTTGTCTTTGCTGCCGCTTTTGGGTATGAGCGGCATATCCGCAACTTCGACAGCACCCATATATGCTTCATCGGCAATCTTTTGCCTGTCTACGGCGCTAGCCATAGCATTTCTAAAGGCCTCATCGGCAAAGCTGCCTTTTCCCAGATTAAATGCCAGTATATCAAAACTATAGTTGAAATAGTCGTATACATTTATTCCAAGCTTTCCGTACTTTTTGTCATAGTACTGCTCGTCATTATAGAAATCTATCTCCTGTGACTGGAAGTATTCCTTCTGTGCCTGGGCGTCAGGGACTATAACTATGCTTACTTTCTCCACCGACGGCTTTTTACCATAATAGCCCTCAAAGCTCTTTAACTTTATTTTTTTCTTTTATTGAACTCCGATATTTCATACATGCCGCAACCTGTCATATTGTTTTTATCAAGCATAAGCTGCTCCTTTGAAAGCCCTGAGAGCTTGTGCTTTGGCACAATCGGGAAAAAAAGATTTTCAATTTGCTCAGTGCCCGGCTTTACAAACTCAATGTCTATGCCTCTATCGCCATTTTCCTGAACAGCCTTTATGCTAGATGCAAAAATATAGTACGGGCTCTCCGGCATTGACTTTATGAGCTCTACTGTAAATTTGACATCAGCGGCAGAAAGGTCCCTGCCATCATGCCACTTGACTCCGTCTTTGAGGCTTATTGCAACAGCACTCCTGCTCTCATCCCAGCTGTAGCTTTCGGCTATGGCGGCCTGGACTTCCCCGCTTGAGTCAATTTCAAAAAGTCCGTCATGCACAAGGTTCAGAGCCTGACTTACCGATTCATTGTGAGTGAGCAGCGGATTTATGGTGTTAAACGATATTACCGAAATATTGAGTTCGTCGCCGCTTACAGCCGCCGCCGAGCCACCTCCAGCGCCATCATCATTGCCGGCGCCTCCCTGCTGCTGGCATGCAGCCGAAAGCACGCAGGCCGCCACAATAATAATTGTAAGGAATAATT
Organism: Peptoclostridium acidaminophilum DSM 3953; assembly: GCF_000597865.1. Taxonomy (GTDB): domain Bacteria; phylum Bacillota; class Clostridia; order Peptostreptococcales; family Peptostreptococcaceae; genus Peptoclostridium_A; species Peptoclostridium_A acidaminophilum. The sequence continues at coordinate 1,139,103 of NZ_CP007452.1, read as the reverse complement.
TTCTCATTGGATCACCTTTTATATATTTTTTTATACTTTGAATGGTTTTCCAGCACTCTTTCCACATATGCGCTGGTTTCAGGGTAAGGTATTGAATCTAGTCCGCCCTCTCCGTCGCTGTAGGCTTCTTCCGAAAGCCATTTTTTGACATTAGCCGGGCCTGCATTGTAGGCGGCAATGACAAGACTCTCATCTTCGAATTCTTCGCTCAGCCTGCTTATATACCAGCAACCCGCTTTTACATTTACATCGGGATCATAGAGGGATCCTTCTGAAAATTCCACCTCACTGCTTGCATGCTCGAAAGTTATATCCATTATCTGCATGAGCCCCTTGGCGCCGCTTGTCGAATTTGCATACGGAAAAAATTTACTTTCAGCCCTTATTATGGAGAACACAAGCAATGGATCTACCCCATACTCTCCGGCATACCTGTAAACCTGCTCCTCATAATGCATGGGGTACGCAAGCTTTGTAATGTTGTTTAAACTTAATGCAACGGCAGACAAAATGATTATTATTGTCAAAACCCTGGTGCACAGTCTTCTTCTGCCTGGTTTCAATTCCCGCCTACCTCCAAACTCTCCAAAAAATCATCTACACTGGCCTCAAGCTCATCTAGAGTTCCCGAATTATCTAAAATAAAATCAGCGAGCTTCTTTTTTTCTTCCTGGCTCATCTGATGCGCAAGCCTCATCTCAGCCTCTGCATGTGTTGCGCCGTCCCTGGCCATTATTCTATCTATCTGGATTTTGCTATCGCAAGTCACAAGCAGCACCAAATCCACCAGCTCGTCAAGGCCGGTTTCAAGGAGGAGCGGCGCATCAAGCACTATAATGGTCTCTCCCGCCGCCTCTAGCCTTGCTATGTGCCCTTTGATTTCATCTATTATTCTCGGATGCATTATGGCGTTTAGCTCTCTTAACATACCCTCGTTTGCAAAAACAATTGACGCCAGCTTCTTTCGGTCAAGACTCCCGTCATTGCTAATAACGCCTGGCCCGAACCTTTCTTCAAGCACCCCCAGCAAAGGGCTGCCCTTTTTTGCAAGACTCCTTGAAATATCGTCTGCATCCACGACTTTTATGCCTTTTCTTTTAAAAAAATCCGACACTGTGGTCTTTCCCGTTCCCATAGAGCCGGTTAGTCCGATTATTATCATATCGAGCACCTTCACGTTATTTTGTATCGTACCAGGACTTGCCGCTGCTAAGGTCAACATCTAGCGGCACACTGAGCTTCATGGCATTCTCCATTTCTTCCCTGAGTATCGCTTCCACCTTTGACTGCTCATTTTCATATGCTTCTACTATGAGTTCGTCATGCACCTGGAGTATGAGCTTTGAATTGAGGCCTTCCGCCTTTAGCCTCCTGAACACATTTACCATGGCAATCTTTATTACGTCTGCCGCGCTTCCCTGTATCGGGGTATTCATTGCCAGCCTTTTTCCCAAATTTTTTATGATGGCGTTGTTTGATTTCACTTCGGGAATGTACCTTCTCCTGTTGAGCAATGTGCTCACGTAGCCGTTCTCAAGAGCGTATTCCACTATACTCTCCATATACTGCTTGACTCCACTATACCTGCTCAGGTAGCTGTCTATATATGTCTTGGCTTCCTTCACAGGGATGTTCAGGTTCTTTGAAAGCCCAAAATCGCTTATCCCGTATATTATGCCAAAGTTCACGGCCTTGGCCGCATTTCTCATCGTCTTGTCAACCTCTTCTATTGGAACTCCAAAGACCTCAGATGCTGTTCTTGTGTGCACATCCTGTCCCTTCATAAAGGCGTCCTTAAGCTTTTCATCGTCGCATATGTGAGCCATTATCCTGAGCTCTATCTGAGAATAGTCCGCATCCGCAAACAGACATCCCTCCTTAGCCACAAACACCCTTCTTAGCTTCCTTCCAACCTCCAGCCTGACAGGAATGTTTTGCATGTTGGGCTCTGTGGAGGATATCCTTCCCGTGGTTGTTATTGTTTGGTTGAAGGTGGAGTGGACCCTTCCAGTCTTCCCGTTTACAATGCCCAAAAGGCCGTCCACATACGTGGACTTGAGCTTCACAAGCTGCCTGTATTCGGTTATAAGGTCTATTATTTCGTGCATGCCGCTGAGCTTTTCCAGCACCTGTGCATCGGTGGAATAACCTGTCTTTGTCTTTTTTACAACCGGCAGATTAAGCTTTTCAAAGAGTATAACTCCAAGCTGCTTTGGCGAATTTATGTTGAACTCCTCACCCGCAAACCTGTGTATATCCTCTTCCAGCTTTGCTATAGTAAGCGAAAACTCCTCCCTGAGCTGCATGAGTATATTCTGGTCTACCAGAATTCCCTCGTATTCCATGCTGCCAAGAACCTCCACAAGCGGCATTTCCACTTCGTAGAGCAGCCTCTCCATGCCGCATTCTACTATCTTTTTCTCCTGCAGTGGTTTGACCTGGGCGCACATGCTTAGTATGCCGCCTGTATACTCCCTAAGCTCTGCTTCATCGACAGCCTCTGCGCTCCTTAGAGTCTTGCCCTTGCCGAGAAGCTCCTCCTGCGATCTAAGCGTCCCGCTCAGGTATTTGCCTGCTATGCTTTCATGCGAGTAGTTCGAGCCGGCCGAATCTATAAGGTACTCGGCAACCTCAATGTCAAATGCCATGCCCTTTAGGTTTATGCCATAAGGCCTAAGCGCCACATACTCCTCCTTGAGGTTGTATCCGTATTTTTTGACTTCCTCCGATTCAAGCAATCCGCCTAGCCTTTCTATGAGCGCCTCGTCTCCCGTATGGTATACCTTCGAGCCGTCCGCTGTGAGTGAAAGCAATACAATATTTTTGTCGACTATGTTGCCTTTTTTTGAGATGCACTTGAAATACATGTGCCCCTGACCGCTTATCTGCTCTAAAAGAGCAGGCAGACTGTCCATATCCAACTTTAGATTCTCAGACTTGATTTCAGTTTCCGGCTGCTCTGTATGATGGCCGGCTCCGAGCTTTTTTATCAGGCTTGTGAACTCAAAGTCCGCAAACATCATGGACACCTCTTTAAAGTCGAAATCCTCAAGCAGCAAAGAGTCAAACTCTATTTCGATAGGCATGTGCGTAACTATTGTCGCCAGCCGCTTGCTGACCATGGCCATCTGGACATTCTCCTCAATCTTTTGCCTTATGCTTCCCTTCACTTCTTCAAGATTGTTCAGGAGGTTTTCCAGGCTGCCGAATTCCTTAACGAGCTTTATTCCCGTCTTTTCGCCTATTCCCGGCACTCCAGGAATATTGTCGGACTTGTCTCCCATTAGGCCCTTGAGGTCTATCAACTGCAGCGGCGCAAGACCGTAATCTGCAATTATCCTGTCTGCGTCATACTCCTCAAGCTCTGAAATTCCCTTTTTAGTTATGAGCACCCTTATCTTGTCGGATGTAAGCTGAAGCGCATCCTTGTCTCCCGTAACTATTAGGACTTCAAAACCCTCGGCCTCAGCCTCCTTGGAAACCGTGCCTATTATGTCGTCTGCCTCGAAGCCTTCCAGCTCGAGCCTGTGAATCTTCATGGCATCTATCAGGCGCTTGAGCGGTTCCATCTGCTCCCTGAGCTCGTTTGGCATGCCCTTCCTGTGCGCCTTGTAGTCGCCGTACTCCGTGTGCCTGAAAGTCGGCGCCTTGAGGTCGAATGCTACGCTTATATGCGTAGGCGCGTAGTTTTCAAGCAGCTTGAAGAGCATTGTTGTGAATCCATATATTGCATTTGTGTGGCGCCCGTCCTTTGTCATAAGCTCCGGCAAGGCATAGAACGCCCTGTTCACAAGGCTGTTTCCATCTATTATAACAAGTCTTTTGCTCATATTATCAGCTCCCGATATTTCTGTATTTAACAACTGCAATGCGTAAAAGCTCGATTCTATTATATAACAAAACAAGTGCAAGGTCTTAATCTATTTTCAAGATCAAGACCTTGCACTTTTAGAGTACAAATAACCTTTAGTCTAATAAGAATATTCCATCGAAACAATAGCTTTTATTGTAAGCTCGCCCTGTGATATCGCCGTTCCAGCATCTGCCGCTGATTTTTCCAGCATCATCACAGGATATGTGACAGGATAGCTTGCACTGACCTCGGTAACCTTGAGCGACTCCTTAACTGTAGTGCCAAGCCCTTGCGCTATGGCATCCGCCTTGGCCTTGCCGTTGGCAACAGCTTTTTTTAGGGCCTCCGCATAGTACTTGTCCTTTTCGAGCACCGAGAAAGCAACATTGCTCATGCCTGTAATTCCGTCCTCAACAGCCTTGTTGAGCACATCGCCCACCATCTGTATGTTCTCAACTTTTACTTCAAACGCGTTTACAAGCCTGTAGCCCTTGAACACCTGCTTGTTGGTTTGTGAATCGTAATCATAGTCTTTGAAGAAATTGTAGGAAGTAGTCTTTATGTTCGACTCCTTCACTCCAAGCTTTATGATATCCGCCTTGAACTTGTTGACTATCGCATTGTTCTCGTCGACAACCTTCCTGGCGTCCATGTTCACAGTGTCCACGCTGAAGGTTATGACCGCCTGGTTTGGAACAACGCTCACCTCGCCTTCGCCTGTGACGCCAATTGTTCTTGAACTGGTCCCTTCCTGTGCAAATGTGAAACTGCTCATCATAAGTACCGCCATAATTACAGTTGCTAAGATTCTTTTCATTGTCCTCTCCTCCTTGTTTTTTTAATGATTATATACACAATATAAGCCAGTGCAACATAAGGCACATACGCCACAATGAGTATCAGCAGATAAAGCGAATCTTCAAAGGCGCCTTTAAACTTCTCGACAAGGTAGTCCCACATCTTGTCCTTTTCGGAGTATATCCTCAGGCTGACCACAGAATAGGCTACGTCCTTGTCGTACCCCTGCAGATACGATGTGTTGAGCTCTATCTCCTGCCTTATCCTGAAGAGCTCCCTTTCAATCTCCAGCATGTCGCTTATCTGCATCGCCTTATCAAACAGCATCCGCAGCTGTTGCTCCTCGGCCTTGAGGTTTTCAATCCGGGTGGCAAGGTCCTTGTACTGCCTGCTTATGTCGGCCTCGCTCAGCGACTTCTCCTCAACCCTGCCCAGCTTTTCAAAGTATGCCAGAGCCGCGTCAAGCTCTCCTGATGGTATCCTTATGTTGGCATAAGCCTCGCTCGTGTTCTTGAAGTACTGGGAATTTTCAACATACCCACTCTTGCTGCGGGCGTAGAACACGGCCTTTGAGAGCGTCTCCTCTACATTTTCAGTCTTGATGCTCATATAGGCGTTTTTTATAACTTTGACGCCCTGCAAGTCTACTGAGGCTCCAGGTGTCATGGATGATGAGTCCTGCATTTCTCCCTTGTCCTGCTGCGCTATGCCCTGAGAGGCTTCATTCGAGCTTCCCAGACCGCTATCAATCTGGCTTCTTTGCCCTAGCAGCCCACCCGAGTTGAGCGCCGCTGCAATCACAAGGATCACTGCCAGCACCGCTGCAAAAATCCAAATGTCTCCGACCCTCTTTGCCATGGAATCTGCCATGCTTTTAAGCCTGTCCTTTCGCTTTTCCGGCTGCTCGCCTGGCATACCGCCCACCTCCTTTGTGCGCATTTACAAAACATCCATACAGTCTTTATACTCATGTAGACACACTTTCTATCAAAAAAGTTCCGAGAAGAATAAAAAAACATTGAAATACATGACGTTTTGTATTATTATATTTGTTGTGGCAAGTTTGTCGCATGCATGCCGAAGTGGTGGAATTGGCAGACGCGCCGGACTCAAAATCCGGAGAGGTAACACTCGTGCGGGTTCGACCCCCGCCTTCGGCACCAGTAGAATCAAGGTCTTTTGAGGCCTTGATTTTTTTATTTATACCCTTAAATTACGGCTTTGCAAACATTTTGCAAACATAGAAAAAAGCCAATGCAACCTGGCTTTTTACATACAGTTTAATTTTTCATGGTTTAAATTCATATTTGTAATTAAATATTTTTCGTTTCCTTTATATATAATCTTTTCTGGATTATCTTTAAAAAACACATAATTGCTGCCTTTGTTTAGTTTGGTCTGAAAACTACTCTTAAAAATAAATCCATCACGTTCGCTTGATTTCTTTATATACTCAGTTATATATTGCAATGGAATATATTCTAATGATTCATATTTCGAGATAGGCTTCTGAAATTCACTGATTAAAAATTTAGTAAACTCAATAAATTTTTCAGTGTATCTGAAGCCGTCTTTATAGTCTATCATTACCGAATTAAAATCAACACAACATGCCTTTTCCACTGTGAATTTAGCCACCGTTACTACATCATTAATACCAGGACGCACTTCATGTATGGCTGTGTTTGCATCTGTGGCTGTATATAAGTATGAAATTCCTTTTGGGTTGCATCGCCCATCGTCCTTAACTTTATCAAATGAAGGTGCGCGCATATCTAACTCTTTATTAAATGAACCTTTTCGCGCACGGTAAAAATCACAATTTATAACACTTACTTTGCTATTACAAATTAAATCATCTAAATCTTTTTTAAATGGAACTTTCGCAAAGAATCTGTTTTCGTTTATTACTTCGTTTTTAAAATAATCCCATTCTTCTTTGAAACTCACTGTATTTTACCCCCTTTTTTAAGTAAAGTATATGTCGCTTTCAGTATATATTATTTGACTCACATTTACAAAAAATAAAAAAGGGGCCTAAGCCCCTTCCTCTTCGTATCCCAATAGATTTCGTTTTCCCTCACTCTCGTCCGACAAATACATCTTGAGGTGCTCAACCGCGTCCTCTATCATGTTGTCAATTTCCGCTCTAGTGAAAAATACACGGACAATCCATGGCAGCACGTAGTAGATCCGCTCGACCACCATGGCATATTTCAGTTCGCCGGTTCCGCTGCCGAGTTCTTTTTCGGCTTTGACTACCAGGCTAAGTATTACTTTCCTGACAGTGTATTTTTTCCCTTTGCGCCATAATGTGGCTATGCAAAATAAGAATGCAAGCACGAACAGCAAATCTATCAAATGTAACTTCACAAACTCTACCATTTATTTACCCCCCTTATTCGCCCTGTAAATCATCGTTAAAACTTCTTCGCGTGTGCAATTTTCTCTCAAACGGCTGCCATCGGACACTTTTTTAGCTTTTGCCCACTCTATTGCATCCTTTGCAAATTCAGAAACTGTGATTTCAGCTTTTGACGCATTTGTAGGCTTTATGGCGTCATATCTAAGTTCGACAAGCTTTTTATCGACACCTTCTACAAACGCGTCCCATGTTTGAAGCAGTAGCCTCCGGTGTTTGTCAATTAAGTTGTCATAAATTATTGAAATATGTATTTGCTAAGAAAGCTTTTCTTCTTCCTCGCTTTTAGGGGACATTCGTTCGGGATTCAGCCAAACGCGTTCATCAAGCTCCCATTTGCGTGTACTGCCCGACCAGCGTTCAGGATGAGCTTTTTTAGCAGCTTCGTATACTTCTTTACGCTTTGAAAATACTGATTCTGACTGTCCATCATGTCTTTGTTTTGGGGTCAGGAAATTAAGCCCACTGTGTCTGTGTTCTTGATTGTACCATGTTACAAAATCCAATACCCATTCACGGGCAGCTATTATACTTGCAAAACCTTTGGTTGGAAATCCGGGCCTGTATTTGCAGGTTTTAAATACGGATTCAGCATAGGCGTTGTCATTGCTAACACGAGCTCTGCTTCTAGATGGAATTATTCCTAGCTGATACAGTGTTTCAAGCAGAGAAGCTCCCTTCATTGGGCTGCCATTATCAGAGTGCAAAACTAGCGGCACACCTGAAAGTGTTCGTCGTTCAGCCATAATGGCCCTGCGGACAAGAATACTGGCATTTTCAGCACTTTCAACAGGCCATACTTCCCATCCAACAATTTTCCGGCTGAAGAGATCTAGTATCATGTACAGGTAGTAATAGAACCCTTTAACATCAGCTGGAAGGTATGTTATGTCCCACATCCATACCTGGTTGGGCCCATCAGCGCTATGTGTTGAAATAGATCGGCTTGATGGTTTTTTAGCCTTGCCTCTGTGGTGTTGCATGTTGTGTTGTTTTAGTACGCGATACATGGTTGATTCTGATGCGATGTATAGGCCTTTGTCAGCAAGCCTTGGAACTATCTGGCTTGGCGGCAGGCTTTTGAATTCTGGCTGATTTACTGTTTCTATGACCTTTGCTTGCTCATCTTCAGTAAGCTTGTTATGGGGCGTGGGACGCTTTGCATGAGGTCTTTGGTCTTCGTTTGGGGTTATGTCGCTTCTCCACCTAAATAAAGTTCTGTGGCTAATTCCAATAACCTCACAGGCCTTGTGTTCTCTTGCTCCGTTTGCTGTTGCTTCTTCAATCAGTTCTATTGCTATAGCGCGATCTTGGGCACTGATCATTCGTCCTCGTTTTCCCCCCAGATCGCTCGGGCCTTTTTTCTAAGAACTATAAGCGCAGCAGTTTCAGCAAGGGCGGCTTCTTTTCTTTTGAGCTCTGATGTAAGCTTTTTAATTTCTTTATCTTTTTCCTTGTTGGAACGCTGCAGCTTTGCGGCTTCCTGCGCAACGCCTCCGTTAGCCTGCATACACGCATCACGCCAAGCTTGCACTTGTTCGACGAAAAGCCCTTTGCTTCGGCAATACTCTGCAAGCTCAATTTCGCTCAAGGCTGCGGTTTCAATAACCATGAGGAATTTGTCCTGAGTTGTCCATTTTTCGGATTCTTCTTCGCCGGCTGTAACTGCAAATCCGTTGGCACGAGCTTTACGCTTCCACATATGCAGTGTATTTTCCGATAAGCCGGTTTCTCTGGCAATCGAAGCTATTGTTTCGCTGTTTGGGGGCATCATTCTTTTTATAATAGATTCTTTAAATTCTTTACTATAGTGAGCCATAATCATCCTCCGTAAATTTAGTTATAACACTACTTTACATTTAAAAGATGTTTATGACAACTATGCTAACACATAGGGCCTCGGACAATTTTTACCACTCCAATATTTGTGAGTTTTGAGCCTGCCAGTCTCCCAGTCCCTATCAAAGAGCATTTTTGCTATTAGCTCAGTCGCATTTTCGATTACCTTGGCCTGATTTCCACTTTCGCATATTTCGATGCCGATTGACATTTTGTTTCCGCCAGAGTTCCCTGAGTGATATGCAACTTCATCGAGTGGTATTGCTTCGATAATTTCTTTTTCATCTACTACAATGTGAAAGGAAGCCGACCCAGTGTTATTGGGATTCGTCAGGTAGTTCCTCTCGTTTCTGGCGGTCGATTTCGGATTACCGGTATTATGAATGGTGATGTAAAGCGGGGACATTTTCGTCCCCGGCCTTTTAGATTTAGATTTTGGTATATGATCTATTATGTAGTTCATATTCAAACGCCTCCTACGGTAATCTAGTAGCTGCTGTTGTAGTGGCAACTGTCAATGTGGTTTTGATTTCATCGACAGCATCTTCTATAGAGTCTAACTTATCGAGTCTTGAGACCATATCAGCCATAATTTTCTGGTTGTTGTCGATTACTATTTGGTTATTATCAATAACTCGCTGTAGTCGCAATTCTCGCTCATTTGACGTCTTGAGTGTATGCCATAGTAAAACAACAAATAGTACAGCTGTAAGCCCTTGTTGAGTTGCCATTTCAAATATTTTTGACTCCATACTATGTACCCCTCCCCTATTTTTCTATAGTGACTTTCTGTGTTGTTTCGTCCCAACCAACTTTACATCCAAGAGCCTCAGCTACGAAGCGAATAGGCACCATGGTCCTGTCATTCAATATTAATGGAGGCGCATCAAGAGTTACCGTCTTGCTGTTGACCGTCGCCATTTGCTTTCCTATAGTCAGTTCGATTTTATTCGCATATACTTTTTCTGGCATCATCAATAACCCCCATCCGTTCTTCTCATCTTTTCCTGCTGTCCCTATGTCCCTGCTGTTTTCCGATATAAACTCCTTGAAGCCGTCCGGTGTGATGTTGTGCGACTCTTTGAGAAGTGCGGCCATCCCTGAAGGTATCTGCGTAGCTCCAGATGTGTGAGTGATAGGAACCATGTTGCCATATTTGTTTGGGCAATCCAGGCTTGTGTATCCAAGGAAGTCCAGCTTAGGGCCGTATGAACTGTAGCCTTCTGCTTCATTCCACTTAACATTATAAGCACCCACGACAAACCAGTATGGAGACAGCGCTGGCCATGCATCTATAGGGTCACCTTCATTGTCTGAGCTATCTATCATTATGCAGCCTTGGTCATAGAGAGTTTTCGAAAGCATTTCTTGCTCTGCACTCCATGTGCTTTTTCTGAGGCTGCAGCATACTACATCTGCCCTCCAGGCTATGCACTCTTTGAAAGCTTGCTCAAAGCTCATACCGCCTTTCATTACGTTGATTTCTCGGACCTCTGCATCAGGAGCTGCTTGCTTGATTAGCCATGCGCCATTATGATGTGCTCCGGCTTCAAAGCCAATGATGGCAACTTTTGTGCCTTTTCCTGTGATGCCTTGCTTATGCCATTTGCTGATGTTCAGTTTCTCAAGTACAATTCTTACATCCACAATTTCACCTCCAATAGAAAAGGAGCCTTTCGGCTCCCTGAGTTATTGTGCAATAGTATCCTCTAAAATATTGATTTCTGCTAGTATCTCGGTTTTCTCTGGTTCAGACAGCTTTGTATATTCATCGACTATGTCCTCCGCCACTCTGTTTTCTTGCTCCATCCTAGCTTTAATCGCATTCACAAATATAATCTTTTTCCATGCGGGCATTTTATCACCTCCTACATTCCGAGCATTTGCGCGATTGCGATTTCTGTTGCAGACTGCCTTGCTTTAAGCTCTGCCATTTGTTCGCTCAGCGGTTGCTGATACACGGGAGGAGTCTCCGGTGTGTCAGGGTCTTGGTATGAAAATTCTATAGCCTTGGTTTCTGGATTGACTCTGTATCCATTACATGACATAAAATCATTGACGTACTCACCATACTCTAATTCAATAACATCGAATGAATCTCTGTTCCTTGATGAAAGTGTCACATAGGATGTGACATCCTGATCTATCGTAGTTGAAATGACTGATCCTGTTCTCTCGCCCGTGTCGAGTATTATATTTCCCGTTGCCTTGTCGTAATATATTTTCCTCCCTATATGTTGCATTTTCGGCCTCCTTTTTTTATTCGACGGCGTACCAACTGAAAGTGGATCCACTTAGTGCCCACATCAAAGGCAATAAAAATCCGCTGGACGTTACATAGGCTGGCGCTGTCTTTCCTTTTGCTATGGCTGTTTTCTTGTCCGTGTATAAGCCGGACGCCGAATATCTTGCAAAAAAAGCTGAATTTGATACCGTTGCCCCCGACGCCCTGAAAACCGTGACATTTTCTTCCGAACTTCCAGAATCGGCAATTATGACTATTGTTGACGGTAAAAAGCTCAAACCTGTAACCTCAACATAATATGACGAATACGTTGCCGTTCCGTTTGTAAGTGTAAATTCGAGTAAACCAGATGAAACAGTACCCGTTCCTGACGCGAATTTCTTGTCTGTGTTTGTTCCTGTCAGCTTGGTCTTTGCATCTGTATTATAGAACGTATATCCGCTTTTTACTTGGGCGGCTGTCGCGTTCCCTGTCAGCGACAGCGTTCCCACAAGACCTGTGTCATCGTCGTTGCTGAAAATCTTTCCTGCTAGCACATCTCCAACGACAGCATCTCCTTCTGCGCTAGCTTTGATAAAAAAACAATCGCCTGCAGCGTTGTACCATACCGTAGCCGCTTTACCGGCAGTTAGTTTAGGAGCAGCTGTTGTACCAGGCTTATATAGAGGCTTTCCGTTTATTGTTGTTGCAACTCCATTATTGCTAGTGTTAATAATGAAATTTTTTGAAAATCCATCCACTAAGGAAAAGTCTGTAAGTATGATTGCCGTTGCTGTTCCACCGGCTGTTTGATATTTAGGCATATTTGCTATTAAATCATCATGATTCTTGAGCTCTTCGTCTATTGTGTCGAAGTTGCCATTGAGCGCCGTGATGTCCGGTGGGCTGTCAGTAAGATCTATTTTCTTCATAGCATAATTAGTTGTTGTCTGCATGTTATCCCTCCTTAGTCAGTCGCTTCAACAGTGATTACGTAGCTGTTGCCGACATTCACTGGGTTTGGTGCTATCGTAATGCTTGTGATTACAGGTGCAACAGTGTCGAGTACGATTGTCCTTGATACCTCTGTGTACTTTCCTGCAGCATCAGTAGCTCTTACTACTATGGCGTTTGTTCCTTCCGTCAGCGTTATGGCTTTGCTGAAGCTGCCATCGCCATTGACTGTCACGGCTCCCTGGTCAACTCCGCCTTTTTTCACCGTCACTGTCACCGGACTCGATGTTGCATCATTTGTGGTTCCAGCTATGCTGAAAGCAGCATTGTTGACATAGACTGTATCAGTTGCAGGGTTCGATATGTTGAGCGTTGGCGGTACTGTATCGACAGTGTACGACCTTGAAACCTGAGTTGCGGCGTTGCCGTCATTGTCCTGGACATTTAATGTTATCGTATGTGCTCCATCCGAAAGAGCTGTCTGAGGTGTATAGGTAACATCATAGCCACCTGAAACTGCTGTTATGCTCATCCCGGGGCTCGTATTTGTGAATGTTGTCGAGTCTATTTTCAGACTCAATGAGCTTATCTTGACGCCGGATCCATTAGCTTCGTCCCTGAGACTGAATACTATTGGCTGCTTGTTGTTTATTACATATGCACCTGAAGCTGGAGAACTTATCGAAATAGTAGGCTTTGTTACTTCTTTTACATAGAGCTTGCAGCTTGCTCCAAGTGTTGCGTCTGTATCGTCCTTTGTCGTTACGTTCCCGGCTAGGTCCTTGGCTTCCACTGTCACTGGATAGTAATGCCCTCCATTGACGTTGTAGCTTGTTATATTAGGTGCTGCTATAGTGCCTTCATACTTTCCTGTACTCACATTCTTGGTCAGCGTAGTCCAGGTTCCATTAATCAGCACTTTAATTGTATCAACGGCCATATTCTCCCTCCGTTTCTATATGGTTTTAATTGCGTTCCAGTCTTGCTTTGTGGTCTTGATTTCGTTCCAGTCGGCAAAACTGCTTTTTACATAAGCCCATGTGTTTTCAGTTACCTCTACTTCAACCTTTACGCTTTGCCCTACTGTGGCCACGTTTGGACTTAGCTGCACGTTAATTATTTTAATCATAGCTCACCTCTACTGCGGCGGGATGTAATTCTTCAGCTCGTTCCAATCCTGCATAGCATATATTGTATTCCAGCTTGCGTAGTTGCTTTTTACATCCTCCCATGTTGCAAAGTATTTCATGACAACAAGCGTCACATGAGCTGGCGTAAGAGGTTTCAAGATGCGCTGTATGTCAGCATACCTGTAGTCTATTTCACCATCAGGGCTGAATACTTTCACCTGCAGCAAGCTTGTGCCTCGTTGGGGATTCCCCGTCTCGGATTCTCCCCAGAATATAATTTCGCAGTCACTGCCTGTTATGGTGCGAACAATCTCTTTTATCAGAGCTTCGTTGAGCTTGTTCTCCTTCTTCGTAAGAGCCAGCAGGTAGAGCCTCCTTTGCTCTAGTGTGCCAATGCCCTTGAAACCCAAGAATGTTTCCAGCCTTGTGATGCGGTCTATACTTGCTGTCCGGATGAAAGCATCAAGAGCAATTTCTTTAATCCTGCCATATAGATTGTCCAACTCAATGTTTTCAGTGTCAAAAATAGATTTGAAGTTCGAAACATTCTGCAGGAAATTGGGCAAATATTTTATTAGATCAACTCTTCTTTCGACTTCATTAATGACATTAAGGTAAAGATAATATCTTGGGTCGCTGCTGTCGATATGCGTCTTGATACCGTTCTCGCTTATTTCAAGTAACATATTGTATAGCCCGCTGACATCCGGCGCGTTAAGCTCCTTGCTCCATGTTCCGTCGCCATTGTTGGTTAGATAATATGACTTTTCATTGACCGTATACTTGATATAATCAATCATCTAGCTCACCACCGTAAGACTTAAGCTATTGAGTACTGGGATCTCTTCGCCTACCAACGGAACATCAACAGTTCCTCCATTGACGGTGAAATTGCTAAGACTCGCTATGCTGGGTGCATCAATTACAGCTGAGGCCACTCTGATGTAGTTCACGCTATCCTTAACAAACGTTATGCTCGCAAAGTAATCACGTATGATGTCGGCTACACCCTCAGGCTCAGTGTATCCCTCAGTTAGAATTATATTGCCAACCACGTCAATGTTCTTGGCTGTCCCGCCTGTCACCGTAACCTTTGTGCCTATAGGAGCAACTCCATTACCAAGACCTGCACTGCCTGGGTCTAAGTAATTTTGAAACTCACTGACAAGTGATGCTTCAGCGACTTGGTACAAACGGTTTGTTATTGCCACTTTTACAGTGTTCCCGCCATTCCATAGTGGGAATACTTTTGCCACACCAATATTTTCATTGGCTTCGGCCCATGCTTTGTACTGCGCCACATTGCCATCCTGCGGAGGACTTGTTATCTTTTGTCTATGTCTTTCCCTTAGTTGGTCGTCTGTCTCTTCTTCGGCTCCTGGGATAAGCACTGACGTAAGCATTGCGCTTGTTAGCCCTTCAATATATTCAACTGGAGTGATGCTGCCAATATATGAATTGCCAATTTCCCCTGCATCTTCGCATTCAAGTTCGTATTCAAAGCCAGTTATATTCTTGAGCACTACGTATATATTATTACCACCGATAAATTTTGTACCTATCGTAACCGCAACATTGAACACGCCTTTTCTTACTGCCCTTTTGGCACTTTTTCTGAATGTACCATTTTGATAGCACAGCTCCGTCAAGGCATCTCCGGAAGCAGTATCCAACGCAAAGCTCCTGCTGACCGCTTCAAGCTCCAAATAAGCTTGTGCAAGCTCTACTGCTGCCGGAGCTATAGCATCGTATATAAGCGATCCCTCGCTTTTATTGATGGTATCAGGCACCCTGGCAAGCATTCTGTTTAATATGATTTCAACTGTTTCGTCTTCATACACTGATTTTCACCTCCCCATACACAGTATCAATTGCAGCTGTCACACTTAGCATGGCGTCCTGAAATGTTGCTTCGACATCTCTTATTGCAAGTATCCATGGATTGCTCATAAGACACTCTTGAAGATATCTTTTCGCTTCTGATTCGACAGCTCCTCTGGAATATGTTGAACCTATAAGATTTTCAAACTCATTCCCATAGCTCCAGCTGTAGATGATATGTCTATAACGCTTTGTGATTAAGGCTTTTTTAATCCAAACCTTCATGGCCTCGCTGCCTTCTAAAACTACCGGCTTGCCGTCTTGGTATATTAAGTCTCCATTTTCAAAATCAAATGCGTATTCCCTAAACATTTCAAGCTCTTGGGTTACTCCTTGCTCTGTTTCCAAGACATCAAGAAATGGAAATATATCAGCCATTTAAGCTCACCACCTTGCATAGGACAATATATGTCTGCCTGTCATGGGTAGGAATTACTGCAACAATATCGCCTTGCTGCAGGTCCGTCTTGTATGTTATTTCGCCACTACCATCATTTGCAAAGTCAATATCAACACTTTTAACTTCATATGTCTGTGGCTCTGACAGCTTAAGTGTTGCAGTTCCAGTATTGCTTGTTACACTTATTTTCTCAAGCCTTTTACTATATCCTTGTATCAAGTGTTCCGAGATGAGCAAATTATCCTTATCCACTTCAATGTCGTCCAGTTTAACCCTTATATCAAAAGGCTGCTCTGATGCAAAGGATATGATGCCAAGACGTATCGGAGGCGGATTGCCTTTCTCTGATTGCTCCCTAACCAGCGCCACTAGGCGCGAATATGGATTCTTGTCCAAGTTATCACTCCTTTGCATCCATAGTATTAATAAAATTAAGTGTGAGCTGCATGGTGTGTTGTCCTTCCTGGAATGTATGACTATCTGAGTCAATCCAGAAAAGCCCTGTAAGCCCTGTATAGGCTTCCTTAACCTTAACCCCATAACCTGCAATACAGCTTTCATCTCCAAGGCACTGCAGGCTTGCCTTTCGCTCCACGCCTTTGATTGAATTTTTAGCAGCAGCCACAGGATCCTTGCCTTGTTCTTTTTGCATTACATCTTGAATCATTCCATACGGCTTTATTAAGCTGTCGTCTGAATAATACTTCAGCGTATTTCCGTTTTCATCGGTAATCTGAAACTGGTTGACCATGCTCTCTATGGTTTCACTGTAGTTTGAATCCATTATGTTTACTGTTGAATCAAGGGTTGCATCAACGATGTTTTGCCCTTTCTCCATAACGTTAAACTTACCCTGCTGCATTATTGCAAAGTAAGCTTTTCCGTTTTTCCAAGCAGCCCTTGTATAGGCGCTCATTATTATGTCATACCCTGTTATTGCAGATGCTATGAAGTCAACAGGTACTCCAGTGCTTGCCAGACTTCCGGGTGTAACCCCCAGCATTGAGCATACCTGCTGCGTTATTGTCTCTGGCATTATCTTCTTGAAGTTCCTGGACATTTTTGATTTCGTCAGGTATATGAGATTGTCATAGGCAGTGACTTTCATTTCACTGCCATGATATGATTTTTCCTTGAAGAACACAGTCCCTCTGAAAAGCTCTTTTCCGCTATTGTCATAAAACCTTAACTTGTTTCCAAGCCCTATGTATACCTTAGGAATATACGGGTCTGTAGGGCTTACTACTATTCCAAATTCCAGCTTCCTTGCGACTTGGTTTATGTCCCCGCTCCATGTCATTGATGTGATGAGCTGCGTGATGTCATATTCTCCGCTTTGACTTGTCAGTATTAGCTTCATCTAGGGTATCACCAACTTCTGGCCAATCATAAGCTTTGATGGGTCCTTAATAGCATTCTTGTCGGCTATCTGTTTCCACTTTGAGCTGTCTCCGTATACTTTCTTGGATATTCCAATCAGCGTATCGCCTTTCTTCACGGTGTATTCAGTCACCTTCTCCTTTTCAGAAGGTCTTTCCTGGCTTGCTGATATTATTCCGGTGTTGCCTTCCTTGCTGCTGGCCACGTTTAAAAATCGGTATTCCTTCAGTTCAAGCGTGAAGTAGACATCTCCTGTGCCATCCTTTTCGCCATAGGAAAAGTTTTCTATGGCCATAGCATGGTTTATGTCAGTTCCGACTATGATAAGCCGTATGGGGTTTTTATTGTCGCGCCATCTTTTGATTATGTCTACGCATTCATATGGCTTCGGGAAGTTACTGAACTTGACAAAACTGTACTTCCTCGCAGGGAAAAATGATGATAGCGTTATACTATCAAGGCGTCTATTGCCAATAAGGTTGATTTCTCCTACCTCGTTGATGTCTACAGTCGTGTTCTTACTGCCAGTGCTTATTTCAAAGCTTTGAGGATTTACCGGAAGCCTCAGCTTCTCAGCTCCATTATTTTGGGACAACCAAAATTCCACGCTATCACCTCCTACACTGCATTGAAGCAGGCTTTTTCAAATTCCCGGATTAAAATATTTGCAAATTTGTACATGTCAGCCTCTTCTCTTATGACAACAGTATCTGCAATTTTATCTATAGTCAGGCTGATTTTGTTTTGCGTGAATTTGCTACCTTGAGATTGCTGCGATGCAGGAGTATATCCATTTGCAAAGCGCATGCTTTCCTTTGTTGGAAGAATTCTAGCGCCTCTTGGTATCTCAAGAAGCTCCGGGCCTTGCTCTCCAACCCACGAAAGACCGCCTTTAAAGTAGTTGCTGCCTTTTGCATTTCGCTCAACGCTTCTTGTGTTCTTCACCTTCGAGCTGCCAGAGCTTCCTTTGCCCTTGTCTGAGAATTTGTCACTCAGCCACTCCGCTCCATCGGCAAGCTTGCCTACTCCCCAGGCGACGCCCTTGAGCATTTCAGTAAATACATCGAGTATAGGTTTAATTATCTTCCATGCTGTTTTGATTATTCCGGACACAAGTGGAAAGGATGTTTTCGCGACATTATAAAGGAGCCTGAATCCGCCTGCAAGGATATCCATGTAAGGCCTTGCGACTTTGGCTCCTGTAGATATTGCAATCTTTATTCCGCTCCAGCTGGTTCCTAGAATGTTTTTGAGCGTTCCGCTTTCGCCTTTGAGCCATCCGAATTTTGCGCCTATCCACGATATGGCATCAGTGGCCACCCTCTTGGCTGCAGGCATGTTGCCCTGTATCCAACCGCCGAACATGCCCAGATATTTAGATGCAATGCCTATTCCATTGGCAACTCCTACTCCCATTTTCTGCATTGTCGGGCTGAAGCTGTCTATCAGTCCTATTGCATCTTTCATTGCAGGCTTAAGCTTCTCGAGCATCGCAAGCCCTGTGTCAGACATGTTTGACTTGAGCTTTCCGCTTATTGTGCTCATGAGGCCAGCGCCAGAGTCCGCAAGTTTTGCAGAACCGCCTTCGAACTGCGATTTTAGTGATTTATTGACTAGGCCTTCGAATCCGCCCATCTTGTCGGCATCTTCCTTGCTGACCTTGACGTTGAATTCCTTAAGTCTCTCGTACTCGCCATTCTTGGCATCGGCCAGAGCTTCCATTGCGTCTTGGACAGTTTTCCCCGGATTAAGTGCTGCCATGTCCTCTGCAACCTTGACAAGCTCCATGGCCTTATTCGTGTCGCCCTGGGTGAGTCCTACGGCTCTTGTACCTGCCTGGATTACCTCACCTGTTTCAAAAGGTGTAGCATTCGCATTTTCTCGCAGATTCTTGAGAAATTTGTCTGCAGACTTTTTATTGTCTCCTTTTGATTTTTCCTTATTGTTCACATCAATGAAGTGCTGCATTGATATCTGCTGCTGTTCCAGTTCCATGCCCGCTTTAAGAGCCACAGCTCCACCGGCAAGAGCAGCGCCTCCCGCTATTGATGCTCCTATAACAACAGGATGACTTGCGAGGTTCCCTAGCGACTTTTTAATTTTGCTTATTTGCTTCGATGCTTCATCCTTGACTTTTATGAGTGGAGCCACTGGTACTTTGAGTGCATTTTTTATTTCATTAGCGCTTTTTGTCAGGCTGTTTTTCTTGACTTTCGCCTTTGCTATTATTTCTATAGCCTTGTTTTTTTTGCCTTCCAGCTTCTCGGATACTTCTTTAATTTTCTTCATAGCATCAGAGTTGTTTACTCTCATGGTATGCTTTCTTTTGCTTACGCTTTCAAGTTTCTTTTGAGTCTGGGCCAACTCTTGCCGAAACTTGGAAGTCTCATTTCTAAGCCCTTTTACCGTTGCAGACATGTTGTCTCTAATCCCTATCCGCGCGGTGATTTCTTTGTCCTTTTTAGCCAAATCTGTTCCTCCTTTCTAATTCGAGGTCCATACTGGCATAGAAGAATGCCCTTTCACTCAATGGTCTATTGATAATTTTTTCTGGCAATATTCCTTTTTGAAGAAAGAGATGGAGAGTATATAGCTCCCCATCTCTTTCAATTAGTTTTTTACTTCTTCCACCACATCTTTAATGCTGTCTGAGTCATATCCGGATAGTTTGACTATTTCACCTGACAGAAAGTCTACTTCTCCAGGTAAAAAAATCATATCTACAATGTCTGCCGGGTTCTTGATTCCATACGCTTCATGCAGTTGAGTATCTTTTAGATTAGGCTCTACAATCCCCTCATATACAATATGTGCGTTGCCTTCGCCGTTTTCCATCTCGGTGCAGTCACTTATGAATGACCTGTCGAGAATCTTGATTGTCACCGTTCCATCAAGAGACTTTACGAACTTTTCAGCAGTCTTCTCTTTTGCTTCTTTGATTTGAGTTTTCTTTGATATCAGTTCACCAAGTGTCAGTTTTTTATTATTCATAACCATCCCTCCAATTATTTAATTTCACTCATCATTTCGACATCGCTGAACGTGCAGCCAAACGACCATTCCTCATTCATAACCTGCTTGCTTTCAAACACAGCTATAGGAAAATCATTGAACCATACATTGCCTATGCTCCAGCTTTCTTCCTGCTTACCTATTGCATCAGGATCGTCCACTTTTACAAAGAGATCGAATCTTATATCCTCGCCTTTTTTCCAAGCATCTACAATATCCTTCTTGTATCTTGAAAATATTTTCTTGAACTCCAAAGAACCCTCGCACTTTATAGCTGTCAGCTTGGAGTCGATATCCATTCCTACAACGACATCCTCTCTTTCGCCGCTTGCCTTAAGGTCAAACTTATTTATTTCCGCAATCAGGTTCTTATTCCACCATAGCTTTCCGTGACTACCAGATAGCTGATTTTTACCTCTGAATGCTCCTGCCATCTATATCGCCTCCTATATTACAAGCATCGAGAAGTCTAGGTCTTCCATCGCATCAAGCGGGCTTGCGCTTGCCTTGATGAATACCTTGCTTCCGGTATTGTATTTAAGTATCTCTTGCTCGCTCATATTGCTTGTGTCTACGCCCAATGACATCAAGTAGAGTTTCTGGGCTTCAAAGTCTATCTCTGCTTTTATTGGGAAATCAGAATCAAGCACTTCCTCCCGCTGGAGAGTCTTTAGGTAGGCCAAAACTGATGAAACGAACATCTGCTTGTTGGTATACTTGTTATTCACCTTGCCAACATACTCATCATTGAATGTGATTCTTATGTCGTCTCGCATAAGATCTATAGCCTCTACTATTCTAATTTTCTTAAACTTTGCAGATTTTGTAGGGCTTGTTGTTGTAAGTGAGTTGACACCTCTTCCTATCTTGATTTTCTCGGTGTCATTGATTAGTATAAGCTCTCCGGCGTCAATGTCTGCATCCGGATCAGCGTGCTCTGTTATGCTTTCAACTTCATCTAGCACGTAGTATGTTGCGCTTTGTGTAAATGGCAATCCAGCAAGTATGCCAGCTATCCTGCAGCAGTATTCTGACGTTGTATACATCTTGCTGCCAACCTTGATATCGTCAGTAGTAAAGTTGACTATGCCTTCGCTGTCTGACGCTATATTTGGAAGCACAGCTTTGAAACTCTTGTTATAAGTAGTCCTCTGAGCTTTTATCCAAGTGGCTATAGCAGCTGCATCTGCATTCTGAAGCTGTGGTATGGCGAGGTAGTTCCAAGCCTTGTTTTTAAGCTTTGCCAGACCTTCATTGTAATCTAAAGCGTCAGTCGCCACCTTCTGCACTATGACCTTGTAAGGCATTCCAAGGAAAGTTTTCTCAATATAGTCCTTTACGCCAGCAGTCCAGTCTTGAGCATTTATTTCCGATATGTCTTTGTAGACTATATTGTCTATCAATGCATTGGTGCTATCTTTTACAATCAATGCGACTATGCCGCGTTCACTTCTTTTTACTGCCGTTGCCGCAAGTGTTTGAAAAGCAATGTTAATTACCGGCAATCCCATTATATTACCTCCTCATTGATATTAAGCTCTTCCATGTATTCGCTTTGTTCATCATCTGTATAAGCAGAATCACAAAGCCTGTAGTAAATCTTCACTTGAAGAACTTCGTCTATGATTTCAACCTCGATGTCGTCAGCTGTTAAAATCCTGTCCTCGGCTTCAAGTGGCTTTTCAAATAGCTCCGTCAATGTATCGCCCATTTCTAGGCAATCGATGTTGGTATAGCTTTGCGGAAAGTAGTGGATGTTCACATAGAAATTTCTTACCAAAATGTATTCACTATCTCTATTTGTTCCATATGGTATGAGCTGCACAAAAAAGGCGGGACGCTTGAAGCCCTCTCTTACCTCCTGGGCCACAACATCAACTCCCGCCACATTGGCTTTCAGCCTATCAACTATAGCTTTCTTAAGGCTTGTTGTTTTCATCATAGCAGCATCTCTCCCATTATCCTGTCTAACATGCCTCTAAGATGCTTAGGAAGTTCCTCTTCCAACTCCTTAGCTGATATCTCAAGCATGTGAATCCCTTCTACAAAGCCACCGTTTTTTGTCATATGGCCGTTTTCGATTAGATGCGCATGATGTGCTACATTCTTAAGTTCAATATAGAACTCATCGCCTCTTCTTTTGACCTTGCCAAGCTTCCATTTATTTATAAGCTTTTTAGATTTTTTTGTTTGTCTTTCCCCTATGGGTGTCCTCTCTTTTGCTCTGGCCAGCAGTTTTTCACCAACACGCTGCAACTCCTTTTCAAGTTCCTTTGGAGCTTTCTTTTTTACAGTTCTGAGAAGGCTTTTTTCAAATTCATCGAGTCCGTCTATCCTAAATTCCGTCGTAGCCATTGTCTTCATCCCTTTCCACACAGAATATTGAAAGCGTTTTGTTTTGTTCGCCAGCGTTTATTATGCCCACGATGTCGAATATCCTACCTTTGAAGGTGATTCTGTTTGAGCTTGTGATTCCAGCTTTGTGCCTTATTAGAATCTTGTGGCTCACCTCAGTCTCTGTCTTGCCTAGCCTTTCGATATCTCTTGCAGATGCGGGTTCCACCCTTGCCCATAGCGAGTAGTCGTCCTGGTATCCAACTGTTTTCTCGCCTATTTCATTTTCAGCTGCGGAGTGCTTTTGGATTGTTATCCGGTGTCTTAATATGCCAGGATTCATATGATATCGCCTCCGCAATACTTCAACTGGGCCATGATACTTGAAAGCGAAAACTCCATATTCTTGGATATGCTGCCTACGACTACAGCGTTTCTGTTTTCATACCAGTGTGTTACCAGTAGCTTGACGGCAATGCTGTATAGATCATTCGTGTAGTCCTTTGCTATTCCAGCGTTTTCAAGATACTTTTCAGCGGCTATTTGAATACTTCCAAGCAAAGCATCTTCCTCAGTGCCGTCTACTCTGAGGTAATTCTTAAGTTCTTCCAGTGTCATTTAATCACCCTCCCCCGTTAAGGGAGGAGCTTAGCATTAAGCTCCTGCTACTGTTGTTATTTCGCCATACACATACGCACCAGCGTCAGCCACAAGGACATCGAATCTTTCGATGCATCTTACGAACGTCTGGTTCTTTGTGAATCCGGCTTCTGTAGATGTCACCATCTCATACACTCCTCTGTCAACGAACTTCACCGCTTCTGTAAGAGCTCCGAATATTATTGGCGCCTTCTTAGTTGTTGTTCCTGTAGTCGGAAGCTCAGCATTCGAGAATACGTAAACCGGCTTGCCCATGAATTTTTTTACAGTCGGGTTCGTAGGATCCGGCTGAAGTATAGGTCTTCCGCTTGTCGCATCCAGCTCGCTGTCTAGGTAATCAAAGCCGTCTTGGTTTGTTATGATTATTGCGTTTTCGGCTATGAGTGGGTCTAGGCCTATGTTGATTGATTTCTTAAGTGCTTTGTAGTCAGCTATGGCAGTTGCAGAAACTCCAGCCTTTAGAGCTGCGAATATTTTGGTGTTCTCAGTTCTTACCGCCTTCCTTGCGAACCAGCCTCCTACATAACCAACAAGGTCTGCCTGCTCGTCCTGAAGCAGCACATTCGATATTGGAAGCACCGCGCCGTAGTTCTTGACCGCATATGTTTTTGACGCGAACTTAGGCTGTGATGAGGAATCCAGATCAGTTCCGCTTTCATCAAAGTCAACCAGATCAGTCAAGGTTGAAAGGTCTTCATATACGAGCGTGCCACTCTTTGTGCTAGTCGGGTATATTCCAACAAGGTCTTTGGCTGATTTATATTGTCTCTTCAATTCGTTTATCCTTGTTGTTATATCCTTGGGTACTAGGTAGCCTCCATCGGCGTCAGTTGACGTTACGAGAGCATCTAGTATTTCGGGTGTTGCTTTACCTCTTAGGGCAGCCATGAATGCTTTTACTTCGTCCATCTTTTGTGCATCGTCGTTTATTCCTGGTATTTGCTTTTTCTCATCTTCGAATAGCTGGAGCTTAATCTCGAATTCTCTTTCCATGTCCTTTACTTCTGAGGCAACTTTCTCTGCTTCATCGAGCTTCTTTTCATTTACAAGCTGCAGACCAGATTCTTTCTTTGCGTTTATCCTTGCAAGCAGCTCTCTTAGTTCTTTATTCATTGCTTTATTCCTCCTCGGTTTTTTAAATTAAAAAAGAGCTTATCTAAAGCTCCATTTCAACGCGTTAAGTTTTGTTTCATCTGCGCCATCATCATTCTGCTTGTTGCTCGCCTTCCTCGCCTTAAACTCTTCAGGCACCTTTGCGTAGTTCTTGAAGCAGTCTGATGCGCATGCCACCGCTTTATTTTCCCCTGTCACTTCTACATTGAAATACTTTGAAGCCTCAGCTCCGCAAAGCCATGTTTCTTCCTCAAGCATTTGCTTTATGGTTTCAATGTCAACGCCTTCCTTGAGATTCTCTTCGTAGACATTCAATATGCCTATCTCGATATTGTCGAGCGTTTCAGCCATTTTTCTCAGCTCAGTCGAATTGCCGGCCATACTTCCCCATGGCTTATGGATCATCATGTACGCATTCGACGGTATTATGATTTTGTCGCCAGCCAAAGCTATCACGCTGGCAATCGAGCCGGCAAGCCCGTCAACATATACTGTCTTTTGGCCTTGATGTCTTTTGAGCATGTTGTATATGGCCATGCCAGCAAACACACTTCCGCCGCCACTGTTGACATAGATATTGATGTTCTTGCCCTGGACTTCATTCAGGAAGTTCTTCACTGATTCAGGGTACTGGTCCGTATCGTCCCATGCTCCCCACCACGAGCTGACTATGTCGCCGTAGAAATACAAGTCTGCACTGTCACTCGTTTGATTTTTTATTTGCATGCACTTAAGTATTGCCCTCACCTCCCTTCGAGTTTTTAATTCTCTCGTGCTCTTCCAGCGTTTCTAATGTTGTATAGTTCAAGCTGAAATAGTGCTTGTCGCCGTATTCCCCGATGTCGTTCATTTCCTCAAGCCTTCGAACATCGTTGATTGTGAGGACCCCTATGCCAATCATTTCCTTGTAATAATTAGCCCTCGTTTGTGTGTCCCCCCTGAGCGCGCTTGTGAGGTTGAACTTGACGTAATAGTCCTCACGCTCAAGGAAAAGCTTGTAGTTGAACTCTTCCTCCATCGCTATGCAATCCGGCTGGATTACGTCCATGATAAATCTCATGTTCTGCTGCTCAACGTTGTTGTATGTGCTTCTTTCCATGTCGTTGAGCATGAATGATGGTACGTTGAATATGTTTGCAATTTCAATGTTATTGAGTTTTCTTGCCACTACAAATTCAGCATCTTTGAGTGGTATGCTGATATCTTGCCACTCAATGCCTCCATCGAGCACTGCTACATCGCCAGTGTTGGAAACTCCGCCATAGAGCTCACGCCATTCCAGCTTGAGCTTTTTCTTTGCTGCTGCATCCAGCGAAGCCGGAATCTTTAGTGCACCTTTCCTGAGTGTTCCATTCTTGTAGAAGTTGCCTTCGAATTTCTGCATAGCCTGAAGGTTGCCGGCGTTCTCGCTCGCTACCGTCAACGGCGCTTTGCCAACCTTGCCGTCTATGCTCAAGTACGGCAGATGTATTATCTCATCTTCAGAAAGCACTTCCTGCTTGCCGTCGCTGTTAATGACAAACCAATACTTGCCTTTGTCTTTGACAATCCTTACCACAGCTGGATTAATCGGAATCAGCTCTACTATCTTTTTGCCTGAGAACTTCATCCGAACATATGCGTTTCCCCATAGCAGCTGAGATGTGATGATGAACTTCTTGAACTGCGATGGTGTCTGGTAGCTGTTAGGCCTTTTTTCGAGCAGATAGCTCGCTCTGTGCCCGCTGTCTCTTTCTCTTTTTTCTCCGGATTTCCTGTACACCTGCAATGGCAGCTTGGCAAGTGCGTTTGCCCTTCTCTCGACACACGCAAAAACTACTCCAAGGCCACCAAAGGCACCAGCCGGCGTGATTGTTTCTCCGCTGCTTGTCACAGGTTGCATGATGCTCACTAGTGGCTGCTCCCATTCTTGGACAACAACTTCATTTCTGAACACCTTTTTCATGATTCCTTTCACGAAGTTTTTAATCTTATTCACCCCCTTCCTACAAACTCCAGTCATCGCTGAGTATCAGGGCATTTAAATCTACAGCCCCCGGATTCAGCATTGCTCTTGTATGGCTTATTATGCCCGCCATCACAGGGTCAATCCTTTGTGCTGCTTTCGACTTGTCCGGCTTGACGTTGCCTGCCGGATCCAGCCTGACTACAACGTTGTTCATCGCCCATTTCAGCACAGGATTTCCGAAAGTCAGCAGCTTCTTCTCCAGTATCAGCTTTTCTACATCCTTCGTTGGCTCTGATAGGGTTCTGTAGCCTTGCCTTATTTCAATGCATATGAAGCCCTCGTTGGAAGCATTGTTTGCGAATTGCGTCGCATTCCATGGGTCATAGTCAAGCTCTACTATTCTGTATTTCTTTGCTTGCTCTGTGATATATGACAATATCCAATCATAGTCTATGACGCTTCCAGGTGTCGCCGTCATCCACCCTTCTCGAATCCACGCTGAATATGGCACCTTGTCTGTTCTTTCCTTCTCCCTCACGGCGTCCTCTGGAATGAAGCTGTGGTTAATCCATGCATACTTTCCATCAGCTAGTGGGAATTCAAGGTTCACGCTGGTAATATCCGTAGTGGTTGAAAGGTCTATTCCACAATAGCAGTCAGCTCCTTCAAGTTGATTGATGTCGAAATCAGCATTGGCTTCCTCGCACACCTTGTATTTCTGCATATTAACCCATCTGGTCTCTTGATTCACCCACATGTTGAGGTGCTTGCAGAAGAAGTTGTTTTGCGCTGCAGGTATTTCCTTAGCTTTCTCAGCCTTCCTTCTGAGGTCATCCATGTCTACGCTTATGTCGAGGTTTGGATTGGCCTTAATCCAGTTAGCTTCATCGAACGGATCATCGTCCTCATCAAGCTGTGCGATGTAAGCAAAGAACGTTTCGTCCTCGATTACGCCTTCCAGAACCTTTATTGAATACTCATATAGCTCATAACATATGCCGTGCAGGTTGAATCCTGCTGTCGTAACATTCCAAATGAGTGGCTGCTTTCTTGCTCCTGTTGCAGTCTCCAGAACGTCATATACTTCTCTTGTCTTATGAGCGTGCAGCTCGTCTATAAGCCCCATGCTTATGTTTAGGCCGTCCATGGTGTTAGCATCTGCGCTTAGTGGTTCAAACTTGCTGTTCGTCGCAGGCATCGACATATTGGCCTGAAATACGTCGATGTGTTTTTTAATATATGGTGAAGCCTGTATCATTCGCTTGGCTTCATCGAATATTATCCTCGACTGGTCGCGCTTAGTGGCTGCACTGTATACCTCGGCTCCTTGCTCACCATCTACCGACAGCCCTATGATACCTATACCAGCCATCTTTGTGGATTTTCCATTCTTTCTTGCTACCTGTTCGTATACCGTTTTGAATCTTCTTAGCTCCGTCTTCTTGTGAATCCACCCGAATGTTGAGCCTATGCAAAAGCACTGCCATAATTCCAGCTCTATTGACTGCCCTGCCCATTCACCTTTTGAGTGTTTAAGCAATTTAAAAAAGTCCAGGTACCGTTCAGCTCTATCCTCGTCAAACTTGTATGGATATGCTCTGGTCTTGGACCTTTTCAA
Organism: Peptoclostridium acidaminophilum DSM 3953; assembly: GCF_000597865.1. Lineage (GTDB taxonomy): Bacteria > Bacillota > Clostridia > Peptostreptococcales > Peptostreptococcaceae > Peptoclostridium_A > Peptoclostridium_A acidaminophilum. The sequence continues at coordinate 1,111,537 of NZ_CP007452.1, read as the reverse complement.
GTCATTCATATGTCTTTCGCAAGCTAGCCTAACAAGCTTGCCAGCTACTATATTTCCGGAAAGCACCTGCTTTGCATACTTCGTGGTTCTGTCTATCTTATCCACTTCTACCACCGCTTATGAACTTCATGAAAGGATCTTCAGTTTCCTCCGGCTTCTCGATATGCAGATTGCTCCTTGCGCTTGGAGTAAGTCCGAATTCCTTGCCGTATTTCACCATCTGCTCCATAGCCTTATTGGCTATGCCCACCTCAGGACGTTGGATGATGTTGCCCTTGTCAGTCTCATCCGTGTATCCATATGTTCTGATGAGCTTCTCGGCTTCCACCCACCTGTTGTATGCTTGGCAATATGCTCCCAGGGCTGCTATGTCAGCTTCGGTAAGTAATCCATTCTTATGCAATAGTGGTGCTATCCTTTTCCACTCCTTCTTTGCGTACCTGCTTAGATGCGCTGGTGGGTTCGGCACCTCGCTTCCAATCGGAAAAACTGGCTCACTCTCATTGAGCTGCCTTTTGCCAGGGTTGCCTTGAAGGACTTTAAGGTTTGTCGGTTTTGGAGCTGGTCCCCTTTTACCCATTTTCAACACCTCCCCATTTTAACCCCCCCATATCAAAACCTGCGGTCACACATTCAGAGCCCCTGCGCCGGTTCCCGGGGTAGTGCCTAAATGTTATAACCATAGGGGGGTATCTTTAGCCATGTATCTTATTGTGACAACTATGGCATAAACTAACTAAGTTGTTCATATCAAGCCGTTTGTCCCAATCGTCCTTAATCTCTACGATATGATGCACAACATCAGCCATTGTTACCTTGTCATGCTTGATGCACTCTTGGCACACACCAGCATCAAACATCAGACGCATCCTTCGCGCCTTGCTCCATTCATTGCTGTGATAGAACTCAGTGAATCGCCTATCCTTTACACGTCTTACCTGTTTGTCATAGTGATAGTTCCTGTCCTGCTTGTCATGCTCCTCCAACGCCCTATGCTTTTCACAATATTGATTCGGGTATTCAGCAAGACCAGGACATCTCATCTTCTTGCATGGCCGCTTTTTTCTAATCGCCATCACAATCACTTCTTTCTTCGAAGTACTTTAGTATTTTTTCTTCCCACGTTCTGTATTTTCTTTTCTTCATAAACCTTGCGAGTTTATATATGTTGTCATCTACCAACATATAGCAACTTTCATCATCCAATATCTCTGTAATGTCTGTCGAAATATATTTTCTTTCATCCCTGGCACCTTTAGTTTTATATCCCTGCTCGTTAAGATACTGAGCAACTTTTTCTGTTCTCTCGAGCTCTATGTATTTTAGGAATATTTCTTCAGTCAAATTTCTGGGTTTCATCTCCAATATTTCCCTTACTGAGTCCAGACATTTAATCTTTGTTTTTATCTCTTCATATGTCATAAATTTACTTTTTCACCCCTTTCAGTTATTCATATCTATTAATTTTGTATAACTCATGCATTCCACTTCAAACTCACTCAAATTCAGCATTAGGCTTCGATTTAAAAATGCCAATTATACATTTTTTCATTATGAATAACTCATTTTATATTTAAAGTTATTTATAGCCCTTTCTGTGCTTTCGTCGGTCATTCCGATATACCTTAAGGTTATCCTCGGATGACTATGATTGAATATCTGCTGCAGCATTACTATGTCGCCATATTGATTGTAGAAATGGTATCCGAAAGTTTTTCTTAAGCTATGCGTCCCCATATTGAACACTCCATGCTCTTCTCCTGCTTTGCTCAATATTTTATAAGCCATATCCCTACTGATAGGACTGTTGTAGTTTTGACGCGATTTAATTAGATAATCGTCAGGATCTTTATCCTTACAGTATTCGTTCAATATTTTTCGCAATCTAGGCATGATAGGAATGTTCTTTTGCTTGCCTGTCTTTTTCTCAATAATATTCAGACTGCTTTTGTTCTTCACATCTCTAATCTTGATTCGCAGAATATCAGATATTCTAAGCCCGGAATGAACGCCTACCATAAACATAATATAGTTTCTTTCGCTTTGTTTTTTTAGATAGGCTGCTATGTCATCTATTGTCTGTTCATCTCTGATAGGATCCACAAAATTCACGTTCTCACCACCTTTACACTCTCTCGCCCCACCCTCTGCGAATATCTTTGGAGTGTACCTTTCCCACTCGACCTTTTTTGCATTAAAAAAGCAGCCCTTTTTTCATGAGCTGCTTTTTCGAAATATTATATGGTTTGGAACAAATCTCCATGCTTCTATTATTTCATACTTTTTCTGAAAAAACTGCCCCAAAACTGCCCCTTTTCTGCCCCATTTCTGCTACTTTTCGATTTATACCACTTTTAAGGCGTTCACTTGCTCTAAAACTTCAATCAATTTGTCTATGGCCATGAAATTAATTTTTCTTATCCCGGATGTCGTTATATAGTTTTTCTGCCTATACTTTTCATTTATTTTGATTTCTATTTCTCCCCATGACATATTCTCAAGGTATTTGCATTCAACTACATATTTTTCTTGGTTTGTGAGGCTGGATAGCATGCATTCAACTTGGCTTATTTCAAGCTTTGGCATGAATGCTTTGGATTTTTCTCTTTTGATATATTCTTTCAATATCTCCACATACTTTTCTTTTTTCATGTTCTCATCTTCGCATTTTGTAAGCTTTTTTATCACTTCATTTTCAACGACAGAATGCTTTGTGTATCCACTTCCGCCCATCCAGCAATTATTTGACTTGTCATCAGAAAACACCTCAAGTATCATCTCTGGATTTTTAATTGCAGCTTCCCAAGCATCAATTCTGGCTTGAGCCATTTCAACGACAGACTTATTTTTTTTATAGTTCCTCAATACATTTTCCAGCATCTTTTTCATTTCAATTTCCCCTCCATTTTTTAAATAAAAAGAGACACTCCCAGCCCCATTCTGGAAGTGCCTCCGCTACTCGGTCAGCACAGTTTATTTAATTCTTTCTTTGTACGTATTCTCAAGCTTTATTATCAAGTCCCCATTGACGCTTTTTATTCCAAACTCAAAATAGTTGATATCCCCTATTTTCTCAACCGCATCTACTATGTCATCAACTTTCGCATGTATTCTAGCTTTTAGTTCTTCTTTTCCCATGAATAGTATTCCCCCTATTTTATTTTGCTACTGCTATGTTATCCAGCAACCCCTTGACCACAGCTGCTATTTCTTTTTTATCGAGCCGCTTCTCTTTTGGATAGCCTTCTATGTACACAATTTTCTTGATATTAAAGCCTTTGTCTGTCTTTGATACTTTAAACTCTTCCCTTTCCATTTTGAGTGCCCCCTTTAGCTTCAGCTACTATGTTATATATCTTTTTCACCTCAAGCTTTGCCTTTTCCTTTCTTATTGCAGTCTCAAGATTTTCCCCCTTGAAATATCTTCTTACAACAGCCTCAACTCTCGGATTAAGCTTCATCGCAATGCCTCCTGTATCTTCAATTCCCCTTGGTATGTGTTTTTGCAGAAGCTTTCAAGTAATCCGTTTTGCTTTCTGAAAGTCCAGATGTGCTTGTTTTCGCTTATCAGTGTGCCCTTGAATTTGCTTCTCTTGTTCCCGCTTTCCAAGACTTCAACTGTGTATTTCTTCCCCAATTCCAGCTTGCATCTCAAATCGCTATCCCCTTTTTATATTATTCTGTTCTCTTGATGCTTTTCTCTTCGTCGAAGCCTTCTGGATATCTCTTTTTCAGCTTTTCAATGTTGGCTATAGCTATTTCACTTAAATCTAAATCAGCTGTAGTTGCAATTGTGGCCACGTACCAAAGTACATCTCCCAACTCCTTTTTGAGCTTGTCCTGGTCCATTTCATGGCCATGCCACAGCACTTTCTTAAGATAATCGACTACTTCTCCAGCTTCGCCGGCCAATCCCATGCTAAAATTAAGGAATCTGTTTCTGTCATCAAGGCTGCCGGCAGTCCTTTCAGCTTCTAGTTGATATTTTTCAAAACTCATTTCGGTAATCACGTCTGCTAAACATCCATTGCAACTACATAAGCTGCAATCCTTTTCTTCGCCTGTTTCCATCATTGTTTCGCACTCTTTCAAATCATGTTGTTGTGCTTTACTTAACATCATTCTGCCTCCCAATCTATTTTCTGGCCACAACGTCTACAATATGCATCTAGGTATCCTATGAAGCTTCCACACTGGCAATCATATAGCTTTGTACCTTTGCAAAACTTGGCTCTGCCCACCATAGTATCCTTCTCTGATATTATGACGGTGGGCTTCTTTGGGATTAACTTTTCAAGTGCATCTATCGCCAGCTCGTAATATCTAGCAAGCCTAATGCTGTCTCTCCCTCGCTCAAATCCCAGCTGCTGCCTATGATATTGTATAGCTCTCTTTATCTCTTTTAGGTTGCTCATGACCTGCACCTCCTATTGCGCTATTTGCTTGGATTATGCTATTTTGAAGAAATTACTCCAGACATCTTCAGGCTCTCTGTCGCAATCGATATTCAGACCGCATATGCAGCCTACTCCATTTGCTTCGCATCTTCCTACGCAATCGTAATTTTTGAACGGGCATATGTCTCCATTCTTTTCGACTAGTGCGCTTATGATACAGTCTATATAGTCCTCATCGTCACTATCTATCTCTATGTCGGGCATGTCATATTGGTCATGCAGAAGCACAAACAATGCCTTTTTTAGATCGCTAACTTCCTTTCTCATCTGCAGTACCTCCCTTCGCCATTTATTCATATTGCGCCTTTCGCTGGCCCTATCTCACGATATTCAGGAATTTAGTCATTTCTGGAGCAAACACCAAATCTATTCTGCCTGTCTCCCCATATCTATTTTTGCCTATAATGACTTCGGCAATATTCTTCTTATCGGTGTCAGGATAGTAATATTCATCCCTGTAGACAAACATCACAGTATCCGCATCCTGCTCTATCTGCCCTGTTTCTCTAAGGTCTGAAAGCATCGGCCTTTTGTCTGTCCTCATCTCGCATCCCCTGCTTAGCTGACTTAGAACCAGCACCGGGCATCCAAGCTCCTTCCAGAGCCTTACTATGCCTCGCGACACTTCTTCAAGACCTTCTCTTCTGTCGGATTTTTCAACCTGCATGAGCTGCAGATAATCTATCACCACAAGATCTAATCCAGCCGTTCTTTTTAATTTCATGCATTCGGTTTTAATCTCGGATATTGAGAATAAATCGTCTGCTATGAACAGGTTGCTGTTCGATATGGCCGATGCCGACTGTACAAGCTTTGCCCAGTCATCGTCCTGCATCTTCTTCCCATTGATTTTTGATTTATTGAGAAGTGATTCTTGGTGCAAAATACGCTCCATCAGCTTGTCTTTTGGCATCTCCAGGCTGAACACTGCCACACTCTTCTTTTTCTTGACTGCTGCATTCCTTGCTATATCAAGTGCAAGCGCCGTTTTGCCCATTGCAGGCCTGCCGGCAATTATGTGATATCCTTCTGTTAGGCCGTCCAGGACTCTGTTCAAGTCAAGGAAGCCTGTATCCAAGCCCTTAAGCTCGTTGCTGTTGTACCTGCTCTCAATGTTTTCAAATGCGCTTACTGCAAGCTCTCTAGCTGAAGTAAGTGAGTTATTCGAAACCAAGCCCCTTATCTCATCTATTCTTTTTTCTGTATTTTCAAGCACATCGTCCTTTTGTGCATTGAGCTTCACATAGTCACCCAGCGCTGCTATTGAACTGACCGTTGAGTTTCTTTTGAGCTGCTCTATGTATGTTTCAAAATTCCTGTCGGTTAGTATGTCTGCACCCATATCAGTCAGGTACGTAATATCAATCTTCGGAGCTTTGTAATGCAATGTTACTAGATCTACGCCCTGGCCTTCGTCTGCAAGGCTCTTAATCGCCTTAAATATCTCCTTGTGTGTTGGTATGTCGAATAAGGATTCGCTCAACTTGCTCATGTGCTCAAGCAGATGCGGATACATCATCAAGCAGCCCAGCACCTGTTTTTCAATATTAAGTGTGCTTATATCCCTCATTTCACCGACCTCCGTTTATAATTTTTTGTATCTGTTGGAATCTCGCTCTCCTTGCTGATTGCTTGAATCGCTTTGTCGCTCTATTTGCTTTTGTGGCTTGTTCTGTATCCACCCTTCAATCATCTCATCGCTCCTAAAAATGAACTCAGGGGTAGCGTAGAACTTGCTCGATGGATTACCGCCCATATGCCAAGGTGAGTTTCTGATGTTGTCTATTGCCTTGATCAGCTCCTCAGGCGTATAGGTTTTAAGCCGAGCTTTTATTTTTGCTCTACGGCTTTCAGATAGCATCCTGATTTCGTATATGCCTTCGAAGGTTTTCTGATAATGGTCAAACACACGATATATTTTATTGTTTGTAATCTCTGTAGTAATCTCTGGTATTGCTCTTTCTTTTTCGCCCTTTCTAGCTTCCTTTTCGCCCTTTCTATTTTCTTTTTCACGTTTCGAATTTTCTTTAAGACAATTCGAATTATCCAAATCACCCTCGGTTACAGACTCATTTTTTTCTTCACTGTCAACAAAGTCATTAAGATTGATTGCGTACCCATCAAGACTGAAGCCAAGCTCCATCAGGTCCTTTTGAATCTTGAGAAGGTTAACTCTATATTGAAGTATTCTATCCATCTTAATTTTGGGATTGCGCCTTTCATCAAGCCAGCCTTTATCAACAAGCTTTTTAAGATACTCTCTCATGGCTTTAGGCTGCACGCCCATCATGGTTTCCTCAGACAGCTCCTCGGCCTTCTTGTATACCCAGCCATTGGCAAGTTCTATATTAGGGATGTCCTGGTCACTCGTTGCGAATTTCATGCATCTTTCTTTTTCTTCAAGTATGTATTTGTCTAAATCGCTGACCTTCTCAGACCAGTAGATCATCTGGCCAAGAACTACGCCTAGCCTAAAATCTCCAGTTAGAGTCACCAACTCCTCCTTGATTACAACCCGCTTAAGCTTCTTCATAATGACAATCCCCCTAAAACGATTATTAAGCATAGCAGGGTGAAAGCTATAGCTCCCACGCCTGCCAACAACATTAAATCACTAAATCTTCGTCGTCTTTTAGTTTGGCACGCTTCAATTCGTATCATATCAGCCTCCTAAAACGGCAAATCGCTATCGTCGAGATTCCCTATAGGTTCATATTGCGGAGTTTCTTGGTCCGGTTGCGACCCATTTATGCCCTCACCCGTTGGCTTTCCAAGGAATTCTACATTTTCAGATATTATTTCAGTTATGTATCTCTTGCTGCCTTCCTTGTCTTCGTATGATCTGGTCTGGATTCTGCCTTTCACCCCGACCTGCTGGCCCTTTTGAAGGTAATTGGCGCAATTTTCCGCTTGTTTTCCCCATGCTTGAACTTGAATAAAGTCAGCTTCGTAATTACCTTCCTTGTTCTTAAAAGGCCTATTCACAGCGGCTGTGAATGTAGATACAGGATTCCCGGTTGTCGGTATATATCTGAGCTCAGGATCTTTTGTAAGTCTTCCGATTATGACTACGCAGTTCACTAAATCATCCCCTTAGAATTCTTATATTTTCTGATTCTTATACATATTGTAGAAGCGTCACATCCGTATAGAGCTCCTATCTCTCTGAGTGTCATACACGCTCTGAGCTTAATCATATTTACAATGTCGCTCTCGCTTGGTTTCCGTCTAGGTAGCTTTCCTTCGCACACCTTATCTAGTATCTGAAACGCTTCCTCCGGATTGCATTCACGGTCAATCGCTATCAGAAGTGCCGTATAGTTTTCAAGTAAATCTATATTAGAAATCATGACCATCACCTCATTAGTGTGATATAATTAATTTAACGTATCTTTCATCAGCCCTTTTCGGATGCCAGTCCTGGAGGGCTTTTTCTATGTCCATATGTAGCTCAAACATCTCTTTTTTAACAGCTATCAGCTGCTCTTCTTTACTTCTTGCATGAATAAGCCGCTGCAGGTCATGTATTGTTCCCGAAGCTATCCCGCGTTTCATCTTTCTTTACCTCCTACCAGCCTTTGCTTATGTCTCTCAAGCTCTTGCATTTTGCATTCGATTTCAGCCAATCTTTTGTCTGAATCAGGCTTGTTGAAAATCTCCATGTGTTCTACAAGCAGCTTCATATGCTCACCTATTGTTTCAATAACCTTGTTGCTAATTCTGTTGTACTCTGCCAATTCGCTCACATTGCACCTCCCATTCATTTTGAAAAAATAAGTGCCATTGCAGCTCCTGCTACATCATCAACTTCCTTGGTTATTCGTTCCCACTTCTGTTCTTCGTACTTATCGACTATTCCATCGCAAGCAATTTCAATCATGCTGTTATTAATCTTGCTTAAATCATGCATTTCTTTTTGAAGCCTTAGTACAGACTTTGCCACGTCTGAAAATTCTACATCCGGAAGGTAAATCCGCCCTAATAATGTGTTTTGCTTCATATGCATATATACAAGCCACCTTGCATTGTATAGCTTATCCATAGCACAAACTATGTCTTCCGGAGGTATTGTCCTGTTTGTTTCGTAGTCAGCTAGAGAACGTACACTAACATTCAGATACTCGGCAGCCATAAGCTGCGTCAAACCGGCAAGTTGTCTAGCATTTTGATACATATTCTTGCATTGTGCCTTCATTCAATTCGCCTCCACAATAATTTATAATTAAGTCATAAGATAATTCCCTCCAATTAAATACTCTTCCAGCATTTCTCTCAAATCTCAAACAGCATATTCCCATCTTTCAAAGCTCCTGCCCCACAGGAGCTCTTGTCGTTGAAAAACTATCGGTTCACAACTCTAAGATATGTCTTTTCATTCTTACTCTGCTCCTCAAGCCATTTATCAAGTAACTTGCGTGTAGTCCTAAGCTGTTTACCTATCCTTATTGCCGGAAAGTCGTTTCGTCTAAAAAGCTCATATGCTGCATACTTTCCTACTCCTAAGTACTCCATCACTGCATGTACATCCATGCTTTCATCTTCGACATTGGGTGCAGCAGCCGGTATTTCTTTAAGTTCTTGTACTTCTTTTCTGAGGCTGGTTACCTCAGCCAAGAGCCTATCTAGTAAAACAAGGGCGCCCTCACTCATGACTATTCCTCCTCTCCTAATACCATGTTCTTGGACCTTTCACATGCAGCCAGCATTTGCGGCCATTCATTTCGTAATCGAATCTAAGGAATGGCCCGTTGGCTTTGTCCTTTTGATACTTCACGCTGATTGGCTCGATTGTCATTCGTGTTTCAAGCCCCCAGGCGTGGTAGAAATTATAGAGAAATTTCTTGAACATGTCGGCGTTTACTCCAAGCTTGTCAAAGCCTTCAATGTTTTCAGCGACTAGCATGATTCAGACCTCCTTTCCCTTTGATAAAAAACTCTTTGCCAAATCCCTTAAATCAAACATTTTGATTTCATCGCTAGAGTCTAAAATCACTGGCGTTGTCTTGCATAATTGCTTTGAATCATAATCCGGCAAAATCAATCGTTTTGCTACTGCTTCTGCAATCTTTTCTACATCAGGCTGTTCTTGAACTCGCACTTCCAGAGCAGCCACTTTCTTCTCCAGCTCTTCAATTCTCTTATCTGCTTCCAATGTGGTCGCCTCCTTCTTAGCGTTCCTTTTTGACACTATCCATTCAAAAAAATATCGTCGTTGCTGTAATTTAAAACAGCTTTAATTTTTATGGCAAGACTAAGAGATGGATTTTTGAGGCCTAATTCTATATTTGTATACGATGCCCTTGATATCCCAAGCTCTTTTGATAACTTGTCTTGCGTCAATCCACTTTTAGTTCTCATTTCTTTCAATTTTTTTCGCAATCATTCCCACCTCCTTGCGTGTCTTAACGGAACATCTTATAGTTTTATGATAGTGCCTTTTTGACACATTGTCAAGTGTGTTTCGAAAATAAAGTTCATTATAGACACCAAAGTTTATTTTAGACACATTTTGGACTAAAATATTCATTGAGGGGGGATTTCATGTCTACATTTGGTGATAGATTGAAAAATTTAAGAATAGAGAAAGATCTGACTCAACAAGATATTGCTGATATTTTAGGCGTGGGAAGAGCTACTATAGCTGGGTATGAAACCAAAGGCAAACAACCAGATTTTGACAAATTAAAGTCTATCAGTGATTACTTCGACGTCTCCATAGACTACCTCCTTGGCCGAACAGACGAGCGTAAGCCTGGCAGTAAGATACTAACTAAGGCATATCATAGCATCAATGCCAATGGCTTGTCCGAAGAAGATATCAAGCAGGTGGAGGACTATATCGAATTTCTTAAGTCAAAATATAATCCGGATGGGTCTTTAAAAAAAAGAAATAAAATAAACTAAAATCATAAATTTTTGCTAGTATAAACTTGGCGGTTCTGAATATGGAAGATATATTAAAACAAATATTAAGCGAGATTGGTTCAATGAAAAATGACATATCTTCAATAAATAAAAGGCTGGAATCATTGGAAAATAAGGTTGATGGCCTAGATTCCAAGGTTGATAAGATAAGCGAAAAGCTGGATGACATTGAAGCTAAAAACGCTGAAAGGCATATCGATATCAATAACGGCATCAGCAAGATCCAGCAGGATGTCACCGCTCTTGAAGCAATAACCGGAAAGAATATGACTGATATAGCCATACTTAAGGCTGTAAAGTAATGTACTCAATAAAATAAATAATAAATTAGCTGTAGTAATACAGCTTTTGTTTTAGCTTGCCATGTCATAATTTCTCATTATTGTAACAGGTTTTTAGAAATGGGTTCCGTTTCTATGCTTTTATACAATTATTTAATATAAGGGAGGTTTTATCATGATTAACAATCTTAAGGGTATGCTAGGGGCTTCAAAGGTTACAAATGTAGACAAGTTTAATGAACTGCTGCTTCCAGGTGAAGAAGTTGAGCATGTCTATAAGATGGTGCTGGATGAGATATGCTTCACCAATAAGAGAGTAATTTTCTTCGACAACAAATTCATCTCAAAGAAAAAGAAACGTGTAAGCGTTCCTTATAGCTCAATACATGGATTTGCTGTTGAAGAAGCCGGTATGTTGGACATGGATGCAGATGTCACTTTGTTCACTCGCAGCGGCAATTTTGACCTTGAATTTATCAAGGGAACCAATCTTGTTGAAATTGAGCATGTGCTAGCCAAGTACATATGTAAATAATCTATTTCCTTAGAATATAGCTGTTTACACAGCTTTTTTTCAGTATTTATTCATTTAAATATAAGGAGGTTTTACTTAATATGTCCGATGAAAGATTATTACCAGTATTACATGAATCCATGCTTCCTTTTATTAGTCAAATAACAAATACTTTAGGAGTAGAAAGAACTGTATTAGCTTCCGATGATGAAATTCAATATGCATGGAAGGAACTTCCTAGGGAATTATTAAGAATACCTCCTGAACTCAGAGATGAACTATTGGCAAGAATGTGCGTAGCCGTATCGACGGGATTATTTGATGGCGCAATAAACTATATTTGGAATGCATCAATAAGAAATTTGCGCAATAAAGTTAAAGATTTTGGATACAATGTTGTGGCACACATACTAAGCGATAATTTTGATGAAAAAAAATTAAACAACCTGAAGGATGCAGAATTATTATGCTTATGTTTGAAATTAAATTTGATATCTGAAGAAGGATTCTTCTTTTTGGATCAATGTAGAGATATACGAAATAATTTCTCTGCTGCACATCCCAGCATAGCATTTATTGATGATCGTGAACTGATTTTTTTTATTAGTCGTTGTAGTAAGTATGCTTTATCATCTGTAATCAATTTAAAAGGTGTTGATATTAATTCTTTTGCTACAGCATTAAAAGGAGGACAATTCACTACTACACAATTAAATTTGTGGATTTCTCGTCTTAAAGAGACCCATGATGCACAACGTGAAATGTTATTTGGAATGTTACATGGGGTATATTGTGATCCTTCTTCAGCAGAACAATCTAGAATTAATGCTCTTAATATATGCATGGATTTTGCTTCTGATTTCACACCACAAATAAAATTAAATTTAACAGATAAACATTATGAATATCAAGCAAAAGGTGACGAAAAAAGGCATTCTGCATCATTGAAAATGTTTGAAAAATTAGGGCTTCTTAACTGTTTAAGTGATATGGAAGTTCATCATATTTTTTCCAATGCATGTAATAGGCTGTATTCTGTACATATGTCCTACGATAATTTTTATAACGAACCCCCATTTGCAGAAAGATTATTCGAATTATCTCTAGAAACAGAAATTCCTGATACAATCAAACCAAGTTACGTTTATACAATACTTATATGCTATGTCGGCAACAGATATGGTACATCTTCTATGGCTGAACAATATTATGAAGATATGATTAAAAACTTCACACCTAAAGAAATCAGTATACTTTTGGATTTGCTGGAAATGGATACAAAATCGATTCTTGCTGATAGACTGAAAACACATCCTAGATGTAAAGAAAAATATGTGGAAGCAATAAAAATGATTAATATTAGTAGTATTGGTGGCCATCTCGAAGCAAAATATAATAAAATATTAAAAAAATGAAAAACAAAGCAGTATATCTCGAGGTGATACTATCTTTGTTTTTCAATGCTATAAATCCTGTATTGACTCGCCCAAAATTGGGTGTATAATGCAGTTAAGGGACAGATGCTTGTTTTAAGCACCTATCCCTTAACTTTTACAGTCAATAAAATGTACACATAGCATTGGACACATATTCTAAAAAATAAGATAAAATAAGAACATGAGCAGAATGAGAAGAAACTGGACCCCTGAGGAGAAAGCCGCAATAGTGCTTGAACTCCTTCGCGAAGAAAGCACATTGGCTGAAATCGCTAAAAAATATGATGTATCACAACAATTAATTAGTCGCTGGAAAGCAGAGTTTTTATCCAACATGTCCGCCGTATTTGATAAGAAGAACGAAAACATTGAAAAGATTCAGCGCGAACATGAAGATGAAAAGGAGCATCTTATAAAGAAAATTGGTGAACTCACACTGGATGTAGACTGGCTTAAAAAAAAACAGGTGCAAATCTCACAAATGAAGAAAAAAGGTCGCTGATTGAATGGACTGATTCAGATCTAACAGTCAAACATCAATGTGAATTGATTGATTTGCCACGATCCAGTGCATATCACAAGCCTGTTGAAATAAGCCCATCGAAGGATGAGATTACCATAAAAAATGCCATTGATAGAATTCACTTTGACGAACCTTCATACGGTGTTAGAAGGATACGCAATGAGCTATGCAAACTCGGATTCAACCATGTGGGCAGACGCTTGGTTAAGCGATACATGCAGGAAATGGACATTACCTGCTTCTATCCTGGCCCTAATTTGAGTAAGCGTGCAAAACAATCCAAGACATACCCATATCTCTTAAGACATCTTGACATTAATCGTCCAAATCAAGTCTGGTCTATTGATATCACTTATATAGGAACCCCGACAGGATTTGTATATCTAACAGCCATAATCGACTGGTATTCAAGATTTATCGTAGGTTATACCATTAGCAACACTTTGCAAACAGATATGGTCATACGCGCAGTAGAAAGCGCTGTAAAGGAGCACGGCATGCCCGAAATTATTAACAGTGATCAAGGCAGCCAATTCACATCACAAGCTTACATTGATTGTATTAAGCATCTAAAAATGACTAAAATCAGCATGGACGGCAAAGGCCGAGCAACTGACAACATAGCAATTGAAAGATTTTTCCGTTCATATAAGTGGGAACGCTTGTATTTGCTGTGCCCTGAAACTGTTCATGAAGTTAAATCACTCACAAAAGAATACATAGAAACATACAATTACAAAAGAGGGCATCAGAGTTACAACTACCGCACACCAGCTGATGTGTATTACGGACATCAGCCACTTGCAGCCTAATATTTTATCACGAAAGGAGACTTATCTTAGAAAATCGAATTTCGTGTCTTGACAAGCGTGCACATTATACAAAATCGCAACTTAGTAGACACCTGCCGCGGTTAAGTCATTCTGAAGTATTGTTTTATTCACTAAAATGCAATTCCAAATAATCTTCCTGTATCATTATCCTCGTCTGATAATTCCACTGCCAAATTAACATTTTTAAATGAATACTTTTCACCACCAACAATTGGTATATCCGAGTCTAAAACAGTCAAAATATATTGTATATCATACTTATCACAAATTTCCTCTATTAACTCTAAGTATTTCACTCTTTTTCGTGGATCCAAACTTTCTAAACAACCATCGTGATAAATAAATCTAAAGAAGGATTTATCATTATAGTTTTTTGATAATGCAATATCAAAACAAGCACATAATATTTTTTTATAAGAAAATCCTTTGTCCTCAGAAGTTAATTCATTATTATCATTTGCTATTTCAGCTTTAAATTCCACGTTTCCCTTTTTATTGTTTGTTATCGAGAGTATGCCAGGCTTAAATATAATTCGCTTTAAAAAGTTGTAATAATCTTTACGTATGCTCTTATAAAGTTCGTTGCTTTTCTTAACTTCTAGTTCTATTTTTTCTTTAACTTCGTTAATGTCTTTTATAATGTTATCTAATTCTATTTTTTGTACTTTAACTACGTCGATATTTTCCAACTGAACTTTTAAACGTTCTATTTCTTTTTCTATTTCAATTAAATCATATTGATATTTTTTAAATTTTTGAAAAGAATCTTTCTCTCTTAAAATTTTCATAATTTCCATTCTCTTACCATTTAGACTTTGCAATCTGTTTTCAACTTTATTTAATTCGCTGGTTTTTTCTTCCAATGCTTCATTGAGATATTTTTTACGCTCACTCGTGATTTTTTTGTTGAATTCAATTAATTCTTCGTAGCTTTTTTTTAGTTGACTATTAAAAAATATTTCTACTTCCTTGAATATTTCTATGGTTTCATCAATATCAAAAGTATTATCGGATTCGAAAGATTCATTTATTTTACTAATATCATATTTTAAATTATATTCCCTTGTATCTGAATGTCAATGAATATTTGAGCCAGGCGCTAGTGAATTTCTGAGCCACCTGTGCTAATGAAAAAGTATACCATTTTCATATTTGTGCTAATGAATATTTGAGCCACTTATTGTAATAAAGAAGGGAAATTGGGTTTAGCCTTCATTTCCCTTAATTCATCTTTTATTTGCTGTTGCTGTCCTTTCGATAAGAATCGCCATTCATGTTTAATACATAGGAGCGGAATGTTATTCTGTCAACTAGGGCTGCGACCATTATTGGATTATCGAAAAGCTCTGTCCATCTTGAGAATTCAAGATTTGTGGTTATTATGATGCTGCCTTTTTCGGATCGATCAGAGATTACCTTGAAAAGCAGATCTGACTGATGCCTGTTAAAGCTTAGGTATGAGAGTTCATCTAGTATTAGCAGATCAACTTTAGACAGCTGTTTTTCAAGCTTTGCCAGCCTTTTGTACTCGCTGGCCTCGACCAATTCAGTTGCAAGTGATGCGGCGTTATAAAACTTGACGGAATATCCGAGGGTGCAGGCTTTCAAGCCAAGGCTTATTGCAAGATGCGTCTTGCCTGTTCCGGGATTCCCTATCATTACAATGTTTTGATGTTTGTCTATGTAGTCGCACTCAGACAACTCAAAAATAAAAGGTTCTTTTACATGTTTAAGCCGGCTTGTATCAAATTCATCAAGAGTCTTCAAATATGGATACTTTGCAGCTTTGATCCGCCTTTTGCGATTATTTTCCTGACGCTGGTCGTTCTCAACTCTTAGTAGCGCAAGGAGGAAATCCTCATAGCTCATATTGGTGTCCATCTGACGGATCATATTTTCATAATCACAAAAGGTAGGGAGCTTGAGCTGCTTGCAGTAAAGAGAAATAGACTGTGCCTTCACGTTTATTTCACCCATTATCCGTTCACCGCCACTTTGAATTTGGCATCATAAGCCGATAGGTCCACATTATCAACTGAGATATCCGTTGCAACCGATATTACGCCGTTTGATACAGGACCATCCAAGTAACTTCGTACCAGGTCGATTGTGGGACTTACCGTAGCAGGTATTTGGTTTTTAATGCCGATTATCCTGTCAGTGCCATAATCAAGGCACAATCGAAGAAGTTTGACAGTATCCCTGTTTGCATTTGGGAATTTCATTCCCCATTCAAGCAGGTCTCTCTGAATAGCCTGCCTTACAGGTTTGGCGTTGAATACGGAGCGTGGCTTTCGTTCCAGAAGTGGCATGTAGTGCTCCAGAGTATAGCTGGTGTAGCCCCCTGGACCATAGATGCGGTCATAGGATGCCACGACTGCAGACTTGTGATGTATTCTGATTTCGTTGCCATAGGCCTTTATTGTGGCTTCCTGGCCTATCAGTGTTGCCGGAACTGAATAATTGTTTTTATCAAACCTTACTGTGGAGTATTCATTTACTTTTGCAATCGCAGTTTTGCTTGTATCAAAACTGTATTTTGGAAGTGAGTAGAAGTATGATGCTTCTTGAAAGAGCCGCATACCGACAGTTCCCTCACGTCCTTGTATCATATGCTGCTTATACTCGTTGCATTTTTCTGATAGTAAACTATTCAGCTCTGATAAGTTTTTTATCCTTGGAACAGGAACCAGGAAGTAAAATGTACACATAGCATTGGACACATATTCTAAAAAATAAGATAAAATAAGAACATGAGCAGAATGAGAAGAAACTGGACCCCTGAGGAGAAAGCCGCAATAGTGCTTGAACTCCTTCGCGAAGAAAGCACATTGGCTGAAATCGCTAAAAAATATGATGTATCACAACAATTAATTAGTCGCTGGAAAGCAGAGTTTTTATCCAACATGTCCGCCGTATTTGATAAGAAGAACGAAAACATTGAAAAGATTCAGCGCGAACATGAAGATGAAAAGGAGCATCTTATAAAGAAAATTGGTGAACTCACACTGGATGTAGACTGGCTTAAAAAAAAACAGGTGCAAATCTCACAAATGAAGAAAAAAGGTCGCTGATTGAATGGACTGATTCAGATCTAACAGTCAAACATCAATGTGAATTGATTGATTTGCCACGATCCAGTGCATATCACAAGCCTGTTGAAATAAGCCCATCGAAGGATGAGATTACCATAAAAAATGCCATTGATAGAATTCACTTTGACGAACCTTCATACGGTGTTAGAAGGATACGCAATGAGCTATGCAAACTCGGATTCAACCATGTGGGCAGACGCTTGGTTAAGCGATACATGCAGGAAATGGACATTACCTGCTTCTATCCTGGCCCTAATTTGAGTAAGCGTGCAAAACAATCCAAGACATACCCATATCTCTTAAGACATCTTGACATTAATCGTCCAAATCAAGTCTGGTCTATTGATATCACTTATATAGGAACCCCGACAGGATTTGTATATCTAACAGCCATAATCGACTGGTATTCAAGATTTATCGTAGGTTATACCATTAGCAACACTTTGCAAACAGATATGGTCATACGCGCAGTAGAAAGCGCTGTAAAGGAGCACGGCATGCCCGAAATTATTAACAGTGATCAAGGCAGCCAATTCACATCACAAGCTTACATTGATTGTATTAAGCATCTAAAAATGACTAAAATCAGCATGGACGGCAAAGGCCGAGCAACTGACAACATAGCAATTGAAAGATTTTTCCGTTCATATAAGTGGGAACGCTTGTATTTGCTGTGCCCTGAAACTGTTCATGAAGTTAAATCACTCACAAAAGAATACATAGAAACATACAATTACAAAAGAGGGCATCAGAGTTACAACTACCGCACACCAGCTGATGTGTATTACGGACATCAGCCACTTGCAGCCTAATATTTTATCACGAAAGGAGACTTATCTTAGAAAATCGAATTTCGTGTCTTGACAAGCGTGCACATTATAAAGTTTCTTCTTGAAAATCCTACAAGGTTTTCAACCAGGCCCTTTTCATTTCCGCTTGCAATGTTGCAAAACAACGGTTGAAATGCATAATGGGCGCTAAAGGCCTTGTACCTGTTTTGAATCTTTGCGTATTGGCCAAAGCCTTCTTTTACTGCAACTTTAGCATTATCAAATATTGTTTTATGAGGAATACCGCCAAAGAATTCAAATGCCTTCTGTTGACCTTCCAAGAAGGATTCCTCGTTCTGGTGCTTGAATGCCATTACGAAAATTGCGCAACTGAAGCATAGCCTTGCACAAAAGAGATTGATTTTGTTTTTAATCCCGTCAAGATACACGGTGGCTTCTCCCCAATCAATTTGGAGAGCTTCCCCCGGATCGAATTCCAATGGGATAAATGACTTGGGAATATTCCCTTTAATCCTTTTTACAGCCAATCTTACTGTTGACTCGCCGCCGGCAAACTGTTTTTCAGTTACAAGCCGTTGATATATGCGCCTTGCAGTATGCTGCTGTTTGTTTATATTTTCGGATTTGTCTTCCTCAAGGCAATGAAGAATGAACTTTAATACATCGTCAGTCAGAATGTCTGCCTTACGATTGTATTCTTTGCGTTCCCATGGAACGCTGTCACCGTCACAATATTTTTTGACGGTATTGCGAGATATGCCGAGCGTTTTAGCGATAGCCCTTTGAGACATACCCTGGATTGTACTCATTTCTCTAATCTTTTGGTAAATGTCCACGTCAATGATCACACCTTTCATCCTCCCTGCACTAATCTTTGAGATTAGTATACAGGTTTTTTGAAAAGTGGCTCACTTTTTGGTTAGCACAAAGGCACTAAATGGCTCACTCTTATACTAGCATTCACACTTGTATTAAGTTCAGATATTTTTTGTTCATATTCTTCTATGAGTTGCTTATTTAAGCCCCTCTCTTTTAGATAAAAATCAAACATATCAATTGTCTTAATTGTTTCTATTTTTTCATCTTCTTTGATTTGAATTAATCCGTTGATTTTGTCAATTTCTTCCGTGTTTATTGAAAATTCTTGCTCTATTTCTCTTATTTTTTTCTCCTGAGCCTTTTTGTTCTCCTCCAACTCATACTTAGTTATAACATTCTCTTTCTTAAATCCCAACAATTCATACAATAGCGGTTTCCAACCAATATCTTTTCCTCTAAATTTACTAAGCTTAAATACATCTGCATAATCATATTGAGTTCTCAAAAAATAATTTATTGTTTGTCTATAGTCATATTGAGTTAAAACATTAAATCCTAATAATTTATTAAGAATTTTTTTTGGATTTTCTTCATCATGCTTACTGGTTAATGCTAAACTGTCATAATCCCACAAAGTATCATTTACATAATTTTGATATTTATCTTTATGTAACTTTATTGATATCTTAGTATTTTTATCAACACTACGTCTTATTGTTGCACATGTTCCGCTATTTAACAGTATTTCTATATAGAATACATAATCATTAAACTTACCATTCATTAGAAAATGACTCTTATCAATTTCTTTTAGCAGTAAAAAATCAATTATTTCAATTAATGAAGTTTTACCTAGATTATGTGAATCCTTTTCAAAATTTTCCTCATGCTTAATTCTTCCAACTATTAGATTTAGTTTCTCTTCAAACTTAACTGTTTTAAAATTTTCTTTATTACAATATATCTGCATTATTTTCATTCTATCAACTCCAAAGTATCAGTCTCAGGATAATATTGTAATTTCCCAAGTAAAAAAAGAAAATCTAGCGCAGGAATGAAATTATATTTCATATTTTCTCCTTTTATTTGAAATACAATATTGTATAAATCATTATATTTGATAATTTCAACATCTTTTAAAATTTTTAGTATGAGAACACATATACTTATAACACAGTTTTCTAAGTTCAAATACTTATGGGGTTTAATCATATTTATCACCTATATCACAATTCCAATACATAAAATGCAAAAATATTATAAGCAATTCTCTATTGTCAATTATATCGAGATTGTTTTTACTATTTACATAATCTAAAATCCATTCAAAGGCTTCTTCAAATCTATTGAACTTGCTTTTATTAATCATAATTTTACATTGTAGTTCTGCTACTGTTTTTTGATACATTTTTAAGTAGCACTGATTCTTTGGGTCTTCGAGAAACACTTTGATTTTTTTGAAATATGCTAGATGCTCTTTCTTCATGTAATTAAAGTATTCAGGTGATAAATTATTTATTCTATTTTTTTCTTCAATACCTGGACAATAAAAATCATCCAATGACCCACCTATAGAATCAATCTCCTTAGCAAAATACATTATTACTTTTTCTATATCCTTTTCATAAAATTGGATAACCTTTGGCAGATTATGATAGTGGTTATGATAAACAGTTTGATTTATACTTCCACCAGCTTGATTATTGTTGCTACCGTTAATTATTTCTTGAGAGACCCCTCCTAAACTACTTTTTAACATTAATATCTCTCCCAGCCTGATTATTATTGTTTCCATTTACAATATTTTGATTTATATCTCTATTTTTATTGCTATCCCTTTTCTTACTTACTTTAACATATATTGCATAACCTATACCTCCAATAGCGAACAACTCAATAATAGCTTGTATAATATCATTTATCGAGACATTAGTAATACTGTTCATTTAAAACACTCCCTTTAAAATACATATACTAACCCAATTCTACAATTCAATATATATAAAAACAATACTTCTATTAAATTCTTTGGAAAATTTATATATATTAACATCTCAATTAATATTTTTCAACAAATAATTTCAAATCAACTCAACATATACACTTTCTAAAACACCTATTCTATGCTAAACTATTTTCGAACATATGTTCTTTTGCGAGGAGGAATACTTATGGTCGAAACAGAAGAATTAGAATCTATTTTGACAAAGTGCTGCATCATCAAAAAGTATGCGCCTTTACCTGCGCCTGTATTAGGCTATTACAACTACGATGGGGATTACTACATAATACTAATCAACGAGCATATTAAAAATGATACAAGGCTATACAGGGCCGTCCTGGCTGAGGAAATCGGTCACTATATGACAACCATAGGGGATATTACTCCTCGTCGTTATATGTGCGATTCCGAAAGGATTATGCTGGACAAGAAAGAGCTGCATGCTCTTCGATGGGCAACAGAGTTTTTAATGCCTACAAAAAATCTCATTAAAACAATTCGTGATAGAAACGTCTCATCGTATGAGGAGTTAGCAGATATATTTCTGGTGCCGGAAGACTTCTTGATGCAGAAATTTAACTTCATGGCCAAAGAAAGGCCAGCATGGAAGCTGGATGATAAAAGAAGTTTGGTTTTGTCCTCTTTGCCTTCAATTTTTATATATGAACCAGTTGAATAGTGAAAGGATGTGAATTCAATGCGTGGACATGTTAGGAAACGCGGCAAGAAATGGGCTATAGTTCTGGATGTCGGTACGGATCCGCAGACAGGGAAACGAAAACAAAGATGGTTTTCAGGATATGCAACTAAACGAGATGCTGAGAAAGAGCTTGCCGAAAAAATCAACGAAATTGAGAATGGAACTTTTGTAATGCCTAAAAACATTAGCATGGCAGAGTATCTTGAATACTGGCTTGAGAAATACGCGTCAAATCGTCTGTCTCCAACTACCCTATACGGCTACCGAATGATTATAGAAAAGCATA
The DNA here is from genome assembly GCF_000597865.1 of Peptoclostridium acidaminophilum DSM 3953. Classification (GTDB taxonomy): domain Bacteria; phylum Bacillota; class Clostridia; order Peptostreptococcales; family Peptostreptococcaceae; genus Peptoclostridium_A; species Peptoclostridium_A acidaminophilum. The sequence continues at coordinate 1,089,875 of NZ_CP007452.1, read as the reverse complement.
TCGTTCCGGCTATAGGGGATATTCGATTGCAGAAATTGCGTCCACTAGACATCCAGACATATTATGATGAGAAAGGTGAATCTCTTTCCGGCAAGACACTGACTCAACATCATAGGGTTCTTAGGAAGGCATTAGACTACGCTTTCAGGATGCAACTCATAATCAAGAACCCGGCTGATGTTGTCTCGCCTCCGAAAATCATAAAATACAAAGCGCGGGCGTTAACACTGGATGAGGTTAGGCTTCTCATAGAGAAACTTAAAGAAAGCGAATATCTAAACGTACCTATAAATGTTGTATTGTCTCTTGGACTAAGGAGGGGCGAACTACTTGCTCTCAAATGGGAAGATATAGACTTCAATAAAGGCATCATAACTATACAAAGGAACCTCGTCAGGGCGGGAACTAAGCTTGTGTTCAAAGACCCTAAATCTGAGACCAGCAATAGAAAGCTCAAGCTATCCCCTACCCTGCTTTCGATGCTTAAAGAACACAGGAGGAAACAACTTGAGCATAAGATTGCCTTTGAATCATTATACTGCGCTAATGACTTTCTGTTCTGCAAAGAGAACGGCGAACCGATAAATCCTGCCGGCTTTAGCCACAGGTTCGGAGATTTCCTCAGGAGGCATGACGACTTGCCTAATGTAAGGCTGCATGACCTACGGCACACCAATGCTACATTGATGCTCCAACAGAACATATCACCTAAGATAGCAAGCTCCCGACTCGGCCACTCAAATATCAGTATAACCCTAGACCTCTATTCTCACGTGCTTTTCGACATGGAGGAAAAGACAGCCAACCTCATGGATGACATCCTATACAAAGCCAAATAAACTGCTAACATTGCAAACATTTTGCAAACGCAAATATTAGAATCAATCAAATTCAATGTGTATTGTATTTGTGAATCAAATAAATAAGCTATTGATTTTCGCTTATTACACAATCAATTGAAATGAATCAAGGCCATCTGAAACGCCATAAACACAACTCAAAATCCGGAGAGGTAACACTCGTGCGGGTTCGACCCCCGCCTTCGGCACCAATCATGCAAAATGAGGACTCAAATGGATTAATAATCCGTTAGAGTCCTTTTTGTTTTACATCGAGGTTACATAGCCAAATGCTCCCTGTGTTTATATTTCTTCATTTCCTGTTCTCAAAAACAGCTTGATGATTTCATTTGCCAGCAGAGGCACTATGGCTAACAGGAATACTATTCCCCAGTCCCGCTGCGAAAGCATCTGCACCTTGAAGGCTCTCGTCATGAAGGGAATCGAAACAACTGCAAACTGCAGCGCCAGTCCCAGGCAAATTGCCCCTACTAGAAATCTGTTTGAAAACAGTCCGATTTCAAATATCGATTTTCTCGAACTCCGCATCGTAATGGAATAGAAAAGCTGGGAAGCCGCAAGCACCACAAACGCCATTGTCCTGGCGTACGTCAATGCGTATTCCGATATTCCTCTTGAGCCGAGGCTGTAGCCGTACTCTGCAAGCCCAAGGTAAAACGCAACCAGTGTAAGGGCGCCTATTAGCGATCCGCCGAGTACAGCCCTGAGTCCGCGCCCTCCCGCAAAGAAACTCTCACTCGGATCCCTGGGCCTTTTTTTCATGACATCACTGTCTCCGGGCTCAACCCCGAGGGCTATGGCCGGGAACGTGTCTGTTATGAGGTTGATCCACAATATCTGCGTTGGCAGCAGCGGAACAGGCCAGAAAAATATTACGGATGCCACAACCACGATTACCTCTCCGAGGTTGCATGAGAGCAGGAATATTACCGAACGTCTTATGTTGCTGTATATGTTTCTGCCTTCCTCTATTGCGTGCACAATTGTCGTGAAGTTGTCGTCAGTGAGAATCATATCACTGGCGCCCTTTGAAACATCCGTGCCCGTTATTCCCATCGCCACTCCTATATCGGCACTTTTGAGGGATGGGGCGTCGTTGACGCCGTCCCCCGTCATTGAAACTATGTTTCCGTTGGCCCTGTAGGCATTTACTATCCTCACCTTGTGCTCCGGCGATACCCTTGCAAAAACTCTGTAGCCGCTTATTTTGCCTGCAAGCGCTTCATCCGAGAGCTCGTCAATTTCGGCCCCTGTTATGCTCTGCTCAATGGCATCCGCAATTCCAAGCTCCTTTGCTATGGCTACGGCCGTGTTCTTGTGGTCTCCTGTTATCATCACAGGAGTTATTCCTGCCCCCTTGGCCTTTTCTATAGAGTCTCTAACCTCGAGCCTTGGCGGATCTTCCATCCCGACAATTCCAAGAACCACGAGGCTATGTTCCATGTCATCTTCGCCACTTGCGGCTTCAACATCCTTGTAAGCGGCTCCGAGCACCCTGAGTGCCTTGTCCGACATCTCTTCGGCCACCCTGAGATATTCATTCCTCATCTCTTCCGTCAGCGGAACTACATTTCCTCCCACCAATGCATAAGCTGATATCTTAAGTATGTTGTCTATTGCGCCTTTGGTATTTACCCTGTAGCCGCCGGCTTCCTCATTGAGTGTCGACATTAGCTTTCTCGATGAGTCGAAGGGCTTTTCCCCCACCCTTTTATGCTCCGAGTGCAGCTGCTTCCTTCCTACTCCGTACCTTTCTCCTAGAATTACAAGCGCCACCTCCGTTGGATCCCCCGTGCCCATGCCGTTTTCATAAGTGGCGTCCGAGCACAGCACCAGAGTCTTAATGAGCTCCAATTCGTCGCTGCTTGCCTCAAGGTTCTCGCCCTCCTGCGGCACATCGCTGGAGCCTCCCAGCGTAAACAATTTTGACACGGCCATCCTGTTTTGCGTGAGCGTCCCCGTCTTGTCGGAGCATATTATATTCACAGAGCCAAGTGTTTCAACTGCTGGCAGCCTTTTCACTATGGCGTTTTTCTTCGACATCCTCGTCACTCCAAGGGCCAGCACTATGGCCACTATGGCCGGGAGCCCCTCGGGTATTGCCGCAACAGCAAGGCTGATAGCCGTAAGAAACATCTCGAAAAGATCTCTTTTTTGAAACACCGAAATTGCAAATATGAGTCCGCATATGCCCACAGCCATCAATCCGACAACCCTGCCGAACTCGGCAAGCCTCCTTTGCAGAGGAGTCATCTCCTCAATGTCTTCGTCAAGTATGCTTGCAATCTTACCTATCTCAGTATCCATTGCAGTTGCAACGACAACACCTTCCCCCCTGCCGTACGTGACGAGAGTGGACATGTAAGCCATGTTTGTCCGGTCTCCTATTGGCAGCTTCAGGTCCTTGTATATATCTTCAGCATGCTTGTCATCCGGAACAGACTCGCCCGTAAGAGCAGACTCCTCTATCTGAAGGTTTGCAGTCTCAATGAGCCTCATGTCAGCCGGCACGAACCTGCCTGCATCCAAAAGCACTATGTCTCCCGGCACCACTAGGGCGGAATCAATCTCACTGACTTCTCCGCCTCTCCTCACCAGGGCCTTTGGAGCCGTCATTTTCTGAAGCGCCTCTATAGCCTTTTCAGCCTTGTATTCCTGGATTACGCCTATTACGGCATTTAGAACTACTACCATGAGTATTATAACAGCATCAACATGCTCGCCTATGGCTATTGTTATAATGGCAGCGCCAAGCAGCACATATATGAGCATGTCCTTGAGCTGCGCAAAAAACATCATTGCAAGGCTTTTTTTAGGTTTCGCCTTGAGCTTGTTTTCACCGTAAAGTTCAAGCCTGACTCCAGCCTCATCGGCAGTGAGCCCTTCACGCTGGCTTACTTTGAATTCTTCAAGGACTTCCTCCTTCGACTTGCAAAACCACATATACTCCAACCCCCTCCTGCCCGGCTAGTCCCCTATGACCTTTATGTATATCTTTCTGCTTCTTGGCCCGTCAAACTCGCAGAAATAGACACCTTGCCAGATTCCCAGCTTGAGCTTTCCGTTTTCAATTATCAGGTTGCATGATGAGCCTGTAAGCGAGGCCTTGATATGGGCGTGGGAATTTCCTTCGAAATGGCGGTAGTCGCCTTTTTCAGGAAACGCCTTTTCCAGAGAAGATATGATATCATGCACCACATCGGGGTCTGCGTTTTCATTTATAGTTATACCCGCAGTTGTGTGCGGCACGAATACCACGGCAATGCCGTCCCTTACTCCGCTCCTGCTGACCTCTTCACGTATGACATGTGTTATGTCTATGAATTCCTGAGACTTGCCTGTCCTTATGCTGTAATCCATATAGTGTTATCCACCTTTCTCTTATTATTTCAAAAATTACAAACAGCTATTTTGAAACATTCATAATCGTATTATACCCAAATACCATACTTAACCTAACCCACTATTATTCAGCATTTCTGTGCCAATAGCTTCTGTTTACACAAATATATAGAAAAAGCAGGGGTTACTGCAAATACTGCAGCTATGCCCCCGCTTTACTCATTTATCTTTATGTTGCTGTGCTACATGTGCCCGGCCGGAAGTATTTCTACCCAGTAGTTGTCCGGATCGTTTATAAAGTATATGCCCATGTCTTGATTCTCATAACAGATGCAGCCCATCTCCTTGTGCTTTTTGTAGGCCTCGTCGAAGTTTTCAGTTTCAAAAGCTATGTGGAACTCGTTTTCACCAAGATTGTATGGCTCAGTTCTGTCCCTTAGCCATGTAAGCTCAAGCATGTGAGGAGTCCTTCCGTCCCCGAGGTATACTAGAATGAAGCTTCCATCCTCAGGTACGTGCCTTTTGACTTCCACAAGCCCGAGAGCCTCCTTGTAGAACCTAAGGCTCTTATCCAAATCAAGAACGTTGATGTTATTATGAGCGAATTTGAAATCCATAAATATAGCCTCCTTGTAAATTTAACTGTAGGTTTTCCAAGATACCTCAATTAGGTATTATATCACGGCCAATTGCTGCAGTGCATATCTAATTATATTAGCTCAGGAAATTAATACGACTGATCGATTGCAGCCTTAACTATTTCAAAAGCCTGGCGTTGCACGTCCGGATAAGTCAGATTTTCGGGGATATCATCAAGAAGCTCTATTTTTTCTATCTCGTAATCGGGCAGCGGTGAAAGCTTTCTTATGCTAGCCATCAAGAGCATGCTGAATACACTCCCGCCCCCTTCAACGCAAAAAGCCCCTATTTTTTGAATTTCGTAGTCTGTCGCTCCAGTTTCTTCATAAAGCTCACGCCTTGCCGCCTCTATGACGCTCTCTCCTTCCTCCCTGTGTCCCGCAGGCATTTCAAGAGTCGTTCTGTCCCTGTGCTTGCAAAACACCCATCTGCCTTCATAACGCGATGCAATAATTACATATTTTATGAGCTCTTCGTCTACGCTGTCATGAAATATAATCTTCATATCCGCTCCACCTTTTTCATTTACAGCTTTGTCCGCTCTCCACGTCACTAAGCTGTATGTCCAAGGCCTTAACCGAAATCTGAAGCTCGGCTACAAGCAGGGCAAGAGACAGGAGCAGCAGCACCAGGCTGAGTCCAAACACATAATCTGCAAATACGATATTTTCCATGAAAACCAAGAACATACATACTACGCAAAAGAAAAAACTAAGGGCTCCGAAAATCTGCATATACTTTATTATGTGGAGCCTCTTTCTAAGGTTGCATATCTGAGCTACTATCGCCTGATCCGCATTTTCTAATTCGCTGCTGTACTTTGAATGAAGCTCACGCACAAGCTGAGCTAGCACAAGAAACCTGCTTGTATATGCCAGCATCAGCAGCGATATGGCCGGAAAAAGCAGCGCAGGTGTTGTGAGTGTAAGTTCCATAAATTATTCCCCCTTGTAAGATAAATATAGGGTTAGGGTTCAAAAACCCGTCCGAATGTTCCTTGATAACTTAACATTTATTGTTCAGATGAACCAGCGACACTCTTGAATGAAAATCACTAAACTTCGTGCTATAATCTCACTTGTCAGAGAGATAGATGTGCGTTCCTCCTGGATCCCTCACATCATGAGGTCTTATCCGTAAATTAGCGTGTCACTCCACAAGGACGATTCGATGTTTAGCTGGTTGGGCCACCTTCTGGTGTTACCCGTTTCAAATGCAAGGTTGTTTGGCGTCCTCAAACAAAGTGGATACTCTGATTCATTCTAAGCAGAAAGGTTGTGTTACTTTGTCCCAATTTTTAAACGATTTTGTTGTCGGAATTGATGTTTCATCAGAGTTTTCTGTAGTTGCAATGATAGCACCTTCCGGAGAGCTCATCCGCAAGCCTTTCAGGATTGACCATAATCCTGCTGGATTTAACAAGCTGCTCGAGATTCTCAAAAAAGAAGAAGAGCGGTTAAAACGAAAGCCCATCTACTTCGTAGAATCTACGGGTATCTTTCATTTACCACTCTTCTTCTTTCTGAGATCGAATGACCTCAAAGGTTTTGTCCTAAACCCTTTATGTGTCCATTCTACCAAGAATTTCGACATTAGAAAAGTGAAAAATGATAATAAAGATGCCGAGGCTATCGCAAGGCTTGCAAAATACCAGGATGTAAAGTTTTCCATGATGCCCGAGCCTCAAATTCTCGCACTTCGCATGATGGTGAGGGAATATTACTCCCGCTGTGACATGCTCACTGAGATGAAAAACAGGCTCTGCACGGATCTTTACTTGCTGTTCCCGGGCTTTCTTGATGTGTTTTCCAATCCTTTTGGAAAGACCGCGTTGGCTGTTTTAAGCGCTTATCCTTCGCCTAAGGATGTTCTAAATGCAGACCCTCAGCAGTTGCTTGAGCTCATTTCCAAAAGCGGCAGAAAAGGCGAGAAGTGGTCAGCCAAAAAAGCTCTGCAACTTCTTGAAACAGCACAGCTTTCTTTGAGTATGCCAAATGAATTCGCTCTGCTTGACTCCAAAATAAGATTCCATCTTGATGGAATCGACAGCTTTAAAAAGTGTCTTAATGCTATAGAATCACAGTTGCACACTATCATCGACTCAAGCGACTTTCCTGACACCGCTCGAAAGCACATCGAGCTTTTGGATCAAATGCCTGGCGTAGGCTTTATCAGTGCGGTCACTCTGATCGCGGAAATCAACGATTTCAGCCTATTCAAGTCTCCAAAGGCCTTTACAGCTTTCTTTGGCATAGATCCATCAGTCAATCAGTCGGGCAAGTTCACTGGCGACCGCAACAGGATTTCTAAACGAGGCACCCGCATTGGCAGAAGAGTTCTCTTCACAATGGCTCTGTCCTCAATAAGAACCACCAGAAACGGCGATTCCATAAATCCGATTCTTCGCGACTACTATTTGAAAAAATGTGTCAGCAAGAAGAAAAAGGTGGCCCTTATAGCCGTTATGCATAAGTTGCTCCACTACATTTTTGCGGTTCTTCGTGACTTAAAACCGTTTGAATTTAGAAGCCCGCAGGAGCACCAAGCATGGAGAAACAACAAGCTTCAAACTGCACCAAAACATGTTGCTTAAAAATTGCTAAAATGTAGCTTCTCCAAGGTCATTGTTCGGATTTTTCAATGGCTTGGTTTCTCATACTCTTTTTTAAGATTGAAAATTTCTAAAGAAAATCAATCAGATTTATTGACTTTTATTAGCTGGTCTAAATTTAGTATACATCCAGCAGCTTTTCATACACCGTCATGTATTCTTCGCCTATGCTGAGCTGATACTTCATCACATAAACTCCAGTTGATGCAAATGTCACATCCTGTATCCCAAGAGTATAGAGGAATCCATTTTGACCCTGAGGCATTAGGTATGGCTCGTTCTGGGGCGATGTGTATATTGTATTGCCTGCGGAATCGACTATTATAAGCCTGTCTACATACGCCTTGCCAGATTCAAGGCCGCTAACGTCAATATACGCATTGAAGCTGTAGGTTCCCGGTTCGAACCTGCTGAATGGATTACCTATTATCCTGTCGATCAGGAGCGTCCTGCCGTAGTCGTCCTGTATCTCAAGCGCCTGCTCAGGCGATTCAGCCTCTCCGTAATAATCACAAAGTATCATGTCTACCTGCGGCTTAGTAACATTTGCTGTCCATGTCTTCTCGTCCCACTCCACTGCAAAGTTGAAATTCTCTGCCATTTTCCTGAGCGGAAGCATTGTCGAGCCGTTGAAGTTGATTGCTGGAATATCGCTTCTTATTTCATCTCCGTTTACAACAACCTTCACAATGGGGAATCCCTTGAAAAATCCGTTGATGCCGTTGGCGCTTGCATAACCTCCAAGGAACACCGTAATTCCCAAAGCTAGAATCAAAGCTTTCTTTTTCATATAAATCCCCCCATTATTAGCATTGTATGCGACCAACTTTTCCGGAAATTCTTCAGCTTTTTGTATTTATATCCATTTCTACAGCATTCAACCCAAATCATTTCAGCGATGTCTTTTATACCAGATGCCGCAGAATAACATGAGTGCTGCCTCTTTATACTTCTTTTTGTTTATACCCGCTGTAATATGGTAATTCTATATAATATAAAACAATATGCGAGGTGGACTATGGATAAGGACGATTTTGGATTAAGGCATCTTTCGATGCTTTCGGATTTTTACGAGCTGACCATGGCAAACGGCTATTTTGAAAACGGCATGGACGGCCAGACCGCTTATTTTGACATGTTCTTCAGGAAAGTGCCTGACGGCGGAGGCTTTGTAATTGCAGCCGGTCTCCAGCAGATTGTGGAATATTTGCAGAATTTGAGTTTCACCGAAGATGACATAGATTTTTTGAGGTCGAAAGCCATATTTTCAGAGAGCTTTCTTGAATATCTGCGTGATTTCGAATTCAAATGCGATGTGTGGGCCGTCCCAGAGGGCACTCCCGTATTTCCGTATGAGCCTCTAATAACCGTCAATGGTCCCGTCATACAGGCGCAGTTCATAGAGACCATGCTGCTTCTTATAATAAACCACCAGAGCCTGATTGCAACAAAAACCAACAGGATAGTTAGGGCTGCATCCGGCCGGGCTGTAGTCGAATTCGGCTCCAGACGAGCCCACGGAAGCGACGCTTCGCTTTATGGCGCACGCGCAGCATTCATCGGCGGCGCAGCAGCAACCTCCTGCACTCTCGCCGATCAAAAATTCGGAATACCCGCAGCAGGCACCATGGCTCACAGCTGGGTGCAGCTTTTCGACTCGGAGCTTGAGGCATTCAAGACTTACGCCAGGATATACCCCAAAAGCTGCGTGTTGCTTGTAGACACATACAACGTCATGAAATCCGGCATTCCAAATGCGATAAAAACCGCCAACGAGGAACTCCTGCCAAAAGGCTTCAGGCTAAAGGGCATTCGTATCGACAGCGGTGACCTGTCGTACCTCTCAAAACAGGCCCGCAAGGCTCTCGATGACGCCGGCCTTTCTGACTGCAAGATAATGGTATCAAGCTCGCTTGACGAAGACATAATACGCGAGCTTATACTTCAAGATTCCCCAATCGACTCCTTCGGAGTGGGTGAAAGACTTATAACAGCAAAATCAGACCCTGTTTTCGGAGGTGTGTACAAGCTGTGTGCTGTTGAAAAGGACGGCCACCTGCTTCCAAGGATAAAGGTCAGCAACAACGTTGAGAAGATAACTAATCCGGGCTTCAAGAAGGTTTTCAGACTTTATTCGAATGATTCCAGAAAAGCTCTTGCAGACGTGATAACTCTATTTGACGAGGCCATAGACGCCTCCGAGCCTTATGAGATATTCGATCCTCTCTTTCCTTGGAAGAAGAGCACCTTGGAGAACTTCCATGCAAAGGAACTGCTTGTGAGGATATTCGACAAGGGCAGGCTTGTTTACGAGCTGCCTTCCATGGATGAAATAAGGACACACGCAGCATCCATGGCCGATACCCTCTGGCCGGAGCTCAAAAGATTCGAGAACCCGCACCAATACTATGTGAGTCTCTCGCGGAAGCTGTGGAATCTAAAGGATAGCCTCATACGGGAACACTCTCAAAAATAAAGTAAGGCTGCAGCCTATCGCTGCAGCCTTGGTATTTCTATTATGAATTCGCTGCCCTTGTTGATCTCACTCTCTACCTTTATAGTTCCATTCAGCGAAAGAACTATATGCTTGACTATTGCCAGTCCAAGGCCAGTGCCTCCTATCTTCCTGCTTCTTGCCTTTTCCACCCTGTAAAACCTTTCAAATATCCTTGGAATATCCTGCGCGGGAATCCCTATTCCAGTGTCCTTAACCCTTATTTCAATTGAGTTCTTTCTTTCTATGACTGATACAAAAACACTCCCATCCTCCGGGGTGTATTTTACTGCGTTTTCAACAAGGTTAAGAAAGAGCTGCTTTATGTAATCGCGGTTTGACGGTATTACGATGTCCTTCTTTTCGAAATAACTGCCTATCTTGATGTTCTTTTTTTCGGCGAGGTGAGCAATTATTTCGCACACTTCTCCATAGACCTCCCACAGGTTTATATCATTGAGATTCGGATTCTTCTTAGTTTCATTGCTCTCAACGAATGACAAAGTGAGTATGTCATCTATGAGATTCCTCAGCCTGTTTGTTTCTATTTCTATTATCTCTAAAAATCTGTTCCTGACTTCGGGCCTAATGTCGTCATAACCCTTGAGTGTCTCGACGAAGCCGCTTATCGATGTGAGCGGCGTCTTAAGCTCATGCGTTACATTTGCCACAAAATCCGACCTCACCATCTCAAGTCTTTTCCTCTCGGTGATATCTTCAATGTTGACTATAGACCCTATCGCAATGTCCACCTCATCCTCAATGACTATTGGATCAACACGTATGTTCAGGAAATGGCCCCCATCCTCCTCAATAGTCTGCATGGAGCTTTCCCTTCTTGATATGAGGTTTTTTATGACCGAGAGCATATATTTGTCGCTTACGATAAAATCCAGAATTTTGTCTTCAGTCTCATCCCTGCCGTACCCTAGCATATCCTTGGCCTTTTGGTTCATTAGCATGACATTTTCCCTGCTGTCCACTGCTATTATGCCATTTGACGTACTTTTTAAAATGGACTGCAGCTTCACATTCTTGTCCTCGAGATCAATAAAGTTATTTTTTATTTTTTTAACCATATAGTTGAAATTGTGAACAAGCTTTCCAAGGTCTCCTGCCATATCCTTTTTTATTTCAACCGAAAAATCGCCCTTGCTTACACTGTCTGCCGCCAGCATTATTGATTTTAGGTATGATCTCAAAACCAGAAGATATCTAAGCGTCACACTCAGGCATATGACAAGGAATATTACAACGATGTACATAGCATCTATTGTTATTATATTGAGCTTGTCATTCATTTGAACTTGTACCCCACTCCTCTCACAGTTTCGATGTATTTTGGCTTTTTGTCATTGTCTTCGATCTTTTTCCTGAGATGCCTGATGTGCACATCCACAGTCCTTGTCTCTCCAAAGTATTCATATCCCCATATCTTGTCAAGCAGGAAGTTTCTCGACAGCACCTCGCCCCTTTTTTGAGCCAGGAGCCTTAGAAGCTCAAACTCCTTAAGTGTGAGCTCGATTTTGCTGCCGTTTTTGTATACCTCGTAGTTCCTAAGATCAATCTTGATCTCGTCAAGCTCGATAATCTCGTCCTTCTTTTCCTTCCCCTGCTCATATCTTCTCATTACGGCGTTAACCCTTGCTATAAGTTCCTTTATGCTGAAAGGCTTTGTGATGTAATCGTCAGCCCCGACATCAAGCCCACTTATCTTGTCGTCTTCCATGTCCTTTGCCGTTAGCATTATGATTGGCGTGCCGCCTATTTCCTTATCGGACCTTATCCTTTTGCATACATCGAGTCCATTTATTCCGGGCAGCATCAGATCCAAAAGGACAAGGTCAGGCTTCATCTCCTTGGCCTTCAGATAACCCTCCAGACCGTCATACTCAACCGCCACATCCATCTCATTCAGCTCGAGGTTGAATTTTATCAGTTCGACAATGTTTTCCTCGTCGTCTATCACCAGCACTCTTTTATTCATCAAATCTCCTCCAAACCACTTTTATTTAGTATAAAAGCCAGCCTCTTTGAAGTGGCGTTGTCCCTCCTGTATGAATGCAGTTTATCAGCTCCGCAAAATGTGCAAACATCAATACGATTAATGTTTGCTCTCTCTATGCCGCAAGCAGCGAGTGTCTCCTCATTTATACTCCAAAGGTCAAGATAATATTTCCCTTCCCTTATTATATACAAAGGAGCGCCGGGTTTCGTAAACTCCAGGTTAAATTTGTCTGCAAGCTCCCTGCTGACCTCGTAGCAGCACGGACCTATGGACGGACCTATTATGCACTTAATGTCCTTCTTATTGCAGCCGTAATCACTTGCCATAGCGTCTACAAGCTTTGCTGCCAATCTGCCGTATGTCCCCTTCCAGCCGCAGTGGGCAAGCCCCAGTACGCCTTTTTTTTCATCCACGGCAGCTATGGGCACGCAGTCGGCAACAAATATCATTATCGGTGTGCCTGGCAAAGCTGTGATTATCGCGTCCGCCTCTTCAATACAGCCCACGTCACCCTCTTCGATCAGCCTTATTTTTGTCCCGTGCACCTGTGTATTGTAAGTCAGTCTGTCCCTGTTTAATCCGTATTCCTTGAAAAAGAAGTCAACATCGTCCGGGTTTTTCATATCAACGCTGGAATCAGTAAAATACGCCGTAATCCCACCGTCAAAGCTTATGGCAAACTTTTCAAGATAATTCATGCTGTCACCTCTTTTCGCCCAGAATTTTTTCAAGCTCCTCAAGAAATGAATTTACATCCTTGAACTGCCTGTATACCGATGCAAATCTAACATAAGCAATTTCATCCAGTTCCTTGAGCTTTTCCATTACGAGCTCTCCTATCCGGGTGCTGATAACCTCGCTGGCACCGCTTGAACTTATTGAGCTTTCTATGTCTGCAACCGCTCTTTCGACGTCGGCAAGCGCCACAGGCCTTTTTTCGCATGCGCGCAGTATGCCCTTTATAATCTTGTCCCTGTCAAAGAGCTCTCTTGTTCCGTCCTTTTTTATCACCATTATGGTGACATCCTCTATCTTCTCATATGTCGTAAAGCGTTTTTTACAGCTTTCACATTCTCTTCTTCTCCTGATGGAGCAGCCTTCATCCGTTGGCCTTGAATCTATGACCTTCGATTGCATAAAGCCGCAATAAGGGCACTTCATACGATTCCTCCTCGAATATGATTCATTTTATATCCTGCAAGCTATCTTAGTTCTATTGTACCACAAGCTACATAATTGTAAAAAAAAAGAAGATAAAATTATCTTCTTCTTCTTAGAAAAGTAGGTATGCTGAAGCTTCCTTCTTCCGTATCAGCAAGCTCTTCGATCTCGCTTGTTGAAGCCTCCAGCTCCTGCTCCTCAGCCTTGATAGAATTTTCTTTTTCTTTTATTTCAAAGCCTGTGGCAATTACAGTTATTTTTATCTCGTCTTTTAGGCTTTCATCTATTACTGCTCCGAATATTATGTTTGCATCCTCATCAGCCGATTCCTGTACCAAAGAGGCCGCCTCGTTCACATCATGGAGTCCAAGGTCCGGACCTCCTGTGATGTTAAGAAGCACTCCCTTGGCGCCTTTTATTGAAGTCTCAAGCAGCGGGCTTTGTATAGCCTGTTTTGCGGCCTCTACAGCCCTGTCCTCGCCGTTGGCCCTTCCAATGCCCATGTGAGCAAGACCCTGGTCCTTCATTATGGTCTTAACATCCGCAAAGTCGAGGTTTACTAGTCCAGGAACAGCTATAAGATCTGATATGCCCTGAACACCCTGTCTTAGTACGTCGTCTGCTATTCTGAACGCTTCCAGCATGGAAGTCCTTTTTTCAGCAATCTGAAGCAGCCTGTCATTTGGAATTGTTATAAGCGTGTCTACACTCGCCTTAAGCGTGTCAATTCCGCCAAGCGCATGATTGAGTCTTCTTTTGCCTTCAAAAGTGAAAGGCCTCGTTACAACACCAACAGTAAGGATTCCCATTTCTTTTGCTATGCCTGCCACTATAGGTGCTGCACCTGTTCCTGTTCCGCCGCCCATTCCAGCTGTGACAAAAACCATATCAGCGCCCTCAAGGCAATTTTGGATGTCTTCTCTGCTCTCTTCGGCTGCCTTTCTCCCGATATCTGGATCTGCACCGGCACCGAGTCCTCTTGTGAGCTTCTCGCCGATTTGTATCTTTTGCTCGGCCTTGGAGGTAAGCAACGCCTGCTTGTCTGTATTTATTGCTATAAATTCAATCCCCTTCACGTTGCCCTCTATCATCCTGTTTACTGCATTGTTTCCACCGCCGCCAACTCCAATGACCTTTATTCTGGCGAATTCATCCATCCCCATATCAAATTGAATCATTGATTATCCTCCTCGCTGTATGTATTGAACAAAGCTATATATTATATGTTTATTTTACTCTCTTGCATGGCATTTATACAACCTTTAAATGCTAAGTTGTCTTTTTTTTGTCCATCATTTTACCAAGAAGTACTCGTCTTATGACAGCAAAATTGTCGAAAAGCCTTCCACCAAACACTATTATCGGTGCATAGTATAGCGGAACTCCCAGCTTGTCCCCCAGATAAGCCAGGAATCCTGCAAGCAATGCATTTGTAAAAAATCCTGTAATAAAAATTGAGTTATTATATTTCCCCTCTAGACTCGCCCTTATGGCTCCGAAGACCGAGTCGAGCGATGCCAGTATTCCTACTGATATATACAGTGTATAGCTGTCCGGATAGGTAAATGGAATATAAAAACCTATAAGCATTCCCAGCACCAAACCGATTATTGCTGCAATCAAATTATTCACCTTCTTTTACATATCTAAAGTTCAGTTCGCCGCTGTATTTCGCGATATTAATTTCATCAGCCGCAGCTATTTTAACGTCCAACCCCCACACTTCCTTGAGTATATATGCGTATGAATCGGGCGCACGCATTGCGGCTTCAAGATGCGCCGGCTCTCCTATGGCATTTATTACAAACGGCTGGCCATATGTCGAGCTGTTTATAGTTATGGTAGGGCCTGCGCATTTTATTTCGGAAGTGCTAATCACCCTCTCGCCATTTATTGATATGGCCTCGGCTCCCGCGACTTTCAGGTCGTTGACTATCTCAAGCACGTCCCGGTCATGCACTAGTATGTCATTTGGATCCTCGCCGTCCTCAAGCTCGCGTTCGCCGTCCTTTAGACTCACTATAATGCCCGGTCCCTTTACATCCTGCATGCCCGCTATGAGCTTAAGCTTGTCGTGTTCTTCCTGTATCAGACTTTCAATTGCCTTGCCATTGCTGCTCATTGCGCCTTCATACTTGACTATGTCCTTTTTCTTCTCGAGCACAAGCTCTTCGAGCTTCTTAACTTCAATTTCCGCCGAGTCTATCTGATACCCAAGCTCCTTTATACTGCTGAGGGTAACAAACAGATTGTTTGGATCGGAACTTTTTATTTGTATTGATATCGATATGCCGAATACAAACATCACTGCAACAAGCAGTATGGTTTCCATATTCACCTTTTTCATTTTGTCACCCACAGTTCTAGCTCACAGGTTGCGCATAATTGAACTCTATTTTGTTGCCGTACCTTAAAATTTCAAGCACATCGGCTTTTTTGACGTCTACCTTGAGCCCCGTATACTGCCTTATCTCCCATACTATGCCGTATCTCATATTGAGCGCAGCCTCAAGAGTATCTGAATTGCCTATGGCCTTGATATAGTAAGGAGCCTTTACAGGCTTGTCGTTTATTACTATTTTGTCTCCGGCATCAGCGGAAAGATGTATCTCCGTGCTGGCTACTATTCTTTCGTCGTTTACAGCTATGGCTTCAGCTCCCGCAGCATTAAGCTTGTTTATAAGCGAGAGCAGCATCTCGTAATTGTAGGTTAACATCTGTTCATCCTGGCCCGGCTGCGACGAGGCTATTGTAATCTCGACCCCGGGGCCCATAACATCCGTATACCCTGCGAGTATTTCATATCTTTGTATGTCTTCCTTGAGATTCTTTGTAACAGTGCTGCTGCTGGCCTGCGACTCCTCGTAAGCCTTTATCTTGCTTTCGAGTATGCCCAGCTCCTCTTGGAGGTTTTCGCGCTTGTCCTTGAGGCTTTTGAGCTCAGCGGAAAGCTGCCTGGCCTTTTGAGAGGATACAACTCCGCCAGTTGAAATCTTGGAAGTTTTGAACTGTATTGTCATCACAATCCCAAGCACAAGGCTCAGAATCAGTATTGCGATCTTACCATTTTTCAAATCATTCACCCTCCAGGGTTTGTTTGTACACAGGATAACCGTTATATCTCATATCGATAGCGCCGTAGTTTATATTCTTCTTGTAAAGGTCTATTAGTATTGCTTTCAGGAGAGGAATCTTGTAGTCGAGCTTTTGCACATCTCCAAGCAGCACTACTACTCCCGTCATGGTATAAAGGCGTATGCCGCCTTTTTTATCTATTCCTATTTCAGATATATTCTCGAGTATATTGCTTCCCGAGCACGCATTCAGCAACTCGAGCAGCTTTGGCATCACGTCTTTTTTGCCGAGCTTTATCTTGTTGCCTATCTTGAAATTTTCCATTTCAATTCCGGAGAGTATAGGCCTGTCAAGATTGTTAATATCATTTTCCACTCTGAGCACGTTGCCCTCTTCGTCTATAATAACATATGAGCCCATATACGGTATACAAAATAATTCCATTCTTTCCATTATATCAACGCTCAGCTTGTCGGGAAATTCCCGCTTCACACTGGCATTTTTCACATACGGATTCAGCAAAAGCGCCTTTTCGATTTCCGAGACATCATACAGGAAAATGTTGCCGCCTTTGCTTATATTTGCGGCTTTTAACAGCTCGCTCTTATTTAGCTTTATAATTCCGTTTATCTCGATGTCCTTTACGTTGAAATACCCAAACATTATTGCGGCATAAAACGATGAGGCCGCAACCACAAGTATTACAAGCGATGTCATGATTATATTTCTTCTCAATTGCTTCACCCTTCGCAAATTTAAACATGCCACATTCAACATCTTTGCAACTCATGCCGCGGCATACGGCATATACTATTTGTTTTTTATACCCTTTTTTTCAGCCATTAAGCTTTTAATTTGCTCGTATATTGTATCAGCTGCATGCGGATTTGAAATCCCCAGGCTTTTTTGGCTCATGCTCTTGTGAAGCTGTTCGTCCCTTAGTATCCTGAATACAGCCTCAAGCAGTGTGCCCGAATTCAAATCCTTCTCGAGTATCATCTCGCCGGCCCCTGAATTTTTGACGCTCCTTGCGTTGTATTCCTGGTGGTTTTCAGCCGTGTAAGCCTTGGGTATTACTATCGACGGCTTTCCAAGGCAGGTCACCTCAGATATTGTTATTGCACCTGCGCTGCATATTACCAGATCGCTTGCAGCAAGCACATCAGCCATGTTGTCTATATAGTCCGTGATGACCTGGTGGCTTTTGAGCTCGATATCGCCCAGCTCTTTCAGGAAGCCCTCGTAGTGCTGCCTGCCTGTGGCGTGTATAAATGCAAAATCCTCAGCTGCGAGAGCCGGCAGCACGCCCTTCATTGCATCGTTTATTGTCCCCGAGCCGCCGCTGCCGCCCACAGAAAGCACCATCTTCTTGCCTTCCGGTATGCCCAGCTTTTCTCTGGCTGAGTTCATATTGGCGCTGGTTATCTCCCCTCTTACAGGATTGCCCGTCAGCACCACGCTCTTGCTCTTTGTAAAAAATCTTCTCGAGTCGTCAAAGCTTATTAGTACCCTGTCTGCGAACCTCGAGAGGAATTTGTTTGTTATTCCAGGGAATGCGTTCTGCTCGTGTATGAGCGTAGGTATGCCAAGCAGAGCTCCGGCAAGCACTACTGGGCCGCATACGTATCCGCCCGTTCCTATTACTACATCCGGTTTGTTTTTCTTTATTATGGCGAGCGACTGTGCAAGCCCCTTCATGAACAAGGCTATGCGCTTTGCGTTTTCAAGCGAGAGCTTTCTTTGGAACCCTCTGACCTGAACCGTCTTGAACTCGTATCCCTTCTCGGGCACTATTCTGCTTTCAAGACCTTCCCTGGTTCCTATATATAAAATGCTGCTCTCTTTTTCGTTTTCCATGATCTTTTCTGCTATTGAAAGTGCGGGATATATGTGTCCTCCCGTTCCCCCTCCTGAAATGACTGCCTTCATCCTATTCAGCTCCTATCCTTTCTTGCTTGTCCTGCCTGGCTTTTGCTTCATTTGCCCTTGAATACCTTGATACGTTAAGCACTATGCCCACTGCCGCCATTAGTATCACAAGAGATGTTCCGCCGTAGCTTATAAACGGCAGCGGTATTCCCGTCGGAGGCATTGACGAGGTTACAACAGCAACATTGAGCAGCACCTGTACTCCGATCTGGGATGCTATTCCCGTAACCAGCATGCACGAGAAAAAGTCAGGTGCGTTCATTGCCACCTTTATACAGCGGTAAATGAGAAATACGTAGACCATGAGCAGCATGATGCAGCCAATGTAGCCCAGCTCTTCGCCTATTATTGCGAATATGAAGTCGTTTTGAGGCTCTGGTATGTACAGGAACTTTTCATTGCTCCGTCCAAGCCCAAGCCCGAAAAGCCCGCCGGTACCCAGAGCGTAAAGCGATTGTATAACCTGATAGCCGTTCCCCAGCTCGTCCTTGAAGGGATCGAGGAAAGACGTGACCCTCTTCCACCTGTATGGGCTTGCAAAAGCAAGCAGGCCCCCTGCCGGAATGGCCGAAAGAACAGCCCCGATCACATACCTTACCTGCATGCCTGCTGCAAACAGCATGCATACTGCAGTGATTGCTATACTGCCTGCAGTCGAAAGGTTTGGCTGGAGCAATATCATTCCGAAAAAAAAGCCGGCTATAGCAAGCGGCGTTATAGCGCCGCTCAGCGATTTTTGTATAAGCTTTGGCTTTATATACTTTGCTATTAGTATTATTGATGCGAATTTAGCAATCTCAGAGGGCATTATGGTCATGCCTCCTATGGAAATCCACCTTTGCGCACCGTTCAGGCTGGTTCCAAGGGGGGTAAGGACTATCACAAGCAATACTGCCGCTGTGCCGGCAACCACCCAGCGCAGCTTCTCAACTCTCTTGTAGCTCAAAAAGGACATGAATACCATGGTAATCGTTCCCATCACAGCAAAGAAAACATTCTTTTTTAAAAAATGATACGGATCGCCGTATCTTTGCGATGCATTTACGTAGCTCGCGCTAAACACCATTACAATGCCGACTGCCACCAGCAATAGCGTCGCGAAAAATATATACTGGTCGAAGCCCTTCATCTTGGCCGGCTTGCGAGTTTCCTTGACCTGCTTTCTTGTCCTGTTCATAATATGTCCTCCAAAATCCTAAAGCTGCATTACGTTCTCCTTGAAGTCTCTTCCCCTCACCTCGTAGCTCGGGTACATGTCCCAGCTGGCGCACGCAGGTGAGAGCAGCACTATGTCGCCTTGCGCCGCCAGAGCGAATGCCTTTTGAACAGCCTGCTCCATGTTTTCCACCCTGTAATTCGCCTTGAATCCAAATCTAACGGCAGTATCCTCGAGCTTCTGTGCGGTTTCGCCGAGCAGCACTAGTCCCTTGACCTTGCCGCCAAACTCGGCCACAAAATCATCGAAATCTCCGCCTTTGTCCATGCCGCCTGCAATTAGAATCAGTGGCCTTTCAAACGACTGTATTGCCTTAATAGAGGCATCGGGATTCGTACCCTTCGAATCGTTTATGAAATCTATTCCGTTTAAACTTCTGACAAACTCAAGCCTGTGCTCTACGCCTTCAAAACTTCTTAGCGCTGATGCTATTATTTCAAAAGGCAGCTGCATCGATACGGCTATTGCCACGGCAGCCAGTGCATTTTCAAGATTGTGAGGTCCTGGTATTTTCAGTTCTGCTGTGTCCATAAGGCTTGTGGCGCCTTCCGCTGCCTTAACAACTATCCTGCCGCCGTCGACGAACACTCCGCTCTCAAGCCTCTCCTTCCTGCTGAAGAATACGACATTCGATTTGCAAAGCCCTGCAAGGCTTCTCGTCTGTTCGCAGTCGTAATTTAGCACAGTGTAGTCGTTCTCGTCCTGGTTCTCGAATATCCTGGCCTTGGCTGCTATGTAGTTTTCCATAGTCTTGTGCCTGTTGAGGTGGTCCGGAGTTATGTTGAGTATGGCGCTTACTCTCGGCTTGAAGCTCTCTATGGATTCAAGCTGGAAGCTGCTGAGCTCCGTCACAAGCACCGAGTTCTCGTCAGCCTTGTCTACAACGTCTACAACCGGAGTACCTATGTTGCCCACTACAAATGTATTGTGGCTGGAAAGCTTGAATATCTCGCCCACAAGGCTTGTTGTGGTCGTCTTGCCGTTTGTGCCCGTTATCCCAACAAACGGAGCTTTGGAGTATCTGTAAGAGAGCTCTATCTCGCTTATAACCTCGACTTTTTTCTCCTTGAACTTCGCTATGAAGGGAATGTCAAGAGGCACACCTGGAGACACGACTACAAGCTCGTAGCCCTCTATATTCTGGGGATGCGATCCCAGTATATACTCTATTCCAAGCCCTTCAAGTTCGCTTAGAACTTCCTTGAGTTCTTCCTCGCCCTTTATGTCGTTTACCGTAAGCAGAGCTCCCTTTGAGTGAAGGAACTTAATAGTAGCTATTCCCGTCTTTGCCAGTCCCACAAGAAGCACTTTTTTGCCATGTAAATCCATTTTTGTCCACCTTCCAACCGTTAGTTTGTCTTTTCTATTATAAGGCTATATAAAAGCCAAGAATGCTAATATGCCAAGCACAAGGCTTGCAATCCAAAATACGCTTACCACCTTCGTCTCATGCCATCCCACAAGCTCGAAATGGTGGTGAATAGGGCTCATGCGAAACACCCTCTTGCCCGTGAGCTTGTAACCTACAACCTGTATTATCACAGAAAGAGACTCCGCAAAATATATCCCGCCGGCAATTGGTATTATAAGCGATATGTTCATGAGCACCGCGGCTGCCGCCACCGCTCCGCCAAGCGCCATAGAACCCGTGTCTCCCATGAACACCTTCGCAGGATACGCGTTGAATCTGAGGAAACCAAGACACGCGCCAAATACGGCAGCGCATACTATCGCAACAGATGTATAGCCAAGCAGCGAGGCCACCGCCGTGAAGAAGACTGAAATTACAAGCGTAACACCTGAGGCCAATCCGTCAAGCCCGTCTGTCAGATTGACGCTGTTGACAGTAGCCACTATTACAAGCACCGTGAATGGGATGTAGAAAATCCCCAGATCCAGCCTGTAACCGTCCATAAACGGCACGAATATGCTGCTTCCCGTATCCGCAACGCTATACTGGTAGAATACCATTACAAGCGCCAGCGCAAACTGGCCTATTAGCTTCTGATAAGCCCTTAATCCAAGCGACCTCTTAAGAACCACCTTTATATAATCATCTATGAATCCTATGAGTCCGAAACCTACTATTGAAACAAGAGCCATAACCATGTTGGTGTCAAGCTCGCCGGAAAGCAAAGATGCGACCATTATTCCTGCCACCATTATTATTCCGCCCATGGTAGGCGTGCCATTCTTTGCAAGATGGCTCTGAGGTCCATCGTCCCTTACCGTCTGCCCGAACTTGAGCCTTCTGAGCATCGGAATGAACATGGGTCCTGTTATGATTGTGACTGCCAGCGCTGCCAGCGCCACGAGCATAAGCTTTTGAAAACCAACCATTATTTACTGCTCCCTTCCTGGAGATGATTTGCTATCTCCTCCATCTTCATACTTCTTGATCCCTTGACAAGCACCACATCTCCCGGCCTGACAAGCTCGTCCAGGTATTCCATAGCGCCCTGCCTGTCTTCAAAATGTACTACATTTTCAAGGCCGCATTCCCTGGCCCTGCTCGAAATATACGCAGCCGCACCGCCTACGCTTACAAGTATATCAACCCTGCCTGCGGCATATTCACCCACTATCTCATGGCCTTCCCTTGAAAACTCACCCATCTCGAGCATGTCGGCAAGCACGGCAATTTTTCTTTTCTCCTCGTAACCGGCCAGAAAGTCTATTGCCGCCTTCATGGAATCAGGATTTGCATTGTATGCGTCATTAATTATTATAAAGCTTTTCTCCACTATATCCAATCTCATTTTTTCGTTCTCAAACTGCAAAAGGCCGCGTCTTATCTCGTCAAAGCCAAGACCGCACTCGATGCCGACTGCCATAGCAGCCATGGCATTGTATACGTTGTGCATGCCCTTGGAAGGTATTGAGAATTTCTCATCATGAGCTCCCCAATTCACGGAAAATTCCAGCATGCCGCCCTGATCTCTAACTTCCGTGCATACAATGTCATTGCCCGGCTCAAAACCGAATTTTATCATTTTGTAGCTGCCCGGCCGCAGCGTCCTTAACTGCTCGTCGTCACCGTTTACAATGAGCGTGCACGTCTCGTCGAAATACGAAGTTATCTCAAGCTTCGCCTTCAATATGTTTTCTTTCGAGCCTAGGTTTTCAATGTGCGAGTAGCCTATATTTGTTATGACTGCAATCCTTGGCCTGACTATCGAGGCCAGATATTCAATTTCACCGAAGCCGGACATACCCATTTCGAGAACTGCTGCCTGATGGCTTGAGCCAAGCTCGAACATCGTCAGCGGCAGACCTATGTGGTTGTTGAAATTGCCGCTGTTTTTGTGGGTAGAGAGCTTTTGCGAAAGCACGCTCCACACCATGTTCCTTGTGGATGTCTTGCCGCAGCTGCCAGTCACTCCTATATACGGTATGTCGAACCTGTCCCTGTAGCCTCTTGCAATATCTCCAAGGGCCTTTGTAGTATCCTCCACCTCAAGCACTGTGCTGCCTGCATAGTAAGACTTGTCGTCAACTCTTCCCGGTTCAACAACGAACTTTCTCACACCCTTCTCGAATGCCGACTCTATGAAATCATGTCCGTCAAGCCTCTCTCCAACTATGGCAACATACGTGTCGCCCGGCTCAATCTTTCTGGTATCTATTGAAATCCTGCCCAGGGCGGACTGCGAATCCCCCGCCGCAATAGTCCCTTTGCACCATAAGGCCGCCTCGTTAAAGGTTACACCTTCCATACCTATTTGCCCTCCTCAAGATAAGCTCTTGCCACTTCCTTGTCGTCGAAATGAATCTTCTGCTTTCCAATTATCTGATAATCCTCATGGCCCTTGCCTGCAACTATTACAATGTCATGCGGCCCAGCCATCTTTATTGCCGTCCCTATGGCCTCTTTCCTGTCAACAACTACTGTAAAGGCTCCCTTTTGCGCGTCAAGCCCCGCCACTATATCCTCGATTATCATTTGCGGCTCCTCCGTCCTTGGATTGTCTGAGGTTATCACTGAAAAATCACTCAGCCTCTGGCTTATTTCGCCCATTATAGGCCTCTTGGTCTTGTCCCTGTCGCCACCGCAGCCAAACACGGTTATGACCCTGCCCTTTGCAATTCCCCTTGCGGTCTTTAATATGTTTTCAAGCGCGTCAGGAGTGTGAGCGTAGTCTACTATTACAGTGACGCCGTTTTTGCCCGCTATGCTTTCAAACCTTCCGGGAACCCCGCTGCAGCTGTTCATAGCCGAAGATATGTCAGCCCCGCCGATCCCCATCAAATATAGCACCGAGGCTGCCGCCAGAGTGTTGTACACTGTGAACTCACCAGGAATGGCCACTTCTATATTGCATTCGAAATCGGGAGTTACCATTGTATAGCTTGTTCCCGACGCGTCCATGCTTATGTCCTTAGCGCTTACATCCGCCTCTTCTTTTATTCCGTAGCTGACGCATGGCGTCTCCAGAGCTTTAAGCCTTTCATAGAGAGCCTTGCCATGCTTGTCGTCTATATTGATTATATTCGCCTTTGATGTCATATAGAACAGCTTTTCCTTGGCTTTCATGTAGCTCTCCAGATCCGGGTGAAAATCAAGATGGTCCTGAGTGAGGTTTGTAAAAACGGAGTACTTGAAGTCGCAAAAATCCACCCTGTGAAGCTCCAGCGAATGCGAAGACACCTCCATGGCGCAGCTCCCTATGCCGCAAGAGAGCATGTCGCTGAAATGGCTGTGGAGCTCTATGCTTTCAGGTGTTGTCCTTTCCGATTCGGCGTCCACTCTGCCTGTGTATGTCCTTATAGTGCCAATGAGACCGCAAGCTCTGCCCAGATGGTCAAGCGCCGACTTTATAAGGTATGTCGTTGTCGTCTTGCCGTTTGTGCCTGTTACGCCAACGAGATCAAGTCTCTTCGACGGATTGCCGTAAAAATTGTCAGCCGCTCTGGCCATCTCTCTTCTGCTGTCTTCAACAACTGCTACGCATGCATCCTCAAGTTCAAGCTCGCGCTCGGCCAAGAAAGCCCTGCAGCCGCTATCGTACGCACTTTTTGCATAGTCGTGTCCGTCTGATGCCAATCCCTTTATGCATATGAACAGACTTCCCTTTCCAGCCTTTCTCGAATCGTATGTAATGCTGCCTACTTCCGTTTCAAAATCTCCGCTGACACTTACAATCTGAGCTCCTGAGAGCATATCGCTAAGTTTCATATAGACACCTCCGACTTATTTTGCTAGTATAACCTTCAAAAAGGCAATGCATACATGTCATGCATTGCCTTAATCATCAGTTTGATTTGAACTCCACGCTTACAGCCATGCCAGGCTCCGCCGGCATGTTCGGCTTTGGCTCCTGGGATACGGCCGTGCCGCTGCCTGTTGCCTTGAGCTTGAGATTCATACCCTGGAGTATGTTGGTCACTTCCTTTATCGTCTTGCCTGTAAGATCCGGCATCAAAATCGTGGATGCTCCATTTGCCATTGCGGCCTCACTGAGCTCTAGCTTCATGTAGAGTATGACGTTCGAACCTGCCGAAAGCTTCGTTCCCGGACTCGGGAACATGTCAAGCACAATGTCGTCCGGATTGAATACCGTGTTCGACGGCTCTATTACATAGTTGAGCGAGCTTTCCGAAAGCAGCTGCAGCGCTGTTCCAAGCTCCATGTTCCTGACTTCAGGCACAATCGACTCCTCCACCATGCCGCTGTTTTGCGAGTCCCCAAGATAGAAATTGGGCTTTATGTTCAGATACCTTAAGGTATCGTATATTACTTCCTTGGCTATAGGCGCAGCGACCGTACCCCCAAAGTGGGACGCCCCACGCGGCTCGTCGACTATTATAATCACCGCTATTTCAGGATTTTCAGCAGGAGCCATTCCCACAAAAGATGCATAGTAGAAGCCCGGCTCATATCTGCCGTTTACAACCTTCTGCGCTGTACCCGTCTTGCCTGCAACCCTGTAGCCGGGTATGAAGGCTCCCTTGCCTCCGCCCTCGACGACAACCGACTCCATTATGTTTCTCAGGGAGCGCGCTGTCTTTTGGGATATAACCTTGCGCACCTGCTCTGGTTCAACCCTGCTTATCACGTTGCCCTTTAAATCTACAAACTCCTTCACAACATGCGGCTTCATCATTACACCGTCGTTTGCTATGGCGCTGATGGCCGAAATGAGCTGTATGGGCGTTGCCGAGTTCGCCTGCCCAAAGGCAATTGTTGCAAGCTCTACAGGGCCAACGTTCTGCTCATTGTGGAAAACTCCCACCTGCTCGCCGGGAAGGTCTATGCCCGTCTTTGACATGAGTCCGAAGGCCTTTATGTATTCATAGAGTCTGCCTGTTCCCATGCGCCTTGCCAGTTCGATCATGACCGGGTTACATGAGTTCTGCACGGCCTGCGCCA
This sequence comes from Peptoclostridium acidaminophilum DSM 3953, assembly GCF_000597865.1. Lineage (GTDB taxonomy): Bacteria > Bacillota > Clostridia > Peptostreptococcales > Peptostreptococcaceae > Peptoclostridium_A > Peptoclostridium_A acidaminophilum. The sequence goes on along the minus strand of NZ_CP007452.1, from coordinate 1,064,170 downwards.
GAGTCTCGGTGCCGTGACCCCTTGGATAGACGTGGCATTTTATCTTTCTTCCCAGTATCTCAACATAGCCGTTGCAGTAGAAGGTTTCGCTCTCCTTGGTGAAGCCTTCCTCGAGGGCCGCCGAAACCGTTATGGGCTTGAATGTCGAGCCGGGCTCGTAGGTTTCGTTGACAAGCGGATTTTTCCACATGTCAAACCAGCCCTGAGGCTTATCCTGCTCGCTGTACGAAGCAAGCAGCGATTCGTATCTTGGGTATATTGGATTTCTGGGATTGTTCGGGTCATAATCCGGCTTTGAAGACATGGCAAGTATCTCGCCCGTCTTGGGATTCATTACTATGCCCATTACGTTCTTTGCCTGGTTCTCGGCAAGTGCCTTGTCGAGCGCCTTGTCGAGATGGTGCTGTATGACCTCGTCGACTGTAAGTATTACTCCCTGGCCGTCCTTCGGGTCATTGTACTTGCCGTTATCGTAAGGTATCTCCTTGCCCGAGGCGTCGGTGACGCTTATCACCCTTCCGGGAGTGCCCTTGAGCTCCTTGTCGTACTGCAGCTCGACGCCCGCCTGCCCTATGTTGTCGGTTGTGACATGGCCTATTACATAAGGCGCAAGATTGCCGTAGGGATAGAACCTCTTGTTGTCCTTGACTATCCACAATCCGCCAATTTCGAGTTTTTGTATCTGCTTTGCAGGCTTCTCGTCTATCCACCTTGCAATCCTCACAAGGCTTTTTTTGTCGGACTTGAGCATTGCCTCAACTTCCTTCTCGTCAACGCCCAGCGTTTTTGAAATCCTCTTTGCCGCATCCGCCTTGTCCTTTATTGCTGACGGCTTTGCCCAGACTGTGTACTTTGTTATGCTTATAGCCAGCTCCTTGCCGTTCCTATCGTATATGGTGCCTCTTTTCGCCTCCACAGGTATATCCCTCACCTGCTGGGCAAGGGCCTTCTTGGTGAGCCAGTCTGCTTCGACAAGCTGTATGTAGCCAAGCCTTGCTATGAGGAGCAAAAATACCAGCATCATGATAGATAAAAGCGCAAAAAGTCTTCTCTTGTTTTTAATATTCAAATCCGCCAAACCAGTATTCCCCCCAAAGCTCTATTCCACGTCAATATACACAATCTGTCCGTCGGCAGGATATTCCATGCCCAGCTTCTCACGCGCTTCCTTCTCTATAGTCGCGCTGTTTGTCTTCATCTCTATCTCGTAGTAGAGCTCCTTTTTTTCATTCACCTTCTCGTCAAGCTGCTTGCTCAGAGAGTGTGATTCGTAATTGAGCCTTGATATTACAGAATACCTTGCCATTATGACGAAAACCGCCACGGCTATGAACGCCACCGCGCCGTTCCTCAAAAGGGCTGCATTTTTCTTGCTCCTGTTCCTTGCGAGTCTGGCGCCGTCCACATTGGCATTTTCATCCCTGGAACTGCGCTTTTTCCTCTGCCTGTATTTTTCCAGATCGGCAACTTTCTTGCCGCTGTTTATTCTCCTTTTGTCTGCTCTCAAATGCGCCACTCCTTAGCGCCTATACCCTCTGCGCAACCCTGAGCTTTGCGCTCCTTGATCTTGGATTGCCTTCAATCTCCTCTTCGCTTGGTATTATAGGCTTTTTAGTGATTATCTTGAGCTCCTGCCTCTTGCCGCATATGCAAACCGGGAATTCCACAGGGCACACGCAACTTTTGGCGAGCTCCTTGAAGGTGTCCTTTACTATCCTGTCTTCAAGCGAGTGGAAAGTTATTATGCATATTCTGCCGCCCTTTCTCATCACCGAAGTCGCGTCTTCAATTGTCCTTCTTATTACATCGAGTTCCCTGTTGACCTCTATTCTGATTGCCTGGAAAGTCCTTTTCGCCGGGTGTGGCCCGTCCTGCCTGGCCTTTTGCGGTATCGCAGCCTTAATGACGTCCACAAGCTCCAGAGTCGTATTTATCCTGTGCTCATTCCTTCGCTCCACTATGAACTCAGCAATCCTGGCGGCCCATCTCTCCTCGCCGTACTCCCAAATCACCCTTTCAAGTTCCTCCTTGGGATAAGTGTTTACCACCTCGTAGGCGCTCAGCGGGTTCCTGCTATCCATTCTCATGTCAAGCGGGGCGTCCTGCATGTATGAAAATCCCCGCTGTGCCTCGTCGAGCTGGTGCGAAGATACGCCCAGGTCGAGAAGCAGCCCGTCGATTTCTTCTATGCCCAGATTTTCGAGCTCTTGCTTTATGTTTTCGAAATTGCTGTGGACAATCCTTACTCTGTCCATGTAGGGCGCAAGCCTTTCTTTTGCAACCTCTATTGCGTTCTTGTCCTGGTCAAAGCCTATTAGCAGACCGTCCGGAGAGAGTCTCTTTACAATTTCAAGTGAATGGCCGGCGCCGCCCAGCGTTCCGTCCACGTACACTCCGTCAGGCTTTATGTCCAGATTGTCTATAGATTCGTCGAATAGTACCGATACGTGTTTGAAGTCCAAAATTGTTCGCTCCCTTAATTTATTTAAGCCCAAAACCATGCGCTTTTCTATGATTATTTGGTCCCTTTTTATTTTTTTTGCGACAACAGCGTCATAGCGAGATGCTGTGCTTTTAATCTTTTTAGCCCAGCCCTTGTCCTGCTCCCAGTCCTTGAAATACTTGTGCGCAGCCAAACCGACCACTATGAGCACTATGCTTACAACCTGCGCGGCCCTCAGCGGCCCGAGCATAAGGCTGTCAGTCCTTAGCCCCTCTATCCAAAGCCTTCCAAGCGAATAGAATATGCAGTATTTGACTATGAGCTCGCCCTCGTAGACCTTTTTCTTCCTGATGCTCCAAAGATATATGAAAACGCCGATATTCCAAATCGATTCATAAAGGAACGTAGGATGCACGCCAACTCCGTTGACTGTTATAGCCCACGGAAGACTAGTCGGACCGCCGTAGGCCTCCTGGTTTATAAAATTGCCCCACCGGCCTATAGCCTGCCCCAGTATTATGCCGGGCGCCGCTATATCCGCCATTTTCCAGAAATTCAGTCTCTTTTTCCTGCAGAAGTAATATCCGGCAAGTATTCCAGCTATGACAGCCCCGTGTATGGCCATGCCGCCCAGCCTCGTGTTGACTATCTTAGAAAAATCACCCTGGTAGTAGCTCCAGTTGAATATTACATAATATGCCCTTGCTCCTATTATGGCCATGGGCACAGCTATGAGGAAAAGGTCAAGCATTGTGTTCTCCTCTATACCCTGCCTCTTCGCCTCGCGGAGCGCAATCACCATGCCCGTGAGTATTGCGAATGCCATTATTATGCCATACCATCTTATGTCAATTCCGTATATATTGAAAGCCACTGGATCTATCATTGAAAAAACCATTGAAAAAACCGCCTCCGTATGCTGTTTGTATTATATCTAAAACCGTATATGCTGCTTAAATTCGCCACGTCTAATTATAGCATGTTTTATAATTACATTTAATCGAAAGCACAAAAGCTAGGTAAAAACCTAGCTTAATTATAATTCTCATTGTTTCCTAAGTCAATTTTATTTAGGGTTTATAACCGACAGAACGCAGTTGTCATCACGTATGTGCTCGTCAAGTCTTTTTTTGACATCTTCAAAGCCTATGCTCTTGAGCGTGTCCAGATAGTCAAGCAGGTTTATCCCCTTGAAGTGGTACGAGATGAAGTTGTTGGCTATGAATTCGAGCGAGTCGAAATACTTGAGGAAGTTGCCTATCTTCTTTTTCTTTATCCTCTCGAAATACTCAAGCTCAAGGCCCTTCTGCCTGTATTCGCCTGCGTACTCCATGACCTTCTCCATAACCTTCTTTGGGTCCTTGGATTCGCCGCCTATCATTGTATATCCATGGTCGGGCGTAAGCGTGTAAGAGCATGAGAAGCTCTCGTTTATTAGCCCCCCAAGATAGAGCTCTTCATGGAATTTGCTCCCCTTTTTATACAGCATGTCCAGCAGAATCTCTGTGGACAGCTCCCTTCTCAGCAGAGCCTCTCCGCGCTCGCCAACGCTAGTCTCCTTGAAACCTATATTGAACATCGGCATCGACACAGAAAGCGACTCCTGTATGCTCTTTTCCGCCACAGCCTCGGGCTCCTGGGGGTAGAATCTCTCAACCTCCATGCCGAGAATTTCGCTGCCGTAGCTTCTTTGAGAGCTCTTTGCCGTCTCAAGCACCCTCTCCCACTCGAGATCTCCAACTACGAAAAGCGCCATGTTCTGCGGGCTGTAGAAGGTGTTGTAGCAGTCGTAGAGTTCCTCCTTGGTGATTCTGTAGACGCTCTCGACCGTGCCTGCTATGTCTATTCTGTTGGGATGGTTGATGTACATCGCCTTGAGCGTGTTGAAATACACCCTCCAGTCCGGATTGTCGTCGTACATCTTTATCTCCTGGGCTATTATGCCCTTTTCCTTCTCCACATTCTCATCAGTAAAGTGAGGGCTCTGCACATACTGAATCAGATGCTCGAGAGCCTCGTAAAAGTTGTCCGTGGATGTGAAAAGGTACGAAGTCATGTCGAAGTTGGTGTACGCATTGGCGCTGACGCCGAGCTGCGCGAACTTGTCGAAGGCGTTGCCTCCGTTCTCCTGCTCGAACATCTTGTGCTCGAGGAAATGGGCTATGCCCTCGTTTACCCTTGTCCTTTCGCTCTTGCCGAAAGGCACGAACTCCAGGTCGTTAGAGCCGTAGTTTGTCGAAAATACGGCATACTGCTTTGCAAAGCCCTTCTTGGGCATGAAGAATACCTCAAGTCCGTTATCCAGTTTATCGTAAAAAAGCTCCTCGTTAAGAACCTTGTTTTCAATCCTGTTCAAGTTACCGCCCCCCTAATTTTTCAGGAAATATATAGTGTCCATTTTGATCTTTTCGGAAGCCCTAACGACATCCTCCACGCTCACGCGTGAAATCTTTTCGATCATCTCCTGCGGAGTCTCGAATACGCCGCTGACCAGCTGCCCGTAGTAGAACTCCGACAGGCCGTTTATGCTGTCGGCCATAGACCTTATTGAATTTGTCATGGCGCTCTTGCTGTTGTCCATCTCAAGCTGCGTTATGCTGCCGGATTTCATGTCGGCGAGCTCCTTTTGTATAAGCTCCATAGCCTTTTCGTAGTTCTCGAACTCTATGCCCGAGGATATCATCATAAGCCCCTTGTACTTTTCCACCGAGGCATATATGTAGTAGCACAGGCTCTCCTTCTCCCTGATGTTAAGGAACATCTTCGAGTGGGGCCCTCCACCCAGCACGCTCGCATATACTGCAAGCGGATAGTATTCTGGGTCACTAAAGTGTATGTTAGTCCTGAAGCCCATGCAGAGCTTACCCTGTGTTATGTCCATGCTCTCAGTTATATTCCTGACTTCGGCCGGAGCGGCGTAAATCTGCTCGTCCGGTATGGCGATTAGCTCCCTGCTTTTTTCAAGGACTCCCTCAAAGAAGCTCCTTGCCGCGGCCTCCGCCCTCTTGCTGTCGATGTCCCCAACGACGAGTATGTCTATTGGTGATGTCGCCACAACTTCCTTATAGTGGCTGTAGAGATTCTGCGGCGTTATAAGGTCTATATCCTCTTCGTAGCCATCCTCGTGTATGCTGTAGTTTTCTCCTTTGCACATCTCCTCGATGCAGCGCTCGACTGCGTAGTAGGCCTTGTCGTTTATCCTGCCCCTTATTGCATCGCGCAGGTTCTGCGCCTCAACATCGAAATAGCCCTTGCTGAAGGCGCTCTCCTCAAGCAGCGGGTCGAATATCATGTCCTTCATGAACGTCAGGCCTTCTTCGAATATAGCCTCGTCTATGTACTTGTCGTTTGTCATTACCAGCTTAAAGCTGAGTATGTGCTTTTCGCCCTTCTTGCCCACTCCGGCTACAAGGTTCGATCCGTAGAGCTCGTCGAGTTTTTTTGAAATCTCGACCTGGCTGTTGTACTTCCTGCTCCCGCACTTTAGCACATAAGGCAAAAGCGCGTTCTTTGTCGCCTCTTCCCTGTTGAGCGGTCTTTTTATGTACACGCTGACAAGATTCGTCTTGAACTTGTCTGTCTTGACTATTATCAGGTTTACACCCTTTTGTATCTCTATCTTTTCATAGTTTTGCACTGTTCAGCCTCCTTCGCAATCTAGTATCTATTTGAAAATGCAGTTTCCAAAATACAGGTAGTTTAATTATACCATTTTTTACTTCCATATTCCCAAATACTTTCCGCAAATGCTCTGCATATAGCACGCCAGGGAAGATTTTAACTCTGGGCGGCTTAATTTCTTGAACAAATCCCTTCCATGATATATAATATTTCTGCATGTTCTAAACCAAAACGAAAACAATATAATGAAAGCTTATAGGCTTTTCAATAAAAAGCGAGGAGATTTTTTAATGAAACTTGGAATAGTAGGACTTCCCAACGTGGGAAAAAGCACCCTGTTTAACGCGATAACACAGGCAGGCGCGGAATCAGCAAACTATCCGTTCTGCACAATAGACCCCAACATAGGCGTGGTGTCTGTTCCGGACAAGAGACTTGCAGTACTTGCAGGCATATATGGCTCTGAAAGAATACTTCCAACAGCAATAGAGTTCTGCGACATAGCGGGCCTTGTAAAAGGCGCGAGCAAGGGCGAAGGCCTTGGCAACAAGTTCCTCTCGCACATAAGAGAGGTAGAGGCAATAGTTCACGTTGTAAGATGCTTCGAGGATCCCAACGTAGTTCACGTAGAAGGCTCTATAGGACCTCTTAGAGACATCGAGACAATAAATCTTGAGCTTATATTCTCAGACATAGAGATGCTCGAGCGCAGAATTCAAAAGACTCAAAAGGCTGCCAAATCTGACAAGTCGCTTCAGAATGAGCTGGCGCTTCTAGAGAGGATACAAAATGCGCTCGAAGACAACAAAATGGCAAGAAGCCTTGAGCTCACAGACGACGAGGCGGAGTTTGTAAAAGACCTAAACCTGCTGACATACAAGCCCGTAATATACGCTGCAAACGTAGCCGAAGACGATCTTGCCAATGACGGAGCTACAAACGAAAATGTGGCAGCCGTAAGAGAACACGCGGCACAGGAAGGCGCTGAGGTTGTAGTAGTGTGCGCACAGATAGAGGCAGAAATCGCAGAGCTTGAGGACGAAGAAAAGGCAGCGTTCCTTGAGGACCTTGGACTTTCGGAATCAGGCCTGGACAAGCTAATAAGAGCAGGCTACAAGCTGCTTGGCCTCATAAGCTTCCTTACTGCAGGACCAAAGGAGACCAGAGCCTGGACAATAGTAAATGGCAGCAAGGCTCCTCAGGCAGCCGGAAGGATACACACAGATTTTGAAAAAGGATTTATAAGAGCCGAGGTCGTAGCGTTCGAAGACCTTGCAACATCAGGCAGCATGGCGGCAGCCAAGGAAAAAGGACTTGTGAGAGTCGAGGGCAAGGAATACGTAGTGCATGACGGAGACGTAATGCTGTTCAGATTCAACGTATAATATATATCCCTACTAAACACTCGTGTTTTCCAGCTTAATTCATACAGCACCTCTGATTTTTCAGGGGTGTTTTGTGTATCATGCAACAGGCTACTTTCGAAAGGAGGTCTCTTCAGATGTTCTGTACAAATTGCGGCTCCAAGCTCGAGCCGGATTCGGTTTTCTGCAGCAGCTGCGGCGAAAAGGTTGTCGGAATAGAAACCGGAGAAGAAAGACAATCGCATGCCGAGTCTGCAGCAATAGCTTCCAGCAAACCCAAGAAAGCCAGCAATAATCTTGTGGGCTTTTCCCCCAGGATAAGCGACCCGGCATTTAAAAAATACCTCAAAAACTCCAACAGATGGTCGCTGTATTTCTCCCTGGGGATTGCCCTTATTGCAGTCGTAGGATTCTACATAGCAGGGGAAAAAGGCATTGACGGAATGTCAAATCCCGAATCCCTGTACATAGGGTTCGGAATAGGCGGCATGTTCGTAACGATCGCCCTGTTTCAGATTATGGGGAGAAAGCGCAGCAAAACTTGGGATGGTAAGGTCATCGATAAGACAGTAAAGAACAAGGCAAAGGAAGTCAAATCAGGCAGCAGCTCTTACATCAAACGCTATACTGAATTCACGGTTTTCGTAAGAAGCGACAGCGGCAAAAAGTATGTAATAAGCGTAGATGACGATGACACGCTCTATAACTATTTCAATGTCGGCGACAGGCTCAGGCACCACGGCGGCCTAAACAGCTACGAAAAATACGACAAGACAGGCGATGATATAATATTCTGCGCCGCCTGCGCCACTCTTTGCGACATAAAAGAAGACACCTGCTATCGCTGCAAGTGCCCTCTTCTAAAATAAACGGCCAGTCAACACATTTTGCGACAAGGGTTCAATTGCTTATAGGGCAACTGAATCCTTGTCGCTTTTTTATTATTTTCCCACGGGCTTGCCGCAGCTGCGGCAGAACTTGCCCCCAGGCGCCAGCGGAGTTCCGCAATATTTGCAGAACTTCGGCGATGGCTTGGCGGCTGGCTCCGTAGCCTCGACAGCAACAGCCGGCTCTGCAGACATGACTTGCTCTTCTTTTGCATTGAGGCCTCCAGGATTCTCTCCAGGGGCTATTAGAGTCATTACAGTTTCCTTAAGCTGCTTCTCGTCTATACTGACCCATGTAGTCTTTTCTCCGCCTTCGATGCAGTAAAGATAGTCTCCCACTCTTAGGAATGCCGCGCTCAGAAGCTGCAGCGCAGCATTGTGGTAGAATATGCTGCTTATACCCAGCAGGCTTTTTCTGCCGCTTAGCATGCCCAGCCAGCCTGACATTTCCTCCTGCACTTCAACAGCATTTTTCTGAAGCTTTACAATTCCCATATTCGACAGTTCCGAGAGCCCCCTTTTTAAATCAAAGGGGCTTTTCATGTCGAATACATCCAGAAAAAACGGCGTCAGCCAGCGAATGTCCCGGTTTTCACGAGCAATAGCGAGCTCGTCTTCCAAATCGCTCATTTCAATTGGCTCTGATCCCACAACATGTAGAATCAGATTCTCAAGCTCCCTCCTTTTGAGAACATCCAGCAGGCATGTGAGCGACACCAGGCCATCTTTGCTAAGCGAAAGTGCGGTGTTTGTCTTTTGAACACCTGCTGCTCCTATCAGGTCGCGCGCTAACAGTGAAACTTCATTTGCCGTAGCCGGCTTGAGGCGGATATTATCCCCCTCGTCACCGTAAAAGGCATAGTCTTCCTCTCCCGCGAGTATCGTAGTGAAAAATAAGTTCTCATCCTGCAGCGCAGCGCTTAAAAACGATATGCTGTAAGGCTGCGCAAGCCACCTGACCTGTTCTTTTTGTCCGTCCCCTAGACCCTGGCCACCTTTGGAATTCTTGCCTGATGCTTCAGAAATATCCAAAAGCTTCGACAATCGGTTGGGCTCTATTCCAAGCTGCTGTGCTGCTGCCAGCGCAGCCTCCTTTGATAGTATTACCGTCTCTTGTTTAAGCATGCTTTTCGCTCCTATCCCTTGAATTTTGCTATCGATTCCATTATTGAAGAGCTCTGCTGAACAACGTCGTCTACAGAGGTGCCCATGCCTTTTAGTATGCCCTCAGCCTGTGCCATTGTTATGCCGCCCTCCTTGCCCACCTGGTCAAGCACCCTTATGGACTTGAGCAGCTTGTCTGACACATGAATGTTCCTGCCGGTAGCAGCCACCGCCTTGACCTGGCCTGCGATCTGGGCATCAAACTGCTTTACGAGCTGGCGCACGCCTTCGCCCTGAAGCGCCTCGGCCTTCACAAGAAACTCCTCGCCCGCGTCTCCTCCAGCCTCAGCCGCCTTTTCCCTGAGCTTGTCTGCACGCTCGAACCACTCGTTGGACTTGTATTCCATGGTTCCCGTAACAGATGTGATGTCTTCAAATTCCTTTACACCTTTGTTGCCCTTGTCGAGAATGTTCACAAGATCCTTGTCTCCCCTGCCGTAGGCGTCCTTGCCGGTACGGTCTGTGACAGTGTGGTCCATATTCTCTGCAAATTCCGATATCGCCTCATCGTCCACTATGTCCTTGCCGTCTAACTTCGGCAGCTCACCCTTGTGGTGGGACTTGTAGAGCTCCTGCCTGTATATCCTTTCAACATCCTCCTTAGGCAGGTCTATCCACTGGTTTGTCTTCTTGTCGAAAATTCTTGCAGTGACATCCTTGTCCATAGGAGCGCCTTTGATCCGCGCCGACTGCGGTATTACGTCGTCAGCCGTAGACGCCCCTTTGAAATCAGCGGCAGTGTGCTGGCTGACATCCACCTTCCTGGCTGTAACAGATGCGTCGGCAGTTCTTGCTCCCGCTCCGGAATTGGTCGCCTCCACGAACTTGATTTCACTTGGATCTACGCCATGCTCAAGCGCAAGTCGCTCCTTGGTGTTCCTGAGCGTCGCCTGTGTGAACTGCTCGTTTCGCATGTTGAAATTGCCGCGCAGCTCATTGGCTCCCGGGCCATCCAGGCTGTTGAGCTTAGTCATGGCGTACTTGTCCTGCTGGACTGAGCGCAGCGCCTGATCGTAGGCGTCCTGAGCCTCCCTTGATCCCGGGTTGCTATTTATCCTCTCCTGTGCGCGCCTTAGGTTGTCCACCTTCTGCTCGCCAATCTTCTGGCCCTTCCTGTAGAGCGCATCCCGTGCCGACTCAGCCGAATCCTTGCCCTTTGCAGCTTCCTTATACTTGTCTATCTCTTTTTTAGCCTCGTCCCTGGCCTCATCCATCTGCTTGTTCCACTTCTTCTCTGCAGCTTCATAATCCGGATTCTTTGGACCCTCAGGTTTTGCTGGCTTCTCGGCCTTCTCGCCCGACGTCTTTGAGGCGTCATCTGCCTTCTCGCCCGCATTTTTTGCAGCATCATCCGCCTTGTCTGCCGCCTTAGCAGCATCGTCAGTCTTGCTTCCCGCAGCTTTCGCCGCATCATCTGTTTGGCCTCCAACAGCTTTACCCATATCATCTGCCTGTTTTGCTACGGATTTTGCCGCATCGTCCGCTTTGCTGCCCAAGGCTTTTGCGGCATCATCCGCCTGCTGGCTCGATGCTTTTATTGCGTCATCGAGCTGCTTGTTGGCGGCTTTTATAGCATTGGCCGCATTTGCAGCCTTAAGAGCCCTTGCAGCATCGTCCGCCTTGTTGGCCGAGCTTCCAAGCGCTTTCTTGGCCAAATCTCCCACATTTTGTCCCAGGAAGTTCGAAGCCCTGCCGGCCAGATTCTTGGCGCCATCCACAGCTGCCCTTCCAAGCCTGGTCTTCGAAGCCATATTCGCCGCAAAAGAGCCGGCTTTTCCCACCAGGTTGAGTCCCAAGCCTGCGGCGCGGCCTATGCCTTCGTCCACAACCGTCTGAAGTGCAGCCCTGCTCACGGCCTCTCTCCAGCTGTCTCCCCCGGCGTCGACGTAGTCCTTGACAATGTATATTGAACGGGCGGCCTCAAATCCGAATTCCGAGCTGCCGCCGGTCGCCATGCCAACCAAAATCCTCAGCGCTACGGCTTTGCCGCTTTCGCCCCTTGAAATCTCCTCCGTACTCATGGAAATCATGTCCTTGGTATTCTGCCAACTTGTATATTCTCCTGGCAGATCCCTGCTGTTGCCGATTTCACCTCTTGTGTATTTACCGTAGGCATCTCTTACGGCTCTGTAGCCCTTCTCGTCAAGCCCTTTGCCGCTGTGTATGTCATTTTGGATCCGCTCGAGCCTCCTGGCCATTTTCGTGCTAAGCAAATCGGTGTCGCCTTTGCCTTCGCGCTCCAGTTTTTCTCTAAGATGCTCCAGGCGGTTCACCTTGCGCCAGTATTCCGAATCGCCGTCCGTCCTGTTTTCCATTCTCTGCCTGTCTTTAGCGGCATTTGCAAGGTCTCTTCTGTGATCTTCCCTTGCCCTGTCCACATCGCCAAGGTTCAGAGTCGAGCCGTATGAGCTTTCAAATTCACCTGTGACGGGATTCAGCCGGTAAATCTCCTGAGAGCCGCTCGGCGAAGTCACAACAAGCGTGCCGTCGCTTGGATCGTAGTCCATGCCCTCCCTTTTGGTCCTGAAAAAACCTCCCGGGCCTCCCGGGCCACCAAAGCCTCCTGCCGCTGCAGCTCCTGCACCTACTAGGCCCGCCAGAGCCGAGGCGGCGCCTATAGCGCCCGTTTCAATTTCGTCAGCGCGCTCATCCCACTCGTGCTCCCATGGCTCCAGAAGACCTCCAAGCAGGCCGTCACCGTCTTCGCCGCCGGGAGCAGTCTCTCCGTATACAGCTTCCGTGGAAAGCTTGTATACGTATGTCACGCTGCCGCTTCCAAAAGCCGATATTTCTATTACCATTCGGCTGTTTTCAGAATCCAAATCGTCGTACGGCCCGTCTCCAGTTCGGCTGGTTACCCGCTTGACAGTGTAGAGCGACTCCACATACTGTCCCGGGTCCAGATTGTTCCCGTAAAGCGTTGTAGACGTGGCCTCCTTCCCCGGAGCCGCGAAATAGCCTTCATATACGGCCTTATATTCACTTTCCCCCTCTGGAATCGTAGTTATGTAAACTCTGCCCAGCATGTATCCGCATTGGGCCGTAAAATGATCCCCTTGCCATGTAATCCGCTTCTTGATCTGTATCTCGTCTTCCCGCCCGAGCTCAATGCGCTCCGGAGGCAGAGTCCATGTATACTCAGTGGCACCGTAGTCGTCCCCTTCGCCGCCACCTGAAGATTCGAATATTCTTCCGTTTGCCACTTCAGTGTGAAAATATCCGCCCCCTTCATTAGGATTGTCTATAATCACATCGTCAAGCACCCATACCGTGCTGACCTTCTCAGTTGCGCCCGACGGGGCATCGAGCATTATCTCCTTGACGCAAAGATGAAGCTCGCTAGCCATCTCTCCCTGAATCACATCTCCGTCGCTCATCCTTATCTCTGTGCCTCCCGCAAGCTTCGCCACCATAAAAAGCTGCCCGGGATCATAACTGAAAGCCTGCTGGCCGTACACGCTGTATTCCGTGTCAGTCAACAGGCCTTCCCTGATACTTTCGAATGAGTCGAAAACCACGGGATATGCGCTTTCGCTGCCCTTTATATTAAAATTCAAGGGCGCAGCCCCGCTTCCATAATCCGAACGGTTTATCTCATAACCCGAATAGTCTCCCACGCTCCTGGCCACTATCGGTAGACGGTTCTGCCCCTGATCGCTCTCGTAAGGATGCTCCGAGCTGAGCGCCGCCTCGTCATAAAAGAAGGACGCCCTTCCCTTGAACTTAGCGCTAAGATAGCTGTAGACGTCAGTCTTGTTGTGCAAGTCCTCAAGAGACGGTGAAGATATCTCAAGGTCAATCGTAGTCTCCCTGCCGCCCATGATTGTTATCTCCTGCGCGTTTGGGACTATCCCGTAATATGTACCAAATGTCATGCCCATGGGTTCAACCTTCGCCCCATAGAAAGGCTTCTTTGCAATGGCAGCCTTTAGAGCCTCGTAGTCTCCCTTTGCCACACCGTACGCCTCGTACGGATCCATCCACTTTTGCTCAGCCTGCGCAACCCCAAGCGCAGGAGCCATAACTCCCATAAGCAGCATTACAATCATCGCAGCTGCAGGAACCCGCCTTCCCCTGAACAATGCGGCTAAGACTATCGATATTGCAATCAGAATGCCGCCCAGCGTGTAGCAAAGCCCCCCGGTAGTCAAAAACGATGAGCCTATACCAAGGGCAAAACCAAGCATCATTCCTACCACGCAGTGGCCGGCCCTCGGCCTTGAAAGCCTCCCCTTGGTGAATGAGCGCAGGAATCCTACCAGGAACCCCGAGGGATTCTTGAGTGACCTCAGGCAAGCCACAATGGCCGTAAGGCCAATGACGCTGTTTTCAAGGCTTGCGTTGCCCGTTAGGAAATTGTATATTACAAGCGCGATTCCCGCGCCCGCCATAAAAAGCGCAAAACCCCGCATATCGCTTATAACAAAAGCTGGTCCTATTTTCATCTTCACTGATTTTGGGGCCTTCTTGCCCGTAAGAACCGGCATAAGAGCGTTAGTCACAAACCATGCAAAGAACGCCTTGCCTATTATTCCACCGATGGCTCCCAGCAGCCCCGCATACATGCCGCCCTGCGCAAAGAATATGAGGCTCAGAGCAAACACGGCTCCAGAAGCCGGCAAATACATCTTAAGATAAGAAAGCGCAAACCACATAATCGCCATAAATACAGTAGGCAAAAGCAGCTTCGGCGTTTTCAGCAAGGCCCCTATTCCGCTAAGACTCCGCTTAATGCTTCCGATCAAATAACGAGCCGGCCCCAGCGTTGCATCGTCAATTTGCGGCGCAGCCTGACTTTTCGATATTGAAAGTTCATTTTGCATAAATCACAACCCATCCCTTCGGAACTTATTTCCCCATTTATGTACTCAAATCCACCGGCTTTATCAGAATGCCTTAAGGCTTTGATTTGTATGTAACCTTCGCCTTCTTGCAGTGGCCAAGAATGTGCTCAAGCACTGCATCGAAATCCTCTCTTGCCGCATACACCTGATTGTGCTCGAGATTCTCGTTTACGTAAATGACATTGCGCTTGGCGTGCACAACAACGCTTTTGACCTTTGCAAATTTCGAATAAGAGCTTTGCTTGGAACCAGCCAAAAGTCCCGCGCCCGTAGCCTGAAGATTTCCCGCTGCCACTCCCGCCAGGACAGTCAGCATAGAAAGCACCTGACTCCTTTCAAACTGCTTTTGCATCTGTATGTGCTTGACTCCGAAGTTGTCCATCTCGAACACGACGCAGTATCTGCCTCCGTTGACAATGGCCACTATCGGATAAGCAATGACCATTAGCCCCGTAACTATTCCCGCCGTATACATCACCACTTTGACAAATGCCCCCAGGGCTTCCACCACGCCGTCACCTATAGCCAAGAGGCTCACAAGGAGAGCCGGCGCCATAGCCGCAAGCATTAGCACCTTCCATACTGTTATGAGAATCGTAGGATTCTTCCACATGTTCATGTCATAGGCCCATCTTAGAATCCCGTCTGTTCCCTTCATAACCCCAGGACTGATCTGCTCCATCTGCTGACTCATAAGCGCCGTGTCCTCTTTATCTGCTTCAAACAGCTCCTGCTCCTCCTGAATCTCCTCAATCTCCTCAATCTCCTCAATCTCCTCCGGAACCGCCGCTACCGACGCTCCGCAATACTCGCAGAATTGGCTCTCATCCGGAATCTGTTGACCGCAACTAATACACTTCATGCTACCGCCCCTTTCATAATTTAAATTGTATTTAAATCATTATAACATTTTTCAGAGCTTATATTTAGTAGCATTTGTCGGTAATTTTAGCCTTTTTCCGTCTGATTGAAGAAAACTACTCCTTGGTATATAATGTTTCTGAAGACAGCAAAAAACACACCTTATAATCCGGAGTGTTAATACAAGCGCCCATTGCGGCGACTATTCTTCAAAATGGAGGGATAACAATGAAATCCGTTGAAACCATAGCATCAGAGCTTTTATCACAAATAGAAGGGCCATTAAAAGAGACCACGGAAGACGATTCATATGTGGCTTCACTCGATATAGACGAAAGCCACAAGATATTCGTAAGAAAACTCTACGGCTCCGACTGGCAAAACAAAAATGAAAAATTCCGTTTCATAGTAAGCCTCGTGCGTACCGACGAAGCGGGAGATGAAATCCTGCATACATCCACAACCAAAAGCGACTCACTTGAAGGGCTAGAAAATGCTATCCACTATCTTATAGATGCGCAGTTTGGCAAAGACAAAACCAAGGACAAGTAAACTGGATTTAAAAAAAGCTCTCGAGAATCAACTCGAGAGCTTTTTTACTGGATCACTATCTTTTTATAGTTATCTCTCTTTTGTTTCCATCCCATTCAATATCCGCACCCAGCTTTTCACAAACGCCTCTGAGCGGAATCAGGGTACGACCATCTTTAATATAAGGAGTATTTTCCATTTTTTCGGTAACCTGATTGTGCAGAACATTTTTACTTCCTACAAACAGGATGATATAATCCTCTTGGTTATCACTTGCCCCGCTTATAACTATAGTCTTAGAGCCCTTATAATCAGGGATATAATCCACTTTGGCTCCTAGCGACTCAGCTATGAATCTCAATGGCACAAAAGTTCTGTTTTCTTTAATCTCAGGAGCAACATCGATACTAATATCTCGATTATTTATGGTTGCTTTTGTATCGGAAATCCTCAGCTTAATTGTGCTGTTTATGTAGAGTGCCGGCGGAGGATTGTTTGCAAAATCCAGGCCCGGCAACCCTGTTGGATAAGTTCTGATACTCGGCGGCGTAACAACCGGTCTTTCAATACTGCCAGTGCTGCTGCCGGCTGTCGTGTTTGTGTTGCCTGCTTTGCTTATTATATATGGATCATCATGACTCCCTGTACCAGACAGAATAGGTGTTGCTGGATTCAAATAGAGTGCCGGCGCAACATTCCAGACCTCTGTAGCCGCCCCCCAGGAAACTATATCCCAGTACAAGCTTGGATATAATATGCGAATAAGATTTCCGCTTCCGTCTTTAGCCACATATGACCCGTTGAGCCATATAGGCGTTTCTGCAGAGAAGTTGATTGGCTTTAAAAACTTCTTATAGTCATCCAGGCTTATAACACCGGCCTTGTTGAACTTGTCATCCAAAAAGTCTCTGACCAAAATCTTCTGGTCATCCGGAAACTTTTCGTTATACCATTTATCCAAATAAGCTCTCAGCGTATATGGATCTACATTGTCGATTGCGCTGTTTTCAGCAAAGCATGCTTTCATTCGGTTAATATCCGATTTGTATGTTGAATACATTATGTAGCCGCGCAAAGGATCTACAACGCTGAACCTTAATCCGCTTATGCTTACGTACGAACCGGCTTTCAAAGAATTGAGCGTTGTCTTCTTGCCCAGATCTCTTTCGAAAAATCGCTTGAATTTCTCCCCCGCATTTCCGGATTTATAGTAGTTTTCAATGGCATACCTGTCAACATCAAATCCAATCCAGTTTTTCAGCAGCATGAAATCAGGCGAAAATGCTGCACCAGACGCCTCGATATGCTTGGTTTGTATAGTATCCTCATAAGCTGCTATGAATGCTTTCCATCTAACCTCGGCCTGAACGAAATCTTCTTTCTCGATATCGCTCTCGAAACGCTCCAATATACTTACAGCATTACTAAGGATGCTCTCCATGAACTCGATATTTCTCTCACCGTATGCTCTGCTGTACTTCGTGATTCCTGCGGTATAACCTATATCTCCATTGTCATCCTCGATTTTATGGGTCAACTCATGTATGTAAGACCAATATGAAGCAGAACCAGGCTCGTCATATTCCTGGGGATTGTTTTTGTTAATGGTGACTTTATTGTTGATATATGAGTTTTTGTCACTTGTTGAGAAAACAACGTTATTGGCAGCCGTCTTATATCTTTCACTTTCAATAACAGTTATTACATTCCCGAACTGATATGATTTATACAGATTTGCATAATGATCGACTATAGCAGGCACTTTCAATCTGTGCTTAACGTCATCTTCATTTACATTGTCATTCCCAATGTCAATAGTATCCTCCGAATTGACAGGGTCAATCTCAACTATTCCAGGAATTCCATCTGTGTTCAAGTATCCTTCCGGATAAACAAACGGTATAGCTTGGCTGTCCGCATACGCACTATTCATGGCCACATTGAAATTGAGTATTAGTGCCAATACGACCATAAACGCTGCAATTTTTTTACTGACTGCATTTTTCATTGACGTCCCTCCATTCAGCCTTCAAAAATAAATATCTACATTGCTTGTATGCTATGTTCGTATTGTCTTCAAAATACGCCTGAACATGGCCTTCGCATACTCGTCGTACTTGCCGTTTTCCTTGGCAAAGTAGCCGCCCAGGTGAGCCCTTCTCGTATTGAACTTTCCAGTCGTATTCAGCTTTTTTCTGTAAATCTCTGTAAATCTTAGGATGCATGAGTTTCAATCAAATCACTGTTACATGAAATTTTCATGAACAAACAGTATGAATTTTTGAAAATCCACTATATTGTTTTTTGCGACACTATATACAAGCTCTTTGTTAATCTTTACATATTCATGGGATAATATGTTTCTAAAGCCAATCATATTCTTATAGAGCGATACTTCCTCTTTTGAGATGTATCCTTTTTGACACAATATCTCAAACGCATCTCCCATGCTGTTGACACTTCCCAGCTGCTCGTCAATAACTATGTGAGTAGCAATGTCGGCCATCATATTTATAGCTATAAACAGGTTGTATTCAACAACATCTTGAATTATGTCATCGCTTATAAATTCATCAAGTGAGATATCCTTGTATCTTTTAATCTTATTAAGCGATGCATTCATCTGCTCCAGCCGCTTTCTTAATACTTCAGCCTTAACCATTGTCGCTCACTTCCTTCCTAAGCCTTTCTATCATTGTGTCGTATGACAGCTTATAGTATTTTTTCATATCCTCATATTCGAAAAGTGATTTAACTATAAAATCGCTCTCCAGCTCCTCATCCTTGGAAAACAAGCGAACACCACTCCCAAAGATTTCATTTTTCACCAATGGATTAGCTGAATTCAAAATTACTATGTCGACATCCCTCTTGGCTATGTCCATAAGTTCGACCTTCATGCCAAGATATTCGGCTGCATCTATATCTACTTTGGACAAATAAACAGCAAAATCCACATCGCTATCTTTCGTCTGGGTTCCAGAAACAAAGGAGCCGAAAACATATGCAAAGACAATATTATCTTTCTTGATTAAGAATGCCTTAAACCTATCCAACAGCTCCTTATCCATTATTTGTATCCCTCCAAAATATCATTAGTCTGCGGCTAGTCAAGAATCTCCTCGAACCTGTATACCTTCTTACCGTCAACCTCCACCTGCTCAAGAAACATCTCAAGAGGCCTCACCCATATTCCGCGCTCTCCGTAAAGAGCCTGATACACAACCATCTCCTGCAATGTCTCTGAATCCTTTGCTATATGCATCACCAGATATTCATTGCCCTTGAAGTGCCTGTATTCCTTGCCTATGCTCAATTCTCGCTTCCCGTTGCTTTCCATACTAAATTCTTTATTTGCATTATTACTTGATTCCGTTTTTTCTATCATAGCCTTCTCCTCGCCGTATACTATCTGCATAATCAGTCCGGTGCTGTCTATCATGGGCTTTTCGGGAAATCTCCTGCAGCCATTTTGTGCAATCAACCTGCCCATTACAGCCAGGCACAGTGCATCCACAACGTCGCCTGTTTTCTTTCTGTTTAGTCCGTCGGCCAGAAACTTCTCTATAACCTTGTCCGTAGCGGGATAGAGTCTTTTTAAAACCTCTAACCGCTTATTATGGCCTTCTGCTGTTGTCTTCTTTTCCATAATCGGCTGATTTCCATTCAGCTTCGAAAAACAAAGCTCCGGATGACTCTCTAGCAGTCTGTTTTTCCACTCCGGATTACCCTGCAAAAATTCGTCCACCTGTCTTATTGCCTTTGATATTCCAAGGCTCTGCTCCGACAGACTCTTCCCAAAAGTGGAAATGTTCAATTCCCTTGCTCTGGCCTTGTCATCAGCATACACCGCTTGCCTGCAGGGCACCGGGAATATGCTGGCACCCTTCTTGCCAAGCTCCTTTTTCACAAGCATGTCGGGCCTTGCATCATCCTGGCTTTCCGGAAGGCCTATTGGGATGTCTATCAGGTATGTGTCGCAATCCGGATAGGATTTGCAGACATCTCCTATGGTGTCAACCTTGCCTACTTCAAAGCCTTTGTCTGATATTCAGACTGCCACCCATTTGCCCTTGCAGGCGTCGATGCCTATGCAGTTGTATCCAGCTACCTTTCTTTTCGTCATGAGATCTAAATATCCATTTCGTTAAGTAGTCTCTTTAGCTCTTTAAGCTCATCCGCCGTAAGAGTTACACCTTTACCCATTTTTTCATGTCCAGGCGCCCATTCACGAATGTCGTACTTAGGGTCTCTGTCGTTCCAGCTTATAAGATTCAGCTCCTTAGTCCAACCCTTTGAGGATTCTGATATTTTCCCGAACTGCCCTGTGATTTCATATTTGATGTCTGCCATAATATACCTCCGTTCTCAATTTGAACATTGTGCCGATTCATTATTAAACTACATTTTAATCAAAATACATAATGCCAATGAACGACCAAATTATATTATAATTCTTATTTTATTTCATTTTAACACAATATCACCTTAGATGTTTGTTCAAAACCAACCTCTCTTGAACTCCGTTCGGGTATAAATAGGCAAGCCGGTTTCTATAAAATGTGGCATTAGTAGAGTGAATAATTCTATGATGATTAGGACACACAATAAGCTGATTATTTGAATCATTATTTAGACTTCTAACGAAATACTCAATATGATGGGCTTCAACTATTTGCGAGTCGTATTTTTTACCCACATCTTCACCGCATATTTGACATCTGAAGTTATAAAGCAGCTTTAAGTTATCGCCAATTTTTTTATTGAGCTTACGAATTTTCATTATACGCTCGGTCTCAAATAATGTTGATTTTTCATCAATCACATCATAATTGAAGCTTGCTTCCAACAAATATTCCTGTTTGTTTTTTACAATTTCTTTCAATTGATAAATATCCTCCGCAACAATTGTTTCAAATAAGTATGTGTCCTCATATTCAGTAGTATATATAGCCAAATATTCCTTGTGATCCTCTGGTAATCGAATTATACTTCTATCACTTTTCTCCCTTAGATTTCTTTTATTTGAGATATACTGATAGCTCTTTGTAAAGTACGCCTTTAATGCATTCGAAAGTTCACTACTTGAAGAATATCTAATTTGCAACATATCACTCTTTCGATTATGTTTTTTATTTAAGTTTAGATTTATTATTCTTGCAATGTAGCTCTTCCCATCTAAGTACACCGTTATATTCTTCGCCTCACCGCGAGCAAGAAATTTCCCCATATTCCTACCGAACACAACTTGGTTTTCAACAGGCAAGGTGAGCCCTTCATTTAACAGCGACCAATCAACCTCTTTTTTGTATACATAATTTTCAGTTGCTTTCATTTGGCTTCACCTCCTGAAATGCGCTGGATTTCAAAACTTATTTTTTTCCAAATGATTTCATGCTGTTTATATTTTACTTTCCCAGACTCCATATCCTTGATTATACGCGATTTGATATAGCGGCATTATAGTATCTTTTAATGAATTTACAAAAGAATCCTTTGTCATCCCTTTTGCATTATTTTTAACGTCATAGACTAATGATGCATTTAAATGCATGTAGTCTTCAAGCAATTTGCTCATTGCTTTATTTTGTCGTATAATTTGAAATGCGCTAAATTGCACTTCGCAGAATTCATTCAGATAAGATTCTTTCTTTGGCAGGCGATCACTTTTTGAACTATTAATATTCTTAAATGTCGGCACCAAATTCCATAATTCATCATGTAAAACAAAGCTCCAAGGAATAAAATGATCAATACTCAATTCACCATATCTGTTAAAATTTTCTTTAGTAAAAGCCTCGTTTGTGTATATATCCTTCAACTGTACATATTATTTTACTTCATTCCAAAATCTTTTAGCTTTGCTCAAATCTCGCTGATATGGAGGATTCAATTTAAATGGAATTGCGGGTACGTTGGGATTTTTTTTCTGCAAAAAGTAGATGAGTTTAAAATTCATCCATCCGTAAACAATATTTTGATTGCAATAAATATAATTGAACCAGTTATCGTTTATCTCTATTGAGCTTTCCTTTCGTCTTATCTTATAGATAGCATTATTATCAAGCCTTGAGAGTTCATATATTCTGGTATTCTTGACGCCATCCTTTAAACCGGTCAACTCATTTTCGTAAAAAGGCGCAATCAAGCGATAAGGTACATATTTATATAAATTGCTTATTAGCTTTTCTATCTCTGAATCATTAATCTTGTCCAAAAAATCAAGTAACACCTCTTGCTTTTCATTTGGACTTATTCCATACTTTCTTTGAATAACAATAACTGTGTCATACAATTTATCCCATATCCCTAGATTAAGCCTGTATTGAACTACCGGGTACCAGGCTGCACAAATCATACGGCAAACGATTCTTCTGAAACTCACAGATTTGTTTCCCGCTATAATTTCTTGGAAGATACCATTAAACCAAAATAATTTGTAGCTCGATGTTAGATTGCTATAATCCAGCAATCTTTCAAATACCCTTGTGTTTACGCTTTGGTCTGATGGTAGACATATCATTTAGTGCATTCCCCTTATATTTTTCACAATCCTATCAAAATACTCCTGAAGCTTCTTATCGCAAATTAACTCAAGCTCTTCCTTTTCTTCTTGAGTAAGCCTCTTCCATACCGCACTGTCGACTTCTACTATCCCTAGTGTTTTTGTATGTCTCAGCATCTGCATGTCCTCAAAACGCTTGAATGGATTTATGAGTATATTTCGTTCTACGTCTTTATCTGTATAACCGCCTTTAGCGTATATGCTTCGCTTCTTTTCCACTATAAGACCCCGGATTCGGCGACTTTCATAAAAGCCTCTGAAATACTCAACTATATCAGCAAGCTTTACTCTGCCTTTATCATCGGCATGCTGCAATATCGCCTTTATTAGCACCGGCTTGTATGAGTAGCTCATATCCATTGTGCGGCACATATCCATGAAAAGGTCCTTCCTGTTGTCGTCGCTGATTATTGTCCATCCATATTCTTCTGCATACTTTTCGACGGTTTCCTCCCGGAAATACTTGTATGTACGTTGCTCGCTCATTGGCACCTCAAGATCCGGCACTATCCTGCCCTTGCGCACATAATCATCAATTGTTTCGCTCTGGACGCTCACTCTGCGGACAAACTCGCTCTGGCTTATCATGCCCTCGGCTTCCTCCTGCCAGTTGAATATGTCTACCAGCTCGTAGTCAGTGGCGCTCACCGGATAGTCAATTATTGCCTCAGGCTTTTCCCCTCTGAAGTAAAGGTTCTGCTCTGCAACCCTTTGATTTTCTGATGCTACGGCCAATGCTCCCGGACGATAGTCCTTGAGCTGAAAAAGCCTGTGCACTGAATATGGCATGTTGTATCTGCCTGAGTTGTCAACAAAATCGAACACCATGAGGCTTTCCTTTCCTTCAGCTGTCCTCATTCCTCGTCCAAGCTGCTGGGTGTAAAGGACTTTCGACATTGTAGGGCGGGCCATGAAAAGCACTTCAGTTTTTGGACTGTCCCAGCCCTCATTGAGGAGGTCGCATGCACAAAGCACCTGTATGTCACCGTTTTCGTATTTGGCCAGCTGCTCCTTGCGCTCTGAACCTTTCATCTCCCCCGACACGGCAATCGCGTTGATACCGTTCTCCTTAAAAAGCGTTGCAATCTCGTTTGCATGCTTCACGCTGGCACAGAAAACCACGGTCTTCCTGCCTTTGACATAGTCAAGCCATGTAGCAACTATCAGAGCGTTGCGTTCCGGTACGAATATCTTGCTCTCAAGCTCCCTTGACTTGTAAAGAAAGCTATTTATCCTTACCTTCGTCAAGTCTATGTTGGTATGTATTCTGATGCAGCGTATAGGCACAAGCTCCCCCACTTCCACTGCCGTCTTTATGTCCAGCTTGTGAGCCACATTTTGAAAAATCTCAAGTATGTCGTTGTCGTCCGACCTCTCCGGTGTGGCAGTAAGACCCAATATGAACTTTGGTCTAAAGTGAGCCAGCACTTTCTGGTATGTTTCGGCCGAGGCATGATGGGCTTCATCTATAATAAGATAGTCAAACTCGTCATCCCTGAATTCATCCAGGTTCAGCGCCACGCTCTGTATGCTTGCGCATACTACGTGCTCTTCTGGCTCCTTGGTTCTCTCCACATACAACCCAACAGGCGCTGATTTCCATAGCTTTTGAAATGTGTTGCTGGCTTGTATAACAAGCTCATGCGTATGAGCCACAAACAGCACCCTGCCGCCTAAACTTTTTGCGTCCATAACAGCCGTGACAGTTTTTCCTGTTCCTGTTGCATGGTGGAGCAATGCGATTGTTTCATGTACATCTCTCATTGCCTTCAATGCTTCAAGAGCCGCTTTCTGGTGCTCCTTTAGCTTAAGGTTCGAGCCGTCCAGGCTCTTGCCTCTTTGCTTTGGAAGATAGTCCTGGATTTCCTTAAAAAGCGGATGGTTTCCCAAGAATACGCGCAGTTCGTCCTTGACTCTGTCAGGCTCGTTTTGAAGCTGCCAAACAGCCCAACTGTATACATCCCATCCCAGATGGACCATGCTGTTTTGCTTGAGCATGTCGTCGTGGAACTTGTCTTTAGAAATGATGGCTTTGTTGTGGCTTGCAGCATCGTCTATCTCTATTGCTACGCGCCTTCCCCCATTATCCAGGACAAAATCTGCAAACCTGCTGTCCTGATATATGTCGTAGAAGGGATACTGAGAGTATAGATATCCTCCTTTTTCTCCGCCGAAAGTGTCACAAAACAGATCTATGAACAAGTCCTCAGCTGCGCTTCCTCCGGCTGACTTGTAACTATGCATTTTTTCACCCCTAATCTTCTATGACTTCTTTAAGCAATATCTTCTCTTTGAAGCCGCCTCTCTGCTCGAGCTTTTCCATTCTAACCCTTTGAAACTCCTCTATGGTTATGCCCTTAAGGTCCATTATTGCGTGCATGACTTCGCCTATGTCTGCAAGCTCCTCTAGTGTTCCGCTCTCGATATACTCCTGTACTTCCTCCATAAGCTTCTTATTTAGAAGCTCCATATACTCTTCATCGGAAAGGATCTCCGTCACTGCTCGTTTTCCGCTCTTTTCTATGATTTCAGGAATCCTGTCCCTGACAAGCTTGTTGTGGACTGTCTTTTTCATGCCATACCTCCCAATCAAATCCAATGTGTCTTTATATACAGATTACATCCAAATCCAGATATTTTCAATATTGTAAACCACATATATTTATGTTACCCGTCCCCATGAAGGGGACAACAAAAATCCACCCAGAATGTTTCCGGATGGATTCTCATGATGCCGCCTATACAACTATTTTGTTTCTTCCGCCGTTCTTTGCTTCGTAGAGATTCTTGTCAGCCCCATCTATTAGCTCTGTCTTTTCTTCTCCCTGGAACTGCTTTACTCCGCCGCTTATTGTAACCTTGAATCCTTCGCCGAAGTCATGACTTTCGACGTTTTTCCTGATTCTTTCGGCAACGCCTGCCGCGTTTGTTTTGTCGGTATTCGGAAGTATCACGAGGAACTCCTCTCCTCCGTACCTTCCGGCTGAATCCAATCCCCTTATTGTATTCGCTATGATGCTGGCGACCTCGTTGATGACCTTGTCTCCAACAACGTGACCCTTAGTGTCGTTAATCGCCTTGAATTTGTCTATGTCGAATATTGCTATGGAGAGCGGGGATTTGTTTATAGAGGCTTCGAGCACCCTGCTTTCAAGTTCGTCCATTATGGCCCTTCTGTTCCTTATGCCCGTCAGGGCGTCTGTTTCGGCACTTTTCCTGAGCTTTTCGTTCTTCTTTTTCAAGCTTATCTCTTGCTCTTTCTTCTTGGTGATGTCGAACACTATGCCCGAGGCGAACAACGGCTTCCCTTCACCGTCTCTTTGAGTTATCTTTCCGCGATCATAGAACCATTTCCAGCTACCGTCCTTGGCTTGGATTCGATATTCAACCTCATATACGCTCTTTTTGCCTTTCATATGGAGCAGCATTGCATCCATAGCGTTCTGATAGTCGTCAGGATGAAGCTTGTCCGTAAAAAACTGATATGTCACTTTCTGCGGAAGCTCCTCCTTTGTATAGCCAAGTGTTGTAACTTTCAGCGGATTGAACACGACCGAGTTGGTCTGGATGTTCCAGTACCAGTGTCCCAGATTGCCAGTCCACGCAAAGTCAAGTCTTGTCTCAGCTTCTTTTTCCCTCAGAAGCTCCCGGTTTAGCATTTCAAGCTCGGTTATTCTATTTATAAGCTCTTCTTTTGTAAGCTTTGAATAGTCCATTTTTCACCTCCAAATCGTCTGCTCCAGTCAGCCGATTATTTCAGTTCTTCGTCCCACTTGGCTAGCTCTTCCTTGTCCTGGCTGACGTCCTTCAGTGTAACCCCAGGGCTGAATTCGGCGAGTTTTTTCTTGAGCATGCCTGCCATTTTCAGCACATCCCTGTTTTGCGTCGTCGACGTTCCCCTTACAAGCTCATTCAGCGCCGGATCGTTTGCTATCACTGTTATTTCTTCTCCGTTGAACTCCTCTAGCTCCTTGAGAAGTGCGAGCATTGAAGCCGGTCCCACTACGGCCGGTTTTTTGTAGTCCTTGAATACTGAATCCTTGCGGATCAGTTCCTGTCCGTTGTATATGCTGTACCTTATTTCTATGTCCTCGCCCTCGTAGCCTGTTGATATTCCCGCCATGTATGCTGTAATCATTTATTTTCCTCCGTTTATTGTTATTTTTAATGACTGCCCGCTTAAGTCTAAGCAGTTTCTACATTATATTAGTATATTCCATATTTGTCTTTTCGTACAGAAAAAGCCGCCCCGAAAATTTTTTCAGGATGGCTTTTTGCAGTTTTTGACTAATAACTATTCTACGTGCATGTGCATGCCTTCGAGTGCGCCTGTTTCGCTGTTTTCGCTGATGCTCTGTATTTTTGAGTTCTGGTTGAACTTCTTGAGGTTGACTCTTGCCTTGTTGAGGGCGCATATGTTGGCAGGTCCGCCTATGCAGCCTCCCTCGCACATCATGCCCTCTATGAAGTTGCCGTCGAGCTTTCCGATTTTTGCCATTGTAAGCGCCTTCTTGACTTCGCTTATACCTGCAACCTTTACCGGCTTGAACTGGACTTCAAGGCCGGCCTCCTGCACGTACTGAGCTATAGCTCCGCTGACTCCGCCGCCTGCCGCGAAGTTCCTGCCGTATACCGAACCCTCGCTCACCTGCTCGTCCTCGCAGTCCGCAGGATCTATGCCGTAAGCGCTCAAAAGCGCAGAAAGCTCCTCGAAGGTCATTACGTAGTCTGTTATGCCCCTGAGGCTGTCTTTTTTGATTTCGTTCTTCTTGGCTATGCATGGTCCTATGAATACGACCGTTGCGTTCTCATCCATTTTCTTTATGAGTTTGGCTGTGGCCATCATTGGCGATACAGTAGATGATATGTTGGCTTTGAGCTCCGGGAATTCCTTCTCGATGTAGTTCACAAATGCAGGGCAGCAGGATGTGGTCATGAACTTGTCGCCCTTTTCAAGCCTCTCAGCAAACTCCCTGGTTTCCACGGCCGTCACCATGTCAGCGCCGTATGAGGCCTCAATCACATCATGGAATCCAACCTGTTTAAGGGCGCTCTTTAGCTTGCCCATTGTAACGTCATCTTCTACCTGGCTTCCGATTGCCGGAGCCACGACTGCGTATATGTTCTTGCCGCTTTTTTCCTCTAGCTTTTCGAGTATGGCTATTATGCAGCTCTTGTCCGATATTGCGCCGAAGGGACAGGCCGTTACGCACTGGCCGCAGTTGATGCACTCTTCCTCGTTGATTATGGCCTTCCTCTGCTTACTCTCTATGCTAAGCGCCGCAGTAGGGCATGACGCCTTGCAAGGTCTAAGCACCTCTGATATGGCGTTGTATGGGCATGCAGTCTTACAAAGTCCGCACTCCCTGCAAAGGCTCTGGTTGATGTATGCTCTTCCGTTGATTCTTACCATCGCATTGGCGGGGCAAACGTCCATGCACTTGTGCTCTATGCAGCCCCTGCAGGCCTCTGTGACTGTGAACCTGTTTATAGGGCAGCTGTCGCACGCCGCGCTAACTATGTGGACTATCTGCTTGTAGCCCATTATGTTCTTGAGCTCGAATTCGTCCTCGGCGGCCGAGCAGCCCAGGCCGAGCTTTATCTTCTGCTCCGCTATGGCCTTCTCCTTGTATATGCAGCATCTGTAGTGCTCTTCCTGCTTGTCTACATAATCACTCGAGAGCTTTTCTATCTCGTCCTTGCTGAGTCTCTTTTCTCTGTAGAGCTTAATTATCTCCTGGAGTATTTCGCTTTTTTCCCTCTTTGTAACCGTTCCAAACTTGAACAATCCGCTCACCTCGTCATATATGTTGTCAATCCGACTGGTTAATTGTATTTTTATCACGCATTTTGTATACTGTATATATTTATATAATATACCTCTCCAGAGCTTTTGACAATAGTTTTTGCAAGGTTTTCAAGGGTTATTAATTTAACATTTCACCTGGTTTTTTTGTACTTTTACGGGCTTTGATGAGATAAAAAAATGCCCAGCATCTGATTTTGCTGGGCATTTTTGCACTCGCGTATATCAATTTTTTCACATTCAGCTTACTTTATCATGCTTATGGCCTTCATGACAGTTGGTATGACCTGTTTTTTCCTTGAGACTACACCTTCTCTGAAGCCGCCCTGTTCGAAATCTCCCAGAACCGGTTTCATTATCGGGTGCTCTTCCTTGAATATAAGGTACGAGCCGTTCCTGAGTATGTCTGTTATGACCAGGAGCGTGATGTCGTAGCCGCTCTCGCTCTGCACCTTATTGACGAAGTCTATGAACTCTTCCTTTCTTTTGAAAACCTCGTCTGTGTCGAGCGTGAACACCTGCGATATTCCGACCTTGAAGCCGTCCAGTGTGAACTCCTTGAAGTCGTTGTAGAATATCTCGTGCGTGGTCTGTCCGGCAAGCGACGTGCCCTCCCTGAACATGTCCATGGCGTAGGAGTGCGCGTCAATGCCCAGCATTTCGCTCAGCTTCTCTACCGCCTTCCTGTCGCTTTCTGTAGTCGTCGGCGACTGCAGCAGCAGAGTGTCTGAGAGTATCCCCGATATGAGGAGTCCGCCAGTCTGATTGTCAAGTTCGACGCCGGCTTCGCCGTACATATTATAGACTATTGTGCAGGTGCTGCCCACCGGGATGTTCCTGAATGATATTGGCATTGTGGTTGATATGTCGCCTATCTTGTGGTGATCGACAATCTCGAGTATTTCGGCCTCCTCGAGCCCCTTGGCGCTCTGGGCATACTCATTGTGGTCTACGAGTATTACCTTCTTGCGGCCAGGGCTGAGTATATGCCTTCTGTTGACAAAGCCCTTGTATATGTTGCCGGCCCATACAACCGGATAGTTGGAATGCCTGTTTGTCCTTAGTTCATCGGCCAGCTCCTCCATGTATTCGGACTCCCTGAACTTTATTATGTCGTCCGACTTCATTATGGAGGATACGAAGTTGCACTGGCTTATTATCTTTGCCGTAGCAAAAGTGTCCTCGGGAGAGCTTATCATTGCTATGCCGGCAGCAGCGGCCGCATCCACATATTCTTTCGGCGCCTTGTTGCCCCCCGTTATTATAATCAGCCTGACCTTTTTTTCTATGGCCAGGTCGATTATGTCGTAGCGGTCTCCCACTATTACTATGCTGTTTTCGTTCAGCAATCCCACCTTCTTGAGAGTCTCATGGTAGAACGCTCCGATTAGGACTTCTCCCATCACCCTTGACTGCTTGTCGCCTGTAAGCAGCTCCGCATGCAGGTCTTCAAGCAGGTTTGAGATGCTCGTATCAAGGGTGTAGTGCTCTCCTTTGACAAGCGACATGGCTATGTCCTTCATTGTGAGTATGCCCAGCAGTCTCCTTCCGCCGTCAAGCACTGGGAGTATCTTTATGCTTCTGGCCTCCATTGTCTTGTATGCCTGCCTTATGGAGCTGTGGGGAAGCACGCCCTGGGTCCTTTCTATTTCAAGGTCCTCTATTTGTATCTTCACGTTTTTTATCTTCTCGGGCATTTGGGTTCCCCAGAATTTGAGTACGTATTCCGTCTCCCTTGACACCTCGTCGAGTATGCATGCCCTTGTGTCCATTCCGAGAGTGTTTTTTAGTCTCGAGAGTGCTATTGCTGATGCCACAGAGTCTGTGTCCGGATTTTTATGTCCGAATATAAGTATGCTCATAATTTCATTCCCTACCTTGTCATTATTGAAATATGCACTCTTAATTATATTTACATTTCCTGCAGAAGTCTATTGTCTTTTTCAACTTCGAGTTTTTTGCGCTCTATATAGTCGGTTGCCCTGGACTTCATGAAGTTTATGAGCTTTATTATGGTGATGTCGCTTGCGGACCCCAGCCTGATGTCGTCTATTGTGGCTATCGGCAGCACGCTTATTGAAGTGCCTGTTATGAAGGCTCCGTCGAAATCCTTTATCTCGGCTGCGGCTATTTCCTTTTCAATTACTTCTATGGAATGTTCCCGGCATATTTCAAGCAGGTTTTTTCTTGTGATTCCCAGAAGCACGTTTTCTGACGGCGGCGTATAGAGCTTTCCGTCCTTTATGAAAAACAGGTTCGACCTGCTGCCCTCTGTTATGTTTCCATGCTCGTCAACAAGCAGCGCCTCGTATGCTCCGACTTTTTCACGCTCTCTGTTTATGGCCTGCCTCTGCTCCCTGACCATTGTCTTTGCATGGGGATTTTCCCTCATCGTATTGTATAGTATGGTATGAACTCCGTTCTGGTACATCTCCACAGGCGGATAGAAGCTGTTTATGAAGTATGCCGCAAAATCACACCCGCCTGCCACGAAGTTTGTAGCTACGAGCTTTATGTTCATGTTGTTTTCGCTGTTTCTTTCTATCAGCTGCTCTATGACATCCTCAACAAGCTCTATATCAAGGCTGAAGGTGTGTCCCAGGAGCTTTGCCGAATTTCTCATCCTCTCGACATGGTCCTCAATATATACTGCGACGCCGTCCCTTATTCTCACTACCTCGTAAACCGTGTCGCCCCACATGTACTCGAGCGGATTGATTTCCTTTGTTGACATGAACTTTCCATTCAGGTAGATGTAGTTTCTAATGGCTTCGTTTTTCATTTTTTTCTCCTCCTGGATATATCATTTTTTTATGTAGATTGACTTTTGTTTGTTCATTTGTGTATTAATAATATTATAATTGCTTTATAGGATATATACCAACTTAAGGGCCCCAACATAACAACTTTATTTTTAAAGGAGGCTTTCATGGAGAAAAAATATATACTCTCGCTCGACCAGGGCACCACCAGCTCGAGGGCCATACTCTTCGACAAGTCGGCAAGTGTCGTTGGCATAGCTCAAAAGGAGTTTCCCCAGATATACCCAAAACCCGGCTGGGTTGAGCATGATCCTATGCAAATATGGGGCTCACAAAGCGGTGTCGCCAGTGAGGTCATTGAAAGCTGCGGGATAAGCGCGGCTGAAATCGCTTCGATTGGAATCACTAACCAGCGTGAGACTACTGTTGTGTGGGAGAAGGCCACCGGCAAGCCTATATACAACGCCATTGTCTGGCAGTGCAGAAGGAGCGCTGCCATATGCGAGGAGCTAAGGCTGAGCGGGCTCGAGGACTATGTGCGTGAGAGCACGGGACTTGTACTGGATGCCTATTTTTCGGGCACAAAGCTCTCATGGATACTAAGTCATGTGGATGGCGCAAGGGAGAGGGCGCAGCGGGGCGAGCTGCTCTTTGGCACAATAGACACCTGGCTGCTCTGGAACCTTACTCGCGGCAAGGTGCATGCCACCGATTACTCAAATGCTTCGAGGACTATGCTTTTCAACATAAACAAGCTCGAGTGGGACGATGTGCTGCTAAAGGAACTTGGCATTCCAAGGTGCATGCTGCCGCAGGTTCTCCCCTCCAGCCATGTATACGGCCATGCCGACAGCGGACCTTTCCACGGGCAGTCTATTCCAATCAGCGGCATTGCAGGAGACCAGCAGTCGGCCCTTTTCGGCCAGATGTGCACAAAGCCCGGGATGGCTAAAAACACCTACGGCACGGGCTGCTTCATGCTCATGAATACTGGCGAGAGGCCAATTGTCTCAAAAAGCGGCCTGCTTACTACGATAGCCTGGGGGCTGGGCGGCAGGATCGAATATGCGCTCGAAGGCAGCATTTTCATGGGCGGCGCGTCGATTCAGTGGCTTAGGGACGAGCTGGGCCTTATAAGCGATGCGGGAGACAGCGAGTATTTCGCAGGCAAGGTGGAGGACACGGGCGGCGTCTATCTTGTGCCGGCCTTCACGGGGCTTGGCGCTCCCTACTGGGACATGTACGCGCGGGGCACGATAACGGGCCTAACGCGCGGCAGCAACAGGAACCACATAATAAGAGCTGCTCTCGAATCGATAGCATACCAGACTAGGGATGTTCTGGACGCCATGCAGCGGGACTCGGGCATAAGCCTTAGGGAGCTGCGCGTCGACGGCGGCGCTGTCTCCAACAACCTGCTTATGCAGTTCCAGTCGGACATGCTCGGAGTTTGCGTTAGAAGGCCCAGGGTTTCCGAGACTACCGCCCTTGGGGCCGCATATCTTTCAGGGCTCGCCAGCGGCTTCTGGGATGGCATCTCAGACATCGAGAGCAGCTGGAGCCTTGACCGCGAGTTCTCGCCACATATGGACCCGCAAAGGCGCGAAGCGCTCTATTCAGGCTGGAGGAAAGCTGTCGTGAGAGCCATGAAATGGGAAGACGAAAAATAGTATGAAAGGGTGCATTGAAATGAGTAAAAAATCCATAAAAAAAGTTATTCTCTTGGTTGCATCGCTTCTGATGATGCTTTCCGCGCCTTTCATGCTGCTGCGTTGCTTGGATATTATTAACTTTGCCTCAGCTGATTACAAATATGCCGGTTTGGGTTGCTTTTGGGCGGCTATGACATATGCCTTTTCTATGGTGACTGCCATTGCCGGACTCGTTTTTGCAAAGCAGTCTTATCGACATCATTGGTGTCGTGTGCTGGCATATATGCAATTAGCAGCAGGAATTATACTTGTTTTTCCTCTTAATGTATACGCAATTCCAACCCTGTCTCCGCTTTTCGTATTGACGATACTATATTTATTTGGCACTGGTTGGCACGATAAACATTCTTGCGATTAGATTCTATATATAAAAAAGGCGCAGCTCACGCTGCGCCTTGCTTGCTATTTTATGTCGCCATGGTCCTCATGATCTGTCGTTTCAACCACCCTGTTGTGTTTGTCGACGAATACGACCTTTGGCTTAAATGTCTTTACTTCTTCGCTGTCGAGCCAGCAGTAGGCTATTATTATGACGCTGTCGCCCGGGTGCACGTGCCTTGCGGCCGCGCCGTTGAGGCATACTACTCCGCTGCCCCTCTCGCCTTCTATTACGTATGTCTCGAGTCTTGCACCGTTGTTGTTGTTAACTATCTGGACTCTCTCGCCCTCGAGTATTCCCGCCGCATCCATGAGCGTCCTGTCTATAGTTATGCTGCCCACATAGTTGAGGTTGGCCTCGGTCACTGTGGCCCTGTGTATCTTGCCTTTGAACATATTTAGAAACATATATTTTATACCTCCGCGACTATATTGTCTATGAGTCTTGTTTTGCCTATCTTTACGGCTATTGCTATGAGCGCCCTGTTACTTATGAGGCTTAGCGGCTCCATTGTGTCAGGATCGACTATTTCTATATAGTCTATGCTTGCGCTCTCTATGCCGGCAAAGCGCGATTCTATATAGCCTCTTACGGCAGCTGCGCTTTTTTCTCCTGAGGATATCAGGCCGACCGCTCCAAATAGCGACGATGAGAGCGTAAGAGCGTCCTGTCTCTCGCTCGGGCTCAGATATGTGTTCCTCGAGCTCAGGGCCAGTCCGTCGGCTTCCCTTACTATCGGGCACGCTATCACCTGCACATCCTGGTTAGTGTCCCTTACCATCTTTTTTATTACCGCAACCTGCTGTGCATCCTTTTGTCCAAAGTATGCGCGCTCTGGCCTTACTATGTTGAAGAGTTTTGTCACCACCGTTGCAACGCCCCTGAAGTGTATAGGCCTTGACTTGCCGCACAGCCCTGCAGTAACTCCGCCCTCTACCGTCACGTAGGTGGAGTAGCCTTCCGGGTACATCTCGCTCGATTCGGGCGCGAACACTATGTTAACTCCGGCCTCCTCGCATAGCCTCAGGTCCCTTTCGAGATCCCTCGGGTACGAGTCGAGATCCTCGCTTGGCCCGAACTGTGTCGGGTTCACGAATATGCTTACCGCCAGAAAATCATTCTCGGCCCTGGCCTTTTTCATAAGTGATATGTGGCCTTCGTGGAGGTATCCCATTGTCGGCACAAGGCCTACGCTCTTGCCTTCCCTGGCCGCCCCTCTTGCTGCGGCCTTGATCTCGTCAATCTTTCGCACTAGCTGCATCATTATTCCTCCAGTTTCTATTCCTAGTATAGCTTGCTGAGTGTTTCTTCATCTATTTTGAAGGTGTGCTTTTCCTCGGGAAACAACTTCTCCTGCACCTCTTGAATATACATCTTTGCGGCCTCTTCTATCTGCTCGCCCACCTGTGCGTATCTTTTGGCGAATTTGGGCACCATGTCGCTGTACATGCCTGCCATGTCATGCATTACAAGCACCTGTCCGTCGCAGTCGCTGCCGGCTCCTATTCCTATTGTAGGTATGCTGAGCCTTTCGCTTATTAGCCTGGCCAGCTTTGCAGGCACGCATTCAAGGACTATTGCGAAGACTCCTGCCTCCTGAAGCATTAGCGCGTCCTCTATTATGGCCCTGGCCTGCTCTTCGCTCTTGCCCTGCACCTTGAAGCCGCCCATCATGTTGACAGACTGAGGCGTCAAGCCAAGGTGTCCTACTACCGGTATCTTGGCATCCAGTATTGCCTTTACATGCTTTAAAATCTCCCTGCCGCCTTCTAGCTTGACTGCATGCACGCCGCCTTCCTGGACAAGTCTGCCTGCGTTCCTTACGCTCTCCTCTGCGCTCACGTGGTATGAAAGGAATGGCATGTCGCCTATTATAAGCGATCTTTTTGCGCCTCTGGCCACAGCCCTGCAGTGGTGCACCATGTCGTCAAGCGTCACCTGGAGCGTGTTCTCATAGCCGAGCACCACCATTCCAAGAGAGTCTCCAACAAGCAGGCTGTCAACCCCTGCCGTGTCGAGCAGCTTGGCCGTTGTGTAATCGTACGCTGTCAGCATTGAAATCTTTCTGCCTTTTTTTTTCGATTCCATAAAAGAACTTACTGTGAATTTTTCATTAGTCATGTCTGCCGCGCTCCTTTAGAATTTTTCCGATTTCAACCAGCCTTTCTGGACTTTGGATGGTTTTGCCTGCTATCTGAGCAGCCCTCAGGCCAAGCTCGCAGTAAAGCCTTTGCGCACTTTCAAGCCCCGATTCTTCAAACGCCGCCATGTGCCGCCTTATTGTGTCGGCATCGCCCCTGGCGATTGGGCCTGTGAGCGATTTTTCAATGCCAAGGAGTGATATGTTGTCGAGTGTGCCGTCGGTAAGCGGCCTTATCGCCTCGAAGGCGCGGGCTTTGTCGATGCCTATGTGCTCCATTGTCTCGAGCACGCATGAAAAGAGCGAGACCACGTAGTTCGATGCAAAGCATGCCGCAGCGTGATAGAGCGGCTTGCTCTCCTTGCTTATGGTGAAATGGCTGTTCCCGCAGCTTTCGAGCAACTCAGCGATAGCTGAAAGGCCCTCTCCCTCGCCTTCAAGCGTGAAGACTGTCCTACGGAGCTTCTCGGCGGCCTCCTGCGGATCTGCAAACGACTGCAGAGGATGGAGCGAAGCGATTGTGCTTCCCGCCTCCCTGGCGCTTTGGAGCTCGTCTGAGGAGAGCGCACCGCTTAGATGCACCACAGTGTGACTTTCCGTAAAAAGTCCAGCTGCTGCCATCTGCTTGCACACGCTCCTTATGCTGCCGTCCGGCGTGGCTATGAAAATCAGGTCCGAGCCCTCGGCAACCCGCCTCGCATCGCACGCTTTCGAGCCTGTTATTCCGGCGGCCTTCTGTGCCGAGTCTGCGCTTTTGCTGCTGTAGCCTGTGATTTCAAAGCCGCAGCTTTTAAAGTATATCCCCAGCGCTGTAGCTGTCTTTCCTGCGCCGACGAACCCTATTTTGATGCCCACAGCTTCATCTCCCTTGGCTTTTATGCATAAAAAAAGCCCTTTTTATGTTCGACTTGAATCGAAGATAAAAAGAGCTTGTCATTCCAAATAAACACGCCTTAAACAGCCTGCTGCACGACTCATGCCGCAGCGGCTGTAAAACTTGTTCTCTCTTCAGTCTCCGTCCAGAAGGATCAAAGCAGAAATTGAATTTTAGTGTGATTTCAAATCGAGTTCGGCTCCTGCGGATGCCGTCTCAGCAATATTTTAACATACTCTTAAAGATGCTACAAATATTATTTTTTTGCGCATGATATTCGGAATTTTCTGCACAAACCACACTGCCAATTTACTGTCTTGTAGTCCTGGCGAAGATTGCCTACTCTGCTTCGAGCATCTCAAGGTAGGCCTGGCTGCTGCTTTTTGATATGTATATTCCCGTTGCTATCATGTTGGCTATCTCCTCTGCCATCTCGTACACAAGCCCAAGCCGAGTGCACTGCAGCACCATGTTCTCCATGCCAAGCGCCGAGCCCACGTTTACAACGCCGTAAATCGAAATGTTGCCTATGGCTGCTATGTCCTTGCCCACTCCCGCTCCCGGCCTGAGCGAGCCGGTTCTCATTACTATCCTGCCAACTTCCTCCGTTCTTCCAAGGCTTGCGTCTATTGCCACCACGAAACAGTCGGATGCGGTGTAGTGCTGGTGAAACTTGTCCAGGTTCAGTGCGTGGAGAGGTTCCTTCAGTGTTCCAACTATCTCGATTTCCTGGTACCTTCTGAGCCTTGAAGAGAGCATGTGTCCTACGAGGGGTCCCAGGCTGTCTCCTGTGCTCCTGTCGCTGCCTATGCACGCAAAGACTATCCGTTTTTTCCCGTCGATAGCGCCTTTTATGCTCTTTGCAAATCTGAAAACCATCTGGGTCTTTTCTCCGAACACCGTTCTCCCCCCTTTGCGTATAAAAGTCTTAATTATATACCCAAACGGCAGCGAAGTTAAAACTACACGGTTTTCATATTATCGCTTTCATATTATTACTTGAATTGTCTGACCTAATTACTTGCGGCCTCAAGTCCGAGCCTTAAAAGGAGCCTCTTGTCCTCTTGTATGTTGCTGCCTACCGATGTCAGGTAGTCGCCCACTATTGCAGCGCTTGCGCAGGATCTGAAAGCCTCGCCCTGCAGGTCTCCGAGCAGCATTCTTCCTCCTGCAAGCCTTACATGGGCCTGCGGCAGCATGAGCTTCATTACGGCCAGTGTCTTTAGAATCTCGTCTTTTGTCAGCCTCGGCGAATTCTCGAGCGGCGTCCCCTTAACAGGCATGAGTATGTTCACAGGCACTGATTTTATGCCGAGAGCGGCCGCCTCAATTGCCATGTCTATGCGGTCAAGCCTCGTTTCTCCAAGTCCTATTATGCCGCCGCAACACACCTGCAGCCCCGCTTCCTGCGCAGCTCTTATCGTGTCCAGGCGCTCGTCGTACGAATGGGTTGTGCATATGCTCCCATAGTTGCTCCTTGATGTCTCCAGGTTGTGGTGGTAGGTGCTCACGCCGGCTTCCCTAAGCGCCCTTGCCTGCTGAAGGTCTATTATCCCGTGGGACGCGCACAGCATTAGGCCCGTGTCCTTTGAGAGTCTTTTGTATATTGAAGCCAGCGCATTCAGCTCTTCATCACTCTGTATGCCCCTGCCGCTTGTGACAAGCGAGAATTTCCTCACGCCCTTGCTCTCGACTTGCCTTGCATTCTCCAGTATCTCATCATAGCTCAAAAGGCCGTATTCGTCAGAGCCGGTCGCGTAGTGCGCTGACTGTGAGCAGTAAGAGCAGTCCTCCGAGCATCTGCCCGATTTGGCGTTTATTATGCTGCACAGCTCGACGCTATTTTTGAAGCTGCTCTCCTTGACCCTTCTTGCCGCTTCGAGCAGGTCCTGTAACAGCTCAGCTGAGGAGTCTGCAGCTTCGAAAAGCCGCAATGCTTCGTCTCTTGTGATTTTTTCTCCTGAAACCGATTTGCTTTCCATTTCTCTTATGAATTGCATCATGCTGCCTCCTCCTGCGCTCAATCTTTCGCCGGCTTTTCTATTTTGCTCTGGCATAGCCTGCGCGCCTAAGCGCCGGAACCACATATACGGCAGTGGCGGCAATCAATACGCTCTGCAGCAGGTCCGTAGTAATGTAAGGCAAGAATCCTGCAGCTATCGCCGCCTGTATGCTCATGGCCTTGCCCATGTAAAGGTTTACAATCATGTAAAGATAGCTCACACCTACCAGATAAACGAATGCGAGTCCTGCTATTACCGGAGGCAACATGCTCTTGAAACTGATTTGCTTTTGATTTTCAGTAAGCTTTCCAACTATATATGAGCAGCCCATGAAGCCGAGCAGGTATCCGAATGTAGGCTGGAAGATGTATGTAAGTCCTCCGCCGCTAGCGAATATTGGTATGCCCGCAAGACCTATGCCCACATAGAGCAGCTGTGAATAGAGGCCGTGTCTTGAGCCCAGGAACATTCCCGCGTATGCGCAGAATATGAACTGCAGCGTGAATGGGACTATTGGCGTCGGTATCTTTATGAATGCGCCTATTGCTGTAAGGGCTGCGAACATTGAAATAAGTATCATGTCTCTTGTTTGAATTTTCATGTTTCTTGTCTCCTTTCAATTTGTAAACCTATATTTTTATTATAGTTTACATTCAGGCCGGCCTATTGTCAACACAAACTATGATATCAGTTTACAATCCCCGTGCAGTTTTGTGAATAAGCACGTTACAGCCACATGATTTCGATCAAAAAGGCCGGCTGATTGTCTCTTCAGCCGGCCTACTTGGATTAAAACATGAGATGCTTTGCGCTTTTCATATTGATTATTGCAGCATGGCTGCTCTTTGACTATTTGCCCAGGTTGTATATTTCAACGCTGTCTACGCTCATGTTTCTTTTCTTGATTTCAAGCAGCGCCTTTACCGTGTCGAGCGATGTGAGCACCTCCACTGAAGACTCTATAGCCGCCCTTCTTATTCTGAATCCATCTCTTTTGGAGTCGTTGCCCTTTGTAGGTGTGTTTATTACAAAGTCGATCATTCCGCTTCTTATCATGTCGAGTATGTTGGGCACGCCCTCGCTTATCTTCTTGACCTGCATTACATTTATCTCGTTTTCCGAGAGCATCCTGGCAGTGCCTTCTGTGGCCATGAAATTGTAGCCTATTTCCTCGAAGCCCTTGGCTATAGGCACGAACTCCTGCTTGTCGTGAGGCTTTATTGTGGCCAGTATGTTCCTTGTCTTGCTCTCAACGTTCATTCCAGCCGCTATGAAGCCCTTGTACAGCGCTTCCTGCAGTGTCCTGCCGACTCCGAGCACCTCTCCTGTCGATCTCATCTCAGGCCCAAGGCTTACCTCCACCTGCGGCAGCTTCTCTGTTGAGAACACCGGAACCTTTACAGCTATAAGCTCAGGCTCCTTGTATATGCCTGTTCCGTATCCAAGGCCGGATAGCTTTTCGCCCAGCATTATCCTGGTTGCAAGCTCAACTATCGGCACTCCGGTAACCTTGCTTATATAAGGCACTGTACGGCTCGAACGAGGGTTGACCTCTATGATGTATAGCTCCGATTCGAATTCTATGAACTGTATGTTTATCATGCCTATTACCTGGAGTTCTTTGGCTATTTTCCTCGTGTAGTCGAGAACCGCATCCTTTATTCTTGCAGATACGTTCTGGCTTGGATATATTGTTATGCTGTCTCCGGAGTGGACTCCTGCCCTTTCAAGGTGCTCCATTATGCCGGGTATGAGCACTTCCTCGCCGTCGTATATTGCATCAACTTCTATTTCCCTTCCTGTCAGATACCTGTCTATTAGCACGGGATTCTTGCAGTCTGCCTTGAATGCGTTCCTGAGGTAGTGCATAAGCTCCGACTCTTCGTACGTTATCTCCATGCCCTGTCCACCCAGCACGTATGACGGCCTTACAAGCACGGGATATCCTATTTTCATTGCCTCCTGCAGGCCTTCGTCGACGCTCCATACGCCCTTGCCCTTAGGCCTCTTTATTGAAAGCTTTTCAAGGAGCTCGTCGAACTTTTCCCTGTCTTCTGCGGCGTCTATCATCTGCGGCTTAGTTCCGAGTATCGGCACGTTCTTCTCGTCCAGGAACTTTGCAAGCTTTATGGCTGTCTGACCTCCGAACTGGAGTATTACTCCGTCCGGTTTCTCCTTTTCTATTATGCTCAGTACATCCTCTTCTGTAAGCGGCTCGAAATAGAGCTTGTCTGATATGTCAAAGTCCGTGCTGACAGTCTCTGGATTGTTGTTGACTATTATGGTCTCTACTCCCAGCTTTTTGAGGGCCATTACGCAGTGCACGCTGCAGTAGTCGAACTCGATTCCCTGGCCTATCCTTATAGGGCCCGAACCCAGCACCATTACCTTCTTCCTCTCGCTCACCTCGACCTCGTCATACTCGTCGTATGTCGAGTAGTAGTATGGCGAGAGTGCCTCGAATTCGCCTGCGCAGGTGTCTACCATCTTGTAGACAGGCATTATGCTCCACATCTTTCTCATCTCGTAGATGTGGTTGGGAGAGACATTCAGGAACTTGGCTATAGCCTTGTCCGAGAAGCCTTTTTTCTTGAGAGTGAGCAACCATTCCCTGTCGAGCCTTTCGATGCTCGCTCCCTTTAGCAGCTCCTCCTGCTCAACTATCCATTTTATCTTGTTTATGAAAAATTCGTCCATGCCTGTTATCTCGCATACCTTCTCAAGCCTGTAGTCCCTTCTTAGCATTTCGGCTATGTCGAATATCCTCTCGTCGTCCGGGACTACCACTCTGTCCTTGAGCTCGCTCAGGCTCCTGCCCTTTGAAGCTTCGAGCTCAAGTCCGAACTGGCCTATCTCGAGCGACCTTACTCCCTTCAGGAAGGCCGACTCAAAGTTGTTTCCAATTGCCATGACTTCGCCCGTGGCCATCATCTTTGTGCCCAGGAGCTTCTTTGCACCCTTGAACTTGTCAAACGGCCACTTTGGAATCTTGACCACGACGTAGTCGAGCGCAGGCTCGAAGCAGGCGTATGTCTTTTGCGTCACTGCGTTTTTAATCTCGTCGAGTCCGTAGCCGAGCGCTATCTTGGCTGCAACCTTGGCTATAGGGTATCCTGTAGCCTTTGACGCAAGCGCCGAGGAGCGCGAAACCCTCGGATTTATCTCTATGACCGCGTACTCGAAACTGCCAGGATGGAGCGCGAACTGGACGTTGCAGCCGCCCTCGACCTTTATGGCGTTTATTATGTCTATGGCTGCGCTCCTTAGCATCTGGTGCTCCTTGTCGGAGAGCGTCTGTGTCGGCGCCACTACTATGCTGTCTCCCGTATGGACTCCCACAGGATCTATGTTTTCCATGTTGCAGACTGTT
The DNA here is from genome assembly GCF_000597865.1 of Peptoclostridium acidaminophilum DSM 3953. Lineage (GTDB taxonomy): Bacteria > Bacillota > Clostridia > Peptostreptococcales > Peptostreptococcaceae > Peptoclostridium_A > Peptoclostridium_A acidaminophilum. Next base: position 1,022,844 of record NZ_CP007452.1, on the reverse strand, counting down.
ATGCAGTTGCCCCTGGCGTCTCTCATCACCTCATACTCTATCTCTTTCCAGCCCTTTATGCACTTTTCAAGCAGGACCTGGCCCACACGACTGAGAGAGAGCCCTTGCGCGAGTATCTCGGCAAGCTCGATTTCATCCTCGGCTATGCCGCCGCCTGTGCCTCCGAGAGTATACGCCGGCCTGACTACGACCGGGTAGCCTATCTTGGCTGCAAAAGCGTGCCCTTCCTCTATGCTTGTGACTATTTCGCTTTCTATTACCGGCTGGCTGATTCTCTCCATGAGCTTCTTGAAGCCTTCCCTGTCCTCGCCTTCCTTTATGGCTTCAACGGATGTTCCAATGACTCTTACGCCGTATTTTTCTAGTATGCCCGCATCGTGCAGCTCCACCGCCATGTTGAGGCCTGTCTGGCCTCCCATTCCCGCAAGCAGGCTGTCCGGCATTTCCCTGGCTATTACCTTTTCTATAAATTCAATATTTATCGGCTCTATATAAACCTTGTCGGCGATTTCCCTGTCTGTCATTATTGTAGCCGGGTTGCTGTTTACAAGTACAACCTCTATGCCTTCCTCTTTAAGCGCCTGGCATGCCTGAGTGCCCGAATAGTCGAATTCGGCCGCCTGGCCTATTACTATAGGTCCTGAACCTATAACCAAAACCTTCTTTATGCTGTTGTCCTTTGGCATCGTCTTCACCCCTTAAATCATTTCTATGAATCTGTCGAATATAACGTCCTGCATGTCTCTTGGCCCCGGGCACGCCTCAGGGTGGTACTGCACGCTGAATACAGGGAGCGTCTTATGCTTCATGCCCTCTACAGTCCCGTCGTTCATGCTTATGTGTGTGACCTCCATGTCCTGCGGAAGAGTGTCCACATAGTAGCCATGGTTTTGCGATGTGATGTATACCCTTCCCGTCTCGAGATCCTTTACAGGGTGGTTACAGCCCCTGTGTCCGAACTTCAGCTTTGCCGTGCTGCCTCCGAAGGCCCACGCCAGCAGCTGGTGGCCAAGGCATATGCCTATGACTGGCTTTCTTTCCGCCACGGCCTTGATCATCGCTACTATCTCCGGAAGGTCCGCCGGGTCTCCTGGGCCATTTGAGAGGAAGAGTGCGTCGGGGTTGACAGCGAGTATTTCCTCTGCGCTCGAGAATGCCGGGAACACAGTCATCTTGCAGCCTCTTTTCTGGAACGATCTAAGTATGTTGGCCTTGATGCCGCAGTCAAGCACTGCTATGTGCTTCTTGTCGCCTTCTATTACATATGGCTGCTCTACCGAAACAGTCCTTACGGCCTCCTTGTTGCAGAAGGCGCCTAGCTTTTCATTTATTTCACTCTGAGTGATGTCCCTCAGGGTTATTATGCCCTTCATTGTGCCGTGGTTTCGCAAAATCTTTGTAAGCGCCCTTGTGTCTATACCCTCAAGGCCCATGATGCCGCTTTGCCTGAGGTAGCCGTCAAGCTTCATTTCGTATCTGAAGTTGTTTGGATTGTCGCACTTTTCCCTTACTATGAACGCCTTTACCTTGGCAGACGACGACTCCATATCCTCAAGGTTGATGCCGTAGTTGCCCACAAGCGGGTATGTCATAGTAACTATCTGTCCGTAGTACGACGGGTCTGTAAGTACCTCCTCGTATCCTGTCATGCCGGTGTTGAACACAACCTCTCCTACGCTCTCGTGTATGTGTCCGAATGCCCTGCCCTCAAAGACAACGCCGTTTTCAAGTATAAGCTTTGCTATCATATTAAGACCTCCCTCTCTACGCAGAAAAAGGACAGCCAAGAGAATTACAGCTTCTCTTTTCTGTCCTTTTTATATCAGTATTAATCACAAAAAAAGGCATGCCCGACACACCAATTTTGAAATTTATTGATTTTTTCACACCAAAAAAACACGCAGTTATGCCTTTCATAACTTGTCATCTCCCTTTCTGGCCTCTCTGGACCAATTTAAAGCTAAACAACAGACTTATGGAATATGTTCTTGTATTTGCATTGTAGACTATTTTAGTTTAAACGCATGGTTTTGTCAACTGCATATGCATGATTTTATAAAAACCCCCGCAAATGCGGCCGCTGTAAATGCAGCTGTACTCGCGGGGATCTGTATTAAGTGCGCTTTTAACTGTATTTTTTATGCTTAACCTTGCATTTGAGCTTGAACAGCTGTTATTGCAACTGTTCCAACTATGTCAGCTGCAGAGCAGCCTCTTGACAGGTCGTTTACAGGCTTTGCGAGTCCCTGAGTTGCAGGGCCGTAAGCCTCCGCCTTGGCAAGTCTTTGCACAAGCTTGTAGCCTATGTTTCCTGAGTTTATGTCAGGGAATATAAGCACGTTTGCTTTTCCCGCCACTTCGCTGTTTGGAGATTTTTGCTTGCCAACCTTTTCAACTATGGCAGCATCAAGCTGAAGCTCTCCGTCGAGCTTAAGGTCCGGAGCGAGCTCTCTGGCTATTTTTGTAGCCTCAACAACCTTGTCAACCTTCTCGTGAGAAGCGCTTCCCATTGTCGAGAACGAAAGCATTGCAACTGCAGGATCTCCTCCCACAAGTGCCTTGTATGAGTTTGCAGAGCTTATAGCTATATGAGCCATTTCTTCTGCTGTAGGGTCTATGTTTAGTGCGCAGTCTGCAAATACGAATGTGCCGTTGTCTCCGAATTCGCAGTTAGGAACCTGCATTACGAAGAATGTAGATACTATCTTTGTTCCCGGAGCAGTCTTTATTATCTGAAGCGCAGGTCTTAATATGTCTGCAGTCGAGTGTATAGCGCCTGCAACCATTCCGTCTGCAAGGCCTTTTTTGACGAGCATGCAGCCGAAGAACACAGGATCAAGCATTGTAGATGCAGCCTTCTCCTCAGTCATTCCCTTGGCTTTTCTCATTTCGTAGAAAGTCTGCACGAAATCTTCAGTATGCTCAGAAGCAGCAGGATCTATGAAAGTAGCCTTTTCGATGTCAAAGCCGTTTGCAAGCTTCATTATCTCATCCTTGTTGCCAACAAGTATGACATTTGCTATCTCTTCCTTGAGTATTGCAGCAGTTGCCTCTAGAGTTCTTATCTCAAGCGCTTCTGGAAGAACTATAGTTTTCTTCTGGCTTCTTGCAGTTTCTTTGATTTTTTCTAAAAAATTCACGAAAAATCCCCCTCTTCAGATGATAAAATTTTTCAAATATTCACTCCTTTTATTATAAGACAATTGAAATGACTATACAATATCAGTTCGTTATTTTTTTGATAATTTTTATCTGTTTTTCTCCGACGGGGTGTACATCTTCTCGTAGTACTCATTTATCATCCTCTTTATGTCGAAAGCGTCCCAGGTGGTGTTAATGCTGCTCCTCATCATTTCTATCCACCTTTGCCTGTCCTCGTAGTAAGTCGGGGCAACATGATTGTCGAAAACCTCAATTAGCTTTTTCCTGTCCCACTCGTCTACTATGCCCGCATCCGTTGATTCAAAGCCGTCTCCGAACTGCCAGCCGTTGACTCCGTCTATGCAGCTTTCAGGCCACCAGCCGTCGAGCACGCTGAGGTTGAGCACGCCGTTCATCGCGGCCTTCATGCCCGAGGTTCCACAGGCCTCATTGGGGCGCCTTGGAGAGTTGAGCCAAACGTCGCAGCCCTGCACGAGCCTTTGGGCTATCTCCATGTCGTAGTTTTTTATGAAAACTACATTTTGAGGATATTTTTTGCTGAGCGCTATCAGGTTTTCCAACACCCTCTTTCCGCTGTCGTCAAGCGGATGAGCCTTGCCCGAAAAAATAATCTGCACGTTCCACTTTTTGACCAGGGCTTCGAAATCCTCGATATTACGCATGAAAAGATCCGGTCTTTTGTAGTCTACAGCCCTTCTGGCAAATCCGATTGTTATGCTTTCCTCAAGCAATTTGTGTCCGGTCCTTTTGTGCACAAAGCTCAGGAGTTTTTTCTTGTTCTCCTGATGGTGCTTCCAGATTGTTTCGCCATCGGCAATATGCCTGTGCAGCCTCATGTCTACCCACGTTGGCCTGTGTATGCCGTTGGTGATAGGAATTATGTAGGGCCTGTCTTCAATATTTTCCCACATCTTGTTGGCGGTGACTGCATGCAGCCTGGAAACAGCGTTAGCGGCCTTGCACAGGCGCAATCCGGCAACCGTCATGTTGAAAGGGCTGCCTCCTATGCGCTCGAGCTGTTGCCCGCTTAGTCCCAGATTCGCACCCATGTACACGAGCGCATTTATGGGATGCTTCTCGTTTCCCTCCTTGACGGGGGTGTGCGTTGTAAATACGATCTGCTCCCTTGTGCGCTCGAGAGCCTCTTCAAAATCCAAACCGCCTGCCATTTTTTCTCTTATAAGTTCAAACCCGGCGAAGGCTGCATGACCTTCATTGAAGTGATATACGTCTGTTTCTATGCCTAGCTTCCGAAGAGCCCTCACACCTCCTACGCCAAGCACTATCTCCTGGGCAAGCCGCTCCTCTTCTACGCCGCCATACAGCTTGGAGGTTACCCAGCGCAGCTTCACATTGGCGTTATCATTCTCTGGAATATCGGTGTCAAGCAGATATACAGGACTGTTGCCGAAGCAGTCGACCTTCCATACCTTGCAGGTAACCTCCTTGTCCTTTATGTCCACCGTCACCTTGACTCCTGTATCCTGGAGAAAATCATATTTATAGTTGCAGTATTTGTCATGCACTCTTCCGGTACTGTCGACAGCCTGGCCTCCATAGCCCTGCTTCCACAGTATGCCTATCCCTATGACGCTGCAGGATGAATCCTTTGCAGCCTTCATGTAGTCGCCCGCAAGTATCCCAAGTCCTCCTGCAAATGTCTTCATTGAGCTTTGAAGCGCGTATTCCATGCAAAAGTAGGCGACGCGGGTCAGTTGCTTGCAAGGTTCATTTTTCATGTCTTGCCTCCCAGTTCATGTGTCTAAGCACATTGTATGTATTTGAAACGGTCTGGATGTTCCGCCTGTTTAGAAATATACCCTTCGAATGGAAAATGAAACCTTCTGCAAAAACAGGCGCGACACAAAATGCAATATGCATTCGTGCCGCGCCTGGCGCTTTCTTGTGTTTGAATATTATGGGCATTTACCCTTGCTGCTTTACCTTCTTCATCTCTTCGATTATCCTCAGAGATATTCTTTCTACTTCATCAAGCGTTGCTTTGTCCTCCCATGCATTCACCCTGTCCGAGTCCGGAATTCTGAGCTTTTCTATGAATCTGGTGTTGATGACCTTGAAGTAAAGGTCCATTATGAGCTCGGCCGAGGTGAACTGGTCTTCGTATCCCTTTGATCCGCCCACAGCTATAAAAGCCCCAAATCTTTTCTTGCTCCTGTCTATGGCAGGCTTTTTAAGGTCGTACTTGCTTGCATAAAGCGACTGGAAGCGGTCTATGAACATCTTGAGCTGTCCTGAAATGGAATTGAAATATATGGGCGAAACAACTATAGTCGCATCCGAAGGGTCGAATTTTTTAACCGTTGATGTGCTCTCGTCATTTTTAAAACACACACCTGTCCTGCTGCATACTCCGCAGCCTATGCAGGGCGTCATGTCGAGCTTCACGACGTCTATTATTTCGTGGTCGACGCCGTTTTTTTCCATGATGCCTGCTATATATCTGGCTATGTTATAGCTGTTTTTTTGAATCCTCGGGCTTCCGTTTACTATAAGAACTTTCATTATAGATCTCCCCTTTCGTTGGACTTCTTGTACAGCAAGAGTATGAAATCGTCATCCAGACTTGCCTTGCCTGCAAAGCCGTATATTTCACTTTCAAAATTCTTGAAAATCTGCCCGGCATCAAGCTTGTAAGTGCTTTTCAAAAAATTCTTCAGCCGGTCTACGCCGTAGTATTCGCCCTGATGATTTTGGGCCTCGATTATTCCGTCTGTATAGTATGCTACAAGCTCGTATCCGCCAAGCTCGTATTCGCACTCCTCATAATCCGTATCCATTAGTACGCCTATTGGTATTCCTTTTTCTATACCCATTTCTTCCGCTATGAAATCTCCGTTTTCAAGCCTTATTCCTATGGGGTGCAAATGGCCTGCGTTTGAGGAGACTATGCGGTTTCTTTTGACGTCGAATATGGCAGCCCTTGCCGTTGCAAAGACGTTGGTCTTGTCAAAATCTTCATACAGCATGCTGTTTATCTTCGAGAGCATGGCTCCGGTGCTTTTTTCCTGCTGCACAAGTATCCTCAGAGCGCCCTTTATCATGGCGCTGAAGTAGTTCGAGAGCAAGCCGTGGCCCATGACGTCTGCGAGGAATATTCCCACCTTGTCGTCTTCCATCTCGAATATCTTGCAAAAATCGCCGCCCACCTGCTGCGAAGTCCTGTGAAGGAAGGATATCTCGCCACGGCCTGACATGTCGAGCCTATTGTTATTCATTATGAGCTTTTGCTGCTCCGATACTATCTCTAGCTCTTTTTCGAGTATCTTGTGCTTGATTACCTCTTTTGAGGTGAGGCTTATTTCCAGCCCTATTAGTATTTGCGACGCAAATATTCCAAGTATGCTCTTTTCCTCGTCCAGGTACTCTTCCGCATTTGCCGCTACGATATGGCCCACTATACTCTCGCCTTTTTTGAGCTTGTATACGGCAAGTGTTTTTATGCCTGGGTCAATTTGACTCCACAAGGCCTCGGGCGAATTGTAAAGCCTGCCCTCGTCTATGTCGTCATAGCTGCTGCTGCACGAAATGTTATCGAGCACCTTAAGGAGCTCGAGCTCTTCGCCGTATCTGCTCATGGTTCTTATCTCGGCCATGGCATCATCAATTATGATCAGGCTGCTTTTGCTCCTTGTTATGTCGCAAAGCAGCCTGCCTGCGAGACTCAAAAAATCGTCTATGCCCTCGTATTCATACAGCTGCCTGAGGCTTTTGCTCATGCTGTTGACGGCTTCCTTGAGACGTTTTATTATGCTTTCAACCCTCATGTTTCTTCTTCCGTTTTCAATGAAAAGCTCCATGAGGCTCGTTGTCGAGAGCACAAATTCAAAATCTTCGGGACTGCCGGGAGCTTCGCTCGTAAAGCACGCTACAAAGCCTGCCGCCTTGCCGCTGAGCCTTATTGGTAATAAATCTATATTTGCAGCCTCGCTTATGCCTGTAAGCCTTCTTATCCCCTCATTGAAAAACTCACCTTTTTTAATCCGCATGCTCCTGGCGCGCGGATTCGTAATGGCAGCTCTTTCATTTGCGGGAATCTTGTCTATACTGAGTCTGGATTCAAATTTTTCTCCTGTCTCAGCGTTCATTGATATAAGCTGCATAAAGCCATCGTCAGCTTCACCAAAAAAACCTAATATAACGGCTTCATAGCTTGTAGCCGTTATGAGCGCCTCTATCACTATATGCTTTATCTCGTCAAAATTTTTAGCAACTGATATTGCTTTGAAAATTTCTATGACATTCAGCTTGTTAAAGCTCATGCAGTATCTCACTAGAATCCCCTCCAGAAGGAACTCAAAATTAGCGAACAATTCACCTTTATTATATCATTATGTTGCTGCATCTGGTTAATTAAGTTAGAAAAACCTTAATGTGAGAATTCGTTTGCTCCTGCTATGCTTTTTTGATCCTGTGTGCTGCGATTGCGGCCAAAACGCAGGCTGCGAGAGTAGAAAAAAATATTACTGCCGCCGCATCGGAGAAAAAGCCTACAGGCATGATATTTATTATTATGCTGTCTGCCGGGTCAAGCAGCCAGTAGTCGTTGGCAAAGAACACCTTGTGAAATAGCGTGAAAAAATATTCATAATTCGTTGCAGCAGCGGCCGCAAAAGCGGTAAATGCTGCCATTAAGAATACAAGACAGATGGCAAAAGCTTTTAAAACAGCCCTAATGTCACGCCTAAATGCAAGCGCTATTACGACAAATGCTGCAATCATCCAATTTCTAAGGCCCCCAAACAACAAAAAAAGGCCCTTCACATCTGCCATGTGAGCCGTCTCCCTCTGCGTAAATGCATTAGCGCCTTCTGCTTCATAATAGAGGCGATCGCTTTTGCCGCTTAGGTATTCAATCACCGAGTCCGTAACAGCATCAACCTTTTCTCTGCCGAATTCAGAGTAGGTTCCGTTTTTTTCGTATTCATATATGTAAAATGACTCGCTAACTGCCAGTACTGAAAATGAGGTTATGAGCACGGACAAGAAAAAAATTGCCGCCATGACTATCCCTGCTAATGATTTCAATTGGGTTTCCTCCAGATTTAATGTCACAATGCAAAAAACCGCTGCATTAATACAGCGGCAAACTATTGCTACAATTATTTCTCCTTGTCGACCACGCCTATGTAAGGCAGATTCCTGTACAGCTCAGCGTAATCTATTCCATAGCCTACTATGAACTTGTCTTCTATTGTAAAGCCGATGTAGTCCACATCGAGATGACATTTTCTTCTCTGCGGCTTGTCTAGAAGAGTGCATATCTTGAGTGTCTTTGGCTTTCTTGACATGAGATTTTCAGTCAGGTACTTGAGAGTAAGTCCCGTGTCTATTATGTCCTCTACTATTATTACGTTCTTGTTTTCTATTTCCATGTCAAGGTCCTTGAGTATCTTGACTACTCCCGAGCTCTTTGTGGAATTTCCGTAGCTGGAAACAGACATGAAGTCAAGAGAGACATCCAGGTTTATCTTTCTCATCAGGTCAGATACGAATATGCAGGCTCCCTTTAGTACCCCTATAAGCAGAATATGCTCGCCTTCAAAGTCTCTTTCTATCATCCCTGCCAGCTCTGCAACCTTTTCATCAAGCTGCTGCGTAGTAATCATCGTTTCACTTACAGTGTGCATATAAAATCACCTCAATATAATATTTACATAGGGATTATACCACACATGCAATTGTGTGTGAACTCACTGTTTGTATGCATCACTGCTTGTACTTGTCATCCTCGTCGCTGACCTTGTAGCTTTCCACTTCTATTACGCCGCTTGTTTTTTTCACTTTGTAGTCGCCGTATCCCTGCAGATACCTTTCGAGCTCCCCGTTGAGCACGGAGGCTATGAACGTAAGTATGACGGCGTCGTCTACTATTCCAAGTCCGAGCACCACCTCGGGAAGCAGGTCTATTGGCGATATGAAATAAGCAAAGGCAAAGCTCAAAAGGCCAATTATCTTGGCTTTTTTCAATCTTGGAACACGCTTATCCTGCATGAGCCTGTAGAGCACGTCTAGGCGTTTGAGAAACGAAATGGCGCTCCTTAGTTTTTCCATCATTATCACCCTTGGCTTTTAATTTGTACGGTTTGTAGTATAATGTTATATATATTATATCAAATTTTCAGATTATTCTCGGAGGTTTTTTGCGTGGTTAAAAAAATCAGGAAGGCTTTCAGTGATTACAACCCATATATACAAGGCCACAGGGAAATGTTCAAATGCTCGGTGCTGGTTCCGCTTGTTGAAAAAGACGGGGATACGCATGTGCTTTTTGAAGTGAGGTCGAAGCACCTGTCTGTTCAACCCTATGAGATATCATTCCCCGGCGGCGGGTATGAGGATGTGGACGAAAGCTTTGAGGACACTGCCATAAGGGAGACCTGTGAGGAGCTTGGTCTGCAGGAAGCTGATGTGGAGATATTCTCTCCCATGGATGTGTTCATAACGCCTTTTGACATGATAATACATCCCTTTGTAGGCACGGTTGACTATGAAAATATAAATATAAACAAGGACGAGGTCGACCATGTATTTCTTGTCCCTCTCGACTATCTGCTCGATACTGAGCCGCAGATGTATAACGCCGATCTCGACGTGAGTGTGCCTGATGACTTTCCGTATCACCTGATTCCTCAAGGCAAGGATTACAAGTTCAGAAAGGCCAGGTATGTGCTTTACTTCTACAGGTACGGAGAATATATAATATGGGGTATAACCGCGAAAATACTAAAGGATTTCCTAGACCAGCTTAAGGGGTGATTACAGGCATGAGACTTTTCATAGGATATTTTCTGCCAAAGCGCATATCGGAGTATGTGCATTCCATTGAAAACGAGCTTTTCGGCATGAATATAAGGGGCAGTTTCACCAAGCAGGAAAATCTCCATCTCACATTCAAATTCCTTGGCGAGACTGACGAGGCGACAGCTGAAGATGCCAAAAGAATACTAAGCCGCTATTCGAATCTGGACCTGAGGCTCAGCCTGGAAAAGCTTTCATGGTTTGAAAAGAGGGGCAGCTCGGTGCTGTATGTGGACTTAGTCGGCGATGTCCCTCAGCTCGAGGGCCTTGTGGACGACCTCAATGAGGACCTGAGCTCTGCAGGCTTTGAAAAGGACTCACGAAGGTTCAAGGCTCATGTTACTATAGCCAGAAAAGTCAAGCTCGATAGAATCAGCAGGGAGAAAATCAACAGCATACATATAGAGCCTCTCGAATTCAAGATCGAAGCCTTCAATCTGATCAACAGCACGCTTACACGAACAGGCCCGATATACGAAATTATAGGATAGTACATAAATATGCTCCGTTACATAAAATACAAGGCTGGAGAACTATACTCCAGCCTTGTTATTTCCAATATTATTATGTCCGGCTCTATGCTATATGCCCTTTAACTCTCTTCTCAGAAAATCCAGCGCCAGAATTGCAGCCTGGTTCCTTATCCTCTCCCTGCTTCCGGTTAGAGTCAGCTTTTTGACCTTTTCTGCGCCGTCCATATAAAGACCTATATATACAAGTCCTACTGGCTTATCCTCGCTTCCCCCGTCCGGTCCTGCAACCCCTGTTGTGGATATGCCTACTCTGCAGCCGTTTTTTACAGCCACTCCCCGCGCCATTTCAATAGCCGTCTCCTCGCTGACAGCTCCAAACTCCTCCAGAGTCGAAGCCTTGACGCCCAGAGAGTTCATTTTGGCTGCATTTGAATAGGCCACGCTGCCCTCCATGAAGACCTGCGATATTCCGGGACAGTTTATAAGCCTGGCGCTCAGAATGCCTCCCGTACAGGATTCCGCCATCGCTATGCTCATATTCCTGCTTATAAGCTCATTGCCCACTACAAGTTCAAGGCTCGTTTCTCCTTCTCCGTATATATACTCCCCAAGCCTGCCGTAGATATCCCCCTTGAGAGGCTCTAGCATTGCCTGCGCCTCCTCGTGGCTTCCGGCCTTTGCAGTCAGCCTGAATATGACCTCGCCTTCCTTGGCATAAGGGGCCACTGTAGGATTGGAGCCTGAAAACAAATCCCTTATCTTCTCTGCGGCGCTGCTCTCGCCTATGCCGCACAGCCTCAGCGTCTCCGATACTATTGTTTGGTCGCTGAACTGCTCCAGATACGGCTCAACCGTCTTGTCGAACATGGGCTCCATTTCCTTTGGCGGTCCGGGCAGTATTATAATTCTCTTGCCGCCCTGTTCTATTATGCAGCCCGGGGCCGTGCCGTTGTCATTTGGAATTATTACAGAACCTACCGGGAAATATGCCTGCTTTTTGTTGCCGTGGCTTAATGCGACGCCTCTCGCCTCAAAAAACTTCTTTATCTTGTTCCAGGAATAATCGTCAAGCTCCATATCCAGCTTGAAAAATTCCGCCGCCGCTTCCTTTGTAAGGTCGTCGTCGGTTGGTCCTAGCCCTCCTGTTGTTATTACTATGTCCGACCTTTCAAAAGCCGCCTCAAGTGCGCTGTTTATCCTGTCCATGTTGTCGCCGACCACCGTCTGGTAATAGCTGGCCATTCCCAGCTGGGCAGCCTTTTTTGAAATGTACTGAGCATTAGTGTTCAGAATGTCTCCAAGCAGCAGCTCAGTCCCTACGCTTAATATCTCTACAACCATGAACTCATCTCCAGTCTGTAATTTTTTTGTCATATAAGTATATTATATGCCTTGAGGCTTTTTCTGGATAGATGCTCACGCGCAATATCTATATTATATTCCTCAGATTGTCGAATGACCTTTTGGCATTGTCTCTCGGCCTGACCTCCACTATATATACAACGTCATGCGATCCCATCTTCTCCATGTGTCCCTTGAAATCCACATGGCCGCTGCCTATTATCTTGTGGTCGCCGTGCTCGTTGAAATCATGCAGGTGGCAGGTCTTTATTCTTTCGAGGTTCTGTTCGAAAAAGTGCTGCTCTCCGTATCTGTTCTCGTATGAATGGCCTATGTCCCATGTCAGAAAAACATCATGCAACTCCATGATTTCAGACAGCGCCTTCTGAATGTACCATGGGAAGTAACCCGAGTTTTCTATGCATAGCTTCAGATTTGGAGCAAGCTCAGAGGCCACGCAGACAAGCGTGCCGATGCTTTCCTTTAAATTGCTCACAACCTCGCGTATATATTCATCCTGCACGTAGCCTACGCCTTCAACGAGCGTGAAATACGGCGTCGCCCCAGTGTGGAGTGTCATCCTGGAAGCGTCTATGGAGCCGGCAAACTCAATTATCTCCTTTAGCCTGCTTATGCCGGCCTTCCTGACGCTTTCATGGAGGCTCACTAGTGATATGTCCTCAGGAGCGTGAAGCGTTATTTCAATGCCGCTTTCTCTTTTGAAGCCGAGTATTGATTTTCTCTCCTCATGGCCGTATCTTTCCGGGAAAAAGCACGGCATGTTCATGCTCAGCTCCACAGCTTCAAATCCTGATAGTCTTGCATATTCAATTGCAGATATTACATCCTTTTCGCCCAGCGATGCTGCGTATCCTATTACATATCCCATATGTTCACCTCTACAGTCTTATGGCTTTTGCCCAAAGCACGTTGGCCTTTTGAACCAGCTTTGAGAGAGTGTCTTCAGAAGCCTCGTCATCAACATTCAGCACCATGAGGGCCTTTTCGCCGCGTTCATTCCTTCCTACCTGCATTGTAGCTATGTTGATGTTTTCCTCTCCGAGGACTCTGCCCACGTTTCCTACGACTCCGGGCACGTCGATGTTTTGTATGAATATCATGTGCTGGCTCGGGCATACATCAACTTCGTAGCCCTCTATTTCAACAAGCTTTCCCGTCTTCTTGCTTGATACGTTGCCAGCCAGCGTAAACTCGCCGCTTCTGTGCTTTATGCTTACTGTTATTAGCTCCGTGTAATTATTGTGGGGCACTGCGTCTTTCCTTCTTCTGAACTTAATCCCTCTCTCCTCGGCCATAAGCCTGGCGTTTATATAGTTGACGCCTTCCATTACAACCGGCTCAAGAAGTCCCTTCAGGAACGCTATGTCTATCATTTCCGTGTCCTGGTTTGCTATGCTTCCCCAGTATTTTATGTCCACAAAATCGATAGGTTCGCTGTAGAACTGGTAGTAAAGCTTTCCAAGGTCCTCCATCAGGTTGATGTAAGGCTTTATTGATTCCAGCTCGTCCCTGTGGAGAGCGGGGAGGTTGACTGCATTAGGAACTATCTCGCCGTTTAGCGCTTTTATGACTTGCTCAGCTATGCATACGCCCACGTTCTTTTGGGCTTCATGTGTGGTCGCACCTATGTGCGGCGTCACAATTACGTTCGGCAAAGTTAGCAGTGGATTGTCACCGAACGGCTCCTTTTCATGCACATCAAGCCCTGCGCTTGCAATCTTTCCGCTTGTAAGTCCCCTGTAAAGCGCTCTTTCGTCTATTATTCCGCCCCTTGCGGCGTTTACAATCCTGACGCCCTGCTTCATCATTGATATTTCATCGTCTCCTATCATGCCTATTGTTTCTGTGGTTCTGGGAGTGTGTATGGTTATGAAGTCTGCCTCCTGCAGCAGCTCTCTTAGGCTGTCCTTCTTGACGGCGCCGAATCTTTCAAATCTCTCGTCGCTAATATAAGGGTCATATGCCACTATTTTCATGTCGAAGGCTGCCATGCGCTTTGCCACAAGTGAGCCTATCCTGCCCAGCCCTATTATGCCGAGCGTCTTGCCGTATAGCTCTGAACCCATGAATTTGTCCCTGCTCCATCCGCCATTTTTCAGATGAATATCAGCCTGGGCAATGTTTCGGGCCTGTGAGAGCATCAGCCCTATTGCCAGCTCACAAGCAGACATGCTGTTGCTGTCTGGAGTGTTGGCCACTATTATGCCCTTTTTAGTGGCAGGCTCGAGCTTGATGTTGTCAATGCCGTTGCCGGCCCTGCCTATTATCTGCAGCCTTCCTGCATTTTGGAGCACTTCCTCGTCGATATACGGATTGCTCCTTACTATAAGCGCATCATAGCCCTCTATTACCTCTGCAAGCTCTTCCTTGCTTATGTTCTTTTTTATGTCCACATCGAAATATTTTTCAAGAAGGTCAATGCCTTCCTTGTTTATGGTCTCTGTGATTAGCACCCTTTTCTTTTCCATGTCTATCCCTCCATTTTGTACTTGGTATTCCGGGTTCATTGTGCATTGCCCTGTGTTTTTTTAAAGCCTGCTATGCCCTGTTCATACAATCCTCCAGCGCCTTTAGTGTCCTGTCTGCCATTTCGCCATCTATGCAGCCCATGTGGCCTATTCTTATTATCCTTCCCTTGAGAACTCCCTGTCCTCCGGATATTATTATGCCGTGCTCATTTTCCATCATGGCTTTTACTGTCTCTGCCTTTTCTCCTACATCTACCGCTGTCACCGTATTTGAAAGATAGTCTCTATGTGTGAATATTCCAAGTCCTATTTTTTCTATTCCGCTCCTGATCCTGTTTGCCATGAGCTCATGTCTTTTCCATGCGTTTTCGATGCCTTCCTCCTGTATTATCGCCAGCGCTTCATTCGTAGCCGCTATCAGAGATACTGCAGGTGTGTACGGATTCTGGGCTTTCGCCTTATTAAGGTCAGCTCTTGCCTTTTCAAAGTCCCAGTAGTATTTTGGCAGCCTTGATTCTTTCGACTTTTCCCAGGCCCTCTCACTCAGCGATATGAACGCAAGTCCCGGAGGGCTCATCAGCGCCTTTTGCGAAGCTGTGACTACAGCGTCTATTCCCCACTCGTCCATCCTCAGTTCTAATCCTCCAAGAGAGCTTACTGCATCCACTATGAGCAGCTTGTCTTCGCCGCTTAGCATCTCGGCGATTTTTTTGATGTCGTTGGCGGCCGCAGTGGAGGTCTCGTTGTGGGTTACAATAACGGCCTTGTGGGAATCCTTCAAACTTTCTTTTATGGTCTGCGGATCTGCTCCCATCCCCCAGGGCACTTCAAGCTTGTCAACGTCAAGTCCAAAAACCTGAGCTATCTTTGAGAACCTGTCTCCGAATACTCCAATGGATACCAACAGCACTCTGTCACCGGGCGAAAAGAGGTTTACAATCACAGCCTCCAATCCGCCTGTTCCGGCTGCCGGAAATGTGAGCACGTCGCTGCTTGTCTGGAATACATATTTGAGCCTCTCGCTCATCTGGGAAAGCATGCATGAAAATTCGCTTGTCCTGTGGTGCATCATGCTCTGGCTCATGGAATCCAGAACCCTCTTGGGCACGTTTGTCGGCCCAGGCGTCATAAGTAATTTTTCATTCATGGCTGTTCCCTCCAGTTAGTAAGTTATTCAATCATGTTTTATCGATATAAATAAAAAACCCCGTACTTGACCTAAGTCAAGGACGGGGATTATCCACGTGGTGCCACCTTATTTTGCCGGCTGCAGCCGGCCTCTTGATTTGATAACGGGAATCGTCCGTCAAGGGTTTCTTACCCCCTTGAAGCTCCAGGTCGGATTCAACACTCTTCACTGCCGGCTTTCACCTGATGCCGGCTCTCTGGAAGTGGATTCATGTCTACTGCTACCCTTCAGCGCAATTTCGTTTAGATTTAAAAACAAGTGTATACGAAGTCTAGTTTATTGTCAACTGTATAGCAATATTTTTTTGTTTATATTTAATTTTAGGCTCAAGCATCTATTTTTTTGCCAATTTTATACTGAATAGCCGTTTGAATGGGTAAAAATATTATTATTGTGAATATTTCTTAAGGAGGGTTTTTTTATGTTAGATTATAAATATATAAAGTGGTTCAGCGAAATAGACAAAAACGACATACCCCTGGTTGGCGGCAAAGGCGCCAATCTCGGGGAGCTTGTACAGCATAAAATAGCTGTCCCGCCGGGTTTTTGCGTGACAGCTGAGGCATATAAGGATTTCATCATGATGTCCAATTTGAGCGATGATATTGCGGCGATAATAGGCAGCATACAGTTCGAGAACACTACAGACCTGCAGATAAAAAGCTCCCGAATAAGAGATCTCATAATCGATTGCAGCGTACCCCAGGTGATAAGCAGCGAAATAGAAAGGGCTTACGAAGCATTCAGCTCAAGCATAGGTATTAGCGAGCCTGAGATAGCCGTCAGGAGCTCTGCCACTGCCGAGGATCTTCCTGATGCATCTTTTGCCGGGCAACAGGACACATATCTCAACGTATTCGGTGGCAGCAACGTAGTCGAGCATGTTAAAAAATGCTGGGCATCCCTGTGGACTGCTAGGGCGGTATACTACAGGGAGCAAAAGGGCTTTGACCATTTCGAGGTTTCGCTCAGCGCAATAGTCCAAAAAATGGTGAACAGCGAAAAGGCAGGCGTAATGTTCACAATAAACCCTGTGACTCACAATCCAGATGAGATAATGATAAACGCGAGCTGGGGACTCGGCGAGTCCGTGGTTTCAGGCGCGGTGACTCCGGACGACTATATCGTAGACAAGTCCAGCCTTGTGATTAGTGAAAAGCGCATTGCCGAGAAGCTGTCTATGGTCGTAAGAAATAAATCAAAACTTGGCACAGTCGAGGTGAGCGTTTCTGATGCTCTGGGACATGACAAGATAAACGCCGAATGCCTTACGTCCGACGAGGTGCTTGAGCTTGCAAAATCAGGAATCGAGATAGAAAACATATACGGTACTCCGCAGGATATTGAATGGGCCTTTGACGGCGACACAAGGATGCTCTATATACTCCAGGCAAGACCAGTTACAGCCTTGGATGAAAAAAGCTCCAAGCCCGAGGCAAAGCCGGTTTCCCAGAAGCTGAATGTGCTCGTGAAGGGTCTTGGCGCCTCGCCCGGAGTAGTCTTCGGAGCAGTGGTTAAAATCAAGGATATGAGCGAGCTCTCAAAAGTCAAACAGGGCGACATACTTGTAGCAGCCATGACAAATCCCGACATGGTGCCCGCCATGAGGATAGCTGCAGC
Source organism: Peptoclostridium acidaminophilum DSM 3953 (assembly GCF_000597865.1). GTDB lineage: Bacteria > Bacillota > Clostridia > Peptostreptococcales > Peptostreptococcaceae > Peptoclostridium_A > Peptoclostridium_A acidaminophilum. Next base: position 1,005,751 of record NZ_CP007452.1, on the reverse strand, counting down.
CGTAGTTACAGACGAAGGCGGGCGCACATGCCACGCCGCAATTGTTTCGCGTGAGCTCGGGATACCATGTATAGTGGGCTCGAAAAACGCCACAGTGCTTCTCTCCGACGGCCAGGAGGTAACGGTTGATGCTACCCGCGGCATAGTCTACGAGGGCAGAGTCGAGCTTGAGACAAAGCAGCGAGCCCCGGAAAAGGCTGCGGCAGTTCCTTCTGTCTCAATTGACGATGCGCTCTCGAAACTGTCCCCTGTTACAGGCACAAAGATATACATGAATCTGGGCGAGCCTGAGATGATGGACAAGTACAAGAACCTGTCATTTGACGGGATAGGCCTCATGAGAATTGAGTTCATATTCAGCAACATGATAGGCGCTCACCCAATGTATCTTATAAAGACCGGGCAGGAGGAATTCTTTATAGACAAGCTAGCCGAGGGCATATCAACGGTTGCGCAAGCAGCATTCCCAAGGCCTGTAGTTGTACGGCTCAGCGATTTCAGGACTAATGAGTTCAGGGGCCTAAAGGGCGGAAACGAGGTCGAGCCTGTTGAAAACAATCCAATGATTGGCTGGAGGGGTGTGGCAAGATATATCTCACCTGAATATGAGCAGGGCTTCAGACTCGAATGCAGAGCGCTGAAAAAAGCCAGGGAAGAATTTGGGCTGACAAACATTTACGCAATGCTTCCTTTTGTCAGAACCACATGGGAGGTTGAAAAGGTAAAAGAGATAATGGCTTCCGAAGGGCTAGTACAGGACTCCTCGTTCAAGATATGGATTATGGCCGAGGTTCCTTCTGTCGTGTTTGCAGCAGACGAATTCGCCCAGCTTGTGGACGGCTTCAGCATAGGCAGCAACGATCTGACACAGCTCATAATGGGCGCCGACAGGGACTCTGGAATACTAAGCAGGATGGGCTACTTCGAGGAGCGCGCAATGTACGTCAAGCGCGCAATACAGATCCTTATAGATGCAGCCCACAGGCAGGGCAAGACTATTTCGATATGCGGCCAGGCTCCTTCGCTCTATCCCGAATTCACGGAATTCCTTGTGAATGCGGGCATGGACAGCATAAGTGTAAATCCCGACACAGTCGAGTACACCAGAAGGCTCGTGGCTTCGACAGAGCAGAGGATAATCTTAAACAAGCTCAGAAGCCTATAGCGAAAATACTTATTAAAAAATAAAGTGACGGCTGAATAAAAAGGCCCCCGAGTGAGCACAAGAAAGAAAGTGTTCATCCGGGGGTCCTTTGTTATTGCTCAAGCACGAATTCCCTGTATCTGTTGTAATCCTCATCCGAGAGCAGGGCTGTCACGCTTATGCCATTTTCAACATATTCGAAATGCTCAACCTGGCTTTTTTTCTGTATCGAGTTGAATATATCCCCTCTTTCAAAGGGAATGAGCAGCTTAGCCTTAGTGAAGCTCTTCAGGAGCTTCTTTTCAATCATGTCGACAAGCAAATCCATGTTGTACCCTGTCTTGCAGGATATGAATACCATGTCCTCCTGCTTTGGATAGTCCGCTTCAAATCCCATCTTGTCCATTTTGTTGAACACAGTTATTATGTCTTTGTCGAGCGAATCCAGCTGCTTTAGTATGTCCAGCGTTGTGTCCATCTGCATGTCGTAATTTTCATTTGAGGCGTCCACCACGTGAACTATAAGGTCTGCATATTTGACTTCCTCAAGAGTCGCCTTGAACGCCTCCACGAGGTCGTGGGGAAGGTTGCTTACAAATCCTACCGTGTCGGTTACCAGAAATTCCTTACCGCTTGGAAGCACAGCCTTTCTAAGTGTTACATCGAGTGTCGCAAAGAGCATGTCCTTTGAAAACACTTCCTTTTCTGCGCTGTATTCCCTGTGCGTTTTTATCAGACTGTTAAGCAACGATGACTTGCCTGCATTTGTGTAGCCCACCAGCGCCACTATAGGCACGTTGGCCTTCATCCTCTGGCCTCTTTGCACCTCTCTGTTTCTCCTGACATCGGCAAGCTCCTTTTTTATGTCGTTGATCCTGCCTTCTATATGCCTTCTGTCTGTTTCAAGCTTCTTCTCGCCAGGACCTCTTGTACCTATTCCGCCGCCTGTTCTTGAAAGCTGCTTGCCAAGCCCTATGAGCCTCGATCTTCTGTATTTGAGCTGTGCCAGCTCAACCTGCATCTTTCCTTCCCTCGAAAGAGCTCTTTGTGCGAATATGTCGAGTATGAGGGCAGTCCGATCCAGCACCGTCACGCCTACTGCATCCTCAAGGTTCCTGATTTGTACTCCTGAGAGCTCATCGTTGAAAACGACCATGTCAGCTTCTAATTTTTCAACGTAATCCCTGACCTCCTCGGCTTTTCCTGTTCCTATATAGTAGGCCGCGTCTCTTGAAGGCCTGTTTTGGGTAAGCCTTGCTACCACTTCGCCTCCGGCCGCCTCTACAAGCTCCTCGAGCTCGTCCATGGAGGCCTCCATTTCAAACTGGCTCTTTTTCTTTATATCAGTGATGTTGAGACCAACAATCAGTATCTTTTCCTTTTTTTCTTCCATCCCAGCCACCCCTTCCTTTTCACTAATACAATTATACACTATGCTGCATGTTTTTAACACTCAAGACGCCGATTGTTCATTTTTTTCAATGCCGGTTTTTTGATAATTAATAGGATACTGTAAAAACTTTGTATGATATAATATATCTGTTAAGGAGGGATTAAATGTCTACCGATAATTCCAATAAAAAAGTTAAGAAAAAAAGAAAATTTGGTGCAAAATCAATATTTTCAACGTTTATTGTATTATTTTTACTGCTGAGTGTATCAGCGGCGGGAATCGTTTTTGCAGTGCTTAAGAACACATCGCCAATCGATCCTTCAAATATACAGAACATGCTCGATGACAGCTCGTTCATATATGACAAGGATGGAAATCTTATTGAAAAGGTCCACAGCGAAAGCTTCAGAAGCGTTGTGTCTATCGACACTATTCCAAAGGATCTTCAAAACGCATTTATTGCCATTGAGGATGAGCGTTTCTACAAGCACCACGGAGTAGACCCCAAAAGAATAATAGGCGCAGTGGTTTACGACCTCAAGACAATGAGCAAGGCTCAGGGGGCAAGTACAATCACCCAGCAGCTGGCGAAAAACATCTACCTGACTCACGAAAAGACATACACTAGAAAAATCAAGGATATGTACTACGCGCTGGAGCTTGAGCGCTACCTGACAAAGGACCAGATACTCGAGATGTACCTGAACACCATATATCTCGGAAGAGGCGCCACGGGAGCACAGGCTGCGGCTCAGACATATTTTTCAAAGGATGTATCTGAACTGAACGTAGCGGAATGCGCAATAATAGCAGGGATTACAAAAAATCCTTCAAGGTATTCCCCTTTCACTACAGAAAAAATTGCAGCCGGAGAAAGCCTGGATAATATCCAGCTTATATTCTACCCAAATTCAACTAAGGCTGAAGCAATCACCGCTGACGAAGCTGCTCTCTTTTCGCAAATGCTGAGCAAGGGACTCATAGACAAGTTCCAGTATGACCAGCTAAGAAAAGGCGATATAGTTGTAAGAAAAGCTGTACTTAACCCTGCTTCTGTGGAAAGACAGCTTACTGTGCTTGGTAAGATGCTCGAGCTCGGATTTATAAGCCAGGAGCAGTATGACGAGGCCAAGAGCCATCCTATAGAGATAAAAATCGGCTCCAAGAGCGCTTCAGGAATATCTTCTTATTTCGGAGACCTTGTCAAAAAGCAAGTCCTCCAGGAGCTCATAACAGAGAAGGGCTTTTCTGAAGACGAGGCCAGAGACACTCTCTACAAGGGTGGACTCAGGATATATTCAACAATGGACATGAACATGCAAAAGATAGTTGAAAAGGAATTTGAAAATGCCGCAAACTTCCCCGGCTCCTTCAAGGACAGTTCGGGAACCGTGCAGCCTCAGGCCTCAATGGTTATAATGGATCCTAAAAACGGAGAGGTTAGAGCGCTTGTAGGCGGCAGGATGATAGGCGGCACAAAAATATTCAACAGGGCCGTAAATCCAAGGCAGCCTGGCTCTGCCATCAAGCCTCTTGCAGCATATCTGCCTGCACTGGACAAGGGCATGAACGCAGCGACAATAGTAGACGATTCTCCTCACTATGACAGCAACGGCAATCTATGGCCTAGAAACTACGACAGAAAATACGGCGGCCCTTCCACAATGAGAGCTCTGCTTACACGCTCATCAAACGTGGGAACAGTCAAGCTTGCCGAAATGCTCTCTACAAGCAATGACAAGTCTATAAAGACAATGATATCCTACCTCGAAAGACTGGGAATATCTACGATAGTAAAAAGCAGCGAAAATCCATCTGTAAACGACGAGAACTACTCGCTTTCAATCGGGGGTATGAGCAAGGGAGTTACAAATCTTGAACTTACCGCAGCTTATGCCGCAATTGCCAACAAGGGCGTTTATAACGAACCCATATTCTTTACAAGAGCTGAAACAGCCCAGGGAGATGTGCTGCTTGATAACAAGCCTAAGACAAAGAAGATAGTCTCTGCCCAGGTGGCTTTCATACTTCAGGACCTCATGAAGTCTGTAGTCGAGGACGGAACAGGCTCAAGGGCAAAGCTTTCAAACATGCCTGTAGCAGGTAAAACCGGTACTACTTCAAACAACTATGACGCATGGTTTGTGGGCTACACTCCTTATTATGTGGGCGCCACATGGATAGGCTCCGACCTGCCGCGGGAGCTTTCTACAGGCAGCAAGATGTCTGCGATGCTCTGGAGCAAGATTATGTCACAGGTTCACAGCGGGCTTCCATCAAAGCAGTTTGATCAGCCTGACGGAATTGTAAAAGTAAGCATATGTACTGTTTCAGGCAAGCTTGCTGCTTCAAGTTGCAGCGGCCATGTCAAATCGGAGGTTTTTGCCAGCGGCACAGAACCAAAGAGTTACTGCAGTCTTAGCCATTACACCGCCCCTGCAGAACCTGTGGAGGAACAGCCATCTGACGGCATCACTGCTGAACCGTCTCCTGACGAAGCCGAGTGGGAAGATCAGGTTGAAGAATGGCTGGGCAATGACAACAACAATAATAACGGCAATGGACATGGAAATGGCAACAGCAAGCCGCCTCAAAACAATTCTCCAGTGCCAGAAGGCTATTGATTTTTCAATAGCCTTTTTTATTTCCTTATTCTTCCTTAGCAGATAGCGCGGCAATTTTTAGAATTTTCGATTAAGTTTCAAAGCATTCTTTGTGGGTAACAAAAATACAAGAGGTTTATATCAAAAATCCAGAAAAAACAATACCACAAGGAGGAATTGCAATGAAAAAGACGCTTGATATACTTAAGTTTGCCATGGAAATGGAACAGAAGGGACAGGAATTTTATATCTCAAACATGGGCAAGGTGAAAAATCCCAGAGTCAAAGCAATATTTGAAAACCTTGCTGGAGTTGAAGAAAAACACTACAAGCTGCTGGAGCAGTATCATAAAACTCTCCTCGAAACAGGAGACTGGGAAGAATTGGACTTGGATTTATGTGAACCGTGCGCAGAAAAACTCTATACAGACATAGAAGCCCAGAGCGTCAATCTAGAGTATGATATATCTGATATTACGATACTGCGTATGGCATATCTTATTGAAAATGACTTCGCCCAGTTTTATCACAGCGCCTCCAAAAGCGTTACAAACCCCAGGGCCAAGAAACTGCTCGCCAACCTTGAAAGCTGGGAAATCCAGCACAGAGAAGCCTTCTACGAGGAATACAAAAAAGCAATGGAGCAAAACTGGTTCGACCAAAGCTTTGCCCCATTCTAATATAGTTCCATATGTAATAGTGAAAGGGACGTCCTTTGGACGTCCTTTAGAATTTTTTGACATTGTGTCTGTATGCATATATTGCAGCCTGAGTTCTGTCTGTCAAATCAAGCTTTCTAAGTATGCTGGATACATGGTTCTTTACAGTCTTTTCGCTGATTACCAGCTTTTCTGAAATATCCTTGTTGCTCAGTCCTTCAGCTATGAGAAGCAGCACCTCATACTCCCTCTTGGTGAGGCTCTCTATGCCATTTTTCATGCTGCTCTTGTCTTTTTTCTTGTTGATTTCCTTAAGGAGTTCTCCTGCAAGGCTTGGATGTATATATGTGCCCCCGTTGTACACGTTCACTATGGCTGAAACAAGGCTTGCTGAATCAGCGTCTTTAAGCATATATCCGTTGGCGCCCAGATTAAGCGTTTCTATAAGATATTCTCTTGCATCATATACTGTGAGCATTATGATTTTCACCGAGGAATCCATGTCCCGCAGCTTCCTGAGTGTCTCAATACCGTTCATGTTGGGCATGTTTATATCCAAAAGTATTACATCGAATGAACCCTTCTTGAATTTTGAAATTGCTTCGTTTCCGTCAGAAGCCGTATCCTCTACGCTAATATTCTCTTCGAGCTCTAGTATTCTTGCAATACCCTCTCTCATAAGGGCATGGTCATCTACAATCATGACATTAATGTTTTCCTTCATAGTCTACCTCCTTATTCAAAAGAGAAAAAATCCACCCTGGTGCCTTTTCCTGCAACAGATTCAATTCCTATCTTGCCTCCAATAAGCTGCATTCGTTCTTTCATGGAACCTATTCCAAAACCAGACTGCTTCTGAGGATCAAATCCTATTCCAAAGTCCTGTATTATTCCGGAAATATAATTGTCCTGTATGTCTATCCTTACCACTATCCTGCCGCCACCTGAGTACTTGCATGCGTTTATGAGCGATTCCTGAATAACCCTGTATACCGTGAGCCTTACAATAGGAGAAGTTATTTGCTTTTCACCCAGTGCAATAAGTTCAATATCTACTCCTCTTTCATTCTCAAGGTCTGATATGAGTCTCTTTATTGTAGGCAAAAGCCCGAGTTCATCGAGCGATGCAGGCCTAAGGTCATACATCACCCTTCTGATTTCGCGAAGTGTGTCCCTTAGCTGTCCTTTCATCGACTCTATTTCTTTTTTGACAAGCTCCCTGTCTCGGTCAAGCAGCTTTAAAATTATCTCTGATTTGACTATGAGCGAAGCAACGCTCTGAGCAGGCCCGTCATGAATGTCTCTTGCTATCCTGCTGCGTTCCTCTTCCTGCGCCCTTATAATTCTCACGTTTATGCTGTTTTTGTCTTCGAGCAATTCGATTGTATCCTTTACGCCGCTAAGATCTGCAACAAGAAAGTCTGTCACACTAGCCATCTTGCTCATGTAGCTTTCAGCCTTTTCAAGCATCTGAGAATTTTTCTTCATCCTGATTTCAAGCTCGTTGCGCGTCTTTATCAGGTTTTTTTCCTCCTCAGCTTTGATTGAAAGCCTTATTTGGCACTCGTTAGCCTCTTCATATGCACGCTTAATTTGCTCCTCTGAATTGGCGCCGAATCTCCTGCTTACATCCAGAAGCTTTCTCCTGCTTTTTTTTTCCTCAATCGTTAGCAGTTCAACTTCCGTAATGACCCTGGATATGTCTTTTTTGAGTTTTTCAAGCTGGACCTTTGAATCCTCGCAATCGCGTCTTATATTCTCTGATATTTCAAATATCTCATCTTGCCCATTTTGAATCGACTGGACAACCCCATCAAGAACATTTTTTATATCAAAGTCAAAGCTTTTTATTTCGTCGGTGGGCATTCTTACCATCCTGTAATTGAATATTTTTTAACTATACTATATATTATCACTATGCATGTTTATTTTACAAGGTACCAACTTCCCATTTAATCCAAATTTCGGATAGATTGGTTAGTCTTTGCTGCATGCGTCCCGAAAAAAAAGATTGTCAGATGACAATCTTTATGCATAAATTTCGCTTATTTCGGTCTGCTCGCGCTCACTGAGCACCTGTTCCAAGTCAAGTATTATAACTATCCTGTTCTGCAGCTTGCCGATTCCATTTATATATCTTCTGTCGAGACCTGTAACTATCTCTGGCGGGGGATCGATGTTAGAGTCGTCTATAGATATAACCTGTGAAGCTTCGTCAACGGCAAATCCAACGAGCTTGTCGTTCATGTTGACAACTATTATTCTGCTGCTGTCATCATAGCCCTTTTCAACAGGTATGTTGAATTTCTTCTTAAGGCTTATTATGGGAGTTATGTCCCCTCTGAGATTGATTATTCCGTCTACAAAAGAAGGTGAATTTGGTATGCTTGTGCTCTTTTTGAATTCGCTGACCTCTTTGACCTTCATGATGTCTACGCCGTATTCCTCATCTTTTATTTTGAATATTACGTACTTTCTTTCAGCCACTATTATCCCCCCATAATTATTTATATTGTTGTGTCTTATTGCTCAACTATTTTGATCGAATCCAGCTGGCTCTTCAGATTTGCTTTGACAGCGCTGACATACTCGGCTCTAAGCTTTGCTTGCTCCTGTTTTTCTGCGTCAGTAAGTCCCTGATCCTTTGATTTTTTTGCCAAGTAGTTAATCCTGGCGATTTTTTCTTCAGTTACCATAATCTCCTCCTGTTTGCACATTAAAAAAATATCTCGTTGTTTCTGAAATGTATGCGATTTTTGTATTTCTCGAGAAAATCATCAAGTCTTTCGGATATTGCTCCTATTCCTTCTCGTATCTCATTTATTCCCGTGGATGCTATGTTTATCCTGAAAAAACGGTCATCCATTGGATTGTCATAAAAATAGCTTCCGGGCATTATCAGCACTCCGTGCTCGAGCATGTAATCCCTGAAATCAGCAGCCGAATAGCCTTTTGGAAGTCCCAGGAAAAAGTTTATTCCGCCCTTTGGCATTACAAAGTCAAGCCTGCCCCCGAGCATTTCGTCAATCGCTTCTTTTGCGGCTTCAAACCTTTCTGTATATGCATTTTCTATAATTTTTAGATTCGGGCTCCACTTGAAGTACTTCATGTAGTAATACAGGGCCCTTTGCACCAGGCTTGATGTTGATATGTCGCTTGAGTATTTTGCCCAGATCACCCTGTTTAGAATATCTGAAGGCACCTCCATGAAGCCTATGCGAAGTCCAGGCATGAGTATCTTTGAAAAACTCTTTATATAGATTACTTTATCATATTTGTCGTGGGACCTCAATGTAGTGTTGTCTTCAGACTCAAATTTAAAGTCGCTTATGAAATCATCCTCGATTATATAGAAATCGTATTCTCTGGCAAGCTCAAGCAACTGAAGCTTCTTTTTGCTTGAATACGATATTCCCGTTGGATTCTGGAAATTTGGCATGACATACATGAGCTTGGGCCTTATTTTTTCGAGCTTAAGCTTTAATATCCCAATGTCTATGCCATCGTGCAGCATGGGTATGCCTATTATCTTCGAGCCCTTGTTTCTGAAGGCCTCCAACGCACCGTTGTATGTTGGCTCTTCTACAAAAACTATGTCGCCATAGTTCACCATGGACTTGCATATTGTGTCTATGCCCTGCTGGGCTCCCGATATTATCTGTATCCTGTCCGGATTCGACTCTATCCCCATACTCTTCATGTAATCGCACAATTTTTTTCTCAGGTTGTTGTACCCTAGCCCCTCGCTGTAGTTGAATATGCTGGCGCCTTCCTTTTTTAGCGCCATATCTATGGCTTTTTTGAAATCCTCGACAGGAAATATGTCCGATGACGGATTGCCCTGATGGAACCCTATCACCTTATCCGTGTGCTCTATGACCGTATTCTCGTCGAATAGGGAGAGCTCGCTCACATAAGTCCCGCTGCCGAGAATCTTGTATACATAGCCTTCGCTTTCAAGGAGCTCATATGCCTTTACTATTGTGCTGTTGTTGACCCCGAGCTGCTGTGCGTATTTTCTTATGGGAGGCAACTTTTCATGTTTTTTGAGTTTATTTTCGAGTATGAGCTTTTTTATGCTCTTGTATACCTGTATATACTTATGCTCTTTTCCTTCAAAATCGAGTCCCATCTTTTCCATGTCATCACCGCTAGAGAGTAGTTTTGTTCACATAAAAAAGGACCCCTTTAAGGAATCCTTCACCCGAAATGCCGCGGCTTTAATAAATTCACACCCGAGATAACTCAGGTGGGTGCCGTGCCGCCATTTTCTGCCTTCCCCTATAAAAAGGGCATGACATACCTTAGCGAACTCTGGCTCCCGTAAAAATAGTGTCGGTTGAATTTAAAGAAAGCCTATCGAACATTCCAGGTGGTTTCTACTATATTATATACCATTTTGCACTTGCTTTAAACCTGCTATTGAATTTTTATTTCCGAGCCTTTTAACACTTCCGTTATGGCAGGATTGTATCCGATAAGCTTTCCTATTTTGTCTTCATTTTTCCTTATAATCAGATACGCTGCGCCTGTCAGCAGCAGCGAAACCATTCCTGCTGCGACCTCTGAATCACCCTTGTATCCAAGCGTACTCAGCGCTGCACTTGCAGAGAGCACCCCTGCTATGAGCACAAGAAGAGGTATGCCGTATGCTATGAAGGCCGCTTTAAGCACATCCGGGTTTTTCATGTCTATGCTGACGAGTTCGCCTACATTCGCATCTACTGTGTTTATGGCTTCGATTTTCACTTTAGAGCTTTCACTTGCCATTCCACAAGCCCCGCATCCTGCGCACGCGGAATGTCTCACTATGCTCACTATGGCCTTGTCAGCAGATTTTTCGACAACAATGCCATTTATACAACTGCTCAATAATCTCACCTACTTCATGAATTTAAGCATGGTATACATAAGCTCGTCTATAACCTTGTCTTTTGCGGCAGTATCAGAGGATTTTTCGATGGTGTCCTTGACACATGTTTTTACATGGTTTTCGAGTATTATTCCTCCCACCTTGTCTATGGCAGACCTGACTGCGGCCACCTGTATCAGTATGTCAACGCAATACTTGCCGTCATTGACCATCCTTTGTATTCCCTTGACCTGGCCTTCTATTCTTCTGAGCCTTTTTATAACCGCTTCCTTGTCGCATTTCGATTTGTCTTCAACTTCTATCATGCCTACCTCCGTTAAGTGTTTTCAATGCCGCTATTTATACAATATTGTACACCATAGGAGTTTTAATTTCAACAAATAGAAAACTCGCAACCTCCGGCTGCGAGTTTTCTGGCGTTTACTCTTTTATTTCTATCTTTATCCCAAGCTCTTCAAGCTGGGCATCCTCTGCATACGAAGGAGCTTCCGTAAGAGGGCATGATGCATTCTGAGTCTTAGGGAATGCTATGACCTGTCTTATATTGTCCTCGCCTGCAAGCAGCATTATAATCCTGTCAAGTCCGAATGCTATGCCACCGTGCGGAGGTGTTCCGTATTTGAATGCGTCTATGAAGAATCCGAACTTGTCTTGCGCATCCTCTTCAGTAAATCCAAGCAGCTTGAACATCTTCTTCTGAAGCTCTTCCTGGAATATCCTTATGCTTCCTCCTCCAAGCTCGAAGCCGTTTAGGACCATGTCGTAGGCCTTGGCACGCATCGAGCCGGGATCTGTTTCGATTTTATCGAAGTCCTCATCCATTGGAGATGTGAAAGGATGGTGCACAGCCACAAGCCTGCCAGCCTCCTCGTCGTACTCAAACAGCGGGAATTCTGTCACCCATGCAAACTCGTAAACTTCTTTGCTTAGCAGTCCCAGGTTTTTGGCTATTTCACACCTGAGCTGTCCAAGCGAGTTGTATACTACGCTGTTTTTATCTGCCACAAAGAAGAGTATGTCTCCTTCCTTGGCATTCATGGCCTGGAGCACGGACTTCATCTCATCCTCGCTGAGGAATTTGGCAACAGGAGAATTTATGCCTTCGGCTCCCCACTTTATCCAGGCAAGTCCCTTGGCGCCGTACGTCTTCACGTAGTCTTCAAGCTTCGTAATGCCCTTCCTTGTGAAATCCTCGGCCCTGCCGCTTATGTTGAGCCCTCTTACGCTTCCGCCGCCCTTTACAGCATCTGCGAACACCTTGAAGCCGCAGTCCTTTACTGCATCGGAAATATCCGTAAGCTCATAGCCGAATCTAAGGTCCGGCTTGTCCGAGCCGTATCTTTCCATGGCCTCTTTGTGCGTTATTCTCCTGAATGGTATTCCTATATCGACTCCAAGGGCTTCCTTGAATATTTTTTGCATCATGGCTTCCATTATGCCCATGATATCTTCTGCTTCCACAAAGCTCATCTCGCAGTCTATCTGTGTGAATTCAGGCTGCCTGTCCGCCCTTAGATCCTCGTCCCTGAAACACTTGACAATCTGGAAATACCTGTCCATGCCCGCCACCATAAGCAGCTGCTTGAAAAGCTGAGGCGACTGCGGCAAAGCATAAAACTTGCCTGTGTTCACCCTGCTTGGCACAAGATAGTCCCTTGCGCCTTCAGGCGTTGGCTTGCCGAGCACAGGTGTTTCTATTTCCAGGAATCCATTTTCAGAAAGGTAATTCCTGACTATTCCTGCAACCTTATGCCTGAGTATGAAGTTTCTTTGCATTGATGGCTTTCTAAGGTCAAGGTATCTGTATTTAAGTCTGAGTGCCTCCGATACGTCATCATCATCCTTTATATATATAGGCGGAGTCTGTGCGCTGTTTAGCACCCTGATTTCCTGGGCGAAAACCTCGATATCCCCAGTTGGCATGTTTGGGTTTTTGGATTCTCTCTCATACACCTTTCCCATTACAGCAATTACATATTCCGAACCAAGCTTTTCTGCCTTGTTGAAGGCCTCAGGCGAAATATCCGTATCAAATACTATCTGCGTTATTCCATCCCTGTCTCTGAGGTCTACAAATATGAGACCTCCCAGGTTTCTTTTCCTCTGGACCCATCCCATGAGTACCACGTCTTCACCTATGTTTGCTTCTCTGAGGCTTCCGCAGTAGTGGGTCCTTTTCAAGCCGCCTAGCGTATCCATTAGAAAATACCTCCTTCAAATATTACTACAGTCTGCTCCTTAGCTCGTCTATAAGACTGCTAAGCTTTATTTGTGTCTGCTCCGAATTGCTCATATCCTTAAGTGTCACCGAGTCGTTTTCAAGTTCATCGTCTCCAAGCACTATCGTATACCTGGCATTTTGCTTGTTGGAATATTTGAACTGGGCCTTCACGCTTCGCTGCATATGGTCCTTGTCTGCAGATATTCCTTTCTTTCTGAGCTGCGAAAGTATCTTTAAGCTTTCAAGCTCAGCCTTTTCACCTATCGCCACTATGAAAATGTCTATACCCTCTGTCAGTGGAAGAGCAATTCCATTGTTTTCTATCGTAAGCAGCAGTCTCTCTATTCCCATTCCAAAGCCTATTCCCGGAGTATTAGGGCCGCCTATCTCCTCCGCAAGCTTGTCGTACCTGCCTCCGCCGCACACTGTGCTTTGGGCTCCTATGTCTTCAGATATTATCTCGAATGCCGTCTTTGTATAGTAGTCAAGTCCCCTTACTATCCTTGGATCCACTTCATAAGGTATCTCCATGTTCTCGAGCGAAAGCTTGAGCTTGTCGAAGTGTTCCTTGCATTCGTCACATATATAATCAATCATCAAAGGTATGTCCTTTATTATGCTCTGACAGCCCTCGTTTTTACAGTCTATAACCCTCATAGGGTTCTTCTCGGATCTTTCTATGCATGTGTGGCAAAGGCCTTCCTTTTTGCTGTCAAGGTAGCTTCTCAGCACCTCGTTGTAATGCTTCCTGCAGCTTGGGCAGCCTACTGAATTTATTCTTGTTACCAGCTTTTGAAGTCCCAGCCTTCCGAAGAATTCAGACGCCAGGGCTATTACCTCTGCATCTATCGTTGGCGACGAGGTTCCAAAGGCCTCCACTCCGAACTGGTGGAATTCCCTGAGCCTGCCTGCCTGCGGTTTTTCATACCTGAAGCAAGGCGTTATATAAAAAAGCTTTGTCGGCTGAGTGTCCGCATAAAGCTTATTCTCAACGAACGACCTGACTACCGGGGCTGTTCCCTCGGGCTTTAGCGTTATGCTTCTTCCGCCGTTGTCCTCGAAAGTGTACATCTCCTTGTTGACTATGTCGGTAGTCTCTCCTATGCTTCGCTTGAAAAGCTCTGTATGTTCAAAAACTGGTGTCCTTATTTCTTTGTATCCAAATACCTCGCACACATCCCTGAACATGTTCTCAAGGTAAACCCATTTGCGCGATTCCTCCGGAAGAACGTCCTTAGTGCCTCTTGGCGCCTGTGTTAGCATTCTTGAAAACCTCCTCTTCTTTTCTTTTTATCATTTCGTCTATTCTTGCAATATAGTGCTGTATATCCTTGACGTTTGGGACTCTTTCGAGCCTGTTTTCATCGTGGTAGACCAGCTTTGATATCCCTCCGGCCCCAACGGCCATAATGGACTGCTGTTCCTCCATTATGTTCATGTTGTATATGCATTCGCAACCGGGCCGTGCATAACCTATGTTTTCAAGGTTTCCCAGCATATACTTCTGCCTGTACATATAGTACGGTACCAGCCCCATGTTCTTGGCATACGTGGCTGAAATATCGACCATCTTCTCCATCTCTTCATAGTCCGCAAGGCTGTGCTCGCCAACCTCACTCCTGAGATTAGACGCCCTTTTTATGGCCATAGTGTGGACGGTGAGGCTCTCCGGTGAAAGCTCTGCTATTCGCTTTAGCGTGGCCTCCACATCGCTCGGCTGCTCACCCGGAAGCCCGAGTATTATGTCCATGTTTATATTGGCAAAGCCCATGCCTCTGGCCATTTTGAAGGCGGCTTCCACGTCTGCCGACGTATGGTTCCTTCCTATGCGCTTTAGAGTAGCATCGTTCATGGTCTGCGGGTTTATGCTTATTCTGTCGATGTCCAAATCCCTAAGAGTTGTCAGCTTCTCCTCGTCGATTGTGTCTACCCTTCCGGCTTCGACGGTGAACTCCTTGACGCCTGAAAAATCAAAGCTGTCTCTTATGGATGTGATAAGCTCCTTTAGCTCGGCCGCGCTGAGCGTCGTTGGCGTGCCGCCTCCTATGTATACGCTTTCGAGTGTCTTGCCCCACCTGCTTACCATTTTGGCGGTCTGCTCTATCTCGTAAATCAGCGTCTTTACATACTCAGCCTTGAGGTGTCCCCACTGCTTGAGCGTATTTGAAGGGAAAGAGCAATATATGCATCTTGTAGGGCAAAATGGTATACTCACGTAAAGTGCTATCTTGCTCTCATCAGGAGGATATATGTATTTTCTCTCCGTAATGGCGATTGCCGTGGCCATACTGGCCTTCTCAGCCGAAAGCTTGTACTTATTCTCCAGCTCGAGATTTATGTCCTCTTCCCCCATGTCATGGTCGAGCAGCTCCTGAACTATCTTGGTGGGTCTAATCCCTGTAAGCACCCCCCAAGGCGGCTTTGTTCCATGTACTCTTGAGAGGAGCTCGTATATGCATCTTTTGGTCAAAATTTTTGACTCCCTTTTTAACATCCGAGAGTCAATAGTGTCTGTCAGCTCAATTTTTTCTGTGTGGCTCTGCTGAATCACTGCGTTTTGAATATAGCTGGCCTTGCAGCCCATGAACTCTTTATCCTCGAAGAACTCCAGCCTCAGCACATCACCGGATTCAGGCAGCCCGCCTGAAAAAGCAAAATCCGTTTCAAAAAGCTTTATCAGCTCGCCAACCTCGTATTCAAATTCACTTTTATCTAAAATCACTTGAAGCATAGTCTAAACCTCATTCATGTATGAATTTCTTTTTTTCTCATTCTTCAGCGTGCTGGCGCTTCCGTGTCCGGGAAGCACTTTGAGATGGTCATCCATGCCCTTTAGTTTTTTGAGGGATTCTTTAAGCTTGCCGTAGTCCCCTCCGAAAAGGTCTGACCTGCCTACCGAGAGAGCAAACAGAGTGTCCCCCGTAAAAAGATATTCGCCGGTTCTTATGCACATTCCGCCCGGCGTATGTCCTGGCGTATGGATTATTTCAAGACTTAAATCTCCTACCTTTATTATGTCGCCTTCTCTTACATATTCATCGGCTTCGATTTCCACATGCTCCACTCCCATGCAGGCAGTCAGGTTTTTTTCCTTGTCGTTTAGCATTTCCTTTTCGAGCTCGTGGGCTATGAATTTAGCTCCTGTCCTGGCTCTTAGCTCGTCTACGGCGCCTATGTGGTCTCCATGGCCGTGAGTTGCTATTATATATTTTAAGTCGATGCCGTTTTCGTCAATTATTTTCATTATCCTGTCTGCGCTGCCGCCCGGGTCTATGACAGCGCCTGCCTTGTTATCGTCCGCAATTATATAGCAGTTAACAGCATATATACCAGCTGGCACTATTTCTATAAACATAAGGCATATCCTCCTTAAAAGCTTCTCTTTGAATCAAGCAGCATTGTAACTGGTCCGTCATTGAGGATGTCGACCATCATGTGAGCGCCGAAGCTTCCGGTCTCCACGTGTATCCCCATCCCCTCCAATTCCTTTACAAAAATCTCATACAGACTGTTTGCGATGTCCGGCTTTGCCGCGTCAGTGAAATTGGGCCTTCTTCCCTTTCTGCAGTCCCCGTACAGTGTAAACTGGGAAACCGCAAGCAGCTCGCCTTTTACATCAAGCAGCGAAAGGTTCATCTTCTCGTTTTCGTCCTCGAATATTCTCAGATTCGATATCTTTTCCGCCAGGTATTTGACATCGTCCTCGGTGTCGTCATGCGTGACTCCAAGCAACACCATAAGCCCCTTGCCTACGCTGCCAATAATCTCATCTTCAACTTTTACACTCGATTTTGTTACCCTTTGAACTACAGCTCTCATATCAAGGCTCCTTATACTGTAATGTTTATTGTTTATTTGCTTAGTTTTCTACCCTGAATACGTCAAGCACTCCAGAGAGATTCTTAATCTTGTTCATTACATTCTTTAACTGTTCCTTATTTTCTATAGGAAGATGTATGGTCATGTTTAGCATTCCATCCTTTGTCGTCCTCGCATTTATGCCGTTGAGCGATATCTTTTCAGCAGCCAGCATCTGCGTTATCTCAGATATGATTCCCTGCCTGTCTACTCCCTTGACTTTTATCTCAGCCTCAAAAGAAGCCGCCTTCTCAAGATCCCACCTAACCTCAAGCAACCTGCCGCTGATCTCCGGGTCTGAGAGGTCTATGCTGGAGCAGTCACTCCTGTGTATAGATACTCCGCGGCCTTTCGTTATAAAGCCCACTATATCATCGCCTGGAAGCGGATTGCAGCACTTTGCAAATCTCACAAGTATATTGCCTACTCCCTTTACTATGACTCCCTGGCCTCTTCCTTTTTCCCTTGGCTGTTGCTCTCTTTCCTTTTCTTGCTTTTCCTGCATACGCTCAAGAATCTCACTGTCTCTTTTGCTCTCGTCCTTTACAGAATCCTTTTCCATCTCTATTTTCAGCTTGCCAATTATCTGAGCCGGCGTTATGCCTCCATAGCCTACAGCTGCGTACATCTCATCTTCATTGGCGTAGTTGAACTTTTTCATGACTGAAGCCACATATTTGTGCTTTAGCCCCTCTGTCTGTGTAATACCGTTTCTTTTGAGCTCACGATCAAACAGCTCCTTGCCTTTTTCTATGTTCTCGGTCCTGTTGGCCTTCCTGAACCATTGCCTTATTTTATTCTTTGCCTGCGTGCTCTTGGCTACATTAAGCCAGTCCCTGCTTGGTCCCGTGCTGTGTCCCGAAGTAACTACGTGCACTATGTTTCCGTTTTTGAGCTTGTAATCGAGCGGAACCATTCTCCCGTCAACCTTGGCTCCTATGCACCTATTGCCCACGTCGGTATGGACTTTGTATGCAAAGTCAATCGGTGTTGAGCCTGCTGGAAGTTCTATGACGTCTCCTTTTGGTGAAAATACAAACACCTGATTTGTGAACAGGTCTATCTTGAGAGCTTCCATGAACTCCCTCGGATCGTTGAGGTCATCCTGCAGCTCCATCATCTGACGAAGCCAGGAAAGCTTCTTGTCAAGGTCGCTCTTATCTGCTCCGGACTTGCCTTCCTTGTACTTCCAGTGAGCAGCTATACCGAGTTCAGCGGTTTTGTTCATCTCGAATGTCCTTATTTGGATCTCGAGCGGACCTCCGTCAAGCCCTACAACCGAAGTGTGCAGCGACTGGTACATGTTCGGCTTTGGCATTGCAATGTAGTCCTTGAAACGGCCTGGGAGCGGCTTCCATATGGTGTGGACAACACCAAGAACAGCGTAGCAGTCCTTAATGCTGTTGACTATTACCCTCACTCCGGTTAGGTCGTATATCTGTTCGAAATTCTTGCCCTGGTAGTGCATCTTCCTGTATATGCTGTAGAAATGCTTAGCCCTGCCGCTTATCTCAAAGTCAACATCAAGCTCGTCTATGTGCTCCCTGAGCATTTCTATGACCTGATGTATATATTCTTCTCTTTCCTTTTTCTTCTTGGCTACCTTATCTACAAGCTCATAGTAGCCTTCCGGATCGAGATATCTGAGGGCAGTATCCTCTAGCTCGAATTTTATCTTTGACATACCAAGCCTGTTTGCTATTGGCGCATATATCTCAATTGTCTCTCTCGCCTTTTCCTGCGCCTTGCTTTCAGACATGTAGTTTAGCGTTCTCATGTTGTGAAGTCTGTCTGCAAGCTTTATGAGCACGACCCTTATGTCTTTCGCCATGGCAATAAACATCTTTCTGATATTTTCAGCCTGGGTCTCTTCTTTAGATTTGTATTCAATCTTTCCGAGTTTTGTAACCCCGTCCACAAGGTCGGCTATTTCCTGCCCGAAGATATTGCTCAAATCTTCATAAGTATATTTTGTATCCTCTATTACGTCGTGCAAAAGGCCGGCAGCTACAGTTACTGTGTCGAGCTGAAGCTCGACAAGTATTTTTGCCACGCTCACAGGATGTATAAAATACTTTTCTCCAGATTTTCTATATTGTCCCACGTGCGCACTTTCAGCAAGGTTGTATGCTTTTATAATGAGCTCCAGATTGCTTTCGGGACTATATTGTTCTATGCTTAGCAACAGATTTTCCAACATAAGAATCACCCTATCCAAATTACTAAAATAATTTATCAGTCGTTGTATTTAATCACGGAATCTACAGCGTATCCTTTCAGCAACTCCCTGGCATTCAGGAATTCAAGCTCTATCAGATACTCGACGGCCACGACCTCTCCGCCGAGCTTTTCAATAAGCTCTATGACTGCCTTTGTAGTTCCGCCAGTAGCCAAAAGATCGTCAACTATAGCCACCTTGGTCCCCGGATGTATGGCGTCCTTGTGTATTTCAAGGCTGTCTTCCCCATACTCAAGATCATAGTCGTAGGACTCCGTCTCCCAAGGAAGCTTGCCCGGCTTTCTTACCGGTACAAAACCGGCTCCTATAGCATACGCCACAGGCGCTCCAAGCAGAAAACCTCTCGCCTCGGGGCCAACAACTATGTCTATGTCCTTGTTCTTTATATTGTTAACAATTGCATCTATAGCATTCCTGAAAGCCTTCCCGTCCTTTAGAAGGGGAGTTATGTCCTTGAAATTTATCCCTTCCTTCGGAAAACCCTCTACCTCTCTTATTGCCTCCTTCAAATCCATTAGTGCTTGTCCTCCCATGTTTGAAGCTGTATTTAGAAAAGCATGACTCGAATGTCATTATTTTACATTACTTAAAAACAGATAATAATACTATTATATCTTTTCATAATAATTTAATCAACATTTTGCAACTCACTCTGTTTTCACAATTGCAATAATAGTCTATCTGAAATCTTTAAGGAGCAACTGGAGGTTTTTTCTGCCCATATATTCATTAACTCCTATGGTATATACAAAATCCATATCCAGGCTGCAGGTGCCCTTTTTGATGATGTCATCGTACACAACATCTCCGAATTTTTGCCTTATAAGTTCTTCAAACTTCTTGGCTCCACCAAAGCAAATGGCATCGATTTTTTCCAAGCAGCCTCGCCTCATGCATGTGAGCTTCAGCACGTTGCAGCTTTTGCCAAGAAGTCTTGCTCCCACGACCCTAATGTTTTTTTCTGCAAATATGGGTGTCGGATTTCCCTTGCCGAAAGGCTCGAGCAGTCTTATATTTTCGAAAAGCTCGAATGACACCTCTTCAATGGACAGGTGCTTGTCTATTCTTATTATGGGTTCAATGTCGTCAAGAGTAAGTCCGCACAGCTCGTTTAGCTTTATTCTCAGTTTTTCTATGTTTTCGCGTTTTATGGAAAGTCCGGCCGCCATGGGGTGGCCTCCGAATCTTTCAATCAGCCCGCTGCATTCAGAGAGCTTTTCGAACATGTTGTACTTTTCAATCGACCTTGCAGAGCCCTTTACCATGTCTTTGCCGTTTGTAAGCACTATTGCAGGCATGTTGTAGGCCTCCTTTATCCTTCCGGCCACTATCCCCGCAATGCTTTCGTGGAGCTGCTCGTCGTATGCAATTATCACCCTGTCATCTCTGCCCCGGGTGCTTTCTATTATCCCTGCTACTCTTTCAACGCCTTTTTCAGTAAGCTGCTTTCTTTCTTCATTGAGTGCTACTAGCCTCTCGGCCAGAGCTCTTGCCTCGTCCTGGTCCTGACAAAGCAGCAGCTCAAGTGCAACAGTTGCACTCTCAAGCCTGCCTGAAGCGTTTATGCATGGCCCTATTACAAATCCCACGTGATAAGTGCCAACATTTGTTTTAACAAGGCCCGCCCTTTCTATGAGCGCATTTAGGCCCTTGTTCTTTGTGCTTCTGAGCATTTCCAGGCCGTGTTTTGCTATTATTCTGTTTTCGCCTACAAGATCTACAACGTCGCATATTGTAGCTATTGCTGCATATTCCATAAACTCGAGGGCTTCTTTTTCGTCGAGTCCAAATTCCTTGTAGAGTGCGAGCGCAAACTTGTACGCTATGGCTCCTGCACAGAGCAGCTTGAATGGATAGTTGCAATCCGGCTGCTTGGGATTTATTATTGCATTTGCATTGGGCAGACAGACATGCTTTTCCCCGCTCTCATCGACCTCATGCGCCACCTCGTGGTGGTCTGTCACTACCACATTCATGCCAAGGCTTCTTGCAAGCTCCACGGGCTCTATTGACGCTATGCCGTTGTCGCATGTTATTATAAGCTCCGTGCCTTCGCTTTTGAGCCTGTATATCGATTCGTTGTTCATGCCGTAGCCTTCAAGCTCCCTGTGAGGTATGTAACAGCTCACGTTTGCTCCACATGTTGAAAGCGCCCTGTAGAATATATAGCTACTCATAACCCCGTCGACATCATAATCTCCATAGACTGTGATTTTTTCGCCCCTTTGTATGGCCTCTTTTGCCAACTGGACGCCCTTTGCCATATCCTTAAACAGGCCAGGGCTATAGAGGTCGTCTGTTGTGGTATTTATGAATCTTTCGATTTCAGCTTCAGTCTTAAAACCCCTGTTTGCCAGTATTTCCAGTATTACCTTGCTGCATTTCATCCTGCTGGAGAGCTTTTCAATGTCGCAAGAGCTTCTTTTCAGCATCCATTTCGCCAAAAAAGATCACATCCATTTCCTTATTTAGACTATTTGTTCCTGTTCCTTGAAAAAAGCATGGAAAACACAAGAAAGAATCCCATGATTGTAGCAATTGAATATCCCAAAAGCCCAATGGCAGGATATCCTTTGATGTCCGGCCCTTTTCCCGATACAATTACAATCGAGGAGCCCACTATTATAGCTGATATTATAAGGCTCGCTGAAAGCCTGTTTGTCATTTTTGAGATTTCCCTTTCGAGCAGAGAAAACCTTATCTCCTCTACAGAAATCCTAATATTGTTCTTCCGTATTCGGTTCAGCATCCACCTTATCTGTTCCGGGATGCTTTTTACGTCCCTTAGTATTGACTCGATGTAATACCTTGTTTCTCTGGCTGATTCCCTGTACCTTTCTATGTCCATGTAGCTTTGTCTTAAGAATTCATCCATCAGCATCGATATTGAAAATTCCGGATAAAGCTTTTTCCCCGTGCCTTCAAGCGTCACTATTGTCTTTGCAAGCATGGTGAAGCCTGTAGGCAGCGCTACTCTGTTTTTTCGTGCAAAGTAGAGGAATTCCCTTATAAGCTCTGTTATGCTTATTCTCTCAAGCGGAGTATTGTAGTAGTAGTAGATGTAGAAGCTAAGGTCCTCCTTGAGCTTTCTGATATTAGAATCAGGGTCGACAGCATCCAGCTGAACCAAACAGTCGACAATGCCGTCTACATTGTTGTCGTTGATTGATGAAAAAATCTGATTTATTAGCTTCTTTGTGTCCTTGTCTATTACGCCTACTATCCCAAAATCCACAAACGCTATCGTGCCCTTGTCGAGCACAAACACATTCCCAGGGTGCAGGTCGGCGTGGAAAAATCCGTAACTAAATACCTGCTTCATAAAAGCCTTTGCTTCTATAAATGCTGCAGTTTTGCAGTCCCAGCCCCTTCTCTTTATCTCATCTACATCGCTTATCTTGACTCCTTCAACCATCTCGAGCGCAAGCACCTTTTTTGATGTGAACTCCCAGTACACCCTTGGTATGTAGATATCCTCGTCGTTCTTGTGGATCTGGGCGAATTTTTCGCAATTTCTGGCCTCAAAATTGTAATCCATCTCCCTTTTTATGCTGGCACTGAATTCGTCAACAATTTCCATATAATTTGTAGCACTTTTTTTGTCTATGCGCTCCTGAAGCAGCTTAGCCACAAAATAGAGTATGTCTGTATCGGAGGATATGACCGCTTCTATGCCGGGCCTTTGCACTTTTACTATTACACGCTTGCCTTTCCTTGTCCTTGCCCTGTGAACCTGGCCTATTGATGCAGCTGCCATTGGGCTTTTCTCGAATTCAAGGAAGGCCTCCTCTATGGTAATTCCCATCTCATTATAGAATATCTCCCCGACCTTTTCAAAACTAAATGCTTCGACATCGTCCTGGAGCTTCGAAAGTTGCTCGATTATTGCATCATCAAGCAAGTCGCCTCTGGTGCTGAGTATCTGGCCTAGCTTTATGAATGTTGGCCCGAGCTCCACAATGGCGCTTTTGATGCGCTCCTCATGAGTCATGTTTTTTATCTCGTCGCTCATGCCGCCCGGGGATCTGTATATGTAGTCGTCTATGTTCATTTTTTCCACGAGGTATGTAAATCCGTATTTCATAAGCACATGGAGTATCTGCCTGTATCTTCTAAGGTTCTTTGGCCTCATGTATAGCATGCTCAAAATTCACACTCCTCGCAAATTATTAATTGCCATATTTAAAGCGATATCAAAAAAGGACAATATATTATATTATATATTGCCCTTTTGGCACTTATGAAAACTTTTGTTTTTGTTTGAAACTCACCCAAACGGGGCTTGCTATGAATATCGACGAGTATGTTCCCACCATTATGCCTGCTATAAGCGGAAGCGTGAACTCCTTTATCGCGTCAACCCCGAAGATGTAGAGCGCGGATATTGTCACTATTGTTGTAAGAGAAGTGTTCATTGTCCTTATTAATGTCTGCTTAATGCTGTCATTGGCAAGGGTTGCGTATTCGCTCTTTTTGTAATTGCCTATGTTTTCCCTTATTCTGTCGAATACTACTATCGTATCGTTTATAGAATATCCCACAACAGTGAGTATTGCTGCTATGAACGTGCTGTTTAGCGGGATTCTAAACAGCGCATAGAAGGCCAGCATGAAAAGCACATCGTGCACAAGCGATACTATTGCTGCCACCCCATAAGAAAGCTCGAATCTGAAGCTTATATATATGAGCATGAATATAGTTGAAACAAACACCGCCAGCATAGCCTTGTTCTTTATCTCGTTGCCCACCGAAGGGCCTATCTGCTCGGCCTTGAGTAGATCTGTGTCTTCAAGATTATATTTTGCCTTGAACGTTTCAAAAAAGCCGTTAATTTTTTGGCTGTCCATATCCTTTATAGTTTTGAGCTGCACAACAGTCTTATCTGCACCCAGCTTGTTTATGGTGATGTTGCTGTCGATTTCCTTCGACATCTCCTTTATCTCTGCAATAGAAACATTCTTGTGCAGATTCATTTCCATTACAGTTCCACCGGTGAAATCAATCCCGTAATTAAAGCCAAACAATAGAGCCGCTATGAGACCTGCCACGATAAACGCTGCAGAGGCTCCAAACCAGATTTTCTTTTTCTCGATAATTTTCATCGTTTATCCCCCTAAGCCCCGAACAGTTTGTTGTTTTTTAGAAATCCTGCATTGGCCAGTGTTTTGAGCAGAAGCTTAGATACTACAACAGCAGTAAACATAGAAGCTACAATACCAAGCATTAGCATTACTGCAAATCCCTTTATAGGGCCGGTTCCGAAATTGTAAAGCACGACTCCCGCTATAAATGTGGTGACGTTGCTGTCTATTATTGTCGTCATAGCCCTTGAAAATCCCGCATCTATAGCCACTCTTAGCGATTTGCCTTTTCCTATTTCCTCTTTTATTCTCTCGAATATTATTACGTTGGCATCTACAGCCATTCCCATCGAAAGAATCAGTGCCGCTATTCCTGGAAGAGTCAGTGTGGCATTCATTCCGACAAAAGAATAGCCTACAATGAGTCCGTATGCAGCAAGCGCTACGGCTGCAACTAGTCCTGGCAGTTTATAGAAGGCCATCATATACACTATAAGTATGGCTATGCCGACCTTTGCACCTAAAAGGCTCATCTTGAGGGCATTTTCACCTAGTGTTGCGGTTATCGTAGAGGTCTGTATCTCCTTAAAGTCAACAGGCAGCGCTCCTGCACGTATGAGGTTTGCCAGCTCCGAGGCACTCTCCACCGTGAAATTGCCTGTTATTGTAGCTTGTCCGTTAGGTATCTTCTCGTTAACGACAGGGCTTGATATTACTTCATTGTCAAGCACTATGAATATTGGTGACTGTGTAGGGGCAAGTTGCTCGGTTGCATCAGCAAAGGCCTTTGCACCTTCAGCGTCGAATTCAAGGGCAACAAGCGGCTCCTTGCTCTGCTGGTCAATTACAACCTCTGATTTTTTGACATTCTTTCCTGTGACTATTACAGTTCCGTCCTGAAGCGCAAACTTAAGCTGGGCTGTCTTGCCTATCATCTCAAGTGCGTCGTTTGCATTCTTAACTCCCGGAAGCTCTATCCTGATTCTCTTTTCGCCTTCTTTTACTATCACAGGCTCCGTAAGGCCAAGTGTATCTATACGCCTTCTGAAGACTTCTATTGTCTGGTCTATTATCTTCTTGAGTTCTTCTCCCTTGGCGTCTGTCTGGGCCTCATACACAACATATACTCCGCCTTTAAGGTCGAGTCCCTGTTTTACCTGATTGCCCAGCGGCGCTATATTAATACCTCCGGCGCTGAATCCGCTCAGAGCCGTATATACTCCAAACGCTATTATTACTACCAAAGCTAAAAATCCGGCAATTCCTCTGTTTTTCATTTTCCTCCCCCTAGTCTATTTATGTTTTTCTGCAAAAGCTACGTAATCTACGGCAGAATTTTCAAGTGAACGTTTTTCTTCCTCTGTGAGCTCCCTTACTATCTTTATTGGATTCCCAAATGCCAGAACTCCTGAGGGTATCTTCTTTTGGGGAGGAACAAGACTTCCTGCTCCGATTATGCTGTAGTCGCCAATCTGTGCTCCATCGAGCACTATGCTTCCCATGCCTATGAGGCTGTAGTTTCCTATCTTGCAGCCGTGGAGTATGGCTCTATGCCCTATTGTCACATAATCGCCTATGATGGTTTTTGTCTCCATGCCTATGTGAATCACTGTGCCATCCTGCACGTTAGTGTTTTCACCGATCATTATCTCTTCGATATCGCCCCTTAGAACGCAGTTGTACCATATGTTTGTGTTTTCTCCCATGCTGACCCTGCCTATTACATCAGCAGAATGGGCTACAAAACAGCTCTTTGGAATATCCGGGGAATATCCATCAAGCGGTCTGATCATCAGCCTCACCTCCAAGCATTTGCTTAGCCTTTATGGCTATTGCGCATTCGACTCTCTTTTTGAGCATCTCGCACGCCATTGAATAAGGCTTTAGTATATCACCGTTGAAATTGTAAGCATTCGCATGACAGCCTCCTGAACAGTAGAACTTCGCCCAGCACTCCCTGCATGCTTCTTTTGCATATACGTGGGCGTTCTGGAATTTAAGCTGCAAATCCCGATCCAGCTTGACGTCCGAATCAAGTATGCTTCCCATTTTGAATTTTTCATTTCCTACAAACTGGTGGCAAGGGTATATGTCGCCCTCAGGTGTTACGCAGATATACTCAGATCCGGCTCCGCACCCTGTAAGCCTTTTTATGACACACGGCCCCTGGCTGAGGTCTATGCTGAAGTGGAAAAATGTGAATTTTTCGTTTTCAAGCTTCTTGTCGATGTAGAAATCTACAAGATTTTCATATTCCTCGAATATCCTGGGCAGATCCTCTTCCGTGAGAGCAAAATCGCTCATCTTCTCGTCTACCGCAGGCTCCATGGATGTTATGTTGAAGCCCTCGCTTGCAAAATGTTCTACGTCCTTTGCAAAGTCAAGGTTATGCCTTGTGAATGTTCCCCTTATGAAATATTCCTTTTCGCCCCTGCTCTCGACTAGCTTTTTGAACTTTGGGACTATGGTATCATAGCTGCCCTTGTCGTTCCAAGTAATCCTCATGTTGTCATTGATATCTTTTCTGCCGTCAAGGCTGAGCACTACGTTTTTCATGTACTTGTTGATGAAATCTATCTTTTCATCGTCCAGCAGAATGCCATTTGTAGTTATGGTGAATCTGAAATTCTTGTCTTTAGGCTCTGCTATTTCGTTGCCGTATGCCACTAGAGCTTTGACTACATCCCAGTTCATAAGCGGTTCCCCGCCGAAGAAGTCCACCTCCAGATTTCTTCGGCTGCCTGAATTGGCAACAAGATATTCAAGTGCCTTCTTGCCCACCTCAAGCGGCATTAGCTTTCGCTCTCCGCCGAAGTCGCCCTGCGATGCAAAGCAGTAGACGCATTTTAGATTGCAATCATGCGCAACATTCAGACACATGGCTTTAACAACAGGCTTTCTGTTTACAAACGTTTCATTATGCTCATAGGTGTCCTGGCTGTAAAGCAGACCCTGCTCCTTGAGCTCGTCTATCTCCCCGTAGGCCTGGACAATATCCTCCGAAGCGTATTTTTCACCTAATATATCTATTATCTGCTCGATGCTTTTTTCGCCAAAGTAATCAAGCACCTCATATACTATATTGTCTACTACATGAACCGCCCCGCTATTGACATCAAGCGCAACGTTGACTCCCTTGAGACTAAACTTGTGCACTAATTGCATTAAAACCCCTCCATGATATTTAAAACAGCTTTTTTAAGAAACAAATTTATACTATCAGATTTGATTTCAATAGTCAAATGCTCAATAAAGGCGAAAAAATAGCACAACATATAAGTCGTGCTATTTCTCGCTGGTTTTATAGTCCGCGCTTATCGGACCGGCATTTTTTCTTGATTTACTTCTCGCAGCTCTGATTTCCTACTGTGCATGAAGTTTTGCATGCTGACTGGCATGAAGTCTGGCATTCTCCGCATCCGCCCTTAGATGCGCTCTTTTTCAGGTTTGCTCCAGAAAGAGTTTTTATGTGTTTTTGTTTCATGAGTATTACCTCCCAAAAATTTTGATACATATTTGATACATATAAGATTATAGCACAATTTCGCTATTATTCAACTTCCGTGTCTGATTTGACTTCCTTTAGCTTTCCTATAGCCCATCTTTCAAATGTAAGCTTGAGTCCGTCAGGCTCAATCTCGAGGACTACCGAATCCTCTCTCACCTGGACTATAGTTCCCTCTATGCCGCCAATTGTCACCACCAGGTCACCTATCCTCAGGTTTTCCCTGAGCATTGTAATCTCTTTTTGGCGCTTTTGCTGAGGCTTTATCAGGAAAAAATAGAAAAATGCAAGTAAAGCTAACGGGAATATCAACGCTTGAAGCTGCTGCATAAAATCTCCTCCTCATACTTCGTTTTTTGTAGTTTATATCCAATTGTCTATCCCTGTAATCTTACAATAAGACATATTCCAATAATTTTCAATCCTATTTTTCATAACCAAACTTTTCAAAAAACTCATTTCTAAAGTCCATGAGCCTGTCGTCCATTATGGCCTGTCTCACGTTTTTCATGAGGTTGATAAGGAAATAGAGATTGTGGTATGTCAGAAGCCTTGAAGCGAGTATTTCATTGCACTTTACAAGGTGCCTGAGGTACGCCTTCGTATAGTTCCTGCAGGTGTAGCAGTCGCACTCCGGATCAAGAGGCGTAAAATCCTCCTGGTAGATCGCATTCCTTACTACAACCTTGCCTCCACTCGTGAACGCAGTGCCGTTTCTGGCTATCCTTGTAGGCAGCACGCAATCAAACATGTCTATGCCTCTTAGAACGCCTTCTATGAGGTCGTCAGGACTTCCTACGCCCATTAGGTATCTTGGCTTGTCCGACGGCATCAGCGGCACCGTGTAGTCAAGCACCTCGTACATAAGCGGCTTTGGCTCTCCAACACTAAGTCCGCCTATTGCATAGCCCGGCAGGTCAATCGCGGTGATTTCTCTGGCCGACTGCTCGCGAAGGTCCTTGTACATTCCACCCTGAATTATTCCAAACAATGCCTGGTTGTCAGTATTCTTATGCGCCTCCTTGCACCTTTTGGCCCATCTAGTAGTTCTCTCGAGTGAGTTTTTCACATATTCCCTGTCTGCAGGATAAGGTGCACACTCGTCAAATGCCATTATTATATCTGCGCCGAGGGCGTTTTCTATTTCTATGGCCTTTTCAGGGCTGATAAAGTGCTTGGAGCCGTCAAGATGCGAGCGAAACTCCACGCCCTCTTCTTTTATCTTTCTCAGCGGCCCAAGGCTGAACACCTGGTATCCTCCGCTATCTGTAAGTATGGGCCTGTCCCAGTTCATGAACTTATGGAGCCCGCCCGCTTTTTTAACTATATCGTGGCCCGGCCTTATATAGAGGTGGTATGTGTTGCTGAGTATTATCTGAGCCTCTATTTCCTTGAGCTCCTCTGGAGTCATCGCCTTGACAGTTGCCTGTGTTCCAACTGGCATGAATATCGGCGTGTCTATCACCCCATGCGGCGTATGGAGCTTGCCCAGCCTGGCGCCGGTCTGCTTGCAGACTTTGATTAGTTCGTATCTTATTGCCATATTTTCTTTTTTCTCCTTTTTAGGTCTTTTTAGTATATGAACATGGAATCGCCAAAACTGAAAAATCTGTACCCTTCCTTTACAGCCTCATTGTAAGCCCCAATCACCCGTTCCCTTGTTGAAAAAGCGCTCACGAGCATTATGAGTGTGGATTCAGGGAGGTGAAAGTTGGTGATTATGGCATCAATAATCTTGAATTTGTAGCCCGGGTATATGAATATGTCGGTCCAGCCGCTGCTGGCATGGAGCCTGCCGGTGCTGTCGGCGGCCGTCTCCAGAGTCCTGCAGCTTGTTGTGCCTACGGCTATGACTCTGTTGCCGGAAGACTTGGCCAGGTTTATCTTGTCGGCCTCGCTCTGCTCTATCGTATAGAATTCCGAATGCATCTGGTGTTCCTCTATTCTCTCCATCTTCACCGGCCTGAAGGTTCCAAGACCCACGTGCAGAGTTATATAAGCAATCTCCACCCCGATGGCCCTGATCTCTTCCAGCAGCTCCGGCGTGAAGTGAAGTCCCGCGGTAGGGGCTGCAGCAGATCCCACATGCCTTGAGTATACAGTCTGGTATCTTTCCTTGTCCTGAAGCGTCTCTTTTATATAAGGCGGCAGCGGCATGCTCCCAAGTTCGTCAAGCACGCTTTCAAACACGCCCTCGTATTCAAATCTTACTATCCTTGTTCCCTCATCCGATATGTCCTCGACCCTGGCTCTAAGCCTGCCGTCTCCGAAGCTGAACTCGCTTCCCGGCTTTGCCCTCTTGCCCGGCTTGACCATCACCTGCCAGGTGTCCATGTCAATTCTTTTAAGCAGCAGAAATTCCATCTTGGCTCCTGTTGGAATCTTTTCTCCTATAAGCCTTGCAGGGAGCACTCGAGTATCGTTGAGCACCAGCACATCACCTTTTCTAAGATAACCTGCTATGTCCCTGAATTTCCTGTGTTCTATCTCCCCTGTTTGCTTCGAGACTACCATTAGCCTTGACTCATCCCTTTTTTTAATAGGGGTTTGGGCTATGAGCTCTTCGGGGAGTTCAAAATAAAAATCGCTTGTTTTCAAATTAGATTTCGTCCCTTCACTATTCAATTTCTACACCTGTATAATAATGCTTGAGTATTTCAATATAGCTGTACCCGGAATCGGCCATTTTTTTTGCACCCCACTGACTCATTCCAAGGCCGTGGCCCCAGCCCCTGCCATTGAAAACATACTGCTGCGCCGCCTCCTGAGAAATGCTCAGGCGAGCCTTTTTCGCTGAATTTTGCACATACATGCTGGAGATGCTGCTCCATGAAACCTCATTGCCGCCGTAAGTCATAACTTTGGCTTTTGACATATCCAGACTCTGCATACCCGATGCAGATACGACCTTTACCCCCTGCTGTGTTCCTTCGGCTGGTTGCAAGTCAAAGTATGTACTTTTCAATGTATTGTAGCCTATTACCTTTCTTATGGATTCCTTCTGAAATGTCTTGCTTCCCTGGCTGCCGACAACCTCGAGCTCTATGACCCTTCCGTTTTCAGACTTTTGGGCCACACTAACACTTTTAAGTTCACCGATTTCGGCGCTGCTTCCGGCAAGCAGGGTCTGAAGCTGCTCACTTGAAAGCGCAACTGTCCATGTATCGTTGGGAGCTCCCAGAGAAAATTCGTCACTTACACCCCTTAGATACGGGAGCTTGGCCGACCAGACATTTTCTGAGTTTTCAGTCATTCCTCCGCTGTTTGAATGGTAGAACGCCTGCACAAGGCTTCCGTCATATGTCATTAACCTGCCGGCCGTGGAATCGACAGCCGCATTTGAATTTTTGGCCTCTGAGTCATAGCCCCCATACACCTGGCAGTCCGTGGTATTGCATATGTCGAAGCCCTGGCTCGAGTGCTTGCCCAGACTTATTGCCGTGTAGTTCCTTGCTGCTATGGCCTGCGCCTTTAGAGCCTCTAGCGGCCAGCTTCCCGACATCTCCTTCGGCACAACACCATACAAATACTCCTCAAGCCTGACCCTGTTTATGACTGTCATGTCGCCTGTTGAGAGCCTCTTGCATATTATGGCTCCCCTGTAGCGCTTGCCGTCAACAGAAACCGGATAGCCTGAGGTGCTCTCTATTTGGACGCCTTCCGAGGAGTCGTAGGACATTATTATATCTCCGCTTCCAGCTGTCACGTTTATATTCTTGCCCTGTGAGGCTGCGGCTTCAAAAGCGTATTCTCCCTCGAATTGATCTTTAAGCTCCTGGGCGTATGCATCGGCATCGTCTCTGCCGGCATAGCTGCCTATGTACACCTTCCAGCTGCCATCATAATAGGCATAGCCTTCTTCAATGTCCATATCCTGCAGCTCGCGGACAGCCTCGCTGTAGCTGCCGAAACTCTCGTCCAGTTCAATATGGTATGGCGCAGTGTCTTTTACAAGCGCCACCTGCTCTTCCCCAAGGTCCGCCAGCTTGCCGCCTCCTGTTTTCGCGGCCTGGAGCTCATCCTGCGAGCTAAGGCTTACAGTTTGCGCAGCCGTGGATCCAAATCTAAGGCCTACATTTATGTATTCGGGCACCGACTGCCTTGTCGCCGCATATGCAGCCCCTTCCGCTGAAACTACCGCCAAGGCCAGCGCTAAAAAAGCCGCACAGGCCGCCTTGACAATCTTTTTTGACATTTGTCTACCTCCTATTTTCTAAAAAGATTTAATATCAAAGTAAGCACTATACTTATGACTATTGACGTCACAACAGGAAAATAAAAGGTCATGTTGCCTTTTTTTATGAATATGTCTCCCGGGAGCCTGCCTATGCCAAGGCGGCTTCCCAAAGTAAATAATACGCCTATTACAATAAGGACAATCCCCATCAAAATCAAATTCTTGCCAAGCAAAACAATCACCTTCCATGCAGCGCCTATTTGGCCTCTATGTTGAAATGCTCGTAGGCGTTCCTGGTTGCGCTCCTGCCTCTGGGGCCTCTTGTGAGGAGGCCCTTTTGAATCAGGTAAGGCTCTATGACGTCCTCTATAGTGTTCCTGTCCTCGTTCACGGCCGCCGCCATTGTGTCAAGCCCTACAGGACCTCCGTCGAATTTTTGTATTATCGCAAGTATTACTCTCTTGTCGATATCGTCAAGTCCGAGCCTGTCTATCTCAAGCAGCTCGAGGGCTTCTCTTGCCGTCTCTTCATCGATTCGTCCGTCCTTTACAACCTGAGCGTAGTCCCTTACCCTTTTGAGGAGCCTGTTGGCAATCCGTGGCGTACCTCTGGATCTTCTTGAAATCTCGGCAGTTCCGTTTTCATCTATGTCCACTCCTAGTATGCCTGCTGATCTTTTAATTATGCCGCAGAGCTCCTCGTCACTGTATATATCCAGCTTGCAAATAACACCGAATCTATCGCGAAGCGGCGATGTCAGCATGCCCGCCCTGGTTGTGGCGCCTATGAGCGTGAATTTTGGCAGGTCAAGCCTTATTGACTTTGCTGAAGGGCCTTTGCCTATCATTATGTCTATGCAAAAATCCTCCATCGCAGGATACAGGACTTCCTCTATGCTCCTGTTTATCCTGTGTATCTCGTCAATAAAGAGCACATCATTCTCCGAAAGCCCGGTAAGCACGGCCGCAAGATCTCCGGCCTTTTCAATGGCGGGTCCCGATGTTATCTTGATTGCCACGCCCATCTCGCTGGCTATTATGTTCGAAAGCGTTGTCTTGCCCAGTCCCGGCGGTCCGTACAAAAGCACATGGTCGAGCTGCTCGCTCCTGTGCCTTGCAGCCTGTATGAATATGTCAAGCTGCTGCTTTACCTTCTCCTGCCCCAGATAGTCGCCCAGAGTTTTCGGTCTGAGACTGTTTTCTATGTCGAAATCCTCAGGCTTTAACCCAGATGTAATCATTCTGTTTTCATAATTGAGCATTATAATACCTCTTTCTATCTAGCCAGATATTTGAACGATAGTTTAATGAGCTCCTGCGTGCCCTGGGCAGTTTCCGCCGCCTTTGCAGCCGCGGCCCTGGCCTCGCTTTCACTGTATCCGAGCGCCGCAAGCGCCTGGACCGCCTCATCCAGCTCGCTATGCTCTGGAATTTCACTTAAAGCGCACTCCTGCTCTGTCCATCCGCGCTTACTGAGCTTGTCCCTGAGCTCTAAGACTATCCTCTCCGCGGTTTTTTTCCCTACGCCGGGAAACTTCGAGAGCGACCTTATGTCCGCATTCATTATATATCCCGCGATGCTGCCTGACTCCGGAAACGAGAGTATGTTTATGGCGGACCTTGGCCCGATGCTCGATACCCCTATAAGCAGCTCGAACATTTCCTTTTCATCCCTTGTCCCAAAACCGTATATACTCATCTCGTCCTCTCTGACTATGAGCTTTACGTGCAGCTTTATTTCTTCTCCCAAAGAGAGTCTTGAAATTGTCCCGAAAGTGGCATTTATATTATAACCTATTCCGCTGCTTTCTAAAACCACGAAACCTTCGCTTATGTCCTCAACTCTGCCCTTTATGTAATTGTACATGGCGACCTCCAAACATATATTCTATATAATTATAATATATAGCTGCAAAATAAAAAAGGACCGTCTGGTCCTTTTTATTTCATGCCTTTATTTTGTACCGTTTTTCCATGACTCCACAAGCCTCTCGAGTATCCTTCTAAGCACCTCTCCAATCTTTGAATAGGACTCGTCGCTAAGGTTGGCCAGCGATATTCTAATGGACCACTCAGGCCCGTGGAATCCGCCTCCGCTCAGCAGGACTATCGAGGATTCCTCTGCAAGCATGAGCAGCACGTCGTAAGGCTTGTAGTTCTCCTCAAGGTAGCCGGCAAAGCCCTCTCCGTAGTGTTGCTCGGCCCATTGCAGCAAATCGAACTGCGTGTAGTACGCCGCATCAAAGCTGTCCTTTCTTACCTCCATGCCAAGCCCGTCAAACAGGAGCTTCTGTCTGCGGCGGCATATATCCTTTGTAAGGTTCTTGTAGTTGTTCTCCTTGTCAAGCAGGGCAAACGCCGAAAAGAATGCCATCTGAACCTGCTGCGGCGTGGAAAGTCCTGCAGTGTGATTAAGCGCCACCTGCCTGCTGTCAGCAACAATCCTGTCTATGAACTTTATCTCGTGCGGATTTGTCGAAAGCGCAGAGTATCTTCTTCTGGCCCTTTCCTTCTTGTCATCCGAAAGCTCCCCTAAGAGCTTGTCAAATACATTGTCCTCGTAGAGCGCAATAGTCCCGAGCCTCCAGCCTGTGACTCCGAAATACTTCGAATACGAATATACCCCTATAGTGTTGTATGGCAGGTCGGCCATGAGCGAGTGGAAATCATCCACAAAAGTGCCATAGACGTCATCAGATATTATCATAAGGTCCGGGTTATGGCTTTTTATGACCTCTGAAAGCTGCGCTATTGTCTGAGGCCTTATGGCTATCGACGGCGGGTTGCTAGGATTGACTATGAACAGCGCCTTTATCGACGGATCCTTCAGCTTGTCGATTTCAGACTGCGGATACTGCCATACGTGCTCCCCGTTTGCATCCGTCTCGCTTGCAACGAGCTCCACAACTTCGAAATTATATCGAGGCAAGTGAGGTATTTCAAGGTATGGCGTGAATATAGGTGTCATTATAGCAATCTTGTCACGCTGAGACAATATATTGTTGGCTATTAGAGTGTCGAATATATAGCACATTGCCGCTGTAGCGCCTTCAACTGCAAATATGCTGAATTTGCCGCTGTGATGCCTGTTGTAGCACATCTCCTGCATCAGGTAGTCGTGCACTATCTTTTCCACGTGTACGAGCATTCTGTCAGGCACGGGATAGTTGTCTCCTATTATGCCATCAGCCAGCTCGTGCACCCATGCATCGGGCTCAAAACCTTTTTCATTTATGCCATAATCTATGATTCCCTTTAAAAGCTTCGCTCCCGGAGCCGCGCTATTTTTTTCAATATAGCTGTAAAAACGCTCTGCTATGCCCCTCTTTTGCGGCATTCCTGCAAGGTCAGTCTCTTTCCATGCTCTGCGCGTCTCTTCCACAGCAAATTGTCCGAATGTGAAAAATGCCTCTCTTGGCGTGGCAGCTGTCCAGTTTGGGTTTCCCCTGCCTGCGTCAAGCAAGGAATGGGCCCCGCTTTCCTTTGATGCTTCCGCCAGGCTTATCAGCTTGTCCTTTAGCTCAAATGGGCTTATCTTTCCGTAAATCCTTTCAATTTCAGCACGCTGTAAACTCGAAGACTTCATAATACATGCCCTCCTTTTATATTGTCTCTATTAATGATTTCATGTCATTTGCTTGTCTTTGATAATATTAACATCGCCAAGGATAAAGTTACATGCATTACATTAGCTGTTTTCGTAATTATAGTTAATTTCATTGCCAATTTACACGCTTTATATTAATTTTAACAGTCAATACGGTTGAATTTCTTTGTTTTTTAATCCGGCAAGTTGCCTAGTCTCCGCCTCGCGCCAGATAAACTGCAACTGCTACGATTACGACAACTATCAAAGCAATAAGTCCCATAGACATCATTATCGTCACATCCTTTTTGCATATTTTTATTAAAAAAGCACATCCTACTTATTAAGATAGGATGTGCTTTATGTTCTAGTCAATATATACCTTGCCTGTATTGCTGTAAACACAAATTTACTCAATCTGCAAAATCATCTAGTCCTGTTCCCAGTTGTGGTGCACCTGCTGCACATCATCATCGTCCTCGAGCATGTCGAGCATCTTCTCCATCTTGGTAACGCTGTCGCCCTCAAGCTTGGCAATTGTCTGCGGAAGCATTTTCACATCAGCGTCAACAAGCGCGTATCCCGCATTTGAAAGGGCTTCCTTGACTCCCAGGAAATCCTCCGGAGAAGTCAGCACAACAAAGCCGTCCTCTTCAGCTATTACGTCCTCTGCGCCTGACTCGAGAGCAACCTCCATGATGTCGTCCTCTGAAACCCCGTCAGCCGCCTCTATTATTATCTGGCCCTTCCTGTCGAACATGAAGCTCACGCAGCCGCTTGTTCCAAGATTTCCGCCGTTCTTGTCAAGATAGTATCTCACGTTTCCGGCAGTCCTGTTTTTGTTGTCGGTAAGCGCCTCTATTATTACAGCAACGCCTCCCGGGCCATAGCCTTCGTAAACAACCGTTTCATAGTTTTCGCCCTCCGAAGAGCCGGCGCCTTTTTTAATGGCCCTGTCTATGTTGTCGTTGGGCATGTTCATTTCTTTAGCCTTTTCTATGGCGTTCTTGAGAGCGAAGTTGTATTCAGGGTCTGCTCCGCCTTCTCTTGCCGCTACAGATATAAGTCTTCCGAATTTTGTGAATATCTGAGCTTTTTTTGCATCCTGCTTACCTTTTCTTTGTACAATGTTTCCAATACGTCCCATACTTCCACTCCTTACTTGTCTGTACGATTATGTCGTTCAAATATTTGGCATTTAATTGCATTTATTATAATTAAAAACATTTAATTTTAACACGAAAATCTACTTCAGTAAATATGCTTAAAACACAGGCGGCTTTGGAGGCATGTTCCTCTTGTGCTCAGACCTGGCATGAAGCCTTTCTATGATCTCCCTGTCCTCTTGAGGCACTTGCTTTCCTTCAAGCAGATCGTCTATCATGTCGTATGTCGTGCCCATCTCGTTTTCGTCAGTCTGCCCTTCCCAGAGCCCCGCGGAAGGCGCCTTTTCTATTATGCTTGCAGGCACTCCCAAAGTCCTGGCCCATTCGTAGACTTCCCTTTTGAGAATATTGGATATCGGGAGTATGTCCACACCGCCGTCCCCGTATTTTGTGAAGTATCCGGTGTAAACCTCTGCCGCGTTGTCCGTTCCTGCCACAAGGTAGTTGAGGTTGTTTGCAACTGTATAAAGCGTGCTCATCCTCAGCCTGGCCCTTAGATTCGCGTCTGAAATCCTGGCGTTGTGCTCTTTGTATTTCCCCATATCCTGGAGTTTTGTGAATACGCTTCCCAGAACCGAGTCCTGCACGGCTGTAAGATCAATCTCCATGTGGTCTATGCCGCAGCTCTCCACAAGCTCAAGAGCATGCTCCCTGTCTGTTTCACTGCTTTTTATGGGCATTATCACTCCGAGCGAGTCGTTTGGAAAAGCCTTTTTTATAAGGAAGGCTACTACCGCCGAGTCTATTCCTCCTGAAAGGCCTACCAATATGCCGCTAGTCCTGGATTCTTCGACCTTTTCTCTTAGCCATTCCACTGTTTTCTCAATTTTTTGTTCAACCGTAAGCATAGTGTTCACTCCCTATATATAAAAGCTTTGCTGCATCCGCCGCTATAAAATCTCGGCGTATACGCAATAATCGTAAACTATATCAAGTCCCAGCTCTTCTGCCTTTTGTATGACATCATCGTCATACGAACCCGGCTGAAACCACACATGCTTTATCCCAAGCTCACTGATTTCATCCAGCAGCCTGAGCGCAACTCCAGGATTTACTATAACGTCTACGCACTCGACGCTCTCCGGCAAATCTCTGAGTGATCCATACACCTTGTCTCCGTCTACCTCGCTATACTTTGGATTTACGCCATATACGCTGTAGCCTTTGGATTTCATCAGCTTGTAGATTTTATAGCCGAACCTTGACTCGTCCTGCGTCACACCCACTACTGCCCATTTTTTCATTCCAAGCATTTTGCTTTTGTTCTGCTCTATTTTCCCCATGATATCCTCCCAGCACAAATATATTGCTCCTAGTCTAATATGACATTACCGCTGACGTCGTATGAAAGGTAGAAGTTCTCGCCTTCTTCAAGCTGGGCAGCAGCGCTTGTAATGTCTGTTGCAAGCTTTTTAATGTCCGCCAGCTGCTCGCTCGGCGCATATATAGTAAGCCTGACATTTTCAGCATATTCAATATCCTTTATTATGAAGCCTCTGTTTGAAAACTCATTTTGAAGCTTGCCCAGCTGGTGGTATTCAACACTTATAAACAGCTCCTTATAGAGCTGTTTTGTGACTATTCGACCCGAATCAAGGGCTATCTTTGCTCCCTTGGTGTAGGCCCTTACAAGGCCTCCTGCACCGAGCTTCACGCCGCCGTAATACCTTGTAACCACAACTGCAACATTTCTGAGTTCTTCTTTCTTCATGACCTCAAGCACCGGTATGCCTGCCGTACCTTTGGGCTCGCCGTCATCGCTATATCTTTGTATCTCCATATTCATCCCTATTGTATAGGCCCATACATTGTGGGTGGCTTCCTTGTGCATTTGCCTTACGGCTTCTATGAAAGCTCTGGCCTCATCCTCCGAGGCTACGGGCGCAGAGTGCCCTATGAATACTGATTTTTCGATTTCTATTTCATCCTCGCCGCGTCCGTGCAAGGTTTTATAATCCTGAACCAAGACTTTCACCTCTAATGCTGCTTACTTTACACTTTTTCTCTCTACGAGCTCATATGGAAGGTCTACAACTTTTGCATCGATAGTTTCTTTTTTTATCATCTTTATTATCATCCTTATAGATACCGCCCCAATGTCGTATATCGGTTGCCTTATCGTTGTAACCGTAGGTCTTATGAGCGTGGCCACCCTTGTATCGTCAAAGCCTGCAACCGATATGTCCTCGGGTACCCTAAGGCCCCTGTCGAGTATGCAGTTGATGGCTCCTGCCGCTGTCTCGTCGTTTGTGGCGAAAACAGCATCAGGGCGCTTTCCAGAGTCGAGTATCTCGCACATCATGTTGTATCCCGATTCGCTTGTTATGTGACCAGCCTTTACCATATCGTAATCAATCTTAAGGCCGTGCTCATCGAGAGCATTTTTGAAAGCGTTGAATCTGTCGGACTCTTCGTTTGTGTATTCGAACCTGCTTCTTAGGAATGCTATGCTTTTGTGCCCTTTAGAAACAAGGTAGTTTGTCATTTCGTAGGCCGCCTTGTAGTAGTCTATTCCGACTGAGTAGACATCGAAATCCTTGGCATTCTTGCTTATATATACGCACGGCAGACCCGTGTTTTTTATCGTTTGGACATGTTTGTCTTCAATTCTCCACGACACGAATATTATCCCTGCCACCTGCTTTGACTGGAGCAGATTTATATATCTAAGCTCCTCCTCGGCGCCGCCGTAGCTGTTGCAAAGCAGTATGTCGTAGCCGTACATTTTTCCTACTTCCTCTATACCGTTTAGCAGCTCCCCTATGAATATATTGGACATGTCAGGGACTATTACACCTATTACCTGGCTTTTCTTCGTGACAAGGCTTCTTGCTACAGTGTTTGGAACATACCCTGTCTCATCAATTACAGCCATTACCCGTTGTCTTATATCACTGCTTACTGGCTTGGAATTGTTAATAACACGCGAGACTGTCGAGATTGAAACCCCCGATCTTTTCGCAACATCTTTTATTGTAATGGCCATAATTTCCCCTCACTTTATTTTTTATATATTTGGATTTGTCCATCTATAGTTTAATACCCTGGCTGCAACTCTGCAAGCATTACTTGGAAACGTTGTCACAAATCTTGCTTTATTTATTTTATGTAAAATATCCATTGTACATCTCCAATTTTTTCAATAATTATACCATAAATTGCATGGCTAATATTTTAATTATTTATTTCGTTATTACGTATTGAAAAATGTCTGCTGGTATATTAAACTACTATATGAAAAATCAAAGAAACTATTATTCGTGGAGGTTATATACTTATGATATTTGAAAAAGTGAAAACTATTGTTGCCGATCAATTAGGGATTGATGAAGTTGATGATATAGGAATGCAGACTTCGCTTATAGAAGACCTTGAAGCTGACTCTCTTGACGCTGTTGAAATAGTCATGGCTATTGAAGATGAGTTCGATATTGAAGTTCCTGATGAGGACGCTGAAAACTTCAAGACAATAAAGCAAATCTGCGAATACATCGAAGAACATATGTAGTTATAAGGAGAAAGAGAGGATTAAATAATCCTCTCTTTTTTTACTTTGATTTCAATTTTTCAATGAGGCTCACAAAGTCGGAGGGCAACCCGGCCTGAAGCTCTATTCTCTCCCTGAGTCTCGGCTGCAGGAGCTCCAGACCGCAGGCGTGCAGAGCCTGCCTTTTTATGAGGCTCTCATCCACATACCCGTAGAGCTCGTCACCTATTATCGGGAGCCCTATGTGACTTAGATGAACCCGTATCTGATGCGTTCTCCCCGTTTCAATTCTAACCTCAAGCAGAGCCGCATCTTCAAGCCTTTCTCTTATCTTGTAATGCGTAACTGCACTTTGCCCTCTGGAGTCTGCCGTCCTTTTTATACTGTCCTCTGTGGGCCTATATATAGGTATGTCTATTGTGCCCTCTTCACTTTCAGGTATTCCCTTGACTATTGCAAGGTATTTTTTTTCAACCTGGTCCTTAGCCATGTCTTCAGAAATGATATGATGCGCATACGGGTTCTTGGCAATCACTACAAGACCTGATGTGTTCATATCGAGTCTGTTGACGAATCTGATCTTCATCTTCTCGTTCCTGCTTTTGAAATAGTAGGCTGCTGCATTTGCAAGAGTCGACTCGTCGTGGCTCTTTGTCGGGTGAACCACCATGTAAGGCGGCTTGTCGACAACTAATATGTCGAAATCCTCGTAAACCACCTGGAGATCTATGTCCTCAGGCTTGAATTCGCTGGGTTCCTCGTTTATGCGTATCTCAATGATGTCACCCTCTTCAAGCCTGTAGTCGAATTTTCTGGCCTTCCTGTTTACAAACACGCTTTTCTCCCTCTTAAGGCCAGATATGAACCTGGAGGACATGCTCAGCCTGTCTTCGAGCACTTCTCTTAGGGTTATGCCGTGCTCCGTGCATTTATAAGTTATAAGGTTATGCCTTTGCTTTTCTCTGTTAATCAAACTGCACCATCCTTTGAATGTTATTCATACAATATTGTCTCACAGTCCTTCCCTTTTTCCAATAGCTTATTTAAGTGATATTTTCTAAATTCGAATCCATTTTATGTTATAATTAATCATACGATATTCATAAAAAGAGAGGTGCGGCATTGAATTGAAACGGATAATATACATATCGACTAATGAGCAGCCTTACTCGCTTGAACTTCTGCCAAAATTGAAGCATGCACTTGAATCATACGGATTTGTCGTACCTGACGATTTCGACGCCAGGGCAGAGCTTATAATATGCATAGGCGGAGACGGCTCTTTCCTAAACACCCTGCATAAATATAACTTTCCCAAAATACCGCTGGTAGGAATAAACACTGGTCATCTCGGCTTTTTCCAGGAGATACATCCTAATGAAATAGAAGAATTTATACATGCCTATCTGCGCGGAGATTTTTTCATCCAAAAGGCAAGACCCATACAGGCAGTAGTGCATACATCAGAAAACACATCCAGCATACTGGGACTTAATGAGATTGTAATAAAAAGCGGAATGTCCAGGACTGTACATCTTAACATAAGCG
This sequence comes from Peptoclostridium acidaminophilum DSM 3953, assembly GCF_000597865.1. Lineage (GTDB taxonomy): Bacteria > Bacillota > Clostridia > Peptostreptococcales > Peptostreptococcaceae > Peptoclostridium_A > Peptoclostridium_A acidaminophilum. Next base: position 964,212 of record NZ_CP007452.1, on the reverse strand, counting down.
TGAACGGTAATTTTATAGAAAAATTCAGCGGCGACGGACTTATTGTATCAACACCCAGCGGTTCAACAGCTTACAACTACTCGGCAGGAGGAAGCATTGTCGATCCGAGCCTGAACCTGATTCAGGTGACGCCTCTTGCGCCTATAAACACAACGGCTTACAGATCATTCACCTCTAGCATAGTGCTGCCTGAAGCTTCAGTTATTGAAATAATTTCTGAAGACACATTCGAAAACTCGCTTCTACTTGTATCTGACGGTATAGAGTTCAAGCGTACAGAAATAAATAAAATCTCAGTGACCACCTCAGATATGACAGTGCGCTTTCTAAGGCTGCGCAACTACGAATTCTGGTCAAAAGTAAAGGAAAAATTCCTGTAGGAGGCATATAATGAAAATCGGAATAATAAGCGATACGCATGGAAGTCTGTATTACCTTAACAAAGCTCTTGAAGCCATAGGCAGCTGCGACTACATTATACACGCCGGCGACATACTCTATCATGGGCCCCGGAATCCGCTGCCTGAAGGATACTCGCCAAAGGATGTTGTCGAAAAGCTAAACAGCCTGAGCAACATATTTTTTGTATCCGGGAACTGCGACGGAGATGTCGACCAGATGGTAATAAGCCATCCGATACAGTCTCCTTATATTGTAATGCACGTTGGCGGTATCAAGATGATGGTGTGCCACGGCTACAAGGAGCCTTTGGATGACACTGTTGCCTACGCGAAAAGATGCGGCTTCAATCTTTTTGTTTACGGCCACACACACATAAAGGAGCTTAGAAGGGATGAAGGCCTGGTGGTACTTAATCCGGGAAGCACATCGCTGCCTAAAGACTCCTCTCACTCGGTTGCAATAATAGAGGATTCAAACATAAGGCTCATAGACATTCTTTCCGGAGAGGTGCTCGGCGAGCTGAAAATATAAATGGTTCCAAAATAAAAAAGCAAAAAGGCTGGCGTTGTTGCCATACTTTTTGCTTTTATTTTGTGTTTTTAAAATTTTTATAGCCTTCTGCTACTTAATATTCCTGCTGCCCGGCTTTACGTACTCTATGCCCTGCTTGCACATTGGGCATTCTGCGCTGTCGTATGTTTCAAATTCAAGCCTTATTGCGCTGTATACAGGAAACGGCATGCTTGCGCCTTCGCCTGTCCTGTCTACTATGGCGCATAGAGCCACTACCTGCGCTCCCATACTCTCTATCAGCTTTACAACCTCGAGCGATGACTTGCCTGTAGTTATGACGTCCTCTGATATTATGACCTTTTGTCCCGGCTTTATTTCAAAGCCCCTTCTAAGAGCCATTTCGCCGTCAACTCTTTCTGTGAATATGCCTGGCTTTTTGACTTGTCTTGCAAGCTCGTAGGCCACTACTATTCCGCCCATTGCCGGTCCTACTACCATGTCAAAATCAACATCCTTGAGCTGCTCTGCTACTACAGAGACCACCTTTTCAGCTCTCTGCGGATACTGAAGCAGCTTTGCGCACTGGCAGTACTTGTTGCTGTGCTTTCCTGAAGACAAAAGAAAATGTCCTTCCAGCAGAGCCTCTGACGCCCTTAGTTCTTCCAATACCATATTTTCAGTCGAATTCATTAGATTCTCTCCTCGCAACGTTATTTTATTATGCCTCTGATCTCTTCAAGGCTCTTTATGCCTTCCCTTGCCATGAAGGCTTCTATTCCTTCTATTATGTCCACGCATATGTCGGGCTTTATGAAGTTGGCCGTTCCAACCTGGATTGCATGCGAGCCGGCCATAATGAATTCTATGGCGTCTTCATATGTTGATATTCCGCCCATGCCGACTACCGGCACGTCCACGCAGCCGCATACCTCATATACCATTCTAAGGGCCATTGGCTTTATTGCAGGTCCTGAAACGCCGGCCGAAATATTTTCAAAAACCGGTTTTCTGCTCTTTATGTCTATTGCAATGCCTTTGAATGTATTCACAAGCGATATGGCATCAGCACCAGCCTTGCAGCAGTTTATTGCCATGTCGCATATGTCCTCGGCGTTAGGCGAGAGCTTCACCATTAGAGGCTTACTTGTGGCCTTCCTGACTTCACCTACAATCTCGTATGCCACGCATGATTTTATTCCGAAGGCCATGCCGCCCTCTTTTACATTGGGGCATGATATGTTGAGCTCGAGAATGTCTATGCTGCTCTTGTCGAGCATCACCGCAGCCCTCACATAGTCTTCTATGGTAGAGCCGCCCAGGTTTGCTATTACGGCCGTATTCATTTTTTCCATCTGAGGCAGCTCGTCTTTTATGAAGGCCTCTACGCCTGGATTTTGAAGTCCTACACTGTTCATCATGCCGCTTCTGACCTCGTGCATTCTTACGCCGTCATTCCCCTGCTTCGGGGCAAGCGTGAGGCCTTTGGACGATATGCCCCCGAGTCTTGACACATCGAAATAATCGGAAAATTCTCCGCCGAATCCGAAGGTTCCCGATGCTGCTATAACCGGATTCTTGAGTTCAACTCCACATATATTCACACTAGTCATTTAATATCAGCTCGCTTCCCAGGAAAACAGGGCCGTCAGCGCAGCTCCTCTTGTTTCCATCCTTTGTTTTGCATGTGCATACAAGGCACGCTCCTATGCCGCATGCCATTTTCTTCTCCATCGACACCAGTATCGGCACTCCCGCAGCCTCGCATTTTTTTATCAGCTTCGACATCATTATCTCTGGTCCGCAGCATACTACGATATCGTAAAGCTTAGGCTCGAAATAATCTATTATATAGCCCTTCTCGCCCACGCAGGCATCTTCAGTTGCAATATTCAGAAGGCTGCATGAGCCCTGTATGCATTCAAGTCCAAAGGGCTGGCTTCTGTATCCCGCATGAAAGCTGACTTCCACACCTTCATTCATCGAAAGCTTCTTGTAGAGGTAGTTGAGAGGCGCTACGCCTATTCCGCCCCCAACGAGCGCAACCTTGCCTTTAAGCATGTCCAATTCAAAGCCGTTGCCCAGAGGCCCTAGTAGGCTTATATCGTCACCTTCCCTTAGCTTTGAAAAGATCTGAGTGCCCCTTCCCACAACATGGTAGAGGAATGTAATCTTTTCGTCATCAACATCATGCACGCTTATGGGCCTTGAAAGCAACGGTTCCTGGCCCCATGCCCTCAGCATGAAAAACTGCCCCGGCTTCACATCAAAGCTGCCCTTTACGCTGAGTCTGAAGACGCAGTCTGAAATCTGCTCATTCTTGTATACTGCCGCTTCTACATATTTTGATTTCATGACTACCCCCTAAGATCCTTGTTCATCCGTATAACTTCTTCTCTTGCATACTCGTCGAATCTTCTTTCCCCGTCTTCCTTACCCTTGTATGCCAGGAGTATTCCTCTTGATGAGTTTACTACTCCTCCGTTGCCATCCCTTAGGTATACCTTCACGTCGTCACCCTTGCCGCCCTGGGCACCGTATCCGGGTATCAGGAAGAATGTGTCGCTGAATTTGGACCTTATCTTCTCGCCTTCCTCAGCGTGTGTGCATCCCACGACTGCTCCTATTGAGCTGTAGCCGCACTCGCCCATTACCTGCTTGCCCATACTGGCTATCATCTCGCCCACCTGGTCGTACACCCTGTCGCCGCTTTGTGTCTGTATATATTGTATGTCCTTGGCTCCTGGATTAGAAGTTCTAAGCAGCACGAACACGCCTTTATTCTTTTCCTTCATGTAAGGGATGTACGGTTCTATGCTGTCCATTCCCATGTACGGGCTGAGCGTTATGAAGTCTGTCTCGAAATCGCCCTCGAAATGCGCCTTGGCATACATCTCGGCAGTCTTTGAAATGTCGCCTCTTTTTATGTCGCCTATTGATACGGCTCCCTTGCTCTTGATGTATTCTAGAGTCTTCTTGTAGGCCATTAGCCCTTTTATTCCGTATGCTTCATAGTATGCAATCTGAAGCTTGTAGCATGATGTCACATCCAAAGTGGCGTCTATTATCCTTCTGTTATATTCGAATATAGCATCTTCAAAGTTTGCGTGCAGGCTCATTAGTCCTTTTGGTATGTAGCTTATGTCTGTGTCCAGACCCACGCATGAATTGCCCTTGCTCTCCACCTGCTCATAAAGCTTGTCTATTATCATTTTTATCGCCCCTGTCTATTCGTCTTTGTAATCGTAAACAATCCTGCCGGATTTGAATGTTATCAGCACCTTGCCGTACACCTTGTCTCCTGCAAATGGAGTGTTCTTGCCCTTTGATGCGAATTTTTGAGGATCTATCTCATAACAATCTTCAATGTCGACAATCACAAGGTCCGCCTCGCAGCCAACTCCTATTCTGCCCTTGTTTATTCCAAGTATTTCTGCAGGTCTCCTTGACATTATATCCGAAAGCTTGCAAAGGTCAATATGCCCTTTTTTTACAAGGCTTGTATAACATAATGGGAATGACGTTTCAATGCCTGATATTCCCGGTGCGCCTTGCCGCTTGTCTTCACTCGTGTGAGGCGCATGGTCAGTTGCTATGGCGTCTACTATTCCCAGCTTTATTGCAGCTATTATGGCCTCTATGTCTGACATCTTTCTAAAAGGCGGATTGACTTTGTAGTCCAATGAGTCTGTCGCATATATGTGGTGCGGCGCGACCTCACATGTGACATTAAGTCCTTCGAGCTTTGCCTGCGTGATATAATCTATTGCTTCCTTCGTGCTTACGTGGCACATGTGGAGATGGGCTCCACTCTCTCTGCAGAGCTGCAAATCTCTCCATGTCATAAGGTTCTCGGCGAGTCTGTAATCATCCTTGGATATGCTCGCATCCTCCGCATGAGACATTATGACCAGGCCTTTTTCTTTGCACTTTTGCATGGCCTTGAGCATAAGCCCAGAGCTGGCAACTCCCTTGCCATCGTCTGATAAGCATTTTACAGGCTCCGTTATTAAGTCCAGGTGCGATATTTCATCTCCCTGCATTCCGCTTGTTATGCTCACGCACTGGAATGCGTCGACAAGGCCTACGCTGCCCACCCTCTCCATGACCTGGTTGACTATGTCCATGCTGCTGCAGGGCGGATTTGTGTTGGCCATTAGATTTACCGTGGTGTAGCCGCCTCTTGCAGCGGCGCGGCTGCCGCTTTCTATGTCCTCCTTGTAGGTAAATCCCGGCTCCCTGAAGTGGACGTGAAGATCTGTGAATGCAGGCATTACTACGATTCCCAAGGCATCGAAAACTCTGCAGCCTTTTTCTGATATGTCTCTTCCAACTTCATTTATAATCCCGTCTTTGATGTATATGTCTCCAATGAAATCTTGCGCGTGGTCTACAATCCTGGCATTTTTAATTAGCAGCTCCAAGCTTTTCACCCCTACTTTTCTATCTTATAAATTTCGTCACAATACACGCACCTGTATTCGCAGCTTTCCTGATCAAGCAGTTCAAACTCGTTCTCGATGTAAGGTTCGATGCTCGTTATGCAGCGCGGGTTTTTACATTTTATTATATTCTTTACCCTTTGAGGCAGCTTTAAATTTATTTTTGAAGTAACCTTTTCATTTTCTATAACATTTATTGTTATATTGGGATCGAAAAGCCCCAGCAGATCCAGATTCAGATCCATGACATTATCCACCTTTATCATGTCCTTTTTGCCAAGCCTCTTGCTTTGAGCGTTTATTATCAGGGCCACATGGAAATCCGCCTCTCCCAAGTTGAGAAGGTTGAAAACCTCTATCCCTTTTCCAGCCTTTATATGGTCAATCACTATACCGTTTTTTACACCTTCAACTACAAGCATTATTTATCAACCCCCAATAGTTTGGCAATTAGCGCCATCCTGGCATACATTCCATACTCCACCTGCTTGAAGTAGCAGGCCCTCTCGTCTTCGTCGACCTCATACGATATCTCATTTACCCTTGGCAGCGGGTGAAGCACAATCATGTCTTCCTTGGCCATAGCCATCTTGTCCCTGTCTAGTATATAGCTGTCCTTGAGCCTTATATAGTCCTCTTCGTTGAAGAACCTCTCTTTTTGTACTCTTGTCATGTATAGTATGTCCAGATCTCCCATGACTTCGTCAATCTTTTCAGTCTCAATGAATTCAATATTGTTTTTTTCGAGCACCTGAGTTTTTATATACTGAGGGATTTTGAGCTCCTGTGGTGATATAAGTATAAATTTGTTGCCCGGGTATCTTGAAAATGCTTTTATAAGTGAGTGTACAGTCCTTCCGAATTTAAGGTCGCCGCACACGCCTATTGTAAGGCCTGAAACAGTTCCCTTAATACTTTTTATAGTAAGCATATCTGTAAGTGTCTGGGTCGGGTGCTGATGTCCACCGTCTCCGGCGTTTATTATGGGTGCGTCTATGAATTTGGCGCCAAGCCTTGGGGCCCCTTCTTTAGGGTGTCTCATTGCTATTATGTCTGCATATGCAGCCACTGTTCTTAGCGTGTCGGAAAGACTCTCTCCCTTTGATGTGGATGACGCGTCAGGGCTTGAAAATCCGATTATCTGCCCTCCAAGCCTTAGCATTGCAGCTTCAAAGCTGAGTCTTGTCCTTGTGCTGGGCTCGAAAAAAAGCGTTGCAAGTATCCTGCCCTTTGCTATCTCGCAGTAGTCAAGAGGGTTTTTGACCATCTTGTCCGCAAGCTCCAATATTTCATCAACCTCGTCTGTTGTAAATTCGTTCAAATCGATTAGGTGTTTACCTTTTAACATAAAACCGCCCCCTTTTTAGCTTCTCGGAACTAAATTAAAGAATAAAAAATGCCTTCCCAAGCGGGAAGGCAGAATTATACCTGAAATAATATGCATCCGCCAAGCGGGCAGTGCACTGCATTTATTACCTTCCCGGTCTCTCTGTACCGTAATTAAAGGCTCCTATTCATTTAATCCATATTAACACAGCCGCTTCCCATAGTCAATGAATTTTGCACTGCTTTGACAGATCAAATGCGTAAGTCTACATGGAATGCGTGTTTTCATTTATGTAGGCTGTTATGCTTTCCGCATCCATGGCAAGGTCAATTTGTATTATCCTGAATTCAACGTCCAGCTTCATTTCGTCGAGGGTGACATCCTGGGCTTCCCTGAATCTCATAAACGCCTCCTGCGGGCTTGTGTTCAGTGAAATCACAGCAAATTCATGTGAGCTGAGCCTGAAGGCCATCTCAAAATCCCTCTTCAAAAGCGATTTGATTGTATTTGCAAGTTCTCTGAGGGCTTCATCGCCGTACTCCGTTCCGGCGGTCAGATTTATCTCCTTCAGGTTTTCGAGGCTGAATATTATGAGTGAGAGCGGATATTCCAGCTTCTTCGCCCTCCTTATCTCGCCTTCGATAGTCCTGTAAAAGTGCGCCCTGTTGTAGAGCTTCGTCATGTCATCTATCGTTTTGATGTTTTCAAATATCATCTTTTGAACCTTGATCAGCTTGTTTTTGTTGTTAAGCTCCATTTCAAGCCTCTTTATAGTAGCCTTGAGACTTTGTATCTCGGCAAACTTGTCATGGACATCCTTCGAATAGGGATATATGTTGAGCACATAGCCCTTGTCATCGTGCCGTGATACGGCAACCAGCTTGCCCATAAGGTCAAAGCTTATATATTTGAACGCATCGAGCATCTTGATCTTTTCAGAAACCACAAATGCAAATTCCGGTCCGAAAGCCTGTTCAAGCGGCATGCCAATGTAGCTTGAACCAGCAAAATATTCTCCTATATTGCCGCTTGTCATTTTTATATCCAAATCATCGCTGAGCATTATAGTCACATAGAAATTTTCATCCAGGCCAAAGTTTTTAGTATTGGCTGCGATGCTTATGTCGCTGAGGCCGTCTATTTTTACATAGTTTTTTGTGAGCATGTCCTCCGCAAGCCTTATTATGTCTTCGTAGTCGAGTTTTATTCCTATAGCCAACTTGTACTCACCGCTGCTGCTTACTTCAAACTTAAATATGTGGTCCTCGTTTTCATCCGACTTTACTATAGTCCTGTATTTCCCGCCATTCTCAATATCCTCTTCCCATATAAGTCGTTTTGCAAGCTTGAAGTTTTTGATAATGTCATCAGCAGCCTCGACTCCCCTGAAAAACTGCTTGAATGTGCTGTTTGAGAATATAAGCTTGTTGTCCCCATCAAATACTGCAACCAGATATACAGTGGTATCTAAAAGTTTCTGGATATTCATCTCCATAAAACGCACCTCTTTTTCGCCATTTCCCACTATTGACTTTGTGTCAGTACACTAAACGCCGAAATTCAAAAGCAGGTAAACCACTAGAATATTCAACATCAAAAGCGCCGGTATGCCTAAGCAGAAGCTTTTATGCCTGGTCTTGTGACGAAAAAGCGACATTCCTATCCACACGCCTAGCGCTCCGCCTGCAGCCGCCAATGTGAAAATGCTTCTTTCGCTAATCCTTCTGTACCTCCGCTTAGCCTTTAGCTTATCTATTCCCATGACTGCAATGCCTGACGCGTTCACTGCGGCCAGGTAATAGAAAAGCCACAAAGATCCCCCTTGCACATATTTATCTATATTCAGCCCCATTAAATCCAACAGCCGCTCTCCTTTCAAGAATACTTCATCAGAGTATATGCCCGTGCAGAATTTCTATGTTCATTCGCTGAAACTACATAATATTTTAAATTATACCCTTGCCTCAACTTTATTTAACATAGTTTAACGATTTTTGTTCCGCATGGCGATCAAATACTATTAAGATATGGACAGACTATTTTATTTTGTTGAATTATTCACTTTTTTGTCATATTATTATATGTAAGATACACTTTATAGGTTAGTATTAAAATCAACTACTAATTTATCAAAATATACAATGTAGGAGGAGTCAGTTTAATGAATCTTTCACCTTTAAAATTAGGTGACTTAATAGTCAAAATCCCAATAATTCAAGGTGGAATGGGAGTCGGAGTTTCTGGTGCCAGTCTGGCTGCAGCTGTGGCAAACGAAGGTGCGGTCGGAGTTATTTCTAGTGTCCAAATTGGTTATCGCGAAGATGACTTTGACATAAATCCTAAGGAAGCAAATATACGAGCTCTTGTAAATGAGATAAAAAAGGCAAGAAGCCTTTCTCCAAATGGCATACTCGGAGTTAACATCATGGTAGCCACAAGCAACTACAAGGAAGCTGTATTAGCATGTGTCAAAGAAAAAGTCGACGTTATAATATCAGGAGCCGGGCTGCCTTCAAATCTGCCTGAGCTTGTGAAGAATTCCTGCACTAAGATAATCCCTATTGTTTCTTCGGGGAAAGCAGCTGCTACTATAACCAAGATGTGGACTAAAAAATACGACTACATACCAGATGCTGTAATAGTTGAAGGCCCTGAGGCCGGAGGCCACCTTGGTTTCTCAGCTGAAGACCTGTCAAGTCCGACGCTTCCAAGCCTTAAGGAAATAGTAACTGATGTGCTTGAATCTATAAAGCCTTACGAAGAGACTTTCAACAGAAAGATACCTGTGATTGCCGCAGGCGGCATATTCACCGGAAGCGACATCGGCGAATTTATAATGCTGGGAGCATCAGGCGTTCAAATGGGGACAAGATTTGTAGCCACCGAGGAATGCGACGCTCACATCAACTTCAAAATGGCCTATGTAAACGCCAAGAAGGAGGATGTGCAGCTTGTGAAAAGTCCTGTTGGCCTTCCCGGAAGAGCCATCAGAAACAAATTTGTTGAATCACTTGAAAATTCAAACATCCCTGTAAGCAGATGCTGGAACTGCCTTAAGCCTTGCAACCCTGCAAGTACGCCTTACTGCATATCCCTGGCGCTTATAAATTCTGTCAAGGGCGATGTTGACCACGGCCTGATTTTCTCGGGCTCAAACGTATACAAGATAGACAAGATAGTCACAGTCAAGGAGCTCATAGACGAGCTTGTTGCAGATGCGAACAAATATCTGGCTGACAAAAATATCTAATCTAAAAATATCTCAATCTAAAAACGGACGCGAATAATCGCGTCCGTTTTAATTTTACATGAAGTTTTACCTGCTATATTTTTTCCGGTTCCAGATATTCAACGCCGAATTTTTCAACGCTTGCCTTCATAATCTTCTGCGGCGAATTAGGCTTGTCCGTATAGTCCCTGTCTACCGCTACAATCCTGTCTGCCTCTTCCATCCCGCTTATTACCCTGCCAAAGGCTGCATACTGTCCATCAAGATGCGGAGACTTTGCAACCATTATGAAGAACTGGGAACCCGCAGAATCTGGACTCATCGCCCTTGCCATTGATATAACGCCTCTTTCATGCTTCATGTTATTGGTAAATCCGTTCATGCCGAATTCGCCCTTTATAGTATATCCAGGACCGCCCGTACCCGTCCCCTGAGGGCAGCCGCCCTGTATCATGAAGCCCGGGATTACCCTGTGAAATGTCAGCCCGTCGTAAAAGCCCTTGTCGACTAGCGATATAAAGTTTTTCACTGTGTTTGGAGCTATATTTTCATAGAGCTCGATTTCAATCTTGCCGCCGCTTTCCATTTCAAAAGTTACTATTGGATTCTTATTCATATTTTCTGCCTCCCGCATTTTTAAATTTATACCCTTTATCTGTTTTTTCTATACTACCTTCTTTAAGAAGCTTTCCAGCCGCCCTCTTAAAGGCCGCCTTACTCATGCTAAGATATTTCTTTACTATCTCCGGGTCGCTCTTGTCACCAATGAAAATTTCTCCTCCGCAGCCTTTTATATATTCCATGAGCTTTTCAGAGTCGTCCCCCATTTGCTTGTAGGCCTCTTTCCTTGTTGAAAGATCAAGCTTACCGTCTTCCCTTACTCTTATAACCCTGGCCTTTACCCTGTCACCGGGTTGCAAATTCTCGAAGCACTCGCTCTCGGGTATCATTCCCTTGAAGGCATTGTCTACAGCCACGAATACGCCCATGCCTTCTTTTGAACCGTACACAGTGCCTTCCACCCAGTCTCCCGCCTCATATGGACTGTCTGTCATCAGGTAATCGTATATGTCTGTGGTGGCGCTTATGCGCTTGCTCTTGTCCAAATATATAAGCACTACATAGCTTTTTCCCTTTTGTATGATGTACTTTTGCTCTGAAAATGGAAGCAGTATATCCTTGTCGAGCCCCCAGTCCAGGAAAGCTCCGATTTTTGTAGTCTCAACCACCTTGAGCTGCGCAAGCTGTCCCACCATGGCCTTGGGCTTCTTTGTCGTGGCAATAAGCCTGTCGCTTGAATCCCTGTATATGAAAACGTCCAGGAAGTCGCCTTCCTTTGCTCCCTCAGGCACATGTTTTTTTGGCAGCAGCACCGACTTGGCATCAGTGTTGTCTGTAAGATATGCTCCTGGCTGCGCAAATCTGTCAATTTTGAGTCTATTCATAACTCCAATTTCTATCATTTTATTAACCCCTTATTTTTCAATATTGAATATGCTGTTTAGTATCATGTTGAATACGCTAATCACGATGGCTCCTGCGACAGCTCCCCAGAAGCCCGTGACAGCAAATCCGGGCACAAGCCCCGATGTTATATACAGCATAAAGCCATTTATTACAAACGTAAAGAGTCCGAGTGTCAAAATATTTATTGGCAACGTGAGTATAAGCGCCAGAGGCTTAAGGAACATGTTCACTATGCCAAGCACTGCAGCTGCAAGGAGCGCAGCTGAAATGCCTGTAACCTCAACCGATTTCAGCAACGACGCCGCAAGGAACAATGCCAGTGTCGATACAATCCATCTGGCCAAAAATTTATTCATATCCTATCACCTCAACCTCCATGGTGGCGATTGCGTTTTCTATGAGCTCTTCGACCGGCAGGACTGATTCTGATTTTTCTATCCTGTCGAGCCTTGGCCTTGTAACTGGATGCTTTGGCAAAAACACAGTGCAGCAGTCCTCTTCAGGAATTATGGAAGTCTCGTATGTGCCTATCTTTTCTGAAATCGATATTATCTCAATCTTGTCGAGTGCAATCAGCGGCCTGAACACTGGAATCTCAACGGCGCCGTCAGTAACCTCGAGGCCGTTTATCGTCTGGGATGCGACCTGCCCGATGCTCTCGCCTGTCACAAGTGCGTTGCAGCCTTTGAGCCTGGCTACTCTTTCTGCTATCTTCATCATGAATCTTCTGGCTATAATAGTCAGCTCCTCCGGAGGACAGTGCTCGTTTATCATCTTCTGTACAGGCAGCAGATTTACACTGTAGAACTTCACGGGGCCGCAGTATTTTGAAAGTATCCTGGCAAGGTCCTTGACCTTTTCAAGAGATCTCTCGTTGGTGAATGGATAGCTGTGATAGTGGATGGCTTCAACCTCGACGCCTCTTTTTGCTATCATCCATGCAGCCACTGGGCTGTCTATGCCTCCAGAAAGCAGCACCAGCGCCTTGCCGTTGGTGCCAAGCGGCATTCCTCCAAAACCCATTACCTTTTCTGTAAAGCAGATATAGCTATCCTCCCTGACTTCAGCATATACCTTGACGTCAGGATTGTTGACATCGACGCCTACGCTGTCGGAGAGCGCCTTGAGCAGGTATGCCCCTATCTCCCTACTTATTTCAGGCGATTTGAGCGGGAAGCTCTTGTCGGTCCTTTTCGAATCCACCTTGAAGGTGCATACATCCTCAAACTCTACCTTTTCGCTTAGCAGCTCGAGGCATTTTTCCTTAAGTTTCTGGAAGTCCTTTTCAAGCTGTATTGCTGGACTCAGCGAGAACACCCCAAAGACCTTCTTGGCCTCCTCGATGATCGCCTCGTGATCGTGCCCTTCAACGTCTATTAGTATTCTTCCGTGCTTTCTGTATACATTTATGTTCCCAAGAGGCTTAAGGGCATTTTTTATATTACCTAAAAGCTTCTTTTCAAAAACAGGCTTATTTTTGCCTTTGATAGCAATTTCTCCGTATCTAACTATTACTATGTTATACACACTTCTCCACTCCTTATTTACCCACTATTTTCCTAAACTCTTCAACCCTTCTGCTAACAATTTCAGCCGCGCATTTTATCTGCTCTGCATCATTGAACTCCCCGAGGCTGAATCGTATCGCGCCTTCAATTTGGGCTTCGCTAAGACCCATCTCCCTTAGCACGTGGCTTCCCTTTTTCTTTGATGAACACGCAGAGCCGGTAGATACAAATACGCCATCCTGCTCAAGCGTATGCAGCAATACCTCGCCTTTGACATCCATGAATGAAATGTTGAGTATATGGCATGCGCCTTCAGGTGTACTGTTTATCTTTATGTTGGGAACCCTTGCAGTTATTTCTTCCTGGAGCAGGCTTTTCATGGCGCCCAGCCGTTCTATCTTGGAAGGCAAATCAGAAACCGTCTTCAATGCCGCTGTCTCAAGACCCATTATCCCCGGCACATTTTCAGTGCCCGGCCTTACGCCTCTTTCCTGTCCGCCGCCTGTCACAATCGACTTTAGCCTGGTCCCTTTTTTAATGTACAAGGCGCCTATACCCTTGGGTCCGTGTAGCTTGTGGCCGCTTATTGACATGAGGTCTATGCCATACCTGCCTGGTCTGAAATCTATCTTGCCAAATGATTGCACGGCATCCACAAAGAAATACACCTTTCTTTTGAGCTTGGAAAGGTATCTTCCTATCTTTTCGACGGGCTGCACGCTGCCGCTTTCGTTGTTTACATGCATTATGGCAACAAGAATCGTATCATCCCTAAGGGCTTTTTTAAAGTCCTCGAAGTCAATAACTCCGCTGCTGTCCACACCCAGGTATGTCGCTTCAAAGCCTTCATTTTCCAAATCCTTCACTGTGCTGAGCACTGCGGGGTGCTCTATGCATGTGGTTATTATGTGTTTGCCCTGCTTGCGGTTTGCATAAGCTATGCCGCGTATTGCGATATTGTCAGATTCGGTTCCTCCCGATGTGAAAACTATTTCATCATCGATTGCACCCATCAGCGATGCGATTTTTTTCCTCGCATTTTTTATATCCCTTTCAATCTCAACGCCCTTGCTGTGTGCTGAGGAAGGATTGGCGTATCTGGCTGTGAGATATTCCATCATCCTTTGTGCCACTTCACCATATGGCCTTGTAGTAGCGCTGTTGTCCAAATATATTTCCATCAATTTACTTCACCTTCTCTGCTAATGTGCCCGGCCTTTTTAGGCAAGCATATATTATTATATAACAAAAGCATGATTTTATAAATAAAATACCCTATTCCTCGCGGCAATTTACACTAAATTTTAATGCAATATTCAATTGATTACGAAATGCTTATAATGATTCACAGGGTAATATTTTAACAAAAAAATCGTATAAATAAGTTGCACAATTTTTAGTTTTTTGCTATACTCATTGTAGTGGTTATCCCCCTGACAACCCGAATAAAATCTCTATTCTCAATACCCCTTTCGAACGGATTTTTTCACACGGAATGTGTGGCCCTGTCTTCTTTACTAAAGAAGGCAGTTTTTTTTTATTGCAAAACGAAGCTTCATCTTTTTTATAATTCGGCATATTCTTTGAATGTCCTAATTTTATATATGTATTACACGTCAACATGCTTGTATAATCTTCTTAACACTCATTTTGATTTAAATATATTAATGGGAGGTTTAAAATGAAGAAGGATACTGTAGCCATAGTTTTTACAGGCGGTACCATTTCCATGACCATCGATCCGAGAATAGGCGCAGCAATACCTACTCTTTCAGGAGAGCAAATCATGTCAATGGTGACCAACATAGACAAGATTGCCAATATTAAGGTCTTCAATTTTTCTGAGATTCCAGGACCTCATGTGACTCCGGAGATTCTCATTAAGCTTAAATCCCAAGTCGAGAAACTCCTTGCAGATGAGACCATAACTGGCGTTGTTGTAACACACGGAACAGACAGCCTTGAAGAGACAGCTTACTTTCTCGACCTTGCAATAGAGAGTGAAAAGCCTGTCATCGTTGTAGGTGCAATGCGAAGCAGTTCCGAGCTTGGCTACGACGGCCCTAGCAACCTTGCTGCCGCAGTATGTACGGCAGTTTCCGAGAAAGCCAGAAACAAGGGCGTGCTGATAGTATTAAACAATGAGGTTAATACGGCGTTTGAATCTACAAAGACAAACACGCTGAGCCTCGGAACCTTCAAATCCCTGACTTATGGCCCTCTTGGCGTCATTGACAATGACAAGCTAATAATCCATAGAAATATCACTCCGGGACAGCATATTAAAACAGACACGATCGAGTCTGATGTAGACCTCATTAAATGTGTTCTGGGAATGGACTCGAAGCTTTTGAAATTCTGTGTGGATTCAGGTTCAAAGGGAATAGTTATAGAGGCCATGGGCCGCGGCAACATACCTCCCAAGATGGTCGAGGGCGTTCAATATGCCATAGACAGGAACATACCCGTTGTAATAGTTTCCAGATGCCCTGCCGGAAGAGTTCTTGACACTTACGGCTACGAAGGTGCAGGATACGCTCTTCGAAAGATGGGCTGCATATTCGGCGGTGAACTCAACGGACAAAAAGCCCGGATAAAGCTTATGCTTGCACTTGGACTTACAAGCAACATAGATGAAATAAGAAATATATTTGAAAAGGATGAATACTACAATTAAATCCTTAAACAGAAGGCCCGCGGATCCTGTTCAGATTCTGCGGGCCTTTCATATTTGAAATAAAATCTATCCTACAATATATTCGTCTATAGGCCTCCCTGGAGGGACTATAGGATATACGCATTCGTCCTTGTCTATAACACATTCTATGAACGCAGGCTTTGTGTTGTCCATTGATGAAACGGCGAGATCAAGCTCGTCCATGTTTCCCGCCCTGAAGGCCTGTATGGAGTAGGCCTGTGCAAGCTTTACATAGTCGATATTCTCGTTTGAATCAGTCTCAGAGAATCTCTTGTTTGAAAACAGCCTTTGCCACTGACGAACCATGCCTAATGTGCTGTTGTTGAGCAGCAGTATCACAACAGGTACGTCAAGCTTTGAAAGCGTGGCCATTTCATTACAGTTCATCCTGAAGCTGCCATCGCCGGTTACAAGCACAACCCGCTTGTCAAGTCTTCCAAGCTGGGCGCCTATGGCTGCCCCAAGACCGTAGCCCATGGTTCCAAGCCCTCCCGAGGTTATGAAAGTCCTCGGCTCCTTGAATTTCCACATCTGAGCTGTCCACATCTGGTGTTGTCCGACATCCGTTGCTACAATTGCATCCTCGAATTCACCGTTCATATATTCCAGTATGTTCCCTGGTGTGAACTCGTCCTTTTCTGCTTTACAATGGGATTTCCACGTCGATATATGCTTGTGCCAGTCTTTTCTGTCCGCAGCTTCTACAAGGTCCAGCAGGACCTCGATGATTTCAGACATATCTCCTTCTATTGGCAAATATGCATCCATGTTTTTGTTGAGCTCTGTGCCGTCTATGTCTATGTGGATTATCCTGGCACCGGGAGCAAACTTGTTTGGGTTTCCTATCACCCTGTCGCTGAATCTGGCTCCAACACCTATTATAAGGTCGCTTTCCATAACAGCCATGTTCGCATTTTCGTAGCCATGCATTCCCACCATTCCAAGCGAAAGCTCGTCATTTCTGGGGAAGCTTCCAAGCCCCATGAGAGTATTGACAACAGGTATGTCCCCTTTTTTTGCAAGCCTGTATAGCTTTTCGGACGAATTGGAGGATATTATCCCCCCGCCCGCGTATATAACCGGCTTTTTCGATTCATTGATCATGACGGCTGCCTGCTTTAGCAACTCCATATCAATCTTTCCGGAAGACATATCTTTGCTTTTTTCAGTTAACTGCCTTTTTTCATACTCAACCTGCTTTGTGAATATGTCCTTTGGAATATCTATGAGCACAGGTCCCGGCCTACCGCTTCTTGCCACTTCGAAAGCCTTTCGTATTGTATCAGCAAGCTTGGTGATATCTTTAACCTGGCAATTATGCTTGGTTATTGGAAGAGTCATGCCGACTATGTCTATTTCCTGGAATGAGTCCTTGCCCAAAAGCGCCATGGCAACCTGGCCTGTTATCGCTACCATTGGCACAGAATCCATGTATGCAGTAGCAAGCCCCGTTACTATATTTGTTGCTCCCGGACCTGACGTAGCAAAGCAAACTCCAACCTTGCCGGTTGCCCTGGCATAGCCGTCAGCTGCATGAACAGCTCCCTGTTCATGCGAAGTCCTGACATGCCTGAAATAGTCAAGCTCGTCATAAAGCGCATCATACAGAGGTATTACAGCCCCTCCCGGATATCCAAAAATCGTGTCAACTTCCTGCTCCTTCAGGCATTCCAAAACAACCTGTGCTCCACTTTTAACCAAAATTCTCACCTTCCCAACATCATTATCCTATTTTTTAAATACTGCCCCTTCCGAAGCAGAAGATACTAGCTTGGCGTATCTGCCCAGATATCCTCCGTACGAATTACCCTTAAGCTGAATTTTATTTTTTCTCTCCTCCAGCTCGCTTTCGCTTACAAGCAGATTTAAAACACCTTTTAGCATGTCTATTTCTATTTCATCTCCGTCCATTATATATGCAATAGGCCCGCCTTCAGCAGCTTCCGGCGATACGTGTCCTATTGCAGCTCCCCTTGTTGCACCCGAAAATCTTCCGTCTGTAATAAGCGAGACATCCTTGTCAAGTCCCATACCGGCTATAGCCGAGGTAGGTGAAAGCATCTCTCTCATTCCAGGTCCACCTTTTGGCCCTTCATATCTTATTACTACAGTATCCCCTTTTTGTATTTTTCCTGAGAATATTGCGCTTACTGCATCTTCCTCGCAGTCAAACACCTTGGCTCTGCCTTTTGAAACAAGCATTTCGTCTACAACTGCGGATTTTTTTACTACGCCACCGTCCGGAGCCAGTGTTCCTTTTAGAACGGCTATGCCTCCCGTGGAGCTGTATGGCTTGTCGATTGCTGCTATGACATCATATTTTTTCTCGCAGCCACTTATCTTTTCACCTACTGTTTCCCCCGATACAGTAAGCTCCTGCATATTAAGCAGGTTTGCCTTTGAGAGCTCATTCATGACTGCTGATATTCCGCCTGCAGCATCCAGGTCCTCCATATGATATGGACCTGCCGGTCTTAGTCTGCATAGGTTAGGCGTCTTTGAACTGATATTGTTTATCTTGTCGAGGTCTATTTTGACTCCCGCTTCATTTGCAATAGCTGTTAGGTGAAGCACTGTGTTTGTTGAGCAGCCAAGTGCCATGTCCACAACGAGCGCGTTTTCAAACGTCTTTTCCGTTAATATCTGGCTTGGCCTTATGTCTTCCCTTACAAGCTTCATTATAGCCATTCCCGCTTCCTTGGCGAGTCTTTTTCTTTGTGCGTAAACAGCAGGCACTGTTCCATTGCCCGGCAGCGCCAGACCCAAAGCTTCACTCATACAGTTCATCGAATTGGCAGTGAACATTCCTGAGCACGACCCGCATGTTGGACACGCATTTTCTTCAAGGCAGTCAAGCTCGTCCTGGCTCATAGTTTTGCCTGTAACAGCTCCTACTCCCTCGAATACTGATGTGAGGTCTTCAGCCTTGCCCTTTACCTTACCTGCAAGCATTGGCCCTCCGCTTACGACAATCGCCGGTATGTCCAGTCTTGCTGCAGCCATCATCATTCCGGGAACCACCTTATCGCAGTTTGGAATGAGCACTATGCCGTCAAATGCATGTGCCTTTACCATTATCTCTATGCTGTCTGCAATTATCTCTCTGCTTGCCAGTGAGTATCTCATTCCCTCGTGGTTCATTGCTATGCCGTCGCAAACTGCTATTGTCGGGAATTCAAAAGGCGTGCCGCCCTCCATGAGTATACCCTTTTTAACCGCCTCTGCTATGTCCCTAAGATGTATGTGACCAGGAACTACTTCATTGAATGAATTCACAACCCCTATAAAGGGCTTTTCAATTTCCTTGTCTGTAAGCCCAAGAGCCTTAAGCAGCGACCTGTGTGGTGCCTTTTGCATACCTAATTTGACATTTTGACTGTTCATGCTGCTTCCTCCTAATTTACTATTCTTTTATCCAGGACATCATGCCTCTTAGCTCTTTGCCCACCTCTACTATTGGATGCTCAAGCTCTTTTTGCTTTGTGGCGTTGAACATTGGCCTGCCAAGCATGTTCTCAAGCAGCCAGTTCCTTGCGAACTCGCCTGATTGTATGTCTTCAAGCACTCTTTTCATCTCTTTTCTTGTTTCCTCGTTTACTACTCTCTTGCCTGTCACGTAGTCTCCGTACTCCGCTGTGTCTGATATGCTGTATCTCATCTTCTCGAAGCCTCCTTCGTATAGAAGGTCTACTATCAGCTTTAGCTCGTGAAGGCACTCAAAGTATGCAACTTCCTTTTGGTAGCCAGCCGCCACAAGAGTGTCGAAGCCCGCCTTTATAAGCTCTGTCGCGCCTCCGCAAAGCACTGCCTGCTCTCCGAAAAGGTCTGTTTCAGTCTCTTCCTTGAATGTAGTCTCAAGCACTCCCGCTCTTGCAGATCCTATGGCCATTGCATATGCCATTGCCATGTCTCTTGCCTTGCCGCTCGCGTCATTATGCACCGCGAAAAGCGCAGGAACTCCCTTGCCCTCTTGGTATACCCTTCTTACAAGGTGTCCTGGTCCCTTTGGCGCAACCATGAATACGTCCACATCTGATGGAGGGTTTATCTGTCCAAAGTGTATGTTGAAGCCGTGTGCGAACGCAAGCGCCTTGCCCGCTTTCAGGTTCGGAGCTATTTCACTTTCATACACGCTCTTTTGCTTCTCGTCAGGTATTAATATCATTATTACGTCGCTTGCCTTTGCTGCATCTGCTACGCTCATAACCTCAAGTCCTGCCGCCTTTGCCTTCTGCGCCGACTTGCTGCCTGCATGCAGTCCTATTACAACGTCAAGCCCGCTCTCCTTCATGTTGAGCGAATGGGCGTGACCCTGGCTGCCGTAGCCTATAACTGCAACCTTCTTGCCCTTTAATAGATTCATATCTGCGTCCTTTTCATAGTACATTTTTGCCATTTTAGTTTTCCCCCTTGAATTCTGTTATTTCATATACATCAACAAGCTTTTCCATTTGTTTTATAGCTTGCTTCAATCCTTGTTTTTCACTGTCGTTTAGAGTTATAAGCAGGCTTGAGCCTCCGCACTGCGAAAAATCCATCTGAAGATTCTTTATGTCGAATTCCTTTCTCCTTAATACGCCTACTACCCTGAGCAGTGTTTCCATTCCGCTTTCAACCTTAAGACTTAGCATTCTTTCCATTATAATACCCCCCGTACGAATTTTTTCAATTTTCTGAAACTTTACATTGTGAATTCGTTAGGCTGTTGAAATCATCCATATAATATGCTGGCCAAATAAAAAAACCTTCGGTCCTACATCTATGAAATCATAGACATAGGGACGAAGGTATATTATCCTCGTGGTACCACCCTAGTTCATGGCAATAAGCACATCTTGATTTACGGTCGGGCAACAGCCTTAACCTTAGCCCTGTAACGGTGGCATCCGGCCTTGTCTACTTGCACAGCTTTCGACTTGGCAGCTCGGGAGTGATCATTATATACCTTACATCACGCTAATTTTCACCTGACATTAGCTCTCTGGGGTAATGTGGATAGGTATTTTTGTCTCCGTCACAACTTTTTTAATATTCTGACTTCTCTTGTAAGCTATTATAATTTTATTTCGAGTGCCTGTCAATACTATACAAGAAAAAATTATTGATTTTTATTTTCCAATGACAGATCCTTCTCCAGCTTGTCCCTTGTTTCAAGTTCAAGCCTTAGCTTTTCTATCTCTTTTGCCATTTGTTTTATTATGTTTTTCATCATTCTGATAACCTGTTCCTTCTCCCTTATTTCAAGTTCCCTTTCGTCCATATATATTCCCCCGTATCATGCTGTAATTGCTGCTCCAAATAAGTCGTCAGTCTGTTCCTTGCAATTAGTCGATTTCAAAGTCGCAGCTAACCACAGCAGTTATCTCCTTGTCTATAGAGCTTGTATCATTTATGCCGTAATCAGAAACCTCGTTTGAGAACGGCGGTGTAATCTGGAATACGCCAAGTCTGGCTGCCCTAAGCTTTCCCGGCTTGCTTCCTGTAACTGCAAGCAGTTTTTCAGCTCTTAGCTGTGCATCCTTTGCTGCAAGCTCTATCATCTCGATTTTCAGGTCTGCAAGCTTTGTATAGAAATATTGCGGAGGTATTGACTGAAATTCCACGCCTTGATTTATGAGCTCCGTAGATTCGCGAGAAAGCTCTGTGATCTTGTCAATGTCTGCCGATTTTATCTCTACGCTCTGGAACAGTCTGTACCCTTCGATTTTGTTGGAGTACACACCGTTTGGAAGTATTTCATTATAGGTGCTTGTGCTTATAGCTGAAAAGACTATGCTCTTTTCGGGTATCCCGCTGTCGACAAGATACTGCTTGACCTTGGCGGCATCGTTGCTGAGCATGCTGTACGCTTCGGAAAGCTGGCCGGACTGTACTGAAAAGCTTCCGGTCCACACAGCATAGTCGGACTTAATCTCCTTCTTTGCCGAGCCCTTTACAGACAATGTGTTCTGCGAGGCCTTGACCTTTACGAAGCCTTGTGTAACTATAAGCGATGCCGCTATGAGCGCGGCCGCAAGAATAAGCGCAACAGCTACATATGCCTTGCCTTGGCTAATCTTTTCCATTCAAATTTACCCCCTCTGCTATAATATCCTATACTAGTAATGATATCCATTGCAGATGGATGTAATCATGTTTGTGCGCATTTTCTGGAAGTATTATTTCTTTTGTCCGCTATCCTGTCCGCTTTTATTCCACGCAGTTATTATCCTGTTTTTAAGACACATCACATAGTCTAGCATCTTGATGCCATCCTCAAATTTAACCCGGATTATTCCTTCGTCACTTCCAAGCACTTTCCCAAGCTTGAATTTTTTGTGGTATATATATTCTCCGGCCACAGCGCCCGCTTTGTGGTATTCCAGCAGCTCCTCGAGGAATCTGCTCTCCTGGGATGGCTTTCCATACTTGACTTTCGGGGCGGTTATAAGCACGCTGTCCTTCGCCCTTGTAAGCGCGACGTAGAAAAGCCGCCTTTCTTCCTCCAGAATGCCGCCGTCTAATCCCTTTTCATGAGGCAGCAGACCTTCTACGGCTCCTATTATGAATACCCGCTTGAATTCAAGGCCTTTCGCGCCATGCATAGTTGTAAACGTAACACAGTCCGCGTGGCTTTTTTTTCTGGTCTTCTGGAGCAAGAGTTCTTCTTTAACCCTGTCTATGTGCTTTATAAATTCGCCCACAGTGCAAAACGATCCGCCGGACTCCTCCACTTCATCCAGAACCTCGAATATTCCCTCGCATTTTATGCCCTTGTCATTGCAGTAGCTTATTATATGCCTGTCATATTCTACCGATGTCCTTATGTAGGACACCGCATCCGAGGGACTCAGGCGCGAAATCATAGTAAAGTCGCGCTCAAGGCTTTCAAGAGCTTTTATCTGCAGCATGTTCAGATTTGAATTGTTTTTAAGGGCTGCTATAAAATCGCCGCTCCCTTTGGCGCCGCTTACTGCCTCACGAGATATATATCTGAAGGGCCTGTTTACAATCCTTGCATAATCCTCAGTTTTCCCTGCGCCGCAGGCGATTTTAAGATAAGATATGACATCCCGCGCAGCCCAGTGGTCGTATACCGAAACTACCCTGTCTGCTATTGAAAAAGGTATGTTGTAGTCCATGAAAACATCCACGAGCGCCCTCGATTGCGTGTTTGTTCTGTATATTACCGCAAAATCGCAATATCTCATAGAATACGCCTTTATGCTTGAGAGTATGTCCTTTGAAATTGTCTGCGCTTCCTCCTGCGAATCCTTCGGCGCTATTACATTTACGCACCCGCTTTCAGACCTTGAATTTTTCATGCGCTTGTCATTTCTTTCGGAATTGTGCATTATGACCCTGTTTGAAGCGTCTATGATCTCCTTGCAGGACCTGTAGTTTATGTCGAGTATTATTTTTTTCGACTGGGTGAAAAAATTCTCGAATTCATCCATGAACTCCGGGTTCGCTCCCCTGAAGCTGTATATAGACTGGTCGTCATCTCCGACTGCAAATATGTTTCCCGATTTGCCCGCAATTAGTTTTAACACCTCAAGCTGAACCCTGTTTATGTCCTGGAACTCATCCACAAGAATGTATCTGAAACTGGATTTTATGCTCTCAAGGGCGCCGGGCATTTCCAGCAGCAGCTTGTGAGTCA
Source organism: Peptoclostridium acidaminophilum DSM 3953 (assembly GCF_000597865.1). Taxonomy (GTDB): domain Bacteria; phylum Bacillota; class Clostridia; order Peptostreptococcales; family Peptostreptococcaceae; genus Peptoclostridium_A; species Peptoclostridium_A acidaminophilum. The sequence goes on along the minus strand of NZ_CP007452.1, from coordinate 940,987 downwards.
AAATCAGCATGTCATCAAAATCAATTTTGCCCATACTGGCTTTGTAATTTTCATATGAATTGCATACCCTTTTGAAATCAGAGGCGGACATGTTCTGCGGCTTGTAGTCAGCTAATGCAAGCATGTCGTTTTTCATATAAGACATTTCAGTTATTATGGATTCCAAAAGCTCCTCATCCTGGGCATTTTCAACGCAGTGGGTTGCCATCAGGCGCCTTATGACTCTCCTCTTCTCGTCTTCATCCAGTAAGCTTTCATAGGTGAAACCCCTGAAACTTCTGAGTATTTTGAAAAAAACCGAATGAAATGTTCCAAAATTCACCCTGCGGCTTTTTGGGCACATTGAAATGCATCTGTTTTTCATCTCAAGCGCCGAGGCCCTGGTAAAGCTTATAGCCACAATCGTTTCAGGCTCAATAGCCTTTTCTATGAGCCTTATAATTCTCGCTGCTATTACCCGGGTTTTGCCCGAGCCAGGCCCTGCAACCACTATGCATGCCCCGCTGAAGTGTTCTGAGGCTTTTTTTTGATTTTCATCCAATATTACTGCTTTCATACGCTAATCCCGTCCCGACAATTAGAAATTACTTTGCCTGCTTATGGCAAAGCTCTTTTACCGTAAAAACGCCGTAAAGCCCCTAGCTCTAGCTATGGGGATATAAGGCGTAATCTTTTTGTTGATTTTAGTATATAGCTAGTTGCGGTATAATACAAATATGAATACAAATTATAAGTCTAATAATAATGTAGTATACTCGTGCAAATATCATGTGGTATGGTGTCCTAAATATCGTCGAAAAGTTCTTGTAGGCGAAGTGGAAACTCGACTCAAAAAACTGATTCAAGATATTTGCGGCGAGCTTCAAGCAGAGCTTATCGAGCTTGAGCTTATGCCGGATCATGTGCATTTGCTTGTGGAAGTAGACCCGCAATTTGGAATTCACAAACTGATTAAAGCTATTAAAGGCAGATCATCCAGAATAATAAGAAAGGAGTTTCCATCACTAACAACTAAACTGCCGACGCTGTGGACTAATTCTTATTTTGTTTCGACTGTCGGTGGTGCTCCGATAGCGGTAATCAAGCAATACATTGAAAGCCAAAAGACTTCTCAGAGGAGGTGACATCATGCAAGTAACCGCACAAATAAAACTGTTGCCAACCAAGGAGCAAGAAGCCTTGCTTAATAAGACGCTACAAGAATATATTGATACTGCAAACAGCATAGTAAGCGGCTACCTAGCGGATGCTGATGCAAGGTACACCTCCAAGAGTGTCAACGCCGAGCTTCCGAGCGCCCTGAAGAATCAAGCTATCCAAGATGCCAATAGCATATTCAAAAAATACTCCAGAGCTTTGAAAGCTAGAAGTAAAAAAGACGCTTCCACGCAAAAGGAAATCAAAGTGCCTGTGCTGAAAAAACCAGTGGCAATATGGAACAACCAAAACTATGCTGTAAAGTTTGGCTATATGTCGTTCCCGGTCTGGAATAATGGCAAATCAACTCGGCTTATCGTAAAAGCCATAATAACTGACTACCAAGCTAGCCTTTTGTTGAGCAAGCTTGGCACGATGAGGATAACCAAGAAGTCTGACAAGTACATCGCACAGATAGCTGTGACGGTTGAAGAAGCACCATCTGCTGGCGATCAAGTTATCGGAGTCGACCTGGGCTTGAAAATACCTGCTGTAGCCGTAAGTGAAGATGGCAAGGTCAGGTTTTTCGGCAATGGCCGCCAAAACAAATTCGTCAAACGTAAGTTCCTCTCCATGCGCAAGAATCTCGGCAAATCCAAAAATCTCTGCGCTATCAAGAAAATGAACAACAAGGAGCAGCGTTGGATGCGCGACAAAGACCATAAGACAAGTCGCCAGATTGTTAACTTCGCCAAAGGAAACAATGCGTCAGTAATCCGACTTGAGAAACTATCTGGCATTCGCCAGACGGCAAGAACAAGCCGTAAAAACGAAAAGAATCTGCACACGTGGAGTTTCTATCGGTTGGCACAATTCATCGAGTACAAGGCAAGACTTGAAGGTATTTTGGTCGAATATGTAGACCCCAGATATACAAGCCAAACATGTCCTGCATGCAATACTCGCAATCATGCCATCGATAGAAAGTATAAGTGCTCGTGCGGATTTGCAACTCACAGAGACATACTGGGTGCAAGAAATATAATATCTGCACCTGTAGCGGATGGCAACAGTCCGCCAGCCTAGGGAGCTATATGCTCTGCCCTAGGACGGGCCACTGGCATAGCCCTTAACTCAGGGTCATACTGGCATACCAGAAATGGACTTGCTTTTAATCACCTGAGAATCCCTTGGCTTTAGCTGTGGGGAGTGTCAATTTATGATACAATCATATAACCAAAACTCATTTAAATACAATCCTAAAATAGGAGATCACGTCATGGAGATAATTTCCAATAAAACCGCAAAAAAAATTATTATTCCCAAAGGGTATTGCGTATTCGACATAGAAACTACAGGGCTTAGCCCTCATTCAGACAATGTAGTATTAATAGGCATACTGTTCAACCGGGGAAATGACACCATAATAACTCAGTTTCTGGCAAAAAAAAGATCCCACGAAAAGGAGGTTCTTTTTTATTTCAAGGAACTCCTGGAGGAATTCGAAGGCCATGTAACTTTCAACGGCTTTTCATTCGATATACCATTTCTAAACAAAAGGTATGCAAAGAATCAGCTAAGCTATGAAATATCCAAAGACTGCGGAATAGACGTGCTTCGAATGGTAAGACCGTATTCAAAACCCCTGGGCCTTGAAAGCTGCCGCCTTAAGGAAATCGAGAAGGCAATGGGTATAGCAAGAGACGACTCCATATCTTCAAGAGACAGCGTCTTGCTGTATGAAAAATACGAAAACACCGCCAGCGAGACTCTAAAGCAAAAAATTCTCCTTCACAACTATGATGACATATTGAATCTGGCAGTGCTTCATGGCAAAGTCCAAAAAAAGCTTGAAGACATCCGTCTAAGCAATTCATTTTGCGTAAATGCTTACGGAAAAATCCTCAGGCTTTACTTTGAAAAATCGCATATCCGGGGCAAGTTTTTATATTTCGAATACTCTACAGATGAGCATATAAGTCTACCCGTTGAGATACATAAAGGCAACTTTTCAATAAAGGCTCATTCAAAAAGTCTTGAACTTAAGCTCTCCCTTTTCGAGCTGAAAGATGCAAGCGGCGCCAAAGTGCTTGCTTTTGACGGTTCCCATCCTGTAGCTGTCAAAAGAAACTCTAAAATCGTTCCCGGAACTGAAATGCTCGCAAGGGCTATACTAGAAGCCGTCTTTAATCTCTAGAAGGCCTTTGACGGCTTCCGGCATCTCTTCAACTATATCTCCGGCCAACAATCCGTATTCCCCTTTTTTATAAAGCGCAAGTCTGCCTGCGAGGCTGTGTATGTGCACGCCCAGCAGCGCGGCCTCCCTAGGCTCGTAACCCTGTCCCAGAAGGCTGACTATTGCTCCAGAGAGCACATCCCCACTTCCGGCAGTCGCCATTCCGGGATTGGGACTTGAGCACACAAATATTTCCCCCTCCGGCAGAGCTATGACCGTTGAGGCGCTCTTTAGCACAACAACGCAGCCGTATTCAGCTGCAAATTCGCGCGCAACCTCCATGGCGTTGTGGCTTACAAAACTGCTCTCTTTTCCTGCCAGCCGTGCCATCTCTCCTATGTGTGGGGTTATTATAGCATTCTTGCCGCGCAGCGTCCCGAGTTCCCCTTGCAGCAGGTTAAGCCCGTCTGCATCTATTGCCAGCGGTCCTTCATACGCGCTTAGCACCTCAAGCAAAAGCTCTCTCCGTCCAGCGGCCTTTGAAAGCCCCGGCCCGACAAGCACTGCATCAAGCCCGGCTAGCTCCTCAGTCACGTCTTTAGGCCTTGAATAATCGGATTTGACTACTATTACCTCCGGAGTCTTGCCTGATAGCGCACTGAATGCTTCACAGTCCGCAAATACATTGACAATGCCGCTGCCCATGCGCATAGCCGCTCTCGATGAGAGTATGGCCGCTCCTGGCATATTTAGCGAGCCTCCCACTATTCCCACTTTGCCGTAGGTGCCCTTGTGAGAGCTGCATTTTCTTCTTCTTATGATCCCCGCGCAAAATCCACTCTCCAGCAAGCTCTTCCTTTCAGCCTCGAGCAGCTCCCTGGGTATTGATATGTCTGCAACCACAGTTTTCCCGCAGAGATTGATGCCTTCGTTGAAAATATTTGCCGGCTTTAAAGCCCCGAAGGTTACGGTTATATCTGACTGCACCGCGCTTCCCATAATTTCGCCCGTGTCCGTATTTAGGCCCGAGGGCAGGTCGACCGCAACCACCAGCTCCTTTTTTTCATAGGAATTGATTAGCTCTATGATTTCGGCAAAGGGCTGCGCAACTTTTCTGTCGATTCCTATGCCAAAAATCGCGTCCACTATTATATCATAACCTCGCTTCAAAACGGCTGCAAAGTCTTCTGCGTTGGCTATGTAATCGATCTGGATGCCCATCCTTTCTATTATCTCAAGATTAAGGAGCGCATCTCCTTTTATTCCGTCCCTGCCCCCAATTAAGGATACACTCACAGTGTATCCGTTGTTATGGAGATGTCTTGCAATGACGTACCCATCTCCGCCGTTGTTGCCCCTGCCGCAAACGACAAGTATTTTTTTCTCATTTCCGGCCAGTTCTTCTATCTGCTCGTACGTCTTTCGTCCCGCATTCTCCATTAGAACCGCGCCAGGGATACCGTATGCCTCTATTGTTGTCTTGTCCAGATTTCGCATCTCGAATGAATATGCTATTTTTTTCAATTTCACCCCTCCGCTATTGCAGTCTTGCTATATAAGCGTAGATTTGACCTTCCATATGTCGCCTGAATACTCCCTGATAGTCTCATCGCTCGAAAATCTTCCGGAACATGCGATATTCGAGGCCGACATCCTCTGCCAGCTGTATTTGTCCCTGTATAGCGTCTCGACAATCTCGTGAGCATTCAGATATGCCCCAAAGTCCTTGAGTATGAAATACGGCTCGTTGTCCATCAGCAGCAGATCCCTGATTTCAGCAAACTCATCCCTGCATGCGGGCAAAAATTCATTTGTCAGCTGATCTACTACCCTTTTAATTCTCACATCTCTGTTATAGATATCTTTTGGCCTGTATGACATGTTGCTGTATAATTCAAGTACCTCATCCTTTTCAAGGCCGAATGTTATTATATTCTCCCGCCCCATCTCCTCAAGCATTTCTATGTTGGCACCGTCAAGCGTGGCAACAGTAATTGCTCCATTCATCATAAATTTCATGTTCCCTGTTCCTGATGCTTCCTTTGTTACAGTTGATATCTGCTCACTGACATTCGCCGCAGGTATTAGCAGCTGTGCTAGCGAAACGCTGTAGTTTTCAATAAATACCACCTTGAGCTTGTCCTTCACCCTGATGTCGTTGTTTATCTTATCCGCCACAGTGTTTATTAACTTTATTATTTTCTTGGCAACGCTGTAGCCAGGAGCCGCCTTAGCCCCGAATATGAACGTCCTTGGGTGGATGTTGCTTTGAGGATTCTCTATGAGCATGTTGTACAAGTGCATTATGTGCAGTATGTTGAGCAGCTGCCGCTTGTATTCATGCAGCCTTTTGGCCTGTATGTCGAATATCGAGTCTATATTAAGTTCAATTGAATAGTTTTTTCCGACATAGTCAACAAGTCTTTTTTTATTGTTTTGCTTTATTTCAAAGATTCTGTCCAGAAAAGCCTTATCCGTTCTGAGCTCGAGTAGCTTCCTGAGCATGCGAGGATGCTTGATCCAGGCATCTCCAATGCTATCGCTTATTAATTCAGTCAGCTCAGGATTCGATTGTATTAGCCATCTTCTGTGTGTTATGCCGTTTGTCTTGTTATTGAACCTGTCCGGATAAAACTGGGCAAAATCGCGCAGCACCTCGTCTTTTAGTAAATCCGAGTGTATTTTGGCAACGCCGTTTACGCTGTGGCTTCCAACTATTGAAAGATATGTCATCTTTACATAGCCGTCCGCTATTATAGCCATTCTTGCCACCCGGTCCCATTCGCCCGGGTATTTTTTCCATATCGCCGAGCATAGCCTCTCGTTAATTTCATATATTATCATGTAGATTCTCGGAAGAAGGCTTTTGAGCATGTCTATCGGCCATTTTTCCATGGCCTCGGACATTATTGTGTGATTGGTATACGATATGACCTTCGTTGTTATATTCCAGGCCTTTTCCCAGCCGAGCTTTTCCTCGTCCATAAGTATTCGCATTAGCTCCGGTATCGCAAGCGATGGATGAGTGTCATTAATGTGTATAGCCACGTGCTCTGCAAAATCTTTGATTGATTTGTCGGATTTTTTGTAGCTCCTCACTATGCTTTGCAACCCTGCTGAAACAAGGAAATACTCCTGCTTGAGCCTGAGCAGCTTGCCCTCTGGATGCGAATCGTTGGGGTATAGGAGCTCTGATATGGATTCCACCAGATAGTTGTACTCCATGGCCTTAAGGTAGTCGCCCTTGTTGAAAAGGTTGAAATCGAAATTCTTCCTTATCGGCTCTGCGCTCCACAGCCTCAGCGTGTTTACCGTATTGTTTTTGAAGCCCACTATCGGCGTGTCGTACGGCACAGCAAGTACCGGTTCGTAGTTCTCATGAAAGAACTCAAGCCTTCCGTCTGCCTTTACGGCTTTAACACCGCCCCAGAATCGCACCTCAACAGCTTTTTCGGGATGCTTTATCTCCCATATGTTTTCTTCTTCAAGCCATTTTTCAGGCATCTCCACCTGGTAGCCGTCTATTATTTTTTGCTCAAAAAATCCCCGCTTGTATCTTATGCCGCAACCGTGCCCCGGTATTCCAATTGATGCCATGGAATCGAGAAAACACGCCGCCAGCCTTCCCAAACCACCGTTACCAAGTCCCTGGTCTTTTTCTACATTCAAGACATCCTCAAGGTTTATGCCAAGCTCATCAAGCCCCTCCTTGCATATATCCAGCATGTTCATGTTTATAAGATGATTTTCAAGCAGCCTTCCCATCAGGAATTCCATTGAAAAATAGTAGACCTGCTTTGAATCTGTATTACAGTACTTTAAATTTGTCTTTACCCAGTTCCTTGCAAGATACCCTCTGACAAGGCTTCCCAGCGTGGCATATTTGTCCCAGTCTGAGGCCTCCTTGACGCTCTTGGCCCTTCTTGTCATAAGCTGCTCTATAAAATCATGTTTGAATTTTTCCTTGCTGATGTTCATTTCAGATTCCCCCTGTAAACCTCAAACAAAGCAAGCCTGCAAAAAGACTCGCTTTGTTCATGTTGAGATGCTATAACAGCCTTTTGTAGAGGCTTTTGTACATCAATGATGATTTCTTCCAGCTGAAATCGTCTTTCATCGCATTCCTTACAAGCATATCCCACACCGGTTTGTCCATGTATGTATCGATAGCCCTTATTATAGTATACAGCATTTCATGCGCGTTGTAATTTGCAAAGCTAAAGCCATTGCCCTCGCCGGTGTACTTGTTGTAAGGGACTACAGTATCCTTGAGCCCCCCCGTCTCTCTGACTATAGGAATAGTTCCGTACCTTAGCGCTATAAGCTGGCTGAGTCCGCACGGCTCGAATTTGGAAGGCATCAGCAGCATGTCCGAGCCTGCGTATATCTTCTGCGCCAGCGAATTGTCGAATTTGATGCTGACTGAAACTCTTCCCTCATATTTCTGGGAGTAGTACCTGAGAAGATTTTCATATTTTCTGTCTCCCGTTCCAAGCACAGCAATGCTTATTCTGTGCCTTGAAAGCAGCTCATCGAGTACACCTTCTACAAGATCAAGGCCTTTTTGTTCAGTAAGCCTGGTGATCATTGCTAAAACCGGAATGTCGACATTCTTCTCGAGTCCGAGTTGATCGAGCAGGTGCAGCTTGTTCTTGAGCTTGCCTTCAGTTGCAGTAAAAACATCATATTTTTCTATTATGTTGGAATCCGTCTTTGGGTTGTATATGTCATAGTCTATGCCGTTTAATATGCCAAAGAGATGCTCATTCCTCTTTTGGAGTATACCCTCGAGCCCTTCGCCAAAATGCGGATTTTGTATTTCTCCGGCGTACGTTTCGCTCACAGTAGTAATGGCATTGCTGTAGACAAGCCCTCCCTTCATGAAGCTCATCGCCCCTTTGTATTCGAGCTCGTCTGAGTTGAAATGCTCATACCCCAGTCCGAAAAGATCGCTCATCATATCGTGCGCGAAAATCCCCTGATACTTGAGGTTATGTATTGTAAACACCGTCTTTATGTTTGAAAATTCCGGCCTCCAGCGGTACTGCAGCTTGTGAAGCGCGCAAACCATTCCGGTCTGCCAGTCATTGCAGTGTATCACTTCAGGCTTGAAATCTGTATTGGCAACGAAATCTAGCACAGCCCTCGAAAAAAAAAGCAAATCTTTCAGCTTCGTCATCATAGCCGTATATGCCGCTTCTGTTGAAGTAGTATTCGTTGTCTACGAAATAAAAGGGAACGCCCTCATATTCGCATTCAAGTATACCGCAATACTGGTTTCTCCACCCAACCTGCACATTGAAGCTCTTTACAAACTTCATTTTTCTTTTAAGTTCTTCCTTTATGTCCATATATTTTGGTATTATCACCCTTGCATCTACGCCGTAGCGCCTTAGCTCTCTTGGAAGGGCAAAAGCCACATCGGCAAGGCCACCGGTTTTTATGAAAGGGTATGCCTCGGATGCTGCAAAGAGAACACGTGTCATTTTATTACCCCCTGTATATTGCTTTTGCTATATAACAGAATCCTTCCTTATAACCATCGGGCTTTTCTCGTCACCCCTTAACTGCTTTTGTGAAGTTATAGTGACTCCTTTGTCCAGTATTGCATTTTCAATTGTGGCCCCTTCTTCAATCACAGAGCGCTGCATTACTATGCTGTTTTTTACTACTGCACCCTTTTTGATCTTTACTCCCCTGAATATAACGCTGTTTTCAACATGTCCCTCTATTATGCAGCCATTTGCCAAAAGAGAATTTTTCACATTGGATGAATCGGCATACTTTGTCGGAGCCTCGTCCTTTACCTTTGTAAATATAAGGCCATGGCCTGTGAAAAGCTCCTGGTAGTTTTCCTGGTTTAGTATCTCCATGCTCTCAATGTAATAGTTCATGAGTGAATTAATGCATGCAAGATATCCATTGTACTTGTATGAATTCACACTGGTCTTGCCGTCATATATTTTTTTGAGAATCATCTCCTTGAGATAGTTTGCATCTCCGAAGGATATCGCATCCTCTATCATATTCACAAGCATTTCTTTCTTCATGATGTAGACTTCCATCGAAATGTTCGGACATGGGCCGGCTCCCGTGTTTGTGCCTATGCTGAGAACCTTGCCGCTTCCATCAACATTTAGCGTGTCGCAATTTATGAAATAATCCTTTTTTTCGGTCACTTGCTTGTATAGTATGGTTATGTCCGATCCCGAATCCTTGTGGAATTCCACTGCATCCTTCAGATCCACGTTGAACACCATGTAGCTCTTGGAGAGCATTACGTATTCCTGCCTGCTTTTTTTGATATAGCTCAGGTGCTCCTTGAAATTCTTTATGTCACCTTCGTGGTAGAAAGGTTTTGCGCTTTGAGCTTCTGGGCTCAGCACATACAGCCTGTCTACCTTCCTGTCGAGGTCCCATGCCTTTCCAGAACCCAGATGGTCTACAAGCGAGCCAAACTTGTTACCCGTGAAAACGCCTATATTTTCCATGCCGGCATTCACCATGTTCGAAATTATGAAATCTATGATCCTGTACCTTCCAAGGTAGGGTATGGACGCTATTGGCCTGTGGTATGTGAGTGTCTTTATGTTCTCTTCTGATTCTCCTAGGTTTATTATTCCCATGACGTCTTTCATGATATACCTCCTGCGTGTCTATTCTGTGAATAGTGTGATGTCTTCAGATTCAATATTGCCTATCTTTTGGCCAGCCTTTATGACTAAGTCCTCGCCTACAATGGCGCGCTCTATTACTGCGCCCTCCTCTATCCTGACATTCGACATTATAACCGAATCAACTATCCTGGCTCCCTTACCCACGTATACATCCGGGAAAAGCACTGAATTTTCAACGTTGCCGTGAACTATGCAGCCTTCGTCCAGAAGCGATGATTTGACACAAGCGTCTTCACTTACATAATGCGGCGGACTCACAGGGTTGACTGAGTATATTCTCCATTTTCTATCGTACAGGTTAAGCTCGTTGTCGTCTTTCAATAGGTCCATGTTTGCTTCCCAGAGGCTTTTTATCGTTCCCACGTCTTTCCAGTACCCCTTAAACCTGTAGGCATACATTTTGTTCCCATCCGATAGCATGGTAGGTATTATATTCTTTCCAAAGTCATTGTCGGACTCAACATTCTGCTCGTCCTCTGCCATGTATTTCTTAAGCTTTTGCCAATTGAATATGTATATACCCATAGACGCCAGGTTGCTCTTTGCGTTTTCCGGCTTTTCATCAAATTCATATATGCTATTGTCATCGTTGCAGTTCATTATGCCAAACCTGCTCGTCTCTTCCCACGGCACCTCCATTACGGATATTGTGGCATCAGCGCCTTTTTCCTTGTGGTACTTTAGCATTTTGGAATAGTCCATCTTGTATATGTGATCACCAGAAAGTATTATTACGTACTCCGGATCGTACATGTCTATGAAATCTGTATTCTCAAATATCGCATTTGCAGTACCCTTGTACCATCTTCCACCCTCTCTTCCGACAAACGGCGGAAGCACCGTAACTCCGGAATCCTTCCTGTCAAGGTCCCAATAACTGCCTATGCCTATGTGCGCATTCAATGTAAGTGGCTGGTACTGCGTTAGCACACCTACAGTGTATATTCCCGAATTCGAGCAGTTGCTCAAAGTAAAGTCTATTATCCTGTACTTTCCGCCAAAGGGAACCGCAGGCTTTGCATTAGTCTTTGTGAGCGCTCCGAGCCGGCTTCCCTGCCCCCCTGCAAGTATCATTGCTACAACCTCTTTTTTCTTTTTGATCATTACACTATCTCCTTCCATCAAATGATTGCTGCATATAAGGCTTTACAATCCCACAATAGATATATATCCATATAAAACCCAAGTTAAAACAATTATCTTGCATGACAGCTTGAAAATCCAAGGTTTCATATAGCTAACCGCTTTAATAGTCTTTTTTCTTGAATATTTTGGCTGAATATCCCTCTAGAGACATTTTCAGAATGCCTGCGCTGCACGCAAGCTCTTCTCCAGTATGTATTTCTTCAAATGCCGTTGACTTGCAGCCTGCAAGCTTGATTTCAAAATCGGCTATATTGGCCGGGCTTCTGTTTATGATCACTACGAAAAACTGCTCAGTAGCCTTTTCACCGAATATGCCTCTGCCTCCAGGGGTGCTCCTTGTGAATCCAAACACATCTTCCGGAAGTTCCAGCGGACTCCAATGGCCAACCTTGAAGGCGTCATTTTCGTTCCTCAGTCTTATGAAATGGCGATACCACGCCAGCAAGCCCTGGTCCTCTCCGCCCCATGGGTATGTTGCCCTGTTGAATGGATCCTCATAGCCTTCCATGCCCGCTTCATCAGCATAGTATATGCACGGAACGCCAGGGTAGGTCATCTGTACAAGGCTCAAGAGCTTGAGTCTTTTAAGTCCTAGCTGCCGCATGTTGACATCCAGCTTGTACCTGTATTTTTGAGTCATGTCCATATCTTTGCTTTCAGGCGCTCCGCCAAGCAGTGTCAAGATTCGCGAAACATCATGGCTGCCTATCAGATTCAAGTTTGAATAAAAAGCCTTGGCCGGATAGTTTTCATACAGACTCATCAGCATTTGTGTCGTTTCTCTCGAGCCTTTTTCCCCAAACATGAAATCCAGCATTATGCGCCTGAATGGATAGTTTGTAACGCTGTCCAGGCCTTTGCCGAGAAGGTAATTCCTTCTCTTTTCGTAGCTTATTTTGTTAGATGCATCCTCCCAGACTTCGCCAATAAGGACCGCTTCTTCATCAATTTTTTTAAGCGACTCCCGGAAGCGTTCTATGAATTCATCCGGAAGCTCATCGGCCACATCGAGCCTCCATCCCTTTATTCCCATGCTCATCCAGTGCCTTAGCACGCTGTCATCGCCGCTTATAATGTAGTCCGTGTAAGTTTCATCAAGCTCATTGACCTCAGGCAGTGATTTTATGCCCCACCAGCTCTTGTATTCGTCAGGATGCGATTCGAACTTGTACCATCTGTAATATATGGAATCCTTCGATTGATAGGCGCCCAGTTCCGCATAATTGCCGTACCTGTTGAAATATATGCTGTCGCTGCCTGTATGGCTGAATACTCCGTCAACAACTATGGATATGCCCCTTTTTTGCGCCTCGGTTACAAGTTTTCTAAACACGTCATCGTCTCCAAGCATGCCATCCACTTTCTTGTAATCCGACACATCATACCTGTGGTTGCTGGGCGATTCGAATATGGGATTCAGGTATATGCAGCCCACTCCCAGCTTTTTAAGATAATCCAGCTTTCTTATGATGCCTTTTAGATTGCCTCCAAAGAAGTCCCACTTTAACAACTCGCCATTGTCGTCTTTGACATAAACAGGTGTGTCATCCCATTGGGAATATATGAAACTATTTTTCTTCTTGTTATATATTTTCCGGCCATATATCTTCCGACCATCATTGCCGTTGAAAAATCTGTCGGGAAATATCTGATAAACTACAGTTTGTCTAAACCAGGATGGCGTATCTAATTCTTTAGAATACACCGTGATTTGGTATGGCTTTGGCTGAAGAATGTACGTTTGGCCTACCCCCCCAGTCTGGTGGCTATTGTTGCCGTAATAGAATACTCCGCTTAAAGCTTCAATCTTGAAGTGATACCATAGAATACCTGTCTTGTAGGGTATATTTATTCGAGCCGAAAATATGCTTAATCCAGATTTTTGGTTTTCCCTGGTCATTGCAATCTCATCAGGGACACCAAGTACGCCTTCTTCATGCAACAAAACCCATACGTTTTTGACTTCCTCTTCAGTGCCCATGGCTATTCTTAGAGTAGCGGATTGTCCGCATGACATGGCGCCGAAAGGATTTTTGAAGTATAAATCATGAGAATCGTGGAATATGTTTGCCATGCCCATTCACTTTCCTCCCAAAACTGTGGCTTCCTGCATGCCCGCCGCATATACTTGAATGCACCGCCGCATGTATGCCTAATATATCGTTTATACCCGATTAATGCAAATATAAAAGGACATCCTTGCAATAAGGTTGTCCTTTTTCCAAAACATTCTCCGCATTATTTTTTTTCATGCCTTTCAAGCTCCTTGATGCACTCTAAAGTGATTTCATCCTGCGGGTCTATCTTGTATGACTTTAGAATATACGCTCTTGCCTTTTGCAGATCTCCCCTGCTCAGATGCGTCATGCCTATGTTGCAGAGTATTTCCGGATTATCGGGACGCAGCCCGAGAGCTTTTTCAAAATAGGAAAGCGAATCATCCAATTCGCCATTGACTGCGCTGCAGAGTCCAAGCTCAACCATGGCATCTGCATTGTTTGGGTCCAGCTTTAGTATGTCTCCAAAATACAGCTTTGCTTCTTCTACTTCACCAAGCTGCCTATAGGCAAGCCCTGTGAAAAATAGCAGCTTCCAGTCGCCTCCGTGTTTGTTTACATGCGGCAGCAGCATTTCAAGACCGCTCTGCGGGTCTCCTTCAAGAACCATGCCGATGCCATCTTGAATGTCGAATTTATCGCTGCAAACTCCAAGCAGCTCTTCTATCTCGCCTAGCAGCTCGTCATCTATGCCCTTGTCTATTGCCGTCTGCCATGTTTCCTTTGCCTTGACATAGTCACCGGCTCTGAAATAGTAAAACCCAAGATTGTAGTAGCCTTTTGCAAAATCAGGATACTCCTCAACAAGCAACTCAAATGCAGCTTTGGCTTCTTTCGAATAGTCGCCTGCAATATTTGTTTCACCCCTTTGAGGATAGTCCTTCGAGAGATCCTGGCAAACCAGCGCGTAGTTATATATCCCGTTTATATTTTTTTCATCAAGCTCCAACAACGCCTTGAAGAATACGGCTGACTCTTTGAAGCTGCCTGCATTCGCAAGATTAATTCCCTGCATTTGTATATATCCGTTTATGTCGTCGCCCAGCACATCCAGCATTTTCTTGTACTCTGCATTGCTCGGAAACTGGGGGTCAATTCCTATCATGTAGACAATCCCTTTTATTATCGACGCAGCGCTTATGCCCTTTATGGCCTTGCCGCTTTTTATAAGCTCTGAAAGCTCGCTTGTAAGCACCGGGACGTCTAGGCCTTCTTCCGGAACGCTGTAGCCGCTCAACGAAAGCTCCTCGCTTTTTTTTATGGTGATGAAAGAGATTTCCTTTGTCATTTCTATGAGATATTTTTCAATTCTAGATTTCATCTGTACTCTCCAATCAGTCCAAGTTTATGAAATATATTTTAGTGTCTCCCCCGGAGTTGGCCTTGGGATATACGAACAGCGCCGCCTGACGGCTCTTGCCCGCCATTGAATTTGGCGATTCAACCAAGGCTTCAATATCGCATGCGAACTGCTCGATATGCACCCTTCTTGCAAAGCTCCTGTGCTCGCTTCTGTCATATTCCGGGATTATGCCAGCGAGCCTGGCTTCGTCTCGAAGCAACTCAAGTCGCCATTCCCCGAACTCGTCAGAGGCTGTTCCCGCCATGAAATCCGGCACACGTGAGGTCTTTGCCATGCTCAGATAGTCAAATCTAAGCAGTTCTCTTACCGTGTCTGTCCGTCCAAAATCCTTGTGCTTGCAAAATTCGAGCAGCAGCCTGTAAAAACAGTCCCTGGAGTGACCAATTTCATAATAGCCTTTATCGTGCCAGTACTCTGCGTACTCCATGAAAAATTTGAACGCGTCGCCCGTATACAAGCTTGCTATGATGTAACTGCAGGCCTGGGTGAATTTATGGGAATTCCAGTAGAGCTCGAGGAGCTCCTCCATTTCCTTTAGCCTCGCAAGCTGCTCGAAGCTGATATATTTGTTCTGCAAAACCTCATAGGGAGGATTCGCCCTGTAGACGTAGCCGTGTTCCCTTAGCTTTTCGCTTCTGCTTATAGGAGCTCCCTTGAGCAGCTTCAAAAATCCAAGCTGAATATTGTCTGCGCCCAGGTCAAATACACCGTTGAACGAATCGCGAAAGCTCTCGAAACTCTCATGCGGCAAGCCAGCTATGAGATCCACATGCTGATGGACCCTGCCCGCCTTTGCAATTTCAGTTACGACATTCCTTATCCTTTCGAAATTCTGTCCTCTGCCTATCTCCCTTAAAGTGTCGCGATTGAGCGATTGTATGCCTATTTCTATCTGGAAGAGCCCTTTCCTTGCATTCTTGAATATGCCAAGCAGCTCCTCGTCTATTGTGTGCGCAGCCACCTCGAAGTGGAAGTTCGTATAGCCATTGTCGTTTTCCATTAGATACCTGAGTATCTGAGCAGCCCTTTTGACGCTTGCATTGAAAGTCCTGTCTATGAACTTGACCTGCTTTATGCCTGCATCAAGGAATATCTTGAGCTCGCGCTTGACCCTGCTGATGTCAAAATACCTGACGCCCCTTTCTATGGACGACATGCAGTACTGACAGCTGAAAGGGCAGCCTCGTGAGCTTTCATAGTATACTATCTTGTCCTTGAACTCCTCCATTGTGCCGCTTAAATAAGGGCTTCCAACAGAGTCTAATGACTCCATGGGACATCTGGCGCCATTTTGCACCACCCCGTTTGCCATCCTGAAGGTCAAGCCTTCTATCGCAGACAAATCAGAGCCATGCATAATGCCAGTCAGGAGCTCGCTCAGCGTCAACTCCCCTTCGCCCGAGACGACAAAGTCAATACTGCCGCATTCTTCCATTATTTGCTTCGACTCGAACGACACCTCCGGCCCACCAAGAATAACCTTCACTCCGGGAGCCACCTTTTTTAAGTTTTCAGCCAATTCAAGAGTTGATTCGATGTTCCATATATAACATGAAAAACACACAACGTCGGCATTTTTGTCGAAAAGCCCTCTGAGTATCCGGTCCTTGTCCATATTTATAGTGTACTCGGCTATTTCAATTTGAACGCCTTCTATTCCGCCGCAAAATTCCTTCAGGTACCTTATTGCAAGATTTGTGTGTATGTATTTAGAATTAAGAGAAGCTATGACCACCTTCATTTAATATCACCTCTGGCCCGGCTCTTGCGAGTCAAACTTTTTCAATCTGAGCACTTCAATCACTGTATATATTAACATAAAAAAAAAATCATATCCATATTATTCCGCATTGCCTGCAATCCAATGATTTGCAGAACGAGAAGCTGTGAATCCCTTGACTGAGAAGCACAAAAATTCAGAATTCAATTGTTTTTAACTTGCAGTTTTATTTTTATTGAAGTAAAATTATAGGTACAGGCAATTTTAATCCATACAACTATAAGAAAAGAGGGTGGTAAGTTGCTAGCACAAACCCACAGCATAATATCGGCTCACATGAGCGACAATATAGAAAACAGGCTTGGCATATCACTTAACAAAAAACTTCTTTCACTCGGTAACATGATGCCCGATATATGGCCTTCGCTGGCTGTAAAGAAGCACTACAAAGAACAGAGCTTTGATTTTGTTATAGACCAGATAGAAAAACTACATAGCGGGCGGCCTGTATGAAAACCAGCTTTCGATAGATGCTTTTTCACTCAGACTTGGCATAGTAACTCATTTTCTTTCAGACTTTTTCTGCCTTCCTCACCACAACAGGGAGTATTTCCATGACAAGCTGCGCGAACATCTTTCATACGAGAACAAGCTTCATGATCACTTCAAGAGTTTTTCAGGCATAAGAAGCGTTAACACCCCTTACATCCAAAATGCCGAGAGACAAAACATAGTGAAATTCATAGAAGAACTCCATCTTGAATATAAAAACAGCAAAGCAGGATACATAACCGACATATACGGCTCAATAAATGTATCTTCCGCAATAGGAATACTAATTGTTGAGAACTCTCTTGTAACATCGGATGCCCTTCAAAAGGCTGCATCATTTTAAATTGAATTTGGATATGGCAAAGGCTGCTGATGACTCAGCAGCCTTTTTTTTATATTGGAGGTTCTTTCAATATACTTTTCTATTCTTTTTTAGAATCTTCGTCTATAACGCTGCTTTTCCCGCTGAAAAAAGCTCCTTTTTCAATTGACATGCTCCTGTACTCTATGTCTCCTTCAACCCTTGCTGTATCCCCTATTATCAAGTTTCCATCCACTCTTATGCTGCCTCTAACCTCGCCTTTTATGAATGCACCCGTACTCTTAATGTCCCCTCGAATTATGGAGTTCTCCTCGGTAATGACGCTGCGCTCTGTAGTCACATCTCCATACACTTCACCTGCCACGTTAATATCACAGCTTCCCGAGATATTGCCGACTATTCTGCACTCCTTTGATATTATTGTCGTGTTGCCCATGCTTATTATCTTTTGGTATCCCATCTTAACCTTGTCATTTTTTATCATATGTTGCCTCCCGATATTATCTATATTTGATTAAAAAACGTCTTCTGTGGCTAAATATTAATTAAGCAACTATTTTGAAGAGGTGGGTTTTATGAAGAAGATAAAAGACAGACTCATAAGCGAAAAAATCTCAATATATTTTTACTCTATAAGCGGTCGCCCCAGAAGCCTCCAGGTAAATCAACTTGTAGGATTTCTTTCGATTTCGCTTCTCATATCCCTGCTGTTGGCTAGCTCTCTGCTCTACATCGAGACAGGCTCAAGGTATTACAGACTAAAACAAAGCAATGCAGCGCTGCTCCAAAAATGCGAAAAGCTTGAAGCTGAAAACAAGACATTGAAATCCGAGCTTGATTCACTCTCAACAGAGTTAAGTTCCGCGGAGAACGAGCTCGACAAGATAATAGAGTACAAGAATCAACTTGAGCAGAGCCAATTCATAAAGAGTATCAACAGATAGCTGTCTAAAATCCTGATTCAAGCTCTATTCGCACGGCGTTCTTATGCATAAGCGAAGCAACTGCTGCCGCCCAATTCTTGTCAGAAGCGTATTTTGCCCCTATCCGCTCTACACTCAGGGCTCCCTTCGAGAAGTACCCTGTGCTTATTATGCTGGCGAATTTCATTATACTTTCCTGCTTTGACGCAAATCTCTTTGCGCTTCTATATGGTGTCGCATCATACGCACCTATGCCAAACAGGTTGTTTTTCATTCTGGAAATTTTTGATTGCCCATATTGCGACTCATGTTGCGCCACTGAAATAATAAAAAGCGCATTAACTCCATGCAGGTGCTCTGCCGCTATCACATATTCTCCCAGGCCCTCAAGCGATGTTCCTTCAATAAGCTTGTCTATATCACTTTTTGTGTATCCGCTCGTTTGCGAAAGGTCCACTTTAAGATACTGGCTGCTTGTCATCGCCTTGACAGGCTCCTCCTGCGCTTTGGCGCTTTCTTGAGTTGCCGCTCTTTCCGCCACGCTCGCAATGTTTTCAAGATCAACCTTAAGCAATGAAGCCTTCTTTGAAAAATCAGAAATATCGGTGCTTAGCTGATATGTCTTTTGATATTCAGAAGCCGCACTGCTGTCATAATAGCCAAACGGAGGCTTTTCTGTAGCTGCCCAAAGCTTTTTTTCATAAAGTCCGCTCATTAAATCCGCCACAAGCGTGACAGCAAACAAGCAAAACGCTGCTGCCATAATATATATTGCGCCCTTTACCATGTCATCACTCCTTTACATGCTCATGGCAGAACACCCAAATATCTTCTTGTTTATATACCCAAAAGCAAATGAGTTTCCCCTGTTTTCTTTTTCTATTTACAAAATAAACCTTAATGCTTATAATATGTATATGCATCAAAAGAAACTATCGGGGTGTAGCGCAGGTGGTAGCGCACTTGACTGGGGGTCAAGGGGTCGCAGGTTCAAGTCCTGTCACTCCGACCAAGAAAAAAAGGCATCAGAGATTTCATAAAGTCTCAGATGCCTTTTTTTGTTGTCTGTCCGCAATCCTACATTTGCCAGCTTTCCATGCGAACATGGCTTCTATTAAAATATTTTAAAAAAATTATTATTCATCACAGATTTATCACTTTTTATGGGTATAATAATAAAATATTTAAAAATGGACACTAGTTGTGATGTTAGTTTGCAAAATAACAGGAGGGATTAATTTGTTTAAAACGTTTAAAAGCAAAAAAATGGTGATTGCATTTGTTGTAATGCTCAGCATAATGATACTGCCGATAGCTCAGTATTCGCACGCCTCTGTGATGAAAAAGACGGTTGATGCATGGTA
Organism: Peptoclostridium acidaminophilum DSM 3953; assembly: GCF_000597865.1. Lineage (GTDB taxonomy): Bacteria > Bacillota > Clostridia > Peptostreptococcales > Peptostreptococcaceae > Peptoclostridium_A > Peptoclostridium_A acidaminophilum. The sequence continues at coordinate 921,550 of NZ_CP007452.1, read as the reverse complement.
TCGTGATTTGAAGATAGTCGCCAACGGAACTCAGGTACAGATGCCACTTGAGCCTTTCATAATGAATGACAGTACATACGTTCCAGTCAGAGCCCTTTCTGAAATCCTGGGCAAGAATGTGGGTTGGGACGGAGCTACTTCTACAGTAACTATTACTGACAAGCCTGGTTCAAATGTTGCGGTTCTAAACAACACAATTATTCAGCAAAATGCTGAAATCACAAGACTTAAAGCACAAATCGAAGATCTTAAGGAACAGCTTGATGATGCCGAATCATCACGTGACGATTTGAACGATCTTGAAGATCAATTACAAGATGATTACTCCGATTTCGAGGACATCGAATTCGACATCAGCCTTGATGGCGATGAGGACGACATCCAGGTTGAGATAGGTTTTGACGGCGGCACATACTCGACCGAATGGGATGCCCTTTCAAACTCCGATATCGAAGACTATCTTCAGGACATAGTTGATGACATACTCGATGAATTCGAAGACGCCGACATCGAAGGCTACATCGAGGACAGCGACAGTAATGATAATGTGGTGGAATTCACAGTTGATTCCAGAGGCAATGTATCGACAGACTCTTCAAACTTTGAAGATGACTTGAATAATCTTGAGGATACTATAAACGACGACTATGACAACAATTTTAGCAATATAGATCTCACGATCGACCTCACTGGAAACGAGGACAGTATCAGATTCAATGTCCGTGTTGATCTTGGCACTTATCAGGATGAATGGGCTGATCTAAGCAACAGCCAAATAGAAAATTTCATGGAAGACATTTACAACGACATATCTGACGAATTTAGCGGTGCTACAGTTAGAGGTTACGTATACGACACCGACAGCGGAGATAATATCGGCACCTACACGAGAAGCGCTGGATACGTTGAACAGTAAATTCGAAAAATAAATATGCATTAGTTGTGAGAACATCTGTGATTCTAATGATGTTCTCTTTTTTATGCATTTTAATGAGAACCGCTCTTTCTGCTGTATAACGTGTGCATAATAAATTTACACAGATGTTGCCATTGCCTCAACTCATATGTTCTTTAATTCAACGGCATGCTTGTTTTGCCGTGTACAAAATAAAAAACAATTGTGAAAAAATATCCAATGCATTCCCTTGTTTATTTATATCTATTCAATGTGACATACTATTTAACTGTTGTTTTTACAATACTCTGTTTATTTAGGCTTTATTTGTGTTGACAATATGTCGTAATGATAGTATCATTAATTCAATCAATTAGTTAAATTACTATCAAACTTTCAGGGGGTATTGTTATGGCTAACGAAAAAAAAGCTAGCGGTGTCGATAATAACATAAAAAATGACACTGAAGCTGTAAAAGCGAGCATCGATTTACTTGTAAAAAATGCTACTAAAGCTAGAGATGAATTTTTGAAACTGGACCAAAGTGCGGTCGACAAAATTGTTAAGAACATGGCTCTAGCTGGAGTTGATTCCCACATGAGCCTGGCAAAGATGGCTGTCGAAGAGACAGGCCGGGGAATATACGAAGACAAAATGACAAAGAACCTTTTCGCTACAGAATATATATATAACAGCATAAAAGACGACAAGACTGTTGGCGTTGTTTATGAAAACGAGGAGGAAGGCTTCACTCATATTGCTGAGCCTATAGGGGTAATAGCAGGCGTGACTCCTGTCACAAACCCAACATCGACTACAATGTTCAAATCAATAATATCTATGAAGACAAGGAATCCAATAATATTCAGCTTCCACCCTTCAGCCCAGAAATGCTCTGTTGAGGCTGCCAGGACTGTAAGGGATGCGGCCATAAAGGCCGGAGCACCTGCAAACTGCATACAGTGGATAGAAGAACCTTCAATCGAAGCCTCTAATCAGCTTATGAAACACAGCGGCGTATCTCTTATACTTGCAACCGGAGGCCCTGGAATGGTCAAGTCTGCCTACTCTTCAGGCAAGCCGGCACTTGGCGTTGGCGCCGGAAACGTGCCATGCTACATAGAAAAGAGCGCGGACATTAGACAGGCGGTTACAGACCTTATACTTTCAAAAACATTCGACAACGGAATGATATGTGCGTCTGAGCAGGCTGTAATAATAGATGAGGATGTATACAACGAAGCTGTAAATCTCATGAAACATTACAAGTGCTACTTCGTCAAAAAAGATGAGATAGCCAAACTTGAGTCTGCAGTTTTAAATGCCGATAAAACGGCTGTAAATGCGGCTATTGTCGGACAAAGTGCCTATAAGATAGCCAGCTTGGCCGGAATCAGCGTTCCCGAAGACACTAAGATTCTTGTTGCAGAGCTAGACGGTGTAGGACCTGAAAATCCGCTTTCCCGCGAAAAGCTAAGTCCTGTAATTGCTTGCTTTAAGGTTAAAAACAGCATGGACGGTATACAGCGTGCAGTTGAAATGACAGAGTTAGGTGGTCTTGGACACTCTGCTGTCATCCACTCGAACAACGACGATGTTATACTTGATTTCAGCATGAAGGTCAGGGTTGGAAGACTTGTAGTCAATGCTCCTTCCACTCACGGAGCCATAGGAGACCTTTACAACAACAAAATACCTTCTCTAACTCTGGGCTGCGGCTCTATGGGCAATAACTCCACTACGGACAACGTTTCAGCAGCAAATCTTATTAACATCAAAAAGGTGGCGAAGAGAAGAGTGAACATGCAGTGGTTCAAGATACCTGAGAAGATATTCCATGAATTCGGTTCTGTTCAATACCTTTCGGCAATGGAGGATATAGAGAGAGTTGTCATAGTTACTGACAAGATGATGTTTGACCTTGGATACGTTGAAAAAGTTATGTACCACCTGAGAAAAAGAACGAATCCTGTAACCATAAAAATATTCTCGGATGTCGAGCCTGATCCAAGCGTTGAAACTGTAATGGCCGGAGCAGAGCTTATGAGAAAATTCAAGCCTGACACTATAATAGCCTTGGGCGGTGGTTCGGCGATGGATGCTGCCAAGGGAATGTGGCTGTTCTATGAACACCCTGAAACAAGCTTTGATGGTCTGAGGCTCAAGTTCCTTGATATAAGAAAGAAGACCTTCAAGTTCCCTACTCTTGGAAATCATGCCAAAATGATAGCAATACCTACCACTTCGGGAACTGGCTCAGAGGTTACGGCTTTTGCAGTAATTTCAGACAAGAAAAACAATATGAAATATCCGCTTGCCGACTATCAGCTAACTCCTGATGTGGCTATACTTGATCCTGACTTTGTCATGACTGTTCCGCCAAGTGTTACAGCAGATACAGGGCTTGATGTACTGACTCACGCAATAGAGGCATACGTGTCCGTGCTAGCTACAGATTTTACTGACGCCCTTGCTGTAAAAGCCATCGAGCTGGTATTCGAATATCTGCCAAAGGCTTACAGAGACGGCAGCGACAGAGAGGCCAGGGAAAAAATGCACAACGCCTCTTGCATGGCTGGAATGGCGTTCACTAATGCTTTCCTTGGAATAAACCACTCGCTGGCTCACAAGCTGGGAGCAGAATTCCACATACCTCACGGAAGGGCGAATGCAGTACTCATGCCTCACGTAATAGAGTACAACGCTTCCATGCCTACTAAGTTTGCAGCCTTCCCTAAATACAAGGAATTCGTAGCAGATAAGAGATACGCGCAGATAGCCAAAGCTCTCGGCCTAAAAGCAGCTACTGCCGAAGAAGGCGTCAAGTCGCTTATAGCAGCAGTTAAAGACCTAATGAATGAAGTCAACATCCCAATGACAATAAAAGACTGTAACATAGGTGAAAAGGAATTCTTTTCAAAGGTAGATGAGCTTGCTGACAAGGCCTTCGAGGACCAATGCACTCCTGCAAATCCAAGAATGCCTCTGGTTACAGAGCTTGCTGACATACTCAAAAAAGCATACGGAAAAGCAGACGTCACATCAGCAAAATAAATATATATTAAAAAGGCCTCTTTAGAGTGAGCGATTAATTCTAAGGAGGCCTTTTTTTAAATCCAGGGTCGAAATTCTTATAATTCTTATAATTTTATGTCTTACAATTACAAAAGGCATCGAGTTTATGGTAGAATATTTATTGTGAATAAGCATTCTGCCACCGGGTCGATGCAGCCAAAGGAGTGAAACATTTTATGGAACCATTTGACGAGCTCTCTATAGAAAATATCTCAAAGCGTGACCTTCTCTTGATACTCAAATCCCTTGAATTTACATATGAGAACACTAAGCTGGATGAATTTTCAAATTTGAGGAAAAATATAATAGAAGAACTCTGCTTTCTGACTAATTCCTCTCAGGATGAATTTTTGCGGTTTCTGGAAAAATAAACCCAAAAGTAAAGGACCTTCATTGAAGGTCCTTTTTGTGTCTCTTGCTTCTGGCGCTTTAAGCTACTGCTTTCTTTTAAACTTGAAGGCATATTCACCCGACTTTGCATCCAGTCTTATGCTTAGTACATCGCCGTCCAGACGGACTGATTTTGCACATACCCTTCCCAGTATCGGATCTTCTGAGCATTCGCCTTCCTTTAGCAGCACAAGGCTTCTTGGATCACAAACAACATTGCTGAAGCCTTCTTTCTTAATCAATCCCTCTCTGAGCTTGTATACGTATTCACAGAGGCTTTTTATAAAGCTGCCGCCTTCAAATGTTCCGTTCATGCCAAGGGCTCCTGCATAAAAGCCTTTGAGGCTTGAAAGCTCGGCATCATTTTCTTCGCAGTCTTCTACGAAAAGCTGAAACAGCACCTGCATGAGCCCGTCTATCGGGGTCTTTTCGCTTATGCCTTCCCTGTCTTTCCTTTGCAGCCTGTCTATTTTTTGTATTGCATATATCCTTGATTTTTCAAAGGCTATTATTTCCAAAGTGCCTTTTGGCCTTTCGCTGTAATCAAAAAGCATATTCCGCATTCCCCCGGTCAGCTTGGCCAACTCCAGCTTTTTGTTTTTCAGCATACTCTCATATGAAAATGCTAAGAGCAAGTATGCGATTTGAATATCCGAAGGTTTGACCTTGTCGCTGCTCGCAGCCTTTATGCCTGAGAGCTCTTCTGCGAAAAGCCCCCTTGTTTTCTTGTTTGCCGCTATCAATGGTATCATGGGCAAAATGGCGTATTCAAGCTTTCTTGGCTGAACGCCATAAAACTTGTAGTATATCTGCTCACATTTAAACCTTGAAGAATCAAAAACTGTACAGCCTGCCGTCTCGTCTGTGGCAAGCGACTTGGCAGCCAGCTTCAACAGGTCTCTCGAATATTCATCGTCTATGCAAAATGCGCTTTCAATAGATTTTATTATCTTAGTCTGCATGGCATCACTACATTCTGTCTGGCGATTGCACCCCAAGCAGAGCTAGTGAATTTTTGATTGTCTGCCTTGTTGCGTCAACAAGAGCCAGCCTTGAATTCTTGATTTTCTGGTCATCTATTATTATCTGGTTGTTGTGGTAGAACTTATTGAATGCCTTCGCAAGGTCCATAACATACCTTGAGACTATATGTGGCTCGTTTTTGGCACATGCGTCTTCTATCGCTCCAGGAAGCCTCTCAAGTTCCTTGATGACGCTGAATTCATCTTCACCTGTAAGTACGCTGAAATCCACTGCTGAAGAGTCATACGCACCCGCCTTTCTCAGCACTGAGCACGCCCTCGCGTGAGTATACTGCACGTAAGGTCCTGTCTCGCCTTCGAAAGAAAGCGTCTTGTCGAACGAGAACACATAGTCCTTTATCCTGTTGTTGTAGAGCTCCTGGAATATGACAGCTCCTATTCCAACCTGTCTTGCCACTTCCTCAACATTGTCTATATCCGGGTTTTTCTCCCTTATTATTTCCATTGTCTTTTCTACCGCTTTGCTAAGCACGTCCTCAAGGAACACCACTCTTCCCTTCCTTGTTGCAAGAGTTCCCTCTTCAAGGCTTACAAGCCCGAAAGGCACGTGCACGCAGTCTCCCGCCCATCCGCAGCCCATCAGCTCAAGCACTTTTATCCACTGTTTGAAGTGAAGATTCTGCTGGGAAGCGACTACGTATATGTTCTTGTAGAAATCATAGTGCTCCTTCCTGTAAACTGCCGCAGCTATATCCCTTGTTATATAAAGAGTTGAGCCGTCGCTCTTTCTTATTATAGCAGGCGGCATGGAATACTCTTCAAGGTCTATTATGTCAGCCCCTTCAGACTTTTTAAGGAGCCCTTTTTCCTCCATAATATTGACTACCTTGTCCATCTTGTCCGAATAGAAGCTCTCGCCGGCGTACGAGTCAAAGCTTATGCCAAGCATCCCGTATACCCTGTTGAACTCCTGGAGCGAAACGTCCCTGATCCACTGCCAAAGCTGGACAGCCTCCGCGTCTTTCCCCTCGAGCTTCTTAAACCATGCTCTAGCCTCGTCTTCAAGGGCAGGCTCGTTTTCCGCCTCGTCATGGAATCTGATATATATCTTGAGCAGCTCCTGTATAGGATTTTGCTGTATTACTTCCAGGTCACCCCATCTTTTTATGGCCACTATGAGCTTTCCAAACTGCGTGCCGTAGTCTCCAAGATGGTTTATAGTTACAGCATCATAGCCCATAGCCTTGTAGAGCTTGTATATCGAGTTGCCTATCACAGTGCTTCTTATGTGTCCTATGTGGAAAGGCTTTGCGATGTTTGGCGAAGAAAACTCTACTATCACAGTCTTTCCCTTGCCGTAGTCGCTGTTTCCGTAGCAGTCGCCCTTGGAAAGCACTTCGCTAATTACGCTTTCCGCCATGGATGCCTTGTTTACGAAAAAGTTGACGTATCCGCCTGCAGGCATTACCTTTTCAATAGTCTCGTTTTTTTCAAGCAGCTGCGCAATGTCTTCCGCTATCATGTTTGGAGCCTTTTTGAAAACCTTTGCCAGTTTGAAGCATGGGAATGCGTAATCTCCCATTTCCTTGTTCGGCGGCACTTCTATAAGTTCGCCTATCTCTGCCTTGTCCAACTGATCTATTTTTGAAGCCAAGAGTTCTACGACGTCTTGTTTGTAATCTCGCATTAAGATTCCCTCCCGTTTATTGTAAGCCACGCCTTATAAATGCGACGGCTAAGACACATTCTCATATATTCATATTAAAATAACATAACAATGATATATAAAAAACGACATAAAATCAAGCATGAAAAGAAAATGAAGGCGATAAACCTTCATTTTCTTTTCGTTCTAGAGATATTTTTTTATGCCTTTTTTCAATATGTTGTCGTAGTCTATGAATTCGAATATGTCGTTTTCGAACACCGGATTGAATCTTTTGAACTCGTCAAGAGAGAGTTCCTCTATTGCACATCCCTTGTCCTCGCAGTATATTACTATTTCGCCCACTATGCCGTGCGCATCCCTGAAGGCCACTCCTTTGTTTACAAGGTAGTCTGCAACCTCGGTTGCGTTGAGGAATCCGTACTTTACAGCTTTTTTCATGTTTTCACTGTTGACCTTGAGAGTCGAGAGCATACCGCTCATAACTCTTATGCATGCTGTCACAGTGTCAAGCGAATCAAAGAATTGCTCCTTGTCCTCCTGCATGTCCTTGTTGTATGCAAGCGGCAAGCCTTTTATAGTTGTAAGGAGCGATATAAGGCTTCCATACACCCTGCCGGTCTTTCCTCTTATCAGCTCGGCTGCGTCCGGATTTTTCTTCTGAGGCATTATGCTGCTGCCTGTTGAAAACTCGTCTGACATGTTTATGAACTTGAACTCCTGGCTGCTCCAGAGTATGAGCTCTTCGCTGAGTCTGCTCATATGCATCATTATTATCGAAAAGCAAGAGCACAGCTCAAGCAGGTAATCCCTGTCGCTCACTCCGTCCATGAAGTTTTCTACCGGCTTTTTGAAACCCAGCTCCTTGGCCGTGTGCTTTCTGTCAATGTCGTATGTCGTGCCGGCAAGCGCGCAGCATCCAAGCGGGCTTTCGTCAAGAATCTCGATAGCATTCGCTATCCTTTTCTTGTCACGCGAGAACATACTGTAATATGCCATCATGTGATGCTTGAATGTAACAACCTGTGCCCTTTGAAGGTGAGTGTAGCCTGGCATTATGACGTTGTTGGCATCCGCAAGCTTTTTGATTGTATCAAGCAGCTCCTGGAGCTCGCCTTCGAGCATTTTTGCATTATCCTTTGCAAACATCCTCATATCTACTGCTACCTGGTCGTTTCTCGATCTTGCAGTGTGCAGCTTCTTTCCAAGATCGCCTATCCTCTTTATAAGGTTTGACTCCATGAAAGAGTGGATATCTTCATAGTCTCCGCCTATTTCAAGCCTGCCAGCTTCTATGTCTTCCAGAAGTCCGGCAAGGCCGTCTGATATAACCTTGCCCTCTTCCTTCTTGAGTATTCCTGATTTTACGAGCATGCTGACATGGGCTATGCTGCCTTTTACATCCTCTCTATAGAGCCTCTTGTCGAATGAAAGCGAACTGTTGAAGTCCTCCATCAGCTTGCTCTCTTCTTGTTTAAATCTTCCACCCCATAGCTTCATATCGTATAACCACCTTTTTATTTTTCATCCTTGCTTTTCATCATGGCTTCTATCTTGAATGGCAGATTGAACAGGTTGATGAAGCCTGTTGCATCCTTCTGGTTGTAGAAATCGCTCGCTCCAAATGAAGATATGCTGTGCTCGTAGAGCGCGTAAGGAGAATCCATTCCTGCAAATACAATGTTGCCCTTGTAAAGCTTGAGCTTAACCCAGCCTGTAACTGTCTCCTGTGTCTTGTCTATGAAGGCGTCCATTGCCTCCTTGAGGCTGCAGAACCATGTGCCGTTGTATACAAGCTCCGCATATTTTAGAGAGATCATCTGCTTGTACTGATACGTCATCTTATCAAGGCAAAGGTGCTCAAGATCCTTGTGTGCGCTCATTAGTATAGTAGCACCAGGAGTCTCATATATTCCTCTTGATTTCATACCTACAAGTCTGTTCTCAAGTATGTCTGTAACGCCTATTCCATTTTCTCCGCCAATCTTGTTTAGCTCGGCAAGCAGCGATGCAGGGCTTAGCTCTTTTCCATCAAGCTTTGTTGGTATTCCTTTTTCAAAGTATATTTCTACATAAGTAGGCTCATCCTTTGCCTCTTCAAGAGTTCTTGTCATAAGGTAGAGATCCTGTGGCTGCTCATTCTTTGGATCTTCTATTGCTCCGCCTTCGTGGCTTATATGCATAAGGTTCATGTCCCTTGAATATATCTTTTCCTTAGTTACAGGTATTTCTATGCCCTTTGCATTTGCATAGTCTATCGCGTCTTCTCTTGACTCTATGTCCCATATTCTCCAAGGGGCTATTACCTTTATTTCGGGAGCAAGCGCCGCCATTGTAGTTTCGAATCTAACCTGGTCGTTTCCTTTTCCCGTGCAGCCGTGAGCTATATACTTCGCTCCCTCTTTCTTTGCTATCTCAACAAGCTTTTTGGCTATTAGCGGTCTTGCTATTGAAGTTCCCATAAGATACTTGTCTTCATATACGGCATTTGCCTTTATTGACGGGAACACATAGTCCTTTACGAACTCCTCAACCACGTTTTCAACGTATACCTTGACTGCGCCTGATTTTATGGCCTTCTTCTCAACCTGCTCCATGTCGTCTTCCTGTCCTACGTTTATGCATGCTGCCACTATATCCAGGTCGTAGTTCTCCTTTAGCCATGGAATTATTATAGATGTGTCAAGACCTCCTGAATACGCAAGAACAACTTTTTCCTTCATTTCTATTTCCCCTTTCAAATTTATTTTCACATGCTATGCTGTTAAAAAACCTGCTTATTTATTATACCCATTATTAACTTTATTCACTAAAACCTAGCAATGAATTAATTGTCGTTTAGTTCTGTAGCTGCCGCTACAAACTCATCAATTTTACCTTCGCCAATAAGCCTGTCAAGAGTCTTGTCTATTTCTGCAATAAGATCCTCGCCGCCTTTTTTGATTGCTATCGCCGAGCCGCTGTCTCCAGTTTCAAGATTTATTGCTGAGACTGCAAGATCTGCATTTCTCTTTACATATGCAGTTGCAACAGGGCTTTCAACAAGCACTCCGTCTATTTTGCCGTTTTTGAGTTCAAGCACAACATCGGCAACTCTGCCAAGTCCTTTTATCTGCTGCTCAGGAATCAAATCCTTGGCAATCTGCTCCTGTGTAGTTCCCTTTTGAACTCCTATGACCATGCTCGCAAGGTCATCCATTGTCTTGAAAGATTCAGCCTTGTCAGCTTGTACTATTATTGACTGAGTCGCCACATAGTACACCTTTGAAAAATCAACGCTCGCTTTTCTCTCCTCAGTTGGAGTCATACCTGCTATTATGATGTCTATCTTGCCGGCGTTAAGCGCTGCAAGCAGCCCTTCAAACTTCATGTCCTTGATCTCCAGCTCTACTCCAAGATCTTTGGCTATTTCCTTGGCAATCTCGATGTCAAAGCCCACTATCTCGTCCTTGCCGTCTATTTCCTTGTGGAACTCGTACGGAGGGTATGAAGCGCTTGTTCCAACAACAAGCTTGCCGTCTGCTTTGATTTGTTCAAGCTTGCTCAGCTGCTTTGAGCCCTCCTGCTCCTGAGATGTCTTTTGCGAACATCCCACCATTGAAAATACCATCATTAGCGCAACTACAAGCAGCGCTATTTTTTTCATCTTTTTCATACTACACCTTCCCTTTCATATTTTTTAATTTGAACACAAAAAAACTTCGTTCTTATACATTGATTTTGTACAAGAGACGAAGTTATATCCGCGTTACCACTCTTCTTAAGACAGCATATTTCTGTCTTCACTCGATGCATTTAACGGCTGCCACCGTACTGCCCTACTATGATTTCAGACAGTCTCTTCATGGATACGCTTCAACATGGCTATGCACCGGGCTTGCACCTTCCCCGGCTCGCTTTGACACCCACCCTGCCTACTCTTCCAATCAAAAGATTTGATTATGCTGTTCTTTGAATCTGAGTATAATAGCTTTGAACTTGCAAGTCAATATGTATAATTTTTTTTTTAGATAAAAATTCTGTCTGCCAGATAGTTATATAATGCCATTAAGCTTTATGTAGCCCACTGCCGCAATGCCGACTGCAATAAACATCAGTCCGATTATATGTTTTTTCCCACTGCTCACAGCTTTAGCCGAGCTGCAGCCATATCTGTCTATGATGGCCGGCAAATCTTTCTTTCTTCTGAAATGGCTTCTTTTTCTCTTTGCCATTTGTTCAATCTCTATTGTTATCATTTCACACACCCCCGACTTTGATGTCACTTAATTTATATCATTAAATACCCACCGCCGAAGGGTTTCAAATACTATTTCAAAAAATTTTTTATAAAAAATGCTCTCAGCCTGCTTTAGCTGAGAGCATTTTGCTACTTAAACTGCGGATCCGTTCTGTCAAGCCATTTTGACATGGCATATGTAAGCACTACTGCCGCAACCAGTCTTGACCCGAGCAGTATGAAACCATTTGCCCCCACTGCAACGAAAACTAACGTATCTTCGATTACTGCATGGCAGTTTACAAGAAACAAGACCACAAGCGTTATGTCACGCCTTGTAAGCGAGCCGTCCCTGCTTGATTGCACTATGGCTCCGGCGCCGTAAGATATTCCAAATACGAGCCCTATTAGCAGCGGAAACGACGCCTGCTTTGACATACCGAAAAAACCTGTTACAGGCTTTAGTGCGTCAGCAAATCTGTCGAGTATCTTGTAATCCTTGAGCAGCTGCATAGCCACCATAAGGGGTATTACAATGACTGCTATTTTGAATATTGTATTTAGGCTTCCAAACACAGCTTCTTTTGCTATTTCAACCATTGCAGCACTCCCCCGATGTTCCCTGCTATAATGCCCACCATAAACGACATAGCAAGCCTCGTTACGGTCATGCCTATTTCATTGACTCCCAGCATTTTCACCACGGCCGTTTCCATGAAAAGCGCGTGCGAGAACGAGAGCATCAGGGCTATTGTTGTTATCTGTGAGGCCGTGAGGTCTATTGCGCTCATTGCGCCAAGAGCCGCAAAAAAAATTGAGACAGTTGCCCAGAACAAGCACTATCGCAGCTTCGCCGGGAAGGTTGAAAAGCGCCATGAGCGGCTTGAACATATCTGCAATCATGCCCATCACAGGAGTATGCCTCAGCACCGTGACAAGCACGTATACCGGAATTACAACTTTTGCCAGCAGCAGTGTTGTGTCTATCCCCTGTTTGATCCCTCTTCTTATTGAACCTGTAATCATCTGCATTTCCTCCTGCTGCTATTGCCCTTCAAAACATTTACTCATGTTATTTTATGACGTTAAGGTTTACTATTTTGCTCTCGTCGATGTCGCTAATGCTGCTGCAGCCTGTGAGCAGCATAGCTTGGTAAAGCTGGCTCTTGAAATTGTCTATAACCGCTTTGACTCCATCCTCGCCGCCTCCTACTGCTCCCCATATCATAGGTCTTGCAGCAAGCACCGCATCTGCACCGAGCGCTATATATTTAAGTATGTCGGCGCCCTCTCTCACGTTACCGTCTGCAAGTATAGTCACCCTGCCCTTTACGGCTCTCGCTATCGAAGGCAGCACCTCAGCTGCTCCCAGGGTATGGTTTAGTACCCTTCCGCCGTGATTTGAGACAACTATCGCGTCCACTCCGGCCTCTGCGGCAAGCTCAGCCTCATCAGCGCTCATTATGCCCTTGAGTATGAACGGCAGCTTTGTGGCTTTTTTAATTGCCGCTATGTCCTCCATGCTCTTAGGTCCTACAGGCTGTCCGAAAAGTGCCATTGTAACAAGGCCTGCTCCGTCTATGTCCATGCCTACCATCTTCACTCCGGCCTCATGAGCCATCTCAAGTCTCTTTATTACCTCGTCGTTCTCCCTTGGCTTTATTACTGCGACCCCGTAGCCGTTTGCCCTCTTGACGCTGTCAAGACCTGCCACGTAGAATTCGCTCTTGCCGCTGTCTCCAACCATTGCTATCGTGCCGGCTTTCTTGCTTCCAAAAACTACAGCGTCGCAGTATTCCTGCTCGCTAAGGTAGCCGCCCATGTTTATGTCGCTTCCCGTTACAGGCGCACATATTAGAGGCAAATCCAGCTTCTCCCCGAGCACCTCGACACTCATGTCGGGATTCTTGGCGCCGTGCATAGTCCTGAGTACCAGCTTGACATTTTTGAGGGCCTCGAAGTTTCTCTTGAACGAATCCCCTGTTCCGGTTCCGCCCATTCCGGGCACCTGTCCTGCGCAGTAAAGGCCGTTGCACTCCTTGCACAGGTTGCAAAGGCCGTTCATTCTTTCTTTTGCAAGCTTCTTAATTTCCTTCATGTCCATATTTTCTCCCCCTTTATTATTTTAATATTGACATTCTAACAGATTTTTAATTGTTATGGTTATACTTATTGCGTAGTATTAATTCTATTTAAGATGCACCACGGTTACTCCCATGCCGCCTTCCCCGTATTCTCCGTCCCTGCTGCTTTTGACATGAGAATGGCGCTTTAGCATCTGCTTAATTCCAGACTTTAGCACTCCCGTACCGACCCCATGTATTATTGTGACCTTCTCGAGCCCCGATATATATGCATCGTCCAGATACTTGTCCACCTCGTACATGGCCTCTTCAAGATTCATTCCGCGCAGGTCTATCTCGGCCTTAATGCTTTCCGCTTTTCGCTTCATTATCCTTCCGGCGCCTGTGCTGCCTTTGCCGGCAGCCTCCTGCTCTGCCATCTCGAGCGAAGCGTAGGGCAGGGCCATCTTCATTATTCCAATCTGAACGAGAGCTTCCTTTTTCTTGTTGTCGCACGAAAGGACATTTCCTTTCTGGCCCAGAGTTATGACCCTGACCTCGTCTCCAGGCTTGAGTGTCTTGAGCTCTTTTTTTGCGATTTTGGGGATTATTATATCGTCGACTCCAGTCTGAAGCTTGCCCATGGATTTTTTGATATCCCCTCTTACCTGCTCAATCTTCCTGTTCATTTCCTTCGTGTAGCCGGCCTTTTCAATATCTCTTAGTTTTTTGACGAGCTCATCCGAGTCTTCCTTTGCGCTCTTTAGAATCTTTTGGGCTTCGCGCTTGGCCTCAGATATTATCTTGTCCTTTTGCCTATTTACGCTATCCCATTTCTGTCGGTAGTCTTCCTTTAGCCTTTCAGCCTCCTGCTTTTCGGAAAGCGTCCTTAGCCTGTCGGCTTCGGCCTGCTGCCTCTTTTGCTCTATCTCCTGAAGCAGGTCTTCGAATTCTATGTTCTCCGTGTCTATTAGCTCCTTGGCCTTTTGTATTACATAATCCTCAAGTCCGAGTCGCTTTGATATCTCAAATGCATTCGACTTGCCCGGAACTCCGATCAGGAGCCTGTAGGTCGGGCTGAGTGTGGCAACGTCGAACTCCACAGAGGCGTTCTCAACTCCCGCCTTTGTAAGAGCGTAATGCTTGAGCTCGCTGTAGTGAGTAGTCGCTATAGCCCGCACATGGAGCCCGTGCAGAAGGTCGAGTATTGCCATTGCAAGCGCGGCGCCTTCCACTGGGTCGGTTCCCGCCCCAAGCTCATCAAATAGCACAAGCGAGTCGGCGGTGACGTTTTCGAGTATCTGCACTATATTTTTCATGTGCGACGAGAACGTAGAAAGGCTCTGCTCTATGCTCTGCTCGTCACCAATGTCGGCAAATACCTGTTCAAACACTCCCATGGTCGTGCCAAAATCCGCAGGCAGATGAAGGCCGCTCTGGCTCATGAGGCAAAAAAGGCCCACAGTCTTGAGTGTGACGGTCTTTCCCCCGGTGTTAGGCCCTGTGATTACGAGAGTGTCAAACTCCCTTCCCAGCCATATATTTATTGGCACAACGGCATTGCCAGGTATCAGCGGATGCCTGCCGTTTTTTATCCTTATATACTTTTCCGAGGTTATTTCCGGCTCTATGCCCCTCATTTGCGTCGAAAGCTTGCCCTTTGCAAATATAAAGTCAATCCTGCCCAGTGTGTGCGAATTGGCTGCTATCTCATCTGCAAACTCGCCCACCCGCTGTGAAAGCAGCTGGAGTATGCGCTCTATCTCTTCCTTTTCCTTTAGCCTTAGCTCGCGAAGATCGTTGTTCATGTTCACTATGGATATAGGCTCAATAAAGAGCGTTGCCCCGGACGATGACTGGTCGTGGACTATTCCCTGTACGCTTGATTTGTATTCCTGCTTTACAGGCACAACAAACCGGTCGCCCCTTATTGTGATTATCGCATCCTGAAGATATTTTTGGTATGAAGTAGATGTTATTATTGAATGGAGCTTTGCCCTTATATCCTCATTCTTTTGGACTAGTCTCCTTCTTATGCTTTTGAGCTCGTGGCTTGCAGTGTCTGCAATCTCATTTTCTCCGATTATGCTGTTTTCTATGTCATCTTCTATATCCCTGAAGACTGAGAGCTCCTGCGAGAGGACGTGCATAAGAGGATAGGCCTCAGGCGAGTTCTTGCCTATGAAGCCCTTTATTCTCCTGGCAGCCCTCAGGCAGTCGCATACCATCAGGAGCTGCCCAGGCTCAAGCGAAGATCCAAGCTGAGCCCTTTTGGCGAGATGCTCAATGTCATGTATTCCCCCAAGCGGAATGTTTCCGCTTTTTAGTATCATGGACTGGGCCTCGCTAGTCTCCTTTTGCATATGCTGCACCTCTTCCATTTCTGAAGAAGGCGTTATTTCCCTGGCATGTCTTGCGCCTAGCGATGATGTTGTCTTGTCCACAAGCATGCCTACTATTTTGTTGTATTCTAAAACGCTTAACGCTTTGCTGTTCATAATTGTCTGAAATTCCTCCGTATATGCTTAATACTTCAACATAAGACTATCATATTTTGGTATTTGAGTTCAAATCTTTTTATGCATTCGCCGTTTGAATGGAATTGCTACTCATCCGCAACTTATTTCCATACCGGATTTTGACCATTTTTTTAACTTGATGCTAAAGCGGGATTTAAAAAAATCGTATTTTGTTGTAGTATATATATAATCAGACATCGAAAGGGGAACTCTTTAATGGGCTTTTCAAAAAGAAGAGCAAAAAGACAGAGCCGGACCAGTTTTTCCAGGATTGTGTTTAGAACATTTACATTCATAGGCTTTGCAGTATACTCAATTTTAAGCTTTGAATATTTCTTCGATCCTTTATCTGTCAGCGGATATTTGAAATTGTTTTTTTACATATATCCCTTTTTGTTTTTATCCTACATATACAATTTCAAAAACGATTTCTGCAGGAGCAGCAAAATACTCAAATTCGGCTTCAACATTATGTTTCTGGTTACAGCTTCCCTGATGTCGCTGTTTGTGGCATCCCTCATAATGAACCCCTGGATTATGGAAAGCTCCAGAAACGTCACATATGTGGTGTTTTTCATGGGATCTGCCATGCTGTTTGACTTTTTGATAATAGAGGCTATCAACAAGAAAATCCCCAAACATTTTCCAAAAATAAAAGCAACGCCAGAAAAAGAGCCATGTTTTGCTGAAAAATCACAAGCTCCAGCAAATCCCGAGCTTCCCGAAAGCGACGCTTATCTCAATGAGTCTCTTGAAATAACAGCGAGGCAAATATCAATAGTAATCGAGCGCCCAAATCCAAATCCTTCAGAAAAAACCAGTCACAAACTGCTTAGCAGCAAGGACGCATTTTAAATCGAATTAAAAACACCTCATAAGCAAATAGCCTGGCTATAAAGCATATGAGGTGTTTTTTTTTAATACCCGTCAGTATATGGCGGGTTGTCCCTATTGTTCTCAAGCTCATCTTCAGTAAGCATCTCGACTACTCTCGCCCTTATTGTATCCTCTGTGATTGCCCATATGAAGTCCCCCCTGCCTATGGCAGCTGCTGAATTCTTGCTGGACTCTTCGTATACAAGCGTGCTTCCCGAAAGGCTTATGTTTGTAAATGTCTCATCATCATCTGTGCTTCCCGGAGTCGTATCAAGCTTAATGAAGTTCCCGCTCTTTTCAACAACTTTGCCGTATATGCTGTCAAACGGCTTGGAATTTATAGGCTTTACAAATTCAATCTCACCGCTTCTTATTCTGGCAACATACGGCCTTTCTTCGTCTATCTGGCTGTACTCGAGGTTTCTCGCCTTGGCGCTGAATGTTCCGTCAACTCCGTATTCTACGAATTCAACGTAGGCATCCCCTCCGGACATCCACTTTTCAAGAATATAAAACGCCCTGTGAGATGTTGAGCTTTCAGGTATACCGTTTTGTTCCTGCTCTTGTTCTTGCTGGTCTTGTTCTTGCTGCTCCTGCTCCTGTTCCTGTTCGCGCAGCCTGTCCCTGACCTTTGTCCCTTCATCGAGCATTCTTATGGCTTCTGCCCTTGTGACGCTTCTGTCAGGCATAAAGCTGCCGTCAGTATATCCTTTTATTATGCCCTCCTTGAAGCAATATCCCACCGCATCTGCTGCCCATTCAGCTATATTGATATAGTCGCTGAATCCCGCCGCCTCTTTTGAATAGTCAGACTGCTGCACATTAAGCGCCCTTTGGATCATAAGAGCCGCCTCCTGCCTTGTTATCCGGGCATACGGTCTTACCGTATTGTCCTCATAGCCTGATATATAGCCTGCGGCATTTGCCTTTAGCATGTCAGTGTAGAACCAGTCGCCTGCCGCAACGTCCTTGAAGCTCACCGCCTTTATATCGCTTAGCCCGAGAGTCCTGTTCATGAAAGCCGCAAACTCTGCCCTTGTAACAGGAGCATCCGGCTTGAATTCACCGCTCTCATATCCTTTCGCATACCCCTTCTCCAGCCATGTCCTTATCTCGCCTTCAGCCCAGTGCCCGCTGATGTCTGCGGCTTCAAGCGCAAATACAGGCTGAAAAAACAGGCTCGATGCGCATACAAGCCCTATAAGCTTGCTTTTGAATCTCTTCAATTCGGCCATCTCCTTTCAAATCAATCCATACTATATTTAATATACCCTGTTTCATTGAATATACTTATATCCCGCCTATTCTACTCAACGCCCCTGTAATAGTGGCCTTTTGTTATTCCTTTAGCCTTGAGAGTGCTGTAAACCTCCAGCGCCTCATTGTCAAATCTGAAACCGTTTTTAATGGTGCTTGCATAGGCTTTGACTATTTCAGCTGCAAGCCCCGGCTCCTCTAGCGATATGTCAACCCTGAAAGCATCTACCCCGCTAGTGTGCATCTCGTCTAAATGGTCGAGCATGCATATCGTCTTTGAATTGTATATGACGCTTCTGCATGAACCATCATTCGATACAGGGAACATCTCACCCTTTTGATCTTCTAGCATGTAGGCAGAGTCATTTTTGCACGCCGATTTGTTTCTGGCTTCACCGCATGAGCCGTCTAGCGTTCCTACCGGACAGTACTCGCTTATCATTAGCGGGATTCGGCCGTACGCCACTGCCTCAAGCTCTGCTCCTGCTTGGTTGCATTTTGCGATTTCTGATATTTCATCAAGCCTTAACTCCGGAGACAGACATACAGACTTGGCGCCAAATCCGCTTAATGCCATTACAGAAAATGAGTTAAATACATTCAGGCTGTAGTCGCAATGCGCCGATAGTCCATTCTCGCATGCCACCCTCAGCTGCCCGAGACTTCCCACTTGAAAATCAGCAACTCCCGAGTCCACGAGTCTTTTTAAAACCGAGTATTCGCTGCTTCTCATTATTCTTGGAAGTGAGCATACCAGCTTTATTCCTGCAGCCTTCGCAATTTCAAGCGCAGCTGCCATACCGCGGGGGTTCTCGTAATAAACTATGTCTATGTCTTCTGCGGCTGTCCTGCTTAGAACTTCTCTTAGCTGCTCGATATTTTTAAGCTTTATTCTGAGCTTCGGAGCACCTTTATATTTTGCTTTGCCGCTGCCTGCACCAGCCTCGTATATGGACTGCTCTCCTCTGGCGACTCTCCCGCTGTGCCTTATGGCCCTGAGTTTATTTAGCTTTTCGACGGCCTCGCGCCTCATTTCGTTTATCACGCTAACCGGCATGCTTATGCCTTCCTCCAAGTCCATTTGCAAATCGCTGAGGTTGTATGGTGTATTTCCCAGCTTTTCAAGTTGCTCTTTGACCTTCTGCTCCGAAATGCTCACCTTGAGGGCCTTCTCTGCAACCTTGCTCCCTTGGGCGCTTGCCGTATTTCCGTCGCAGTCTGCAAGAACCAGAGACGGGTATTCGCCGAGTCTAGCCTTAAAACTTGCGCTCAGACCGATTTTAATCGCCTCAATACCATTTTCATATGACAGCTCCGCACTCTTTAAGAGCCTTGAATTCGAGGTCTTATATATCTTTTCTCCGTCTGAAGCCTCGCCGATAAAATCAATTTCCACGCTTTCCCCCGCACTGGCATGATCCTTAACTAACGCTCCTTTAAGTATCCTGCCCACGCTCACTCCGATACTTAGTCCATCACCCTTTGAAAGCTCATCCTCAAGCTTTATGCCGAGCTTTTTTCTCTGCCTGTCGTAATAGGCTACTTCGCCCAGATATACTCCTGCGTTGCTCGGCTTGAGAGTATTGATTATCTGAGTATTTATTTTTCCAAACAGGTATCCCTTTGTAAAGCCCCTGTTGAATATGGAATACAAATCCTTTATATCCCATTTGTCAACAAGGATGCTTTCGCCCTGCGCATGCCTTTCAAGAGCTTTTTTATAAACTCTTGTGACTACGGCAACATATTCGGGCCTTTTCATCCTTCCCTCTATTTTGAGCGATGCAACTCCCGACTCCGCTAGGCTTGCGAGCTCCTCTGCCGTGCATACGTCCTGAGGGCTCATAAGGTAATTGCCTTTTGTATCAACCTTCGTGCCATCAGCTCTTATGAGGCTGTATTCCCTCCTGCACGGCTGGGCGCATCGCCCCCTGTTACCAGATCTTCCGCCTATCATGCTGCTCATGAGGCATTGTCCCGAATAACATATGCACAGGGCGCCGTGTACGAAAATTTCAATCTCCACGCTGCAGTTTTTGCAAATGTGAGATATCTCCTCGATTGAAAGCTCCCTTGAGAGCACGACTCTTGAAAATCCCATTCCCTCAAGAAGTCTTACATCTTCCAGGGAATGTGCGCTCATCTGTGTGCTTGCGTGTATTTCAAAGTCAGGCCAGTGCTTTCTAACAAGGCTCGCCATGCCCATATCCTGAAGAATCAATGCGTCCACATCTGCCTCGTACAGGAACTCTACGTACTCTGTGAACCTTTCCGTTTCAGCTTCCTTGACAAGTGTGTTGACAGTTAAATATACCCTGACACCTCTTAGGTGGCAGTATTCTATTGCCTTTAGAAGCTCTTCTCTTGCGAAGTTGCCCGCAAAAGCTCTTGCGCCGAACTCGCTCCCGCCCAGGTACACGGCGTCGGCGCCGTTTTGGACTGCCGCAACCATAGCCTCGAATGAGCCCGCTGGTGACAGTATCTCGATTTTTTTCAAAACATAACCTCCAGAAAATATTTCTATGTTAAAAACCTCCAGAAAGATTATCTATCATTCTGGAGGCCTTTTTTACGCTTCTTTTTCTAGGTGGACCACTTTCATCTGAAGCTGGTAGAGCCTGTTTTGGAAATCAGTGACTATTTCCTCGGCTTCCATAACCTTCTTTTCCTTTTCCTGCAATTCGTCCAGCAGCTGTTGTTTAGCCTGCTCCAGCTGCTGGACTTGCAGCTGGTATTGCTTTAGCTTCTCGTCGTATGACGAAATCTCTGTCTCAAGCTTTTCTATAGTCTGCTGCTTTTCATCAAGGGATTCTCCCATTTTTTCCACGACCGTGTGGGCAGCCTCAATATCCTCAAGCGGCACCTTTATCCTGCTGGCTATAGAATCAAGTTCATCCTTTTTCTTGAAAAGCTCGTTGGCTATGTTAAGTGATGTAAGAACTGCAGCCATCGCAGTGCTGAGCCTGTGGTTTGACCTCATTACTTCCTGCATTTTTTCATCTACAAAGCTGCCTATTCTTAACATGTGGTCCTTTGTTTCGCTGCCGCACATGTTGTATTCGTGTCCGTTTATTTTGATGCAAACCTTATTCACTACATCATCCCCTTGGCATATACTACTTATACCTTTAATTATATTTTATTTCCATTTAAAATTAAAGTCATTATTGTTATTATGCCAGATATTTTTCAAGAATATTGAGACGACTTTAGTCCCTTAGCTTTGCATCAAGCCTTGCTTCTATTTCCTTTACTATCTTGGAGTGTACTTTCTCCACCTCTTCATCCGTAAGTGTCTTCTCGTCGCTTCTGTATACTATTGTGTAGGCTACGGACTTGGAGCCTTCCTTGACCTGTTCTCCCCTGTATACGTCAAAGAGCTTGAAGCTTCTTGCAAGCCCCTGCGAGTTCTCGCGTATTATGTCCTCTATCTGCTTTACAAATACAGATTCGTCTACGACAATTGCTATATCCCTTTCTATAGATGGATATTTTGGCAGCGGCGAGTATGTCTTTGCGTCTCTTGACAGCGCAAGCATTAGCTCGAAATCAAGTTCTGCTATATATACTCTTTCCTTTATGCCATAATTGTCGAGCACATCCGGGTGAAGTTCTCCGAATGTTCCTATTGTATAACTGCCAAAGAGCACGTTTGCGCATCTTCCCGGATGGAATGTCGGGTGGTGTTTTTCAGGTGTTATTTCATACTTTGTAAGTCCTATCTTTTCAAAAAGACCTTCTACAACTCCCTTAAGCACGAAAAAGTCGCTGTCCTTTGAATAGATGCCTATGCACAATGATTTTTTCTCAACAGGTACAGCGCCGTCTGCAGTTGCAAAAGTGTTTCCAAGCTCGAAACCGAAGAACTCCTCGACTTTTTTCGAATAGTTGGTACTTATAACTTCCATAATGTTAGGTACAAGCGTTGTTCTCATAACGCTTGTCTCTTCTCCCAGCGGATTAAGCAGCTTCATGAAGTTGTTTTTTATGGAAGTTTCCGGCAGATTTATTTTTCCCACGCCTTTTGGACTTACAAATGAATATGTCAGAATCTCGTTGACACCCATGCCTGTAAGCGCATCCTTTATGCTGTCCTCGAAGCGCTGACCTATTGTTTTAAGTCCCATCGTAGTTGTACCGTGTATCATCTTCGAGCTTATATTGTCATATCCGTACATCCTTGCTATTTCTTCTACCACGTCAGCGTCAATATCCATGTCAAGCCTGAAGGAAGGCACTGCTATATGGATCGTATTGCCGTCCAGGCTGCATTTGAACTCGAGCTTTTCGAGCATTTTGACCATCTCTGACGGCTGTATGTCTTCGCCTAGCAGCTTATTTATCCTTTCAGCCGAAACAGATATAGTCTTCTGCTCAGCCCTGTTTTTGTAGTTGTCGGCATAGCCGCTTAGAACAATGCCCGATTCAGTCTCCTCTATGAGCTGCGCAGCCCTGTTTAACGCCAGCTCCACTCTCTCAAGGTCTATTCCCTTTTCAAACCTGGATGATGCCTCCGATCTCAGGCCCAGCTTCTTGGACGTGGCCCTTATGCTGTCCTTTGCAAAATTGGCGCTTTCTATTAGTATTGTTGTGGTTGTAGCGTCAATTTCAGAATTGGCTCCGCCCATTACGCCTGCAAGCGCAAGTCCCTTTTCCCTGTCTGCAATCACAAGCATGTCATCCTCAAGTTCTCTGTCCTTGTCGTCTAGGGTTACAAGCCTTTCGCCGTTCATCGCCTTCCTTACAATTATTGTGTCGCCGCTCACCTTGTCCCTGTCAAAGGCGTGCAGTGGCTGGCCAGTTTCAAGCATGACGTAGTTGGTTATGTCTACTATGTTGTTTATAGGCCTCATGCCCGCCTCTATAAGGCTTCTTTGCATCCAGTATGGAGACGGCTTTATCACTATGTCCTTTACTATTCTGGCCGCATATCTTGGGCACAGCTCGTCTGACTCTATGTCTATGTTGAAGCTTATCTGGCCGCCCTTTTCCGCAACTTCAATCTTTGGATATTTCATCGCCTTGCCGGTTGTCGCCGCTACTTCTCTTGCTATTCCAAGCATTGAAAGACAATCCGGCCTGTTTGAAGTTATCTCAAATTCTATTACTGCATCGTTTATTCCCAGGAACTCAAGCGCGTCTTTTCCTGCTATGTCGCCTTCTGAGAGCTTGTCCTCCCAGTCGATTATATATATGCCGTTTCTTTTGCACTCCTCTATCATATGCTCTGGTATTCCAAGCTCCTGAGCCGAGCAGAGCATGCCCTGGGAAAGCTCTCCCCTTAGTTTGCCGGTCTTTATCTTGAGTCCGCCTGCAAGCACAGCGCCATCAAGAGCAACAGGCACATAATCGCCCTCGCATACGTTCTTGGCTCCAGTAACTATCTGAAGCGTCTCGCTGCCCACGTTAACCTGGCATATCACAAGCTTGTCTGCATTCGGGTGCTGCTCTATTCTTTCTATTTTTCCCACTGCTACATTTTTGAGCCCTTCTCCCGGAAGCTTTACAGCTTCAACCTTCGAGCCCGTCATTGTCATCATGTCCGCTAATTGTTTTACATCCGTATCTATGTCAACATAATTTCTTATCCACTTTAATGGCGCTAACATTTAATTTCCTCCCTTGGCTTTAATATGGAATACTTAGAACTGGTTCAAGAACCTCATGTCATTTTCGAAAAGCAGTCTTATGTCGTCTATCTCGTATTTTAGCATTGTTGCCCTGTCAACGCCCATGCCGAATGCAAAGCCGCTATATTCCTCTGGGTCTATGCCGCAGTTCCTTAGGACATTTGGATGAACCATTCCGGCTCCTAGTATTTCAATCCAGCCTTCGCCCTTGCACATTGAGCAGCCCTTGCCGCCGCATTTGAAGCATGTCACGTCTACCTCTGCGCTTGGCTCGGTGAACGGGAAGTTGTGAGGCCTGAACTTGATTTTTGTGCCCGGTCCGAAGAATAGCTCTGCGAAAGCCTGAAGCGTACCCTTAAGCTCGGCCATAGTTACATTCTTGTCTACCACAAGGCCTTCGAGTTGGTGGAACATAGGCGAGTGAGTAGCATCCGGAGTATCTGATCTGAAGCACCTTCCAGGAGATATGATTCTTATAGGCGGCTTCATGACCTGCATGGTCCTTACCTGAACCGGTGATGTCTGTGTCCTAAGCAGCATGTTCTCGTCAAAATAGAATGTGTCGCTCATGTCCCTGGACGGGTGGTTCTTAGGCGCGTTGAGAGCGTCGAAATTGTTGTGTACCGTCTCTATTTCGGGGCCTTCCGCCACCTTGAAGCCCATGCCTGTGAATATATATTTAAGCTCGTCGAAAACCTGAGTTATGGGATGCCTTCTGCCTATTCTTATCTGCTTTGAGGGCATTGTAACGTCGAGAGTTTCTGCAGACAGCTTAACCAGCTTTTCTGCATTTTTGAGCTCGCCTTTTTTTGCTGAAATAAGCTCCTCGAGCTCCTCCCTGACCTCGTTGGCAATCTTGCCTATAAGAGGTCTTTCCTCGTCAGAGAGGTCCTTCATGCCCTTTAGTACAGCCGTTATTTCCCCCTTCTTGCCCAGAGCGTTTATTCTTATGCTCTCAACCTCTTCTATGCTTACGCAGCCTTTTATGCTGGAAGCCAGTTCTTCCTTAAGTGCCAATAGCTTTTCCTTCAATTTTTTTCACCCTTTCACAGTGTTTTATGAAATCCCAATAAAAAAGCCCTTCATCTCAATTTAGAGACGAAAGGCTTATGCTCTTCGCGGTACCACTCTAATAGCCCTGCAGTTTTATGCAACAAGGCCACTCCAAGGGCGTAACGCGCACCCCACGTCAAGGCTTACTAAGGTTCAGCCCTGATGCTCAAAAGCGAACTTCTCCGAAGCTTCTTGGGAGCGCTTGCAGCCTGCGGCAGCTCCTCTCTTGTTCAAAAATGCATCGGATACTCTCTTTTTCATAGCATTTGATTTATCAATTTGCTGTAATTATAACATATAGCATTTTTATTTACAATATATGAATCCTGCTATCCTGTACATTAAAATTCCCGCAGCAATAGCTGCATTAAGCGACTCAGCGCTACCGTATATGGGTATTTTCACATGCACGCCCGACTCTTCTAGAATCCAATCCTCTATGCCGCTGCCCTCGTTTCCTATGACAAGAGCCGTCTTTTGGGGAAACTCGATTTCATCATAGTATGTGCTAGTATCGAGCATGCTCGAGACCAGCGTAAAGCCACTTTGCTTTATAAGCTCCACAGCCACCTTGCTTTCGTCTGCAAACAAGAGCTTCATATTAAACACAGAGCCCATGGTGGATCTGAGCACCTTCGAACTGTATGGATCCGTGCAGCCCTTGAGCAGCACAACCACATCAACCCCTGCCGCATCAGCAGTCCTTATTATGGTCCCCATGTTGCCAGGATCTTGTATCCTATCAAGCACGAGCGCGAATCTTGCTTTTGGCAGCTCGGCTTCGAGAGTGTACTCTTTAGCTCTGACTACCGCGACTATCCCCTGCGAATGCTGGGTATCAGTAAGCTCATCAAACAGGGCCTTTGTCACTTTGAATATATTAACTCCGCCTTCGCTCAGGTGCATAAGAAGCTGCTCGTGCCCATCATTCCTGAGATAATCCTCAATGAACATCACAGTTTCAACCTCAGCCTCGACTTCGAGTGCCTGCTTTATTATCCTGTGGCCCTCGACTATAAACTTCTTTTCCAGATTTCTGTGCTTCTTTTTCAGAAGTGACTTTACATACTTGAACTTCTCGTTGTCCTTACTCTTTATCTCAATATACATTTTATTCCATTGCCTCTATCTTGTTTATGACGTCGCTCCTGCCAACTACAACCAGAATGTCGTCACCATTTAAAACCTTGTCGGCTGGCGGAGATATCGTTATTCCATAGGGATGCTTGACCGCCATTACGTTTATGCCAAGCTTAGCCCTCAAATCCAAGTCCTTCATGGTTTTTCCAACCCATTTTCTCGGAGCAACTATCTCCACTATAGAAAAGTCCGGAGACAGTTCTATGTATTCAAGCACATTCTGCGAAACCAGATTGTGGGCAACCTTGACCCCCATGTCCCTTTCAGGGAAAACAACCTTGTCAGCTCCAATCTTGTAGAGCACCTTTGCCTGCATCTCGTTTTGAGCCTTGCAAAGCACGTACTTGACACCCAATTCCTTTGTCATCAGCGTAGCCATTATCGAAGACTGTATGTCCGAGCCTATACTGATGACGGCCGTGTCGAAATTCCTTATTCCCAGTGATTTAAGAGTCTTCTCGTCAGTGGCGTCAGCCTGGACTGCATATGTTACAAAGTCAGATATGCTTTGTATTCTTTCCTCGCTCCTGTCCACCACCATGACCTCCTGCCCGAGAGCATAAAGAGTCCTTGCAAGCGAAGCACCAAACCTTCCGCACCCTATTACTGCAAACTGCCTTTTCATGGTATATCCCCTTTCTACCCTACTATCACTTTGCCTTCAGGATATTTAATCAACGTCTTTTTCTCTCTGCTGGCAAGGGCTATTAGTATAGTAAGCGCTCCAACCCTTCCTGCAAACATTGTAAATATAAGCACCAGCTTCCCTATAACTGTAAGGCCTGATGTTATTCCCAATGTAAGCCCGACTGTTCCAAATGCCGATACCGCCTCAAATAGTATGTCCAAGAAGTCGAATTTCTCAGTAATATTCAGTATCATGGTTACAGTGACTACAAGAGTCATGGCAAGTCCGAAAACTGCCAGCGACTTGGTTACGGCTGAATACGATATATTCCTTCTGTAAATTTCCACATGCTCCCGGCCTTTTATGAGAGTTATTATCGCAATCACCAGCAGTGCAAAAGTGGATGTCTTTATTCCACCAGCCGTAGATGCCGGCGATCCCCCAATGAACATGAGTATAATTGTTAGAAGCTTTGAACTGTCAGTCATGGCAGCAAGGTCTATGGTATTGAAGCCTGCCGTTCTCGGGCTCACGGACTGAAACAGAGCCGCCAACACCCTGCCCTTTGCCGAAAGCCCTCCCAGTGTAGACGGATTGCCTGATTCAAACACAAAAAACAGCACAAATCCTGCTGCTAACAGTATCGAAGTCATTGTCAGCACTATCTTAGAGTGGAGAGCAAGCCTTTGTGCTTTTCCTTTTTGCAGCACATCGGCAATAACGGTGAAGCCCAGGCCGCCAAGTATTACAAGTGAACATATTGTCAGGTTCACCGTAACATTGTCTACATACGGCACGAGTGATCTTCCATTTCCTGTTAGATCGAATCCCGCATTGCAAAATGCCGATATGGAGTGGAATGCTCCATAGGCCAGGCCTTTGGCAATCCCATTTTCCGGTATGAAAACGCTGGCAAGCAGCAGCGCACCTGCGCCTTCTATTATGAATGTGCCAAAGAGTATATGTCTTGTCAGCCTGATAAGACCCGCAAGGTCATTTTGGTTTAGCGATTCTTGTATTATAAGCCTTTCGCGAAGAGATATCTTCTTGCCCAAAAGCATGGAAAAAAGTGTCGCCAAGGACATGAAACCCAGCCCACCAACCTGTATCAGGCCTATTATTACTACTTTCCCAAAATTGGTCCAGTATGTTCCCGTGTCGACAACTACAAGCCCTGTAACGCATGTGGCCGATGTGGCGGTAAAGAGTGCATTAACAAAGCCTATGCTCTTGCCGCTCTTGCTTGCAAAAGGGAAGTTTAAAAGCATCGCGCCTAAAAGTATTGTAATCGCAAATCCTACGACGACTATCTGCGCCGGCGAAAGCGCCTTTGCCTTTTTCTCCCTTTTCTTTATTATGCTAGCCAATCATTTCACCTCTTATTGTCAGAGATAT
Organism: Peptoclostridium acidaminophilum DSM 3953; assembly: GCF_000597865.1. Classification (GTDB taxonomy): domain Bacteria; phylum Bacillota; class Clostridia; order Peptostreptococcales; family Peptostreptococcaceae; genus Peptoclostridium_A; species Peptoclostridium_A acidaminophilum. Next base: position 893,761 of record NZ_CP007452.1, on the reverse strand, counting down.
ATTATATGTAGATTAAAGACGCGGCGTTTAAACTAAGTTTAATCTTTGAATTGCCTCTTATTCTAAATGTTAACGCTATACAAAATATATAACACAAATAAATAAAAAACAAGCCTCCGTTTTATTTAAGAGGCTTGCATATTTTATTTATGCGTTAAGCTTTTGCTTTACAGTTTCAACAAGCTGCTTGAATCCTTCTGGATCATGTATAGCCATTTCAGACAGCATTTTTCTATTTATGTTAACGTCAGCAAGCTTAAGGCCGCTTATGAATCTAGAATATGACATTCCGTTCATTCTTGTTGCAGCATTTATTCTTGTTATCCAAAGCTTTCTGAAATCTCTTTTCTTAAGCTTTCTGCCTACATATGCATGTCTAAGCGCCTTAAGCACAAACTCGTTTGCTGGTCTGAAGAGTTTACTTCTAGCACCTTTGAATCCTTTTGCAAGCTTTAGTATTTTTTTATGTCTTCTACGAGTGTTAACTCCTCTTTTAACTCTTGCCATGTCTTTTTCACTCCTTTTTAAAAACTAATATTAAAGATAAGGTAATAGAACAGCTATTCTCTTCATGTCGCCGTCGCTTACTATGCCAGCTTTTCTAAGATTTCTCTTAGTCTTAGCAGATTTTTTTGTAAGGATGTGTCTCTTAAACGCTTTATTTCTCTTGAGTTTACCAGTTCCTGTCTTTTTAAATCTCTTAGCTGCTCCTCTATGAGTTTTCATCTTTGGCATGCTAATTTCCTCCTCTCAATTGTCTTACTGGTTTTTTGGTTCAAGTACTGCAACTAAATTATTTCCTTCAAATTTTGGCTTACTCTCATAAACACCAAAATCGGATAGCATTTCAGCAAACTTCTCAACTATCTCAAGACCGTGCTCTCTGTGTCCTAGCTCTCTTCCCCTGAACCTGACAACAACCTTCACCTTGTCTCCCTTTTCAAGGAACTTGGCGGCCATTTTAGCCTTGGTTTCAAGATCGTGTCCTTCAATCCTCGGTCTGAGTCTTATTTCTTTAATTGTTATAATTTTTTGATGCTTCTTGGATTCTTTTTCCTTTTTGGCAAGCTCGTATTTGTACTTGCCGTAATCAATAAGCTTACAAACCGGAGGCTTCGCTCCAGGCGAGACTTTTACAAGATCCAGATTCTTTTCATTTGCAATTCTCTGTGCCTCTTTTGTTGCCACTATGCCTAGTTGCTCGCCAGTATCAGATATGAGTCTTACTTCCTTGTCTCTTATCTGTTCATTGATTTGTAGATCCTTAATAATGAACACCCCCGATTCCCATTATATAACCATAAAATATAAAAGCGGATAGCAAAAGCTATCCGCATATACACAAAATACATCTTCTTCAGCAAGCATCAAATAGCCTGCACCGAAATAATTCAAACTTGTGTATTGACCCTGCTGCCCTTGGTGCAAGGTGAGAAGCGGAAGCTCCTACTTTATTTTCAACATTTATAATCATACCACCATTTTTACGTCTTGTCAACAAATTAAGGATGCAATAATTAAATTATTGCGTCTGGTTTATTGCTCATTCATAGTCTTGCTTTTATCCTCTTGCTGCACCATTTCAATAAAGTCAGCTGTTTCCATCGCGCCAAGCTCGCCCTTGTCCCTTGAGCGTACTGACACATTGCCCGATTCAGCTTCCTTCTCGCCGACTACAATCATGTAAGGCACCTTTTCAAGCTGTGCTTCTCTTATCTTGTAGCCTATCTTTTCCGCCCTGCTGTCTATTTCCACCCTTATCCCCTGAGAGAACATGTCCTCGCGCAGCTTTTTGGCGTAGTCAAGGAACTTGTCTGATATAGGGAGTATCTTAACCTGAACCGGAGCTATCCATACAGGGAACTTGCCTGCAAAATGTTCTATGAGTATGCCTATGAACCTTTCAATGCTTCCAAACGCAACCCTGTGTATCATGACCGGTCTGTGCTTTTCTCCGTCGCTTCCCACGTATGTCAGGTCGAACCTTTGAGGAAGCTGCATGTCAAGCTGTATTGTGCCGCACTGCCATGTCCTGCCTATGCAGTCTTGAAGGTGGAAGTCTATCTTAGGTCCGTAGAAGGCGCCGTCGCCTGCGTTGAGCTTGTATTCAAGTCCCATTTCTTCGAGGGCTTCCCTAAGTCCGTTTTCAGCTATTTCCCACTCCTGGTCTGTTCCCATGGAATCTTCAGGCCTTGTAGAAAGCTCGACATGGTACTTGAAGCCAAAAGTCTTGTATACATCGTCTATAAGCCTTGCTACGCCCTTGATTTCGTCCTTTATCTGCTCTGGCAGCATGAATATGTGGGCGTCGTCCTGAGTGAACGCCCTTGCCCTCATAAGGCCGTGAAGCGCTCCTGAAAGCTCATGCCTGTGGACTCTTCCTATCTCGCCAACCCTTATTGGGAAGTCCCTGTATGAATGCATTCTGGACTTGTATTCAATCATTCCTCCAGGACAGTTCATAGGCTTTATGGCATAGTCCTCACCGTCTATCTGAAGTGTGTACATATTCTCCTTGTAGTGATGCCAGTGGCCTGATGTTTCCCAAAGCTCCTTGCTTAGTATTATAGGAGTCTCTATCTCGACATAGCCAGCCTTAGTGTGTACATCTCTCCAGTATTCAAGCAGCTTGTTTTTGAGCACTGTGCCTTTTGGAAGAAAGAATGGAAATCCAGGGCCGACTTCTGAAATCATGAACAACTCAAGCTCCCTGCCAAGCTTCCTGTGGTCTCTTTTCTTGGCCTCCTCAAGCATATTGAGATAGTCATCCAGGTCTTTTTTCTTCTCGAATGATGTGCCGTATATCCTCTGGAGCATCTTGTTCTTTTCGTCACCTCTCCAGTATGCACCTGCAATGCTGAGCAGCTTGAAAGCCTTTACCTTTTTAGTAGAAGGAAGGTGTGGTCCCCTGCACAGGTCCACAAACTCGCCCTGCTTGTAGAATGAAATGACAGAGTCTTCCGGAAGATCTCTTATAAGCTCGACCTTGTAGTCCTCTCCCATTTCCTGCATCAGTTTCATGGCTTCCTCTCTCGGAAGCGAATAGCTTTCTATCTTAAGGTCTTCCTTTGTAATCTTTTTCATCTCTGCTTCAATCTTTTCAAGTATCTCTGGAGTCACTCTCTCCTCAAGATCTATATCGTAATAGAATCCGTTGTCTATTGCAGGCCCTATGGCAAGCTTTGCATTCGGATACAACCTTTTAACAGCCTGCGCAAGAATGTGCGAGCTTGTGTGCCTGAATATCTCCTTGCCTTCCTCGTCATCAAACATCAGGAAGTTGACTTTTGAATCCTCTTCCAGCTTGTAGCCAATTCCGACTTCTACTCCATTGACCACGCCTGCTATTACGTTCCTTGCAAAGCCTTCGCTTATTGAGCTTGCAACTTCATACAGAGTTGTGCCTTTTTCAAATTCCTTTACAGATCCGTCTTTTAAAATTACATTTATTCCCATGCGATTACCTCCCAATATATATTTTGCGACTTTTTTACGAAAACAAAAAACCCTTGTCCTAAAAAATACATAGGACGAGGGTTCTACTCGCGGTTCCACCTAATTTGGCCGCCAATTAGCAGGCCATCTCTTTGCCTTTAACGCTGACATGCGAAGACATTTTCACTGACGCTACTAATGTCCCTGCTCCAAGGCAGTTTTCAAACGTCCATAACTAAAGGTGCTTTCAGCCGGTGGCGCCTTCTCTCTTTTGACTGGGAACGCTTTACTCTTCCTCTTCAAAGCAGTAGCTTTTTGGATTTGTATATTAAGGTAAATATATAATCAAATTCAGCTTTTGTCAATACTATCTTTTTTGGTTTAATCTAAAGTTTTGGGTATAGTTATCATATATATTGTATGTCCGAGGTGAATGTCATGGATAAAAACGAATTCTTCGAAAAGTACCACCTAAGCGACTCTCTGCTCGATAAAGCCGGGATATACTGGGAAGATCTCACGTCCATATATGAAAGCTATGTGGGCACCTTAAGCGAGCTTGAATATGCCGCCGAATACCTGTCTTCTATGCTTATGAAGGCGCCCAAGGCTCATTCTGTTAAATTCAGGATAAAAGAGCCAGAGCATCTGATAGAAAAGATAATACGAAAAAAACTGCACAGACCCGAGCTCTATATAGACAAGCTCAACTACAGCCAAAAGGTCACAGACCTAATAGGCGCCCGGATAATCCACCTTTTCAAAGAGGAGTGGGATGTCATAGACGACTTCATCAAATCAAAATGGAGCCTCTTCGAAAAGCCTCATGCCAATGTGAGATCGGGCGAGCCCAATGCAATCATCGACGCGTTTGAAAAAAGAGGCTGCGAAATCATACCCCACGATCTGGGCTACCAGTCGGTTCATTATGTCATAAAGCTCAATTCAGGCAAAAAGGATGCCTCTATTCTTGCTGAAATTCAAGTCCGAACAATATTTGAAGAAGCCTGGAGCGAGATCGATCATCAGATGCGGTATTCCACCCACACAGACAGCCCTGCAATACAGGATTACCTTCGAATACTCAACCAGCTTTCATGCGCAGCAGACGACATGGGATCGTTCCTTCTAAGATACAGAGATACGCTCAAAAAATAAGTCCGCCGAAGAAATTCAATCCGGCAGACTTATTTTTTTGAATTTAATATATGTTGCCTACTCTACATGAAATATACAACTATAACCCCTTGAATCAAGCCTATCAAAAGGCCCAGAACCCCGCCAAGCACCTCTATGTGCTTTAGCTCTTTCTTGGATATGCTTATTATGATTTCCTCCAGCTTTGCAAGGTCGAAAGCGTTTATCTTTTCCTCAACCATGTTGCCGAGCTTTATCCTTGAAGTGGCCCTGTGCACAAGGTTCTGGCTCAGATCCTCAATGAGGCCGCCAGCCTCCTTCTCAACAGTGTTGTCTACATACTCTCTTATCATAGATTTGAGCGTGGAAGGTATGATCGAAGGGAGCTTTTCGTCTATTATAAGCCCTATTCTGAGCTTTATGGCTTTTATTATGTTGGCCTTGTCCTCTTCCTTGATGACCTTGTCTACTATCTCCTCTATTGAAAGCAGCTCTCTTTCTACTACGAGGCCTATTGAATGTGCTATCTCCTCGCGCCTTTTGGGAATCAGCCCCCATATTGCAAATCCCGTAAGAGGAATCCTAACAGGCCTGATTGGCCTGAATATGAGCTTTATTGCAAGTACATTCGTAATCCACCCAATAACTGCGCCCACTGCGCCCAGAAAAAAAATCTTCTGCATTTCTTCACCCCCATTATTTATGTGGCTTTATCTTTATATTGTATAATACTACAAATAGAACTATCGCGTCCATATGCACATTTATACTCATAAAAATACCCGGAACTCTCGTCCGGGTATTAAAAATCCGATATTTTTTAGCCGCAGCTTCCGCCACAAGAGCCGCATCCAGATTCAGGCTGTATTTCCGGTACTACTCTAAAGCCTGAGCCCATCGACTCTACTGCGAATCCTCCAAACTGCTTTACAACATCGCTTTCAACAACGAAAGTGACATTGTTGACAGTGTTTACTTCATCGTTTTCCTTTTGCTCATCCAGAGCAAGTCCAAAAGTAGGGCCGCCTCAACCCATTCCAGCAACATATATCCTTACATTGCCCGGCTGGTCAGGATTTTGTCCTATGACCTCAAGTATAGTGTTTACAGCTGCGTCATCTATAGTTATTTTCAAACTAATCACCGCCTTGTCAAAAATTAAATTTACTTAATCTCACTATATCATCAGCCGTTTATTATGTCAATTTTTTATTGCAATGTCGGATTGCATAAGGCAAGTCTATAGTTGCTTTAGCAAAACCTATTTTTTATCACGCTTTATGAACTCCTCTATGCTTATTTCTTTTACTTCAACTATGTTTTCGAGTGTGCTGTAATTTCTCACTGTAAATTCGAAAAGCTGGTTTGCCAATATTGCTACCGACTCTTTCTTAAACCTGTTGCCGTGCCTTACCGCGATGAGCTTCCTGATGCCATCCTTTATCGTGCCTATTAATTCCTCTTGTATTGCCCATTTTGGCACAAAATTCTTCTCCACCAGCATGGATATACCTGTGTTGATATCTACCGCAACATCAAGCTGCTCCTCCTGCGAACAGTCCAGCCAGTGCGAGATTATGTCGAGAACTTGCAGTGCCTGAACCGGCACCCCCAGCTTTCTGGCCCTCATCATTTCATCCTCGAAATCCTCCTTCAAAAAACCTTCGAGCTGCTGCACCCGTTTTATCCAGTTGTCATGGGTATCTACCAGTATCATTTCAAGTTTTCTCAGAAGCTTGTCATGCAACTCCATATCCTTGCCTATATTCAGCTCTATGGCTGCCCTGAGGGCATTTTCCATAGAATAAGCCCTGGACGCATTCCCGAGCATTGACATTTTGCGCTCAAAATTACTGTCATATATGCTAATTGGGGTCATTATCTCATACAACTGCGAACTAGTTGCATATTCACTCAAAAGCCTGCGGGTAGAGCGCCCCAGAAAATCCATATCCAGACTTCCTTGCGGCGAAAACGCGGCCTTTATTTGAGCCCTCAAAGAAGAGAGCTCTTTCAAATATTTTTCATATTCCGGCGAATCCTCTTCACCTGCTATCTGTTCTACAAGAGCCGCATAACTTCTGTAGGCCTTCTCAAAGTCGGCCCTTTTAGTTTCGGATTCCATCAGCTTTATTATCCTGTCAGCCTCGTCAATACCAGTTCCCTCAAGTATAGTATTGATTTCCTCCTGAACGTCTTTAATCTCCCTGTATACAGCCTCGTATGGCACCGCAAAATCTCCATATTTTCTGACAGCGTTCAAAATCCAGCTGCTGCTGGCTTCACTTGAAATATCGAAAAACATAAAAAACTCTTTATAGGAATACCCCGAGCTTCCCATTGCAACTGCCCTTAATATGTCTTTAGTCTCACTTAGCACCTTGTCGCAGTATACAATCGCAAGATACGGCTGCTCGATGTATCCCGGTACAACCTGGTCTGTAACCAGTATGCCCGTTTTGTCGATTTTAAGCGGCTCCCTGAAGTCCTTGAGCAGGTTTGCTTTTTCCAGCTCGCTCATTGTTGAGCTAAGCTCCTTTACTGTTATGTCGCAGCCTGGAGTCTCCGAAATGATTCTTCTTAAAGTCCTGAAATATTTGCGCGCCGCCTGTTCATCCTCGCAAAGCACGCACGCCTTGAACTCCTGCGGATAAATCACATTCATGTAGTGGTTGAATATCTTTTGTATCTTGTCTTCGATTGGCAAGGCTCTGTAGTCCCTTGAGTCCCTTACCAGAGTTTTTACGATAGCGTCGTCTTCAAGCGCACTGGCTGCGTCATACGAGCATGCATCCTCTTCAAAAATACTCCTCAATTCCTCATCCAGAAGTTCCTTTGGCATGTCTGAAACAGCCATAAAAACTCCTTTTTTGAAATATTGCTTGAGTTGCTTTGCTTTATCTGCAAATTCATCCAGGCTGTCAAAAATAAAGACTACATTGTCAACTCCCGAGATATCCTCTGCATATGATTTGACTGCAATCTCGACGTCTACATCCATGCCGTCACTTATTACAATGCAGGTATGCTCATCTGTTGCGTCCATGCTGGTTCTGACAAATTCTCCAAATTTTCTAATCAGACGTATGTTCTCTTTTGAAAGGGGTATGCTCCTTTCTACACGTTTTTTTATGTCACTCCGCTTTGTAAGCACACATATCCTCCATTTTCTGAATATGCTGCTGTTTGTCATCCTAAGCAGTGTGTGCGTTGCGATTATACCGTTGTCTGTTCCGTAAAAACTCTGCGCAAGAGTGTTTTTCGAGTAGGCTGCATTGTCAAAGAGCCTTTCTACAGTCTTGATATGCTTAAAACTGCAAACACGTTTTCTCCTGTTGCCGCTTTTAAGGTCGTACTCATACCATATGTGGTTTTTGATTATATTTACCAGCATGGCTTTTTTAAAGGGCTCGAAAAACTCATCCGTGTCTGCCAGACCGCAGTATCTCTTGAAATTCACACACCTGTCAGTAACGGTTCCTACATACGCATTTTCTCTTGTCATGATTATGCAAAGCATGCTGCACGCAGAAATCCCTCTTGACGAATAGAGCTCCGAAAACAGCCTCTTGTAAACATCCGACTTGTATATCCACTCGTCAGCAACTATGTTATGTGAGCTTTTTCTTTTTTCAAACATGATCATGGGTATGCCGTTGATAAAAATCATTGTGTCATATTCCGTTGTTTTTCCGTCAATTGTTATTTTGAAACCCTCGCTGACAATGAACTCGTTTTTTTGAGGTTCTTCAAAATCTAAAAATTCAACTTTTCTTTGAACGAGCCTTCCTGCTTCATCTCTGCTTTCAATGCTTATTATATGATTCACCATTATGTCATACATAGACTCATTTAATGCGTCAAGCGATATATTCTTATCCTCCCGCGGAGATTCAATCCTTTTAATAGCAGCTGCAATACTCTCACTGTCCATCCAGGGATTGAGCCTTTTGAGTGATTTTTCAACACGCGGTTCCAGCATAAAGCTTTCAAAAGATTTTCTTTCGCCATTTTCAGGGGTTAGCAACTCTCCTGGAATATGTAAATATCCATGCAGTTCCTCAAGTTTTTTACACACATCCATTCTATTAGAACTATTTTCAGCCATAAAAAACACCACCTTTTAAAAAAGCCACCTGGCAGGTGGCTTATTTGGTTTAGTAGTATTCAGCAGTCACTACTTTACCGAGCTTCTTAAGCTCTTGCTTTATTTCTTTTATTATATCCAATTTGGATGTCAATTCCTCAGGAAAATCAAAATTTTGATGCGCCGGATTTATTCTTCTTCCTATAATGAAATTTATATGGGTTGCGTCGTCAAGCAATACCTTGAGCAGCAGATATACTCCGTTCTTATGCTTGTCATTTTTAAAAAATTCATCAATATGCCTTATATCGTTATTATATTCTTTGAGTATATCAAGCGCTTTTTTCAGTGTGAGTACGCCTTCCGTCACCAGGTCTATGCCTTTTATATAGGCTATCGGCGGAATGTCGGCATTGATATTTTCGGTGTCTACCTCTATGTCCTGGCCTATTTCTCTTGCGACTATCTGAGCCGCAGTTCCGCCACAGACCACTTTTTTGCCGTATGTCGATGTGAGCTTTTTAACTATGGTCTTGTCATCCGCTACGCTCAGCGGCGGCCCTGTAAACAATGTAACATGCTTTGGCCTTACATATTTCATGACAATAACGGTGGCATCGTCATAAGGCTTTTCCTCATATAGATGGTTGCATGTTGATATAATCCTTTTGGCCGTATTTATAGCACTGATGCTGCCTGGTATTTTTGCCACATAATTCGATATGTTTTCTGTGCCCCATGCGTAGTTAAGCATGGCCCCTATCCCCGCGTGAGCCACCCCATCGCTTATAGCTACGATCGTATCTCCGTCGCCGAGCTCAAACTCGCTCTCTCTTACCTTTCTGTTAGCTATTATTACCTCTTCACCCCTAATAAGGCTCGACTCCTTGCCCCTTCTGAGTATTATCTCCGGATTGTCGAAATTGGCGATGTATACCTTGCCCGAATTGAGCATGTGTATTATGGTAAATGTGGAATACGCAAGATTCCTCACTCTGCAAACCGGAAGAGTGTTGATTATAGTGTTTACAACCTCTTCTATGGCAGAACCGCTCTTAAGCATAGTAATAGCTATTTTTGATGTCAACGTCGAGAGTATGTTGGCCTTGACACCTGAACCCAGACCATCTGAAAGGACTGCCATAACTCCATCCTCATATCTTACCATCTCGATACTGTCTCCGCACAGTTCTTCTCCCAACTTGCTCAGGTTAAGGCATGCAACATCTATAAATCTCGGTTCACTTTTGTCAAATGTTCTCTTCATTTACATCAGCCTCTACTTTAATAGTATTCCTGTTCTTTGAGTGCAAGCTCCTTAAGGCTTGAGAGAATTATCTTTGTTTCCGCCGTGCTCTCGCCAAGCAGCGAAGCTATTTCCTGGGCAACCCTCATTTGCTTTTCTATTAGATTCTGGCTTATATCTATTGTCCTGATTTTCATCTCCTGAATCATGCGTTTTTGGCTTTCTTCCTTGGTGTTGTCATTGAGTATGGCGAATATTGCTTTTCTTTCAGTCAGGTATATCATGTTTTCGATGATGTCCTTATCAAAATTCTCCCATCTGGATTTTTGGGAAATTATGTCCTGTTTGCTGTACAGGACCTCCACAAAATCCTTTATGTCCATATAGTCTCCTATATATGAGCCTATAAGCCGCTCCTTGCTTTCTCCAATTACTTTTATCATCGCTTCGTTAATATCAATTATCCTAAAATCCTCGCCCACTATGACAATGTAGTTGGGACTCAGTTCAAAAACCTTGTTGCTCATCCTGTTGAGCCTTTCATGCATGAATATCCTGCAGTTTTTAGGTTCTGACATGCCTTTACATATGGCTATAGCCTTCTCCCTGCAAGTTTTATATCCGCAGGCTCCGCAGTCAAGCTCCTCTATTTCGCTGTTTTTGCCCATGCTGCAAAGAGCTTGTTTTATTTCGCGCTCAGCAGGCTTTATAGTTTTCAGCTTTATAGGAGAAAACTGCCTGACAATGTTTAAGTTTCTGTATGTGCTGTCCAATTCACTTATGTCTGAAATTTCATCTGCTTCAGCCTCAAACTCTTTAAGCTTTTGCTTTCTATAGAGAACTCCCTGCCTGTGCTTGTAATCCGGTCCACCAGCACATGCTCCAGTGCAAGTGCCTATGCTTACGCATATTCCCTTGAGTTCGTCTCTTTTCATGGAGCTTATGAAATCCTTGCACTCCCTTATACCCCTTACATCTATTCCGATCACTTCGCCCTCGGGCGCTTCAACACTGAGCGGATTGTACTGCACGCAGCCTTCCTTTGCCGTCTTGCCGTCAAAATCCTTGTCTTCGAGATTTCGCAATGCTATACCCGAGGAGTGAATCCATCCAATCACTTGACTGAAGGTAAGCACCTTGTCTATATAGTCACGGTTTTGCGACTCCATGGACTCCACTTTCCTGGATATGCACGGTCCTATGTGTACAACCTTTGTGTCCCTGCCGTATTTTTCCTTGAGAAACTTGGCATGAGCTACCATTGGGGAATCTACTGGTATTATATGTTCAAGCAGCTCTTCGTTGTATTTTCTTATAAGCTGTGTAGAGCAGTTGCAGTACGATGATATGAAAACCGCCGCATTGCCCTTTACCTGATTTTTTTTGATGTAGCTTTTTGAGAATTCCATCACGGTATATGCCGCCATGCTTGTATCTTCAATTCTATAAAACCCCAGAGCCTTGAGAGCTGCTATAAACTTGCCTTTGCCCATACCATTGAAATCAGACACAATATGAGGATCAACAGAGGCTATAACCTTGTAGTTAAGCCGTATATACTCCCTCACCTGGCCAATGTCGGACATGATCCTTATAGCGTCATGCGGGCATTCCCTGTAACAATTGCCGCACGATATGCAAAGCTCATCGACTATCTCAGCTTTGTCCTCTTCTATTTTCACTGCCTTCACAGGGCACGTCATTACACACCTATAGCATCCCCTGCAATTTGATTTTACAACTTCGAGGAAATTATCCATCAAAACCATCTCCATGCCTGTATTTAAATATATTTTATAGCGAATATATTTTTTTGTCAAATTTTTATCAGATTGTATTTTTTATCATTCATTCGCATATAATTATACCGTGTCATGAAGTTTATTGTGTATTTTCAAGGTGTATTGGTGCAGTGTGAATTTTGCGATTTATTCGTTTATGCATATCGCTTATTAAATATACTTAGGCTGCTCCTCGAGCAAAGGTATTATTGATCCATAATCAGCAAGCTTGAATTCTCCAAGAATCACTATCTCTCTATTTCTTTTTTCTATAAATTCTCTCATGGCTCTATAGCAAGCGTGTTCCGTTAAATCTCCTATAAATGCAATCTCATTCTCTGATATAAGGCCTGAACATCCACCTATAAATCCGTATTCAAATCCCTCAAGGCTTATTCCGCCCTTTTCAATCAGGAGGCTTTCAATTCCAAAATTCATTGCGGCCCTGTGTATTCCCTCATCCGAAGTGATAATCGAGTTCCCGTCTATTACGCATGTCGAGCATTTGCTGTATCCCTGCTTGACATCCACCAGGACATATCCATTTTTTCGTATGTGCTCTAGTATAACAGTGTCTGTATGCCTGAAGTTGTGAATTGCATGTTTCCCCACAAAAGCTACGTTATACTGAATATTATGGGGATAGCTGTGCTGCAGTTCGCTCCTGCCGCATATCACATTGAAGCCGTATATGGAAAGCAATTCTTTGTAGTGTTCAAATGAATCTGGAGCAACCACAATTTCCCTGCCCCCAAGATGGCAAACCGATATGTCAGGATGTCCCGATATCGCCGCATATGTATTTTCAGACGGCTTAGTTTCAATAATCTGGCCGCGTTTTACGAGCATATCTTTCGCCTCATCGGGAGTCCTGCTGTCTATTATGAACATTGTTGCATTCCCTTGCGGAATAAATGAATTTTCTATGAATTTCAATATTTTCACCCCGGACACAAAAATGTAGAGCCTTAAGGCTCTACATTTAATTATAATATAAAATTTAAGATTGTTTCATATTAATAGTTTCTTTCGAATACCGTCTGCTCTTCAACCTCGGTTTGAAGGGCTTCAAGAGCCTTTTCAACTATCTTTCTTCTAAGAGCTTTTTCCTCTTCATGAGAAAGAGCTGGGTTTCCAAGTGGGTGAGGTATTGCTATAGCTGGAACTATTCTGTTGGCTCCAACTGTTAGAGATATTGGAGTAACTGTAGCTATGTGAACTACTGGTATTCCAGATCTTTCTATTTCTTTAACCATAGATGCACCGCATCTAGTACAAGTGCCTCATGTAGAAGTTAGTATAACAGCATCAACGCCATCTGCTACTAGTTCCTTAGTGAATTCTTCAGCGAATTTCTTAGAGCTTGCAACAGCAGTACCGTTACCAGTTGTTGAGTAGAAGTATCTGTGAAGCTCGCCTATTACGCCTTCTTTCTCCATGTCTCTAAGCACGTCTACTGGTATAACCCTGTCTGCATCTTCGTTAGCGTAGATTGGGTCGTGTCCGCCGTGAGCTGTCTCCCAGCCTTCTGAAGTAAGATCATCTATTCCTTGTATGTCATACTTGCCATACTTAGAAGCTGATGAAGACTCTATTCTGTCTGGGTTTCCTTTTGGAACTATACCACCAGAAGTTACTATGGCTATTTTAGCTTTAGACATGTCTTTTATAGCTTTTCCTGGCTCAACCTTGTCGAATGAAGGCATTGGATACTCAGTTTCATACTCTTCGCCTTTAAGCTTCTTAACAAGCATAGCGACAGCTCTCTTAGCTCCTCTGTCTTCTTTGAACATGTTAAACCTGATACCTCTTTCGATGTATCCTTCTGCAACTGGTCCGCCTATTTCTTCGCCTTTAGCAAGCTTCATAGCGAACTTAGCCATTGCTGGAAGAGCTGTTCTCATTGCTGCAGCTGAGTTTCCAGTAGATATGATGTATGCGTATTTCTTGAACATGTCAGCGCCTGGGTTTTCGATGTACATACCAGTTACTGCTGGTATTCCAAGCTCGTCCTGAACAGCCTTAGTTACAGTTGCAGCTGCAACACCGTATCTTCCTGCGTTGAAAGCTGGTCCTGCTACTACTATGTCCGGATTGAAAGACTTGATCATTTCAAGTATTCTGTTTTTAGCTTCTACAAGGTTTTCTCCGAAGTATGAGTCTCCGCAAACTACTGTTCCTACAACTTCAGCCTCATCCTTTATAAGGTTTGAAAGGCTCTGGCTAACTGGCGGAAGCGACTCGGCTATAAAAGGCTCTATGTCAGCTTTTTCTTCTCCACCAACACCTGCGAAGAATTGGTTTATATAATGAACCACTCTAATTTTGCTCATGGTATTTATTTACCTCCTCAGATTAATCGTTATACTTGCCAAACTGTTCTCTTATTGACTTCATTTCAGCTATTATCGAGTCAACGTCAAGAACCATTTCCATCATACCTATTTGCTCATCGTATACTGCTGAGTCTACTGAATCCTTGAATTCCGGTTCAACTGCGTGGAATACTCTTAGTCCCAACTGGACTCCTGCAAGTGGTCCTGCGAATGTAGGGTCTCCTGCTGTAACAGTCTCTGCAGCTAGTCCTGCTGATTCAGCTTCTGCTGCACCAACAAGAACTATCATGTTCTCTGCACCGTACTGCTCAGTAAAGCTCTTAACCCTATTCTGATTCTCTAGGTCCATTGCACCAGCAGCTGTTCAGACAAAGCATTCTGTTGCAGAGTATACCACTTCTGCTCCAGTGCCTTTTAGACATTCTGCCATAGCAGGACCTGGTATTCCGTCTCTGTCACCGATTATGATGACTTTTTTGCCGTCAAATATTGACATACCAAAGTCTCTCCTTTATATGGTTATTTTTTAATTATTTAACTTAACAAATTTCTTTTGCTCTGTTGAATTTTTAATTTGGATTTAGTATCCTTTAGCAGATAGGTATCCGAAGCCAAGCTCGTTTGTAGCTCCTGTTATAGCCTGAATTTCAACTTCTATGCTTCCGTCAGCTCTTAGCGAACCGTCAAATCCGCCTGCTATAGTGTCGATGTATTGAATGTGACCTATAGTCTTGTCCATTGGAGGAAGTACTATTACCATGTTGGCGTTGCCGTTGCTTACAACAGCGTTAGCTCTAACATCAGCATCAGCAAGTGACTGAGATGCTCCGTCTCTTCCTGCGTACTCGTCTGTAGATATTACAGTCTTAACGCCTTCCATTTCTATCTTCTTGCAGTTCATTATAAGGTCTGTATCTGGGTTTCCAAAGCCTTCCTGTGATACTATTGCACCGTCAAGTCCCAGGAACTTGCAAAGCTTTGCTGTCCAGTCTGAAGATCTTTCCTTGTCAGCAAGGTATACGTTTTCGTTTGTTATTATAACACCAACAAAGTTGATCTCTTTTCCGTGCATTGCGTAAAGCTCTTCAACCATCGGGTTGTTGCAGTGTACGTATGTTGGGTTCTTGTCGCATGACGAAACGCAGTTTCCGCTTAGTATGGCTCCATCCATTACTTCTGTTGGGTATAGTATTGTTGGAACTATTTTCTTCGCATCTACGCCGTATACATATGTGTCGTGTAGAAGACCCTGAGTTTGAAGCATGTATACATATCCTACCTTTGGCAGGTTTGGATACTTGGCTGCTCCTTCGAATATTGTATCAGTTTCATATACTTTTACTTCGTCTGGAGTTACGCTTCTTCCAGCTTCTCCAATATATACGCCGGCGTTTAGTCCAACCATTCTCAGAACCTCTTCGTGTCTGTGCTGCTCTATTCCATCTTCTGGCTCAGCTATCACTACAAGGTTTAAAGTCTTCGAGAAAGGAGTATACTCTGCTCCAACACCGCTCATGTCTACTATACCTTCCTGGAATCCAACTACCTTTCCAGTTGTTACTACCGCAGCGCCCTTAAGCACGTGAGTTCTTCCTGAACCTACAGTCTCAACCTTGCTTATTACTCCCGGGAATATTCCGCCAGGTCCTTCAACCTTAACCCTTGGCTCTATAACATCCTTAACAGGAGTTATTCTCACACTCTCTCCTGGACGTGCGATGTCAAGATCTACTGATTTGATGTGTTCAATTACGCTTAATTTTTTAATCATTTCGTCTTTATTTACATAAAGAACCCCATTTTCTACTTTAGTTTGCTCTCCAAACTGGATGTCCTTGATAAAAATATTTCCAATTTCTAAACGCATTTAAGAATACCTCCTCATAATTATAAAGAATTTGGTTCATTTCAAAATCCCAAAATCAGCCGTGCAGTATAGTTTTTTACACGCACCTCCTTCATACAAATTTCAAGCTATTTACATCCATTTATGCTGCTCAATGGAAAAATCACAAATTCACATTAGTTATATACCCTGCGTTGTATTTTTTAAATGCGTGGAATCATTTTGATTATAAAATATATTTGAATCTGCCGTTTACCTCTTAATAATTCAGAAGTTAATAATAATGTTACAGATTAGATGTATATTGAATGAATTGATTTAGAATTGAATATTGAATTTCTCTATACGTATAGTTACCTTTATAGATATCCCTCAAACATCTTTTTATTAATAACTATATAAGTTAGTTTGTCTCAATCAATATCGTTTATAAAACAAAACAAAAAACCCTGTTTGCTATTTTTAGCAAACAGGGCTGCGTTTCAAATTATTTTTTAAGATAAAAAGCTGCTGCTACGCTTGGTCCTGTATGTATCCCTATTACAGCCCCTATCTGTGATGTCTGAATTCTATCCATGTCCATGCGCTCGGCCGCCATATCCTGCAAATTCGAGAACAGTTCCATATCAAGTCCATGAGAAATCGTTATCTGCTCGGGAGATTCTCCCGCTTCCGATATGATGATATCCAACATCTCTTCAAGAGCCTTTTTTGTCCCCCTTACATTCTTAAGGTGCTTTACTATTCCATCTTCGAGTGTCAACAAGGGCTTTACATTTAGTATTGTGCCTATTGCGGCTTTTGTTGCAGAAAGCCTGCCTCCTCGCTTTAGATAGTCAAGCGTGTCTACTGTAAATAAGCACCCCATGCGTTCCTTCATGCTCTGCGACCTTTTCAGTATCTGCTCTGGATTCTTGCCTTCCTTGGCCATTCTGGCAGCCTCGACTGCAATCATTCCGCTGGCATAGCTTAAAAGGTATGTGTCAAAAACGTGTACCTCTTCACTGCCTACCGCATTTTTTGCAACCAGTGCAGACTGGAAAGTGCCCGAAGCCCTTGATGAGGAACCTATATATATTACGGTGTAGCCTTCATTCACATATTTCCTGAAGGCTTCTTCAAATTTCTGTGGTGTTACTTGAGATGAAGTGGGCAGCTTGCCTGATGCTTCGATTTTTTTGTACATTTCTGCCGGAGTGATTTCAACTCCATCCTCATACTGAGCATCATCAAATATTATGGTCAGTGGCATTACTTCAATGTCAAGCGCCCTGGCTGTCTCTTGCGGTATGTCTGCTAGGCTGTCTGAAATAATCTTAATATCCATTATCAATCTTCTCCCCGACTTTCTCAATTATTCCAATCCAGGATAACCCAGCTGTCTTAGCGCTTCATACACGACTATGGCCACGCTGTTTGAAAGATTCAGTGATCTAGCCTTTGAATCTTTAAGCATGGGAACCCTTATGCATTCATCTGCGTTTTGTTCCAAAAGTTCCTTAGGAAGACCTTTCGTCTCCTTCCCAAAAACAATAAAGCACTCGTCCTTGTATTTGACATCGCTATGCCTGTTTTGGCATTTAGTGGTGGCAAAGTGATATGACGAACCAGGAAATCTGACCTTAAGCTCTTCAAAGCTGTCATAGTAATTTATATCCACCATGTCCCAATAATCAAGCCCGGCCCTTTTGAGGTACTTGTCGTTCATTACAAAACCAAGAGGTCTCACAAGATGCAGCTTTGCACCTGTTACGGCGCATGTTCTTATTATGTTTCCTGTGTTTTGAGGAATTTCAGGCTCCACAAGCACTATATTTAAAGGCATACTAGCAAATCAACTCCCAACTTTGTTATTCGGCAGGCTTTGCCGCCTTGTAATACTCTGCAGCTTTATGCCACTGCTCTCTGGCTTTCTTTTTTATATGAATTGATTTTTTTACATTTGGGTCGTTAATCGCTTTGTCAAACCATTTAATCGACTCCCGAAAATTTCCGCATCTTCTGTTTAACTCCCCTATGAGGTATGAAAGCTTTGCTGAATCCATACCGCCTATTGGGAAATCTTCAGCCGAATATGCTTTAGCATAAAGCTCAAGCGCAGATTTCATGAATCTCGTTTCGCTCGCAGTGTCGTTTTCATACCTGTAAAGCCATGCTATCATAAGGCACAGTACGGCCTTGTTAGAATATTCCTTTTGAAGAAGCTCCGCCTGATACAGCGCCAGCTTGTATATTTGCATGGCTTGTGCTATATCTCTTTTGCCTCCATAATCTCTTGGAGTCCATTTGGGCGTAACCTCTTTTTTTATTTTGTCTGCCCCTGCTTTGCTTATGCTTTCAAACCTGTTTTCAAACTCAACATAACCGCATTTCCTGCACACCCAGAGTGCATAAAAATATGGGTTTTCCGAATTGTAGTGAACGCAAAAGTCCGCATCGGTACTCTGGACTCTCATAGCTGAACGCCTGAGCTTCTTTGTGCTGAATTTTTCATTGCACACCGGACAATATACCTGTTTATCGTATAGTTCTTCAATGTTACCGTTCAATTTTAGAGCTTCCCCCCATGCTACAAATTGGTATGTGACTCTGCTGCTTCAGTTTGCTCCTGGTTTTCCTGCGCCTCCGCCTTCTTAGTCCCTATAACTATCACCTTTTTAGCAGGAGGGTAGTAATCGCTGGAGAGCTGCTGTTTTTTGCCGCTACCATCAATAAATGTCCTGTACGCCTTGACCTTGAAGCCGTCCCTTCCGCTGTCCTCTATACGCTGCTTGCCTTCCGCAAGTTGGGCGTCGTATTTTGTTTCAACTCCTCTTTCTATTTTTTCAATCAACTGCGTTTCAATCTTAACAATTCTCCTGTCTTCAGGATATCCATATATCTGGGCTGTGATTGTGCCTCCATAAGGAGCTATGTTTATATACACTGGATTTTTGAGAGTATTTTTGAACTTGAAATCTATGCTTCCGTAGGAAACTGTAGCATCAAGCCCCATGTCTGCATACGAAGAAGGAATAGAATGGTTTCTTCTTTCCACAATATCAAGGCCCGTCCTGATTACTGCATTATAAAGAGTCGTGGACACCTGGCAAACCCCTCCGCCAAGGCCGTCTTCAATCTTGCCCTTTACTATGATAGGCGCCATCTTGTATCCGTTTTGAATGCTTCTTTTGCCTGTAACCGCATTGAGCGAAAAAACATCTCCGGGCATTACAACATGCCCACTAACGCTGCTTGAAGCAACCCTTAGATTCTCAGACCTTTCCGCGTTTGAAGCATTGTACTTTGTGGAATGGGCTGCAAGCACTGTGCTTATGCCTTTTATCTGGTCATACTTTATTGCGGCGCTCAGCACATTTGTTGGTATCTGCATTGATTTTTCTGCAGATTCGTATCTGAGTACAGATTCTATCATACCCGTGAGCTTCTCCTTTTCAACCTCAAGCCCGTCTGCTTCCCTTGTGAAGCTGGCTTTGCCGCCGGATATCCTTATGGTCGCATCCTTTGGAGAATAGTCTATGTCCTTTGAAATATTACCCACAACACTTGCTACAAGCTCGGGAGAATACTCCGAATTCAGCTTTATATGCAGGCTCTTGCCTGTGAGCGATCCAATATACTCCATTACACTTTCTCTGCCGTATATATATGCCTTGCCGACCGCTTTTTCAGTGTCTATTTTGAAGCCCAGCTCCTGCGGCGTTATTTCATATGTCTTTTCGCCATGCGTGAGTTCAAGCTTGTCTATCGAATACTTTCCTTCAACGGCCTTTGCCGCCGCAATTTTGTCCATTTCTCCCACATATACCTTGTCTATATATACGCCCTTTGCTATGAGTCCTGAATTGCCAAAAGAATGGTGGATCGTAGAAATTGTTATTATGGGCAGGGCTAGGACTATGCCTATTATTGCAATAAGCAGCTTTTTATTCAACTCTGTTTCCTCCCTTTGTTATAGTATTTGCAGAATTGACTTATGCAGCACCCTTCGCACAGCGGCTTTCTCGCTGCGCATCTTCTTCTTCCATGAAATATAAGCAGATGGTGTGCAAGTGACCACATACTCACTGGTATTGCTTTCATAAGCTCCCTTTCAACCTCGTCTGGAGTGTTGCCGGATGCCAGGCCTATTCTCTTTGAAACCCTAAAAACATGAGTATCAACAGCTATCGCCGGCTTTGAAAACGCATTGCTTAAGACTACATTTGCTGTTTTTCTGCCTACGCCGGGCAGCTTTAAAAGCTCTTCGATCCTGTCAGGGACATTGCCTGCAAAACTTTCTATTATCATCTGAGATGCACCTATTATGTTTTTTGCCTTATTCTTGTAAAATCCGCAACTCCTTATGAGCTCCTCGAGTTTCTCAAGCTCCATAGATGCAAAATCATCCGGCTTGTTGTACATCTTAAAAAGGTCGCTCGTTATAATGTTCACCCTTACATCAGTGCATTGGGCGGAGAGTATCGTAGCCACAAGCAACTCGAATGGAGTATTGTGGCTTAGCTCGCACTTTGCGTCGGGATATTCACTTGCAAGTATTTCCAATATATGTTCTGAATTCACTTTTATCACCAAATCTCCATTTCCATATTTGTAATTTCGACCCTCTCATCATTATCTATGAAGTCGACTATTTTATTGAATACCTCGTTGATTTGGCTTTTGGAATTTGATACGCACGAAATGCCGATTTCAGACTTATTCCAGACGTCATTTTGTCCAACCTCAGCGACAGATATGTTGTATCTGGATTTTAGCCTGTCTATTATGCTCTTTATGACCTGCCTTTTGTCCTTTAGAGAATATGCATGAAAAATATAAAGCTCCAATGTACACACGCCTACAAACATTTCTTTTCCAGCCCCTTGAACATGATGCTTAAAAAAGTATCAAGCGCGCTCTCTTTTTCTTTCTCATAGTCGGCATCCTCCATATGGCAGATGTAGTGGCTCAAGAAATGCAAACCACCTATATACATCAGCGTCGCATACTTGGGATTTATGTCTTTAATCCTGCCGCTATCTATACCTTCCTGCATGACTCCCTCAAAATATTCCAGCATTTCATTTCGTATTTTTTCCAGCCAGCCCATAAGACTCTCATCAAAATTCGAAAAATTCTTGAATACAAGATTTTCTATATCCTTGTGATTCTTTATGATTTCGAATTTGACGCGCGCCAATGCTTTTAGCTTTTCGTCAAAATCCATATCCTCTGATATATTTTCCTGAATCAGCTTTCTAAAGCCCATTGCCATCTCTTTTATCATGGTTTCAAACAGCTCTTTTTTGCTTGAAAAATAATCGTATATGGTTCCCTTGCCGACTCCAGCTTCATCTGCTATGTCTTCCATTTTTGCATTGTGGAAGCCTTTTTCAGCAAACACCTTACGGCTTGCATGAATTATTTTCCATTTTGTATCGGCAAATTGCATAAACTCCTCCCCTGAAAATCTTAGGTCTCCAAAATAATATATCATAAAACACAGGCACTTTCATATCCATTATTAGAAAAAGCGCTTGTATAGTCTGCAGGTGTTTTCATATGCCACACTCTCCACACGACTCAGGCTTATTCCCCTCTTATTTGAAATATGCCTTGCCACTGACCGGACCATGGCGGGCACTCCAACTTCACCCGCGTATTCCCATGGTCCATCGCTTTCAAACACCATGTTCTCAAGCGGCACCTTGTCAACGAAATCATCGTAAGCTTTGTTGCAAAGGACATCAGGCCCTACAGACACGTAATACCCCTTTTCAATCAGCCTTGAAAGCGCCCTTTCTTCGCCTTCAAACCAGTGGAAAAGAGCGGATTCGATGCGATACTTTTCAAGCAGTGCCAGCGCATCATATGCAGTGGCTTCTATAGCATGGAGAACAACCGGTTTTTGAAGCCTTGACGCCAAGCTCAAGAGCTCATCAAGCACATGGAGAGCTCTTTTGTAAACGGCCTTTGCCTCCATCTCGTCCATTCCCTCTAGCGAGTAGTATGGCAGACCTATCTCGCCTATTGCTACTATTTCATCCTTGTTCTCCTCTATCTGTCTTTTGACAGCTTCAAGCTGATTAAAGTTTCCGCTGTATTCAGGATGTATGCCGAGTGCCGCATAAAAACCCGCATTTTGTCTGCAGATGCTCAGCAGCTTCTCGCCCGATTCGAAATCGATTGCAGCCCCTACTACAGCTTTGACATCATCATTTAGCAATCCATCGATATTCTTATATTGGTCTATGTGGCAATGGACATCTATAAACATTCCAATCCTCCCAATCATCCCATATAATTAGACAAAATGCCGCATAGCTGCGTTTGACTGCGGCTTGCGGCATTTGACTACAAAGAATTCATCAGTATTTTCTTGTATTCCAAAAATTTCTGGCTTATCAGGATTTCTTTTGTCCTTGGCCTTTCAAAATCGATTTTTATCTCCTGCAGCACCCTGGCCGGCCTTTGCGTGAGGACATATACCCTGTCCGAGAGGAATATCGCCTCTTCTATGTCGTGGGTTATAAACATTACACTTCTTTCGAACTTGCTCCATATGTCAAGCAGCCAGTTTTGCATTGCAGTCCTGTTGATGGCGTCAAGCGCTCCAAAGGGTTCGTCAAGCAGCATTATGTCGCTGTCTACCAGCACCGTTCTAAGAAGCGCAGCCCTTTGCCTCATTCCGCCTGAAAGTTCATTGGGATAAACATTTTCAAAGCCATCCAATCCAAACACCGGCAGCAGCTCTTTGACCTTTTCTCTTGCCTTGCTTTTTTTTTCGCCCTGTATTTCAAGCGGTATTATGACATTGTCTATAACGGTTCTCCATGGCATGAGCAGATCTTTTTGATGCATGTAGCCTATCCGCTTTTCGTAGTCCGAAAGAGGCATGCCGTCTATTTCCACCTCACCCTCGTAGCCGTCTACTAGCTTTGTAAGTATGTGAAATATTGTGGACTTGCCGCAGCCGCTGGGTCCTATTATGGATATGAATTCACCTTCGGAGACTTCAATGTTAATATCGTCAAGCACCTTAAGGTATTCTTCGTCCATGGAAAAATCCTTATGCACATTCCTCATAGAGATTTTGCTGGTGCTCATTACTTCGCCTTTTGAGGGAGGAAATCGTTGGTGAATGCCTTGCTGACTTCGATTTTGCTCTCAATGAGCTTGTTGTCAAAAAGCCAGTCTGTATATTTTTGCCATACCGTCTCCTTCTGATATCCCCAAACGTCCGCATCATCCTTGTATTTGGTACTCAGGAATTCCTGACTTGCCTTTACAAGTTCTGGATTCAGCTCCGGAGCATTATCGAGCAGTATCTGCGCAGCTTCACCCGGATTCTCTATTGCGCTTTCATATCCTTTCGAAGTAGCCGTCATAAATTTTTCTACAAGCTCGGGATTGTTTTTGATGTTGTTCTCGTTTGTTATTAGCACAGGAGTATAGTAGTCAAGCGCTTCGTTCTCTTTGCCAAGATCGATGTAGTTAAGCTCTATCCCCTTTAGCTTGGCCTCTATGCCTGTCCAACCTTCGAATATCCAAGCAAAGTCGACATCTTTTTCGCTTGATGCAAAAAAGTCTGTGGCGCCAGTTGTTAGAATCTGAACCTTTTCAACGTCTCCGCCGTATTTGTCCATCAGCGCTTTGAGTGTGGCTTTTTCTATAGGAGAGCCCCATCCTCCATACCTTTTGCCTTCATAATCCTTTGGAGTCACAATCCCCTTGTCCTTCACCGAGGCAAAGCCCGAGGTGTTGTGCTGTATCACTGCGGCTATTGATACCACGGGAACGTTTTCAAGTCTTGCAAGCGTCACAGATTCCTGATAGCTGACGCCGAACTGAGCCTTGTTGGCCGCCACAAGCTGGTCTGCTGTTCCCTCGCCCGGCTGTATTATCTGGACATCCAAGCCTGCTTCCTCATAGTAGCCTTTATCCTTTGCCACATAAAGACCCGTATGGTTTGTATTTGGAGTCCAGTCAAGAGTCACTACAACCTTTTGAAGCTTGCCCTCATCTTTTGGCTCCTCTTTGGCACAACCTGAGAGCATTGAGAACGCTAGCACTGCCGAAAGCATAATTGAAATAAACTTTTTCATAACTTCTCCTCCTGTCATTTCGATTTTGTATGTTCCTTTTTCCTACTTGTTCCAAGGCATTATTTTTCTGCCCATGAAGTTTATAAATTCGAACACGCCTATGCTGAGCAAAACTATTATAAGTATGTCGGCAAACAGCGCTTCAGTATGGAAGGAATGCATTGCCCTTGTCATGTATACCCCAAGGCCGCTTTGAGCCCCTATCCACTCCGCTATAACTGCGCCCATTATGCTGTATGTGGCAGCTATCTTAAGTCCCGAGAAAAACGAAGGCATTATGGCCGGCAACTTTACCTTTGCGAATATTTGCCAGCTGTTTGCACCCATCACTTTCATCATGCTTATTATGTCCTCGTCTACGGTCTCGAGACCCTCCGTCACGCTGACAGCTATGGGGAAAAAGCAGGTCAGCACAACTATTGCAATCTTTGGCAGCATTCCAAATCCCAGCCATATCATTATGAGTGGCGCCAGCACTATTATTGGCACCGTCTGCGATATTACAAGCACCGGATATAAAGTCCTCTTTACAGACTGCCATCTGTTCATCGAAGCCGAAACAGATACCGCTATTATTATTGAAATTATGTAGCCTATTGACGCTTCAATCACAGTTGTCTTTGTATGCAAAAGCAAAACATCCCTTGAATCTATAAGCGCTCTTATTATTCCGGAGGGAGCAGGCAGCAGATACTTGGGAATTCCCGATATCTTTATGAACACCTCCCACAAAACAACTAGCAGCACTATGAATGCTCCAGGCAGCAGATTACTTCCTGTACTTGCCAATTTTTTCATTCATTGTCACACCTTCTGCTTTATAGTCTATCTTAACCACAGACACGACTCTGCTGGCTCCTTTTTCAATGCAGATCTGCTGGGCCGCCTTTACTATGTCAAGAAGCTCGTCCAGCTCGCCCTCCATTGTTGTTTCCATTGGTCCAACCTCATATTTAACTCCAGTCCTTGCAATGTAATCTATTACACTGTCTACCACCGGATATATGTCCTCTTCGCTCACAACCGGAAGCACCTGAAGACTCACATTTACTGCTGCCACTTTTTCTACCCCCTCTTTTTTGATTTTATTGACAAAAAAACTGCTACCCTCGCCGAGTAACAGTCATGTACGCTAGTTCCCTACGCTGGCATTACCCAGATCAGGTCAAAAGGTCGGAATGTCAAATTCCCTCTCAGCCATTGTTTTCGGCTCCCTGCAACACATATCAAGTTGTATTACATTCTAATTGTATCACAATTTTGTCGCCATATCACGACTAAAAGTATTGGGCACACTTAAGTTGAACTTGTCTACTCGCTATACAGGCTTCTGAGCAGTTCGATCTCCTTTTTGTGCACATCCGGCTCTCCGGGTGTTTCAAGGAAAAGCGGCAGATTTTTAATTTTGGGGTGGTTCATGAAGCTCGAAAGGCCTTCTAAGCCTATAAGGCCCTCTCCTATGTTGGCGTGCCTGTCATTTCTTGATGCGAACTCCTTGAGACTATCGTTGAAATGCACTGCCTTGAGCCTGTCCAGACCTATTATGCTGTCAAATTTTTCAAGCACACCATCGAGATCGCCGATTATGTCATAGCCTGCAGAAAATGTGTGACATGTGTCAAAGCATATTCCAAGCCTGTCGCTTTTTTCTACGCCGTCTATTATTCTCCTTAGCTGCTCGAATGTGTATCCAACTTCACTCCCCTTGCCTGACATTGTTTCAAGGAGCACCCATACTTTTTCGTCTCCTCTTATCACGCTATTCAGGGCATCTATTATCCTTTCCAGCCCTACATCCTCGCCGTCACCTGTGTGGCTGCCGGGATGAAAGCACATGTATTCAATGCCCAGAAGGTCCATTCTCTCTATGTCCTCTCTAAGCATCCTCTTGCCCAGCTCCACTATGTCGGCCTTGCTGCTGGCAAGATTCATAGTGTAAGGGCAATGGGCCAGAAACGGTCCCATGTCATGTTCAACCCTGAGCGCCTGAAATTTCTCGACGTCCTTTTGGTCAAGAGCCTTTACAGAAGCTCCTCGAGGATTCCTTGTGAAAAACTGGAATGTATTTGCTCCAATAGATATTGCAGTTTCTGCTGCCTTTGAAAATCCTTTTGCTATTGAAATATGGGGTCCTATGACCAGCATTCTTTCTTCCCCTTTCGTTGTTCTAGTAATATTAAAAATATGGATATAAAGAAAAAAGTATCAAGCATATTGATACTTATTCTTTAGATATTTTCTTTTCTCTTCTAAGATCCGGAATAGCCATGAATACTATGTTGTAAGGTCTAAGTTTTTTATCTTCAGCCTTTTCCCTTGAAGCCATTATCTCCTTGAGCTTTGCGCTGAAAGTCTCCATAAGCTCCTTTGCCTCATCTTCGGCAAGGTAATATTCATTGTGCATTATAATGTGCTTTGAGTGAATTTCCGTATTTTCTGCCGCTCTAAAGAAATCTCCGCTTACTTTTTCAAATAGAGATATGGATGCCTGATTCAGTGTCTGCGTAACCTCGCTGTCATTGTTTTCCATGCTCTTGTTGAGTATACTCTTGTCTATGACAACCATTTTGGCCTTCGGCAGGTAATATTTTTCGATTATGCCTGACTTTACCCTTTCTTCAACAAGCTCTAGTATTCCTGCGGCAAGCAATGTTTTTATATGATAGTTCACCTTAGCATGAGGCTCTCCCAATATCTCCGAAAGCTGCTTTGCCGACAGCGGCTCATTGTCAAACGCCTCCATAATTTCAAGCCTGTATGGGTGGGATACCGCTTTTATCTCATCTATATCCCTAAGAACAAGTATGTCCTTCACCTCAACTCACCATCCCTCTCAATTTCAAACGCAAATTAAAACGTCATTTTTTCTTTATTACTATACACTGCTAAAGTGACCGCGTCAAACAATAAATATTTTTTCTATATTTTAGTTTTTTTATATATTATACTATTGCCAATTTGCATTGTCAAAGAAAAGCACTGCGGCTGAGCAAGGCTCAAAAGCTTTACATTCCCACTATCCGGCTTCCGCCAATAAACTCTCTCAGTATAGATGTGGGCGGTATATCCAGCTCGTCTTCTATTGGCACGAAATACTGCATAAAGCTCAGCAATCGCTTAGCCTCCCTGTAAACCTCGTGTTCTTTTGTTATTTGGCCAAGCAGCGGCTGTGCATATTTTTTCAGCACAGCCAGTTCATATACCAAAGCAGAATTGAACATTATATCTGCTTCCTCCTGGAAAGGAAATATGTTGTTTTCCTCGCCGCTCCTTACCGACTTCCATAGTCTGAGTGTGCCTAGTGCGTCATTCCCTCTGAAGTGATTATCCCTTACAATACGCCTTATAAGCCTAAGGTCCGTTGTGGGAATTCTATTATGTTCGTCAAGATTCAGCTGAGTTAGCGCGCTCACATACACCTTGAATTTACTCGTATCAGCTATGGCGCTTGTCAGCTTTCTATTGAGAGCGTGTATGCCTTCTACTATTATGGGCTGATCAGTTTCAATCTTGAATCTGTCACCTATGTACTCCCTCTTGCCGGTTTTAAAATTAAAATGCGGCATTTCAACCTCGGCTCCGGAAAGCAACAGCTCGATGTGCTCATTAAAAAGCTCCAGGTCTATTGAGTTTATCGATTCGAAGTCATAGTTTCCTTCATCGTCAAGAGGCGTGTCCTCCCTGTCCACAAAATAATTGTCAAGTGATATCGAAACCGGATTTATGTTGTTGACCCTTAGCTGCGTGAGAAGTCTTCGCGCAAAGCTCGTTTTCCCTGATGACGAAGGACCTGATATGAGAACCAGCCTTGTTTTCTCGGGGCTGCACTTTATCATATCTGCTATCTTTGCGATTTTCTTTTCATGAAGCGCCTCAACCGTTCGAATGAGCTCTGGATATTCTTTATTTCCAATGATACCATTGAGCTCGCCTACGCTGTCTACATCCATTATTCGGGCCCATTCCTGAGTCTCCTTGAATACCTCGGCAAGCTTAGGTTTATATTCAAATTTGTCCACATTTTCAGGCATATCTTTGTCAGGGCCTATTATTACAATCCCTCCATTGCAGTTTTTAAGCATAAATGTCTTCAGGTATCCTGTCGAAGGCACCATGTATCCATAGAAATAGCTGCTGAAATCTGCGCATTTATATATGGTCACATGTGGATTCTCCCTGTATTTGAAAAGCTCTATCTTGTCGATATATCCGTCCTTTTCAAATATATTTATGGCTTCTTGGGTTGTAGTCTTTATTTTTTCAAACGGAATATCCTGCTCAACTAATTCCCTCATGCGTTCCTCTATTTTCAAAACAACCTCGGGACTTACATGGTCGCTGCCTGCAATTCTGCAATATAACCCCTTGCCTATGGTGTGGTCTATTGACACCTTGAATGAAGGTATAATATCCCTGCAGGCCATTATAAATATAAACGACATGCTCCTCATATACGTCCTCATACCATCTGTGTCTTCAAGCCCGAGAAACTTTATCTTACAGCTTTTCTCGAGACAGTCCGTGAGCTCTTTGAGCTCGTTGTCAACAACCGCCAGCAAAACAGGCTTTTTAATGGGCACCTCCGAATTCTCAAGCACTTCAAGCAATGTTGCGCCGCTTGTGTATTCCTTTTCCTCAAGCAATATCTCGACTTTTATTTGGGCCACTGCAATCCCCCCTTTTCAAATAAAAACAAGGCGGCATATCACTCCGCCTCGAACTGTATTCCCGTTAATTCACTTATCCTGGAGATGCTGGATTTGTAATGCGCACTATCCATTTCAAGCACATAATATTCAGTCTCCTTCAGCTTCAGCAAATCCGCAAGCAGCTTGTCGCCAATGCCATGCTCGCTTGAAATGCCCAGGTGTAGATCCCTGACTCCATCGTTTCCGCTGAGATGGACAACTTTTGTTATTCGGCTAAAGCTTTCCACATATTCGTCACTGCATATTAGATTATGTCCCGTATCAAAACAAAATCCCATGTTTCCCAAGCTAAAGGACTCGAAAACACGTTTGAAGTCGGACACCCTTGTGCCCAGGTTGACCATGTCTCCACCCTTTGTATATGAATTTTCGAGAGTGATCATCTCGCCATCGAGCTTCCTTAAAACTCCGCCCAGAAAAACACATGCATTTTCAAGCAAAATCTCCCTACGGCTCCCGGCTAGCCTCTCAAGCGCATATCCCATGTGCATATTGTAGTATCTGACGTTGAATTTGCGACCTATCTCTACATTCGACAATACAAAGCGCTCCCAGCACGCTCGCACTTCGTTCACCCTCTCGCAAGGGTTGAGCTCCATTGGCAGGTGGACTCCCAGCGATATGCCGGCGCTCATTACATGATTGTTTTGCCGCTTTACAAATTCCCAGTCTCCGATATCGTCAATTCCAACTTCAATATGGTTCAAGCCGTTTTCCAGGCAAGTTCCCACAGCCCTTTCAATATCACCCGCAAATGCGCTTATACCCAGTCTCATGACTCACCTAAAAAGTGTTGATCTTGTCGAATGGGAAAAGCCTTACCACAACCTTGCCTATTATGTGGTCTACAGGCACAACACCAACCCTGGAGTCCCTGCTGTCCATGCTGTTTGGCCTGTTGTCCCCCATTGCAAACACATAGCCTGCCGGAACTTCTATGTCCACACTTCCGTCTGTGTAGTCTCCGTTGATGTAGCCCTCTTCAAGCAACGTTCCATTTAGGTACACTTGACCCTGCGCCACTATTATCCGGTCCCCCGGAACTGCGATAATCCTTTTTACAAGATCTTTTTTCTTTCCGTTTTCCTGAAGAAGGTCCGACTTGAATACGACAATGTCTCCCCTGCTAGGATATTCACCGTTGTAGGCTATCCGGTTTATAATCAGATAGTCATTTTCTTCAAGCGTTGGGAACATTGAAAACCCCTTAACAAGCGTAGGCCTTACGAACGATGTTATTACAAACGCTATAATCAGTGATATGGCTATTGTCTTAATCCAGTCTATAACTTCCTTTTTCAAATCACTCATGCTTATCTACATCTCCCTTTTTTGCGCATACCTGTCCAGCATCTCAAGTATCAAATTGTTTATATTATCGTGCCTGTCGACATTGACATGCAAATCCAAAATCCTGCAGGCCCTTACAAAATCACTTACAACCTTTGAAGGTTCCCCGTATATAGCTTCAATATCCTCCCTGCTCACACCCTTGAATCCATGTCCCACAGGGCACTCGTGCCTTAGCTTGATCAGTCCGTCCATATTTTTGGCGTTAAGTATGGCGAGAGCCTCTTTGATGCTCTTGTTTTTTCCCCTAGTCATATTGAGGTATTCGCTTATTCCGCCGCTGAGGCTTCCTGTATATATCCTGTATTTCCTTCTGAGAATATTCATTATTTCATATTTGGTCGGCACATGCACTGTCATGGATATTTGCCTTTTGCCGTTACCGTTGTTTCTGCTTATGAAAAGGTATTTCATAAGAGCTTCCTTGAGCCTGTACACTCTTCCCAAATAGTCTATGTATTCCTCTTTTGAACACTGTATCTTAAGACTTCCTATAAGCTCTGAAAATATAGCAACGGGCTCACCCTCAATCAGTTTGAGCAGATGCTCCTTCATGTCCTTTATCTCCGGCCTATTTTTAATTTCATTAGACCTTATGGACTCCAGCCTTTTTGCAGAAGTCTTAAAGTCAAAACTCACAAGATACTTGCAGGCGCTAACAATCGCCACCAGATCTCCATCTTCGATTCCGCTGTCCCTGAGTATCTCTTCTACGCCATCGTAGTCATACCTATCCAGAAATTTTTCTATAACAAATTCGCTTTTTAAATCCACGCTCCCCACTTCATTTCCCCCTGGTTCGAATAAGCCTCGTATGTTGGATATACCACATAATAGATGATAACATGAAGCCATCTATTGTTCAAAGTTTTTATACCCTTCCCGCATCAAAAAATTAAGTTGAATTTTTCAAGCTATATTGTTATTCTTTATTTAGGCATAAGGAGGTCTGGCACTATGGAAAGAATCAAGGATATTATATATGAGTACAGCGATACAGCCATTGGCTTTATTATAGTTTTTGTAATGGTGGCAGTAATAGGATGGCAGCTTTATAACTGGTTTGAGCCTGCTGAAAAACTTAAAATCGCATCTGGCACGCCGGCGGCAAGCACAAGCGCTGACGGCACAAAAAAAGAAAATTCATCTGATGAAAGTTCATATGAGAATACAGACGATAATACAGCTGACAACAATGATAAAGGCAATGTTCCGAGTGAAAAGTCTGAAGACCGCGAGAAAAACACTTCTGGAAATGTCGTGTTTCAAATCAAACAGGGTTCTTCCTGCGAACAAATAGCCTTCGCACTGGAGCAGACTGGGCTTATAGATTCAAAGGAGGATTTCCTTGAACAGATCATATCAAGGCAACTTGAAAACAAGCTCAAAACCGGAACATACACAATTGAAAAAGGCGAGTCAATCGACGACATAATTGCGACACTCACAAAATAAATTACAGCTTGAAAAAATAAAAAGAGGCAGCTTTCCAAATCAATGGAGCTGCCTCTTTTCTATCGATTGAGCAACTTCTCTACAGGAGGCGCTATGAGCCTTTGTCCATCCCTGAGGCCGGAGCCCACAAGCGGCCTTATATAGTTTTTAAACTCCTCTGTAACATGGTTGCCTGCACTGCTTATGAAACTGTCATCCATAACCTTTATCCTGTTGGCGACATCCTCGAGCCTTTGGAGCTTGTAGTTTATTGCGTAGTCGCCTATCCTGCTCAGCGAAATGGAGCCGTCTCTGTCATGCCAAATAGAAAACTGAGCCGCCTTTTCCCCTGCTTCCCTGGCCTCATACTGGTCCACTTCGGATATGCAAAGCCCAAAAGACCTTT
The DNA here is from genome assembly GCF_000597865.1 of Peptoclostridium acidaminophilum DSM 3953. GTDB lineage: Bacteria > Bacillota > Clostridia > Peptostreptococcales > Peptostreptococcaceae > Peptoclostridium_A > Peptoclostridium_A acidaminophilum. Next base: position 861,907 of record NZ_CP007452.1, on the reverse strand, counting down.
GCAGATACCCGAATGTATCGGATCTAACCCTTTCCGTATTGATTGTTCTTTTGATGTGCCCTACCAGCAGCTCGCCCAGGTCAGTCTGAGAAAGCATCAGATTGCCATGAGCATCTCTTTCAGTGCTCCCAAGTTTTTGAGCTATAGGCACTCCATTTTCGTCAGCTATTCCTTCAGAGACCGCAACTACGCACCTTCCATACTTGTCATACATCTGCTTTACATCGCTGACAAAACTGTCAATGCAAAAATGCCTCTCTGGCATATATATAAGGTGCGGTCCGTCATCCGGATACTTCTTTGCCAGCACAGAGGCGGCGGTTAGGAAGCCTGAGTTCCTTCCCATAACAACCCCTATATGTATGCCCGGAAGAGCTCTATTGTCAAGATTGAGACCGATGAACGACTGGGCTACAAATTTCGCAGCTGAGCCGAAGCCCGGTGTATGGTCGGTAAGCACTATGTCGTTGTCTATTGTCTTGGGTATGTGTATAGCCCTGAAATCATATCCGGATGTCTTGGCGTACCTGTTGACTATGTCGACGGTGCCCACCGAATCATTCCCTCCAATATAGAAGAAATATCTCACATTGTGAGCCTTGAACACATCAAATATCTCCTTGCAGTACTTTTCGTCAGGCTTGTCCCTTGTTGAAAGAAGCGCCGATGACGGAGTCTTTGCAACCTCCTCGAGATTGTGGGTGGTTTCCTGGGTAAGGTCCAGGAAATCTTCATTTATTATCCCCCTTACACCTCCCAGCGCCCCATACACGCGGTTTATCTGTGCGAATTTCCTCGATTCGAGCACCACGCCCACAAGCGACTCATTTATAACAGCTGTAGGGCCTCCGCCCTGTGCTACAACAACATTGCCATTCAATGACATATCATCACCTAACCTTTGCTTATTTCCCCTACATATTCAAGCACTACCTCAGCATGCCCAGGTACCTTGACCTTCCTGTATTCCTTCACTATGTCCCCATTTTTATCTATTACGAATGTTGACCGCTCTATGCCCAGGTACTCTTTCCCGAACATCTTTTTTGGCTTTAGCACATCATAGAGCTTGAGCACTTCTCCCTCTTCGTCGCTTAGGAGTATGAAATTGAGCTCATTCTTTTGAATGAATTTCTCGTGGGATTTTGCGCTGTCCTTGCTCACTCCGATGACAACTGCCCCAAGCTTTTCAAATTCATCCTTCAAATCCCTAAAACCTATGGCTTCAACAGTACAGCCTGGAGTGTTATCCTTTGGATAAAAATAGAGCACTACATATTTACCTATGAAATCCTCCAGCTTAATCTTCTCCCCTGCTGAATCAGGAAGCTCGAAGGCGGGCGCTTTTTTTATTTCAAATGATGTTTTTTTCATATCTTCCTCCTTGTTATGGTTTATGCTTTGAAAGATAGCTTATCTTTACTGTTCATATAGCTATATTTTGATTTTTACCAATACTAATGTGCCGCTAATCATTTAATAATCATATAGTTAGTGTATTCCAAAACCAGTATCCGGCTTAGGCAGGTTTACCTTTTTTATTGCCAGTCTCTGCGATTTAGTTAAACTTTTATTTATGCTTGATTATAAAAAAATAACATTATATTATTTTATTAGAAGCCATATTGCTATATGGCAGATAAATTCAATAATTGCAGTTCCATATGACAAATGCGGGAGATATTCCAATGCGGAATAGCCGAAGATGCAATATAACTGGTGCCAGCCTTTTATAGAAACTTTCAGGCATAAGAACCGCTTTTTGATGGGGCTCTGAAAATTCGAAGACTATTCTTTGAATCTACAGAGAAATGTAATGGCTTTTTTTATTATTGTGCCACTATGTTTCTTTTTTTATTCTTAAAAAACTAATGTGAAATGAGGTTTTAAGTATGAGCATAGAGATACATGACAAAAGCATCGCCTCACTAGTTCAAAGCGCCTGGGAAATACGAAAAAACAACTTCCCGGATACAATTGAGTTTGATGTGCCAGACAAGACAAGGACTGTTAGTGTTACTGGCAATGAGTGCATACTCAACTGCGCACACTGCGGAGGGCACTATCTCAAAAACATGACTCCTATATCGGCTATAAGCAGCCTTTCAGACTATTCAAGCCTTCTCATAAGCGGCGGCTGCGACGAGATGGGCAAGGTGGACATAGCCTCTCACAAGGCTCTCATTGATGAGTTAAAAGAAAAATCCATAAAAATAAATGCCCATGTAGGACTCATAAGCGAAGCTCAAATACAGCAGGTGGCAAGCTTTGCCGACTGTGTTTCCTTCGATTTCCTGACAGATAAGGAAACCATACAACAGGTTTACGGTCTGGGATTAAAGCCCGAGGATTATATCACAACCTATTTAAATCTGAAAAAACATGTCAGAGTTGTACCCCATATATGCATAGGCCTTTATGGCGGTAAAATACAAGGCGAAATAGATGCAATTAAAAAGCTCAAGGAGCTTGGAGCCGACTCGCTCGTTTTCATAGTCTTCATCCCAACTCCGGGCACAAGATATGCCAACAAGCCTGCGCCGTCTCCCGAAGATGTTGCAAAGGTTCTTGCAACTGCAAGAATCGAATTTCCTGACATACCAATACACCTTGGCTGCATGAGGCCAAAAGGCAGAATAAGAGCTCAAATAGATCAGCTTGCAGTACTTTGCGGAGTAAACAAACTTGTGAATCCGACAAAGCCTGCAGTTGAAGAGGCAAGAGAATGTGGACTTGAAATAAAATACGGAAGGGAGTGCTGTGTACTATGATAAGAGTATCTGCAGGAACAGCTCACGTACTTGGACTAAGAGAGATAAAGGCTGATGCCGATCCTACAACGGCTTATCTGCTAAACGGTGAAAAATGCGCAAACAACTGCGGTTTCTGTCCACAGGCAAGGGACAGCAAGGATGATGGTTCTCATCTTTCAAGAATCGTATGGCCTGAATATGATGAAGATGATGTTGTAAACAGGCTTAAAAAGGCCAAGGCCTCTGGAGCCATGAAAAGAGCATGCATACAGTTCACACTCTGCAGCGGCTCTTTCGAAAGAGCAAAATCACTTGCCGCCAGAATAAAAAACGAGGTGGACATGCCGCTTAGCGTTTCGCTGAATGTGCCAAACGTAGAAAATGCAAGAGAACTCATAGAAGCAGGCGCTTCAAGGGTAAGTATTGCACTTGATGCCGCAAATTCTGATTTGCACGCTCAGATTAAAGGCTCTGGCTTTGATGAAAAGAAAAATCTTATCAGAGAGTGCGTTTCTCTATTCCCCGGGAAGATATCAACTCATGTTATAATAGGTCTGGGAGAAACAGAAGAGCAGGCTCTTAAGCTTATCGCAGAGATGCACAGCATGAATGTTTCTGTGGGTCTTTTCGCCTTCACCCCTGTAAGGGGCACAAAGCTCGAAAAACAGTCTCCTCCAGACATAGGCAGCTACAGAAGAGTTCAGATAGCCAACTACATGCTCAAACATTCCATAATAACAGTTGACAAGCTCAATTTCGAAGATGGAAAACTAACTGGCATAGACCTGGCAAAGAACGAAATCGCCAGAGCATTGTCAAACGGCAGGGCTTTTGAAACAGCCGGATGCGATGGATGCAACAGGCCATATTATAATGAGAGGCCAGGAGGAACCATCTACAACTACCCTAGGGCCCTTAAATCTGACGAACTCGCAAAAGCCATTACAGAGTCAGGACTGGATATTTTGTAAATAATAAGGAGATGTAATTTTATGAAGTGGAGATTCATAAATACCGGCTATAGCAGCGGAGCTATGAACATGGCAATAGACGAAGCCATACTAACATACCATTCAAAAGGCCTGGTACCTCCGACACTCAGATTTTATAAATGGAATCCCGCGACAGTATCGCTCGGCTACTTCCAGAAATCCGGCAAGGAGGTAGACTTCGAGCAGTGCAAGAAGGCAGGTATTGGAGTGGTGAGAAGGCTCAGCGGAGGCAGGGCTGTACTTCATGACGACGAACTCACATACAGCATAATAGTAGATGAAAGCTGTCCAATGATACCCAAAACAGTGACGGAGTCATACAAGCTTCTTTCACAGGGGCTTCTTCTGGGATTTTCAAACCTGGGCATAGAGGCTCAGCTTTCTCCCGTTGTGAAAATGCGAAGCGGGGACTATACGTCTTCTGCATGCTTTGACGCCCCATCGACATACGAGCTTACAGTTGACGGTAAAAAAATAGTCGGAAGCTCTCAGGTGAGACAGCAGGGCGTGCTTCTGCAGCACGGTTCCATACTAAACGACTTGGATACAGAAAAATTGTTCTGCACAATAAAGATGGACAATGAGAGACTCAAGGACAGAATAAAATCATCATTCACAGAAAAAGCCACCAGCATAAGGCATATCACAGGAACAACTTTGGCCGACGAAACTCTTTTCAACGCTTTTTATGAAGGCTTTACAGATGCTCTCGGTTTGGAGATTGAAACTGCCGAGCTTACACCCGAAGAACTGGAGCTTGCCAAGGTTCTGGCAGAAACCAAATATTCAAGGGATGAATGGACATTCAGAAGATAAAAAAATCACCGCTATGCGGTGATTTTTTTATCCGGCGTCTTTAGCTCAAGATTAACCTTTGCTTCTTTTAGATCCTTATAATTTTTTATTAAGCCTGTTGCATGTCCCATTGGACACACTTGGCACCAGCTTCTAGGTTTGAATATTACTCCCATAAGAATTCCTACAAGCAATGAAACACCCATCAGCCTAAATATGGCAAAGCTTATCTTTACAAAATCTAATCCCGCATGGAAAAGGGATATTCCAAACATAAGTATCATCAGCGAAAGCACCGTGTTTTTAGCCGCTTTTCCTCTTAACCATGCTGGCATGTTGTTTTGAAGACTTATGCCAGCCAGCATCTTCCCCAGCAGGGAACCTCTTGGACAGTAATGAGAGCAGTGAACCTTTCCCCTTCCCTTAAAAGCGTGATATAGCGGCGTTGCAATACATATTATACCTAGTATTCCAAATCTGGCATCTGCAATTGATAAGATCAAGAATCCAACAAGAATAATCCAGGACCATTCCATGTGAGACTTTATTTTTTTAGCCATTTAAATCCCCTCCGTTTACATATTCTCAGGTTATATACCCCTTATAGGTATATAATATTTCAATATCTCTATTTTGTCAATAGCGCAAAAAAGTATTAGAGCCGAACAATCAATTCTTTAATTGATTATCCGGCTCTTAGGAATGGATCTGACAGCTTATTGAATTTCTTTTGTTCATTTAACACCTTGCCTCTTTAGATATTCTGAGAATATCCTAAACCGAAACTGCTTTTAAGATATCTCGGTGTTGCTTTGAAGCTGTATCTCTTTTTGAATCTTGAATCTTGAATCTTGAATCTTGAATCTTGAATCTTGAATCTTGAATCTTGAATCTTGAATCTTGAATCTTGAATCTTGAATCTTGTTTCTTCATCTCTAGTTCTTTAAGCTTGAGATGTTTGGATGGTGGTTGTTGCAATGCTTCTGTTTTAGAACCTTTGCTCTTTACGTTTTATTGTAAAGGGTCTTTCCTGCAGCTGCTGCCTCACCATTCCTTAATAAGAAGAATAGTTTAATTCTTCTTATTTTATATATACCTTCATCTGCACCTTTTAAACATGATTTTGCTATTTTTTTATAATTATTTTTAAATTATTTCTTGAATCCCCAACCCTCTTTCAGCTGACTATTCCTCATCTTCCTGCTCATGGCTCTTGATTTCATGATTTTCAGCCGCGTGCGTGTGGTTAAGCTTCGAGTCCATGGTGTACTCCCTTATCCTTTTAATGTTGACTTTCCACAGATAACCTACATACAGTATAAAGATAAAAAAATACTTTTCAACTCCAAGCATGAGTATGAAATTGAATGTTCCGTGCAGCATCATTGGGACATACAGCGATTTTCTGAGGTAGCCAACCCTCTCCTCATAGCTGCAGCTCCTGCAGCATTTTGCAAGCGAGAGATAGTATCCCATTGTTATTGCAAAAAGCATGTGTGCAGGCACCGACAATACGCCTCGCATAATCCCTACATACACATTGGCGTCGAACCTGAATACCACATAGCTTATGTTCTCCACCGTTGCAAATCCCAAGGCAGCAAACACGCAAAACACTATCCCATCAAGCTTTTCGTGAAAGTGAACGTCGTCAAAAGCCCATCTAAGCACGACCTGTCTTTTGAAAAACTCCTCTGTAAGACCTGCCACTATGAATGATGTATAGAATGCGCCCAATACTCCTGAAAATACATTCAAGCCTAGAAGAAAATTTTCAACTACTATAACAGGAATGACTGAAAGTGCGCCCAGAAAGAAAATCTTCAAAAGCATAGAGACCGGTTCTCTATCATATTTATCTAACATATATATAGTTATGGCAAGCACAACTCCCGGAATTATTGCTATAATCCAGATTCTTAAATCCATGGGCGCCTCCCTTCGATATTTATTTGTTGTAAGTTTTGTACCCATTTTTTTGCTTGAGAATAATTAATATGCAATTAATCAGTTCTCCATTCAAGCCGGGTGTCCTTTGTAATTTTGCTGCATAGATAGTATAATATTTAAGTGCTGCGCCACGTTTTAAAAAAATCGAAAGGAAGGTGAACAACTTGAAGCTTCTAAGACAATCAGGAATAATACTTTCATTTTTATTTGCAGGAGAAATAGTCAACAGATTTACGCAAGTCCCTATTCCAGGAAATGTCCTGGGAATGCTCTTGCTATTTGGCGCGCTTTACTTCAAGATAATAGAAGTTTCGATGATAAGGGATGTGTCCAGCTTTCTTTTATCACATCTTTCGTTTTTCTTTGTACCTGCTAGCGTCGGCATAATCTCATGCTTTGACATACTAAGCAGCACCTGGATTCAGGTACTTGCGATAACGGTAATTTCAACGTTAGTAGTAATGATTGTTACTGGATTTACAGTCCAGCTTGTTCAAAGGAGGATTGGAAGATGAGGTCACTAATAGAAAGTCCTATTTTCGGAATCACATTGTCGCTGCTGGCGTTTGAAGCCGGATCCATTATTTTCAGGAAAATGAAATCTCCATTTTTCAATCCTTTGCTGGTTGGCACATCAATCGTAATTTTCGTACTTCTTTTTTTTAATATTGAAATTGAAAGCTACAATAGGGGAGCCAACTTTATTTCATTTTTTCTGGGACCTGCTACCGTTGTGCTTGCAGTTCCTCTCTATAATCAGATGAAACTTCTAAAATCAAATTCCGTTTCCATAATGTCAGGGATATTCATCGGAAGCGTGGCATCTGTTATTAGCGTCACTGTATTTGCAAGGCTTCTTGGACTTGATGAACAGCTTCTTCTTAGCCTTATTCCTAAGTCAATCACAACTCCGATAGGGATAGAGCTTTCAAAGCAAATAGGCGGTCTTCCGTCTCTTACAGTGATTTCCATAGTGCTTGCAGGAAATACAGGCTATATAGCAGCTCCATATATATGCAGGCTGTTTAGAATTGAAAATCCGGTTGCTAAAGGCGTAGCAATAGGCACGTCATCTCACGCCCTGGGTACCACGAGGGCTATAGAAATGGGCGAAGTTGAGGGAGCCATGAGCGGCCTTGCCATAGGCGTAGCCGGTATAGTAACTGTGCTCATAGTTCCTATGCTTCTCAAATTTTTACTTTAGAATACTCATTTATACAGACATACTCATATGGAATGTTAGCAAAAATCAAAAAGATGCCAATTGGCATCTTTTTGATTTTTGCATCGCTTCAACACTATTAAATTCTTTCCTTTGGTGAATAGTGAGTGTGGAGCAGGTGATGAGCTTTTTCGCCGTACGGCTCCCCAAGGTATTCTTTGTAGAGCCTAAGAACCTCTTCATTCTCATGCGATTTTCTCTTCGCCTTGTTTCTGTCTTCCTGATATATTGCTTCCTGGCGCTTTTTAATTATCTCCATGTGGCCGTGATGGTAAGGCTGTCCGCCTCCTCCGACGCATCCGCCAGGACAAGCCATTATTTCTATTGCCTGGAATTCACAATGGCCGTCTCTTATGCATTCAAGCAGTTTTCTTGCGTTTCCAAGACCATGAGCTATACCTATCTTGACATCCATATCACCTATTTTTACTGTTCCCTGCCTTATTCCTTCAAGGCCTCTAAGCTGAGTAAATTCGACTTGCTTGAGCTCTTCACCTGTGAGCCACTCGTAGGCTGTCCTTACAGCAGCCTCTATAACGCCTCCAGTTGTTCCGAATATTACAGAGGCTCCAGTACTTTCTCCCATTATCTTGTCGAAATCTTCATCCTCCAGATTAGGGAAGTCTATTCCACACTCTTTCATCATGGCGGCTATCTCACGGGTTGTAACAACTATATCAACGTTTGCGTTCTCGTCGTGTGAAAGCTCCGGTCTTTTTGCCTCAGCCTTCTTGGCTATACAAGGCATTACTGACACTACCACTATATTTTCTGGGGCAATTCCCATCTTTTCAGCGTAGTATGTCTTTGTTATAGATCCAAACATTATATGAGGAGACTTGCAAGTCGAAGGTATATCAAGCATGTCCGGGAACTGGTGCTCTATGAACTGAACCCATGCAGGACAGCAGCTTGTCAACATCGGAAGCTTGCCGCCGTGCTTTATCCTGTGCACAAACTCTGAAGCCTCTTCCATTATTGTAAGGTCTGCCGCAAAATCAGTATCATATACTGCGTCAAATCCCATTCTTCTAAGGGCTGCGGCAAGCTTACCTGTAGCTATGGTACCCGGCTCCATGCCGAACATTTCACCTATGGCAACACGTATAGCAGGAGCAACCTGTACTATTACATGCTTGTCCGGATTATTAAGCGCATCCCAAACCTTAGGAGTGTGGTTGACCTCTGTAAGGGCGGCAGTAGGACATACAGCAACGCACTGTCCGCAGTATGTGCATGATGATTCATTCATAGGTATATTGAATGCGGGACCAACAAAAGAATCAAAACCCCTGCTTATTCCAGAAAGTATTCCACAGGTTTGTATATCGTTGCACATAGTTTCACATCTTCTGCACATTATGCACTTGTTTGGATCTTTCACTATAGCTCCAGAAGACGTGTCCTTCTCGTAATTCATCTTCTCGCCTTCCCACTTGATTTCTCTTACTCCCAACTCGTGAGCAAGGGATTGAAGCTCACACTCCATATTTTTAGGACATGTGAAGCACTCGTTAGGGTGGTTTGACAAGAGCAACTCAACTGCTGTTCTTCTTGCCTTGATCGCCCTTATAGTGTCCGTCCTTACAACCATACCTTCCTCAACCTCGGCTGAACACGAAGGAACAAGATTTGGTCTTCCCTGTACCTCTACAACGCAAACACGGCAAGATGCCGATTTATTTATGAATTTCAGTTCTCCAAGATCCATATAGCAAAGAGTAGGTATGTGGACATTGACTTGTTTTGCAGCATCTAGTATTGTAGTGCCCTTATCTACAACCACATCCTGCCCGTTTATAGTTAAGCTGACCTTATTTGCTGACATACAATCCCTCCCTATGGTTTCACTACAGCATTGAACTTGCAGGCATCAAAACATGCTCCACACTTAATGCATTTTTCCTGGTCTATTACATGCACTTTTTTAACCTCGCCTGCAATACATCCCACAGGACAAACTCTTGCACAGGCTGTACATCCTATACATTTTTCAGGATCTATTGTATATTTCACAAGGTCCTTGCACTTGCCTGTCTTGCAGTAATGCTTGTTTATGTGATCCTCATACTCATCCCTGAAATATTTGATTGTACTGAGCACAGGATTCGGAGCAGTCTGTCCCAGTCCGCAAAGGGCAGAACTCTTTATCATTTCTCCAAGTTCCAGAAGATTGTCTATATCTTCAGGTTTCCCCTGACCCTTTGTTATCCTGTCTAATATTTCATACATCCTCTTGGTTCCTACCCTGCAAGGTGTGCACTTTCCGCAGGACTCATCCTGGGTGAACTCCAGGTAGAATTTGGCGATGTTGACCATGCAGTCAGTCTCGTCCAAAACTATCATACCGCCAGAACCCATCATTGAGCCTATGCTCTTTAGGCTTTCATAGTCTATAGGCGTATCAAGATCTGCTTCAGTTATTACTCCTCCCGAAGGTCCTCCAGTCTGAACCGCCTTGAACTTATGGCCTCCAAGTATTCCTCCTCCAATGTCATACACTATCTCTCTAAGGGTAGTCCCCATTGGAACCTCAACAAGACCTATGTTGTTTATCTTTCCAGCTAAGGCAAATACCTTTGTGCCCTTGCTCTTTTCAGTTCCTATATCAGAAAACCACTTAGAACCGTTTAGTATTATGGCTGGCACGTTTGCAAGGGTTTCAACGTTGTTAACGCAGGTAGGCTGACCTTTAAGTCCAGATTCTGACGGGAAGGGAGGCTTAACAGTAGGCTCTCCTCTGTGCCCTTCAACAGAATGAATAAGAGCAGTCTCTTCGCCACATACAAAGGCTCCGGCTCCGTATCTTATTTCTATATCAAAGTTGAAGTCTGTCCCGAATATGTTTTTGCCCAGGAAACCCTTTTCCTTTGCCTGCTGCATTGCAATCATAAGTCTGTGTATCGCAAGAGGGTACTCAGCTCTTATATATACAACGCCATTTTGAGCGCCCATAGCATATGCGCCAATAGCCATCGCTTCTATAACACTGTGGGCATCTCCCTCAAGTATAGATCTATCCATGAACGCTCCCGGGTCACCCTCGTCAGCATTACATATTACATACTTTTGCTCGCCATCTCTTGATTTCTTGGTTATCTCCCATTTGAGGCCAGTCGGAAATCCGCCGCCGCCTCTACCTCTAAGTCCGCTTTCTTTAATTATATTTATAACTTCATCCCTTGAATACTCTGTGAGACATTTCTTAAGAGCCTCATAGCCTTTGTTTGCGATATAGTCCTCTATGTTCTCAGGGTCTATCTCGCCGCAGTTTCTAAGGGCAACACGATGCTGCTTAGCGTAGAACGACATATCCTTATAGTCATGAATCCTCTGATTAGATAGTGGATCCACGAAAAGAATTCTTTCAACATAATCTCCGCCTATTATGTGCTGCTCTACTATATCTTTTGCATCATCTGGACTTACCCTAACATAGAAAACATTATCGGGCTCAACTTTTACTATTGGGCCTTGTCCACAAAATCCAAAGCAGCCTACTTTAACAACCTGTGCATTCTCTTCCTGTCCATTATTTTTAAGTTCAAGCTCAAGATTCTTTATTATTCCTTCACTATCTGATGAGATACAGCCTGTTCCTCCACAAACTAGTATCTTTCTCTTATTAGTACTCATTTGATCCCTCCCCAAATATAAGTTGGTTCGCTCATTATTACAGGTGGCAGCGACTATTCTTGATAGTCACTTAAAATTCTGTCAACGTCGTTCTCAGTTACGTTGCCGTATACTTTTTCATTTACAAGTACTACAGGTGCAAGCCCACATGCTCCTACGCATCTTACATCCCTTAGAGTGAACAGACCATCCGGAGTAGTCTCTCCGAATTTGACACCCAGTTTTTCTTCCAATTTGAATTTAACCTTGTCTGCTCCTTTTACAAAGCATGCCGTACCCATACAAAGACTTATGGTGTATTTACCAGTTGGCTTTGTTGTAAAGTATGAGTAGAAACTGACAACCCCAAAAACCTGGGATCCCGGTATTCCCAGCTCCCTGGCTATAAAAAGCTGGACTTCCCTCGGAAGAAAGCCAAATAGCGACTGAGCCTTGTGGAGTATGTTAATAAGAGAACCTTTCCTATCCTCAAGTCCGTCTATATATTTGCGAAGCTCGTCAAACAGGTCTTGAGGCAGATCCTTAACGCTTGTAGTTTGTTCATGGATATTAGACTTTTCCATAGACATCTCCCTTCTAAATCCTCACAGGTTATTTTTTACTTTTTTCCAAGTTGAATTATTTGTTAATAAAAAAACTCTTCAAGCACACTTATTTTCAGATATACCCGTGTTTTGAATCATAAATCAATTAATATTTGAAAAACACGTCTCTTTCTTGTTAATTATTTTGTTAAGTTTTCTATTCGCTTTTAATGTCTGTCACTTACTTGCAATTCAGCACAGGGCTGCTTGTGATATAATAAAAATATTCTTCAAAAATATATAATATCGCAAGTTCATACTATAGAATAATTTGAAGTGATTCAGAATAATTTTGCAGGCCTTTGTCGCTTGCATCAGAGATAGTATCATATCAGGAGGATTTTTATGTTTTGGAGCGACAAGCGATACCACACCCTGAACTTCGATTTAAGAAGCCGTTTCGGCTGCAAGATAATAAAGCTGTCTGTTGACGGCGGCTTCACCTGCCCAAACAGGGACGGAACGCTCGGGAATAGTGGCTGCCTGTTTTGCAGCGATTCAGGTTCCGGCGAATTTGCAGGCAATCGCGCCTTGCCGATAAGAGAGCAGCTCTCACAGCAAGCTGAGCTCCTAAAGCCTAAATGGCCAAACGGCAAATACATCGCCTACTTTCAAAACTTCACAAACACATACTCCAGCATTGAAGATTTGGAAAGAAAATATGAGGAGGCCCTGTCATTCCCGGAAGTGGTGGGCATAGCCATTGCTACCAGGCCCGATTGCCTTGGTGGTGATGTTTTAGAGCTTCTTTCAAGGATAAGCAAGAAAACATTTCTTTGGATAGAGCTTGGTCTCCAAACCATGCACGAAGACACGGCAATCCTGATTAGAAGAGGCTATGTGCTCGAGCAGTTCGAAAAAGCCTTTGAAAAACTAAACTCATTAGGTATAAAAACTGTTGTTCACATTATACTCGGTCTTCCGGGTGAAGACAGCGCCAGGATACTCGATTCGGTAAAATATGTGTCCAGGCTCAACCCCTACGGCATAAAGCTTCATCTGCTGCACATACTCGAAAACAGCGATCTTCTCGACTACTACAATACGAATCCGTTCCACGTGCTTTCCAAGGACGAATATATCGGCCTCGTCTCGGATTCTCTTGAGCTTTTAAACCCGCAAATTGTGGTTCACAGAATCACAGGCGATGGCAGCAGGGAGAGCCTTTTCGCACCAAGATGGAGCCTCGATAAGCGCAGCGTGCTCAACGGGATAGACATCGAGCTTAAAAGAAGGGACTCCTGGCAAGGAAAGTTTTGCAAATAGTCCCTTTCAGTGGCATACCAATAGGGGCATGGATATACAAAAACTTAATTGAATACATTTAAAATATTTTTTAAAAAAATCGCTGAATTTAGAAATAAATTTTCATTGCTTTTATCTTTTCACTGTATTATCATTGAATTAAATCAAGTTTAGATTTTGTTTACAACACACATTATAGTTTACAAATTAATATACGTGAATGAAGGTTATTGAAGATATCCCACTGGGATAACCGCAGGAGCAAACATCAAAAACGCTGCTATTTGATGTGAATCTTTCAGGTCAAGTACAATAACCCGACACATCCCTGGAGAGACCTTTTTGTAAGGCATCGAAGAAGCAACCGTTATCGGGAATCTTTCAGATAAAAAGACAGGGGGAAGCAAGCACTTAGGTTTATTTTGTGCTGGTTTGCCCTCTGTCTTTTTTTATTGTTCAAAATCAAACATGACTAACCAATACAAATAAAAAAACTCAACTTCCAAAGGAGGAATTTTCAATGATTAGCGTAGTATTTTCATTAGTTTTTTCAACATTTCTTGCAGGAGTTTTCTCAGATATAATTTCACCAATGATCGTAACTAATGTAAGAATGGATAAAGACATTCTTACAACAAGCATAAATAAGGCGGCTTAATTTTATATAAGGAGGAGTTTTCAATGATTAGTGTAGTATTTTCATTAGTTTTTTCAACATTTCTTGCAGGAGTTTTTTCAGATATAATTTCACCAATGATCGTAACTAATGTAAGAATGGAGCAAGACATGCTTCCAGCAGGCATCAAAAAAGCTGCATAATAATGACTTCTTGAAATATAGACACTTAAAGCTATATTTTCAGTAATAACCCTATTAAAGATCGGCATATTTATTATTGTTATTAATTTAATTGCAATCATAAGAATATTTTTGAGTTTTCTTTTAATATATAACTGACTCCTTTTTGATTCTTTTCGAAACTCGTCAATATAATGATCTTACGGAATATTTTCACACTAATATAAAAACTCGATTCTATACAATCAAATCTGACATAATCAACCTCACAAACACAATCGAACCCAAAATCAGAATCAAAACGAAGGAGGCAAAAACATGGGAGAAACAAGCACGGCTATATTTTTATCGCTATTTCTTGTAGGAGGCTTTTTGTCTGTTTTAGCAGGTCTTTTAATCTCTAACAAACCCGCAAAAAGCACAGTTTCAAGCAACAAAAAAACCGCATAGCGGCATAGCATTTAAACTATTTAAAAATAAAAAGACCAGCTAATAAAAGTCAATAAATCTGATTGATTTTCTTTAGAAATTTTCAATCTTAAAAAAGAGTATGAGAAACCAAGCCATTGAAAAATCCGAACAATGACCTTGGAGAAGCTACATTTTAGCAATTTTTAAGCAACATGTTTTGGTGCAGTTTGAAGCTTGTTGTTTCTCCATGCTTGGTGCTCCTGCGGGCTTCTAAATTCAAACGGTTTTAAGTCACGAAGAACCGCAAAAATGTAGTGGAGCAACTTATGCATAACGGCTATAAGGGCCACCTTTTTCTTCTTGCTGACACATTTTTTCAAATAGTAGTCGCGAAGAATCGGATTTATGGAATCGCCGTTTCTGGTGGTTCTTATTGAGGACAGAGCCATTGTGAAGAGAACTCTTCTGCCAATGCGGGTGCCTCGTTTAGAAATCCTGTTGCGGTCGCCAGTGAACTTGCCCGACTGATTGACTGATGGATCTATGCCAAAGAAAGCTGTAAAGGCCTTTGGAGACTTGAATAGGCTGAAATCGTTGATTTCCGCGATCAGAGTGACCGCACTGATAAAGCCTACGCCAGGCATTTGATCCAAAAGCTCGATGTGCTTTCGAGCGGTGTCAGGAAAGTCGCTTGAGTCGATGATAGTGTGCAACTGTGATTCTATAGCATTAAGACACTTTTTAAAGCTGTCGATTCCATCAAGATGGAATCTTATTTTGGAGTCAAGCAGAGCGAATTCATTTGGCATACTCAAAGAAAGCTGTGCTGTTTCAAGAAGTTGCAGAGCTTTTTTGGCTGACCACTTCTCGCCTTTTCTGCCGCTTTTGGAAATGAGCTCAAGCAACTGCTGAGGGTCTGCATTTAGAACATCCTTAGGCGAAGGATAAGCGCTTAAAACAGCCAACGCGGTCTTTCCAAAAGGATTGGAAAACACATCAAGAAAGCCCGGGAACAGCAAGTAAAGATCCGTGCAGAGCCTGTTTTTCATCTCAGTGAGCATGTCACAGCGGGAGTAATATTCCCTCACCATCATGCGAAGTGCGAGAATTTGAGGCTCGGGCATCATGGAAAACTTTACATCCTGGTATTTTGCAAGCCTTGCGATAGCCTCGGCATCTTTATTATCATTTTTCACTTTTCTAATGTCGAAATTCTTGGTAGAATGGACACATAAAGGGTTTAGGACAAAACCTTTGAGGTCATTCGATCTCAGAAAGAAGAAGAGTGGTAAATGAAAGATACCCGTAGATTCTACGAAGTAGATGGGCTTTCGTTTTAACCGCTCTTCTTCTTTTTTGAGAATCTCGAGCAGCTTGTTAAATCCAGCAGGATTATGGTCAATCCTGAAAGGCTTGCGGATGAGCTCTCCGGAAGGTGCTATCATTGCAACTACAGAAAACTCTGATGAAACATCAATTCCGACAACAAAATCGTTTAAAAATTGGGACAAAGTAACACAACCTTTCTGCTTAGAATGAATCAGAGTATCCACTTTGTTTGAGGACGCCAAACAACCTTGCATTTGAAACGGGTAACACCAGAAGGTGGCCCAACCAGCTAAACATCGAATCGTCCTTGTGGAGTGACACGCTAATTTACGGATAAGACCTCATGATGTGAGGGATCCAGGAGGAACGCACATCTATCTCTCTGACAAGTGAGATTATAGCACGAAGTTTAGTGATTTTCATTCAAGAGTGTCGCTGGTTCATCTGAACAATAAATGTTAAGTTATCAAGGAACATTCGGACGGGTTTTTGAACCCTAACCCTATATTTATCTTACAAGGAGGAAATAAAATGATTGAAATAACACTCACAATGGCTCTTGCAACAATTCTCGTAGGACTTTTTTCATCGGTAATATCTCCTGCAATGTTGCCACACCTTAGTATGGAAACAAGCAGCACTCTATCAGCTAGCAAGAAAGCGGCATAATATGCCGCTTTCTTTTTTTATTTCCTGCATTCATATATTGTGAACTATGTTTTTAATCCATTTGTTTGAAACCAGCCTGTAAAGCACTATAGCAAACTTTGCTATTTCTTCCAATATTACAAGCGCATACACCCAGTAAACAGGGAGTCGCAAGACAAAAGCCCCTATAACTGCGGCTGTTACGCCGATAAACCACATAGTAAACGCCTCAGTCAGAAGCGAGAATTTCGTATCTCCGCCCCCCCTTAAAATCCCTACTATCATAAGTATGTTGAACACCCTTACAATCAGCGAGCCTGCAGTTATGTAAAGCATAATTACTGCAGCCCTGGCTACGGCGCCTGATATATTGAAAAAGGAAACTATAAGGGGCGCAGCCAACGCAAGCATCGCTGCAATAAACAAACCCACGACAACTCCCAGCGCAGTAAATCTGTATGCATTGTCCCTGGCCTTTTCTTCTTCGCCAGCTCCTATGCAATTCCCTATCATTACAGCCGAAGCGCTTGCCATGCCGAAAATTACTACCAGGAATATGTTCTGGATAGTATTGCAAATTTGAACTGCGGCTATAGCCTGTGTGCCTATCCGACCATACACCACTGAATATGCAACAAATCCAAAGCCCCAGCAGGCTTCATTGAGTACCACGCTCATTATTATGTGTTTTACCTTGCCCATGAATTTGGCGTCTATATCGGCAAGCTCTCTTAATTTTCCTGCAAGCGGACCCTTTATAGCATATACATAAGCTACAAGTAACACACTCTCAACTAATCTGGCTATCACTGTAGCTACGGCGGCTCCAACTACCCCCATTTTCGGCAATCCCATATTTCCGAAAATAAGCCCGTAGTTAAGCACTGTATTAAGCAAAAGAGCCACCGTGCTGACAGTCATGGGTGGAATTGCATTTTCAGTGCTTCTCAGCGAAAAACTATACGCAAATGTTATTCCGGTGAATATGTAGCTGATGCTTACGAGCCCTAGATATTTAGCGCCCAAGCCAATAACCGCACTGTCAATATTAAACACTGATATTATTTTTTCAGGAATAAAAATCGCCGGCAGCGTAAAAATAATAGCAGCAACAGTTACGAATGAGAGACTCAGTCCGTGAGTCCTTCTTATATTTCCGATATCTTTCTTGCCCCAAAACTGCGATATGAATACCCCGCAGCCGCTGCATATACCTATCACAGTAAGATTAAAGAGGAAGAAATACTGATTTGCTATACCTACAGCCGCCAAGGGTTCCTCACCCAAACGGCCTATCATTATCGTGTCTATCATATTCAGGGATGAGGCTACAAAGCTTTGAATTATTATAGGTATTGATATCTTTAGCATTGTTCTATAAAATTCTTTGTCTATCATAAGGATTTGCATTTTTGCGGTGATACTTGCTATCAAATTTGTTTTCTCCTTTCATCTCAGCATTTCAATCGGTATCCTATGTTATTATACACCATTGGAAATTCCCTGGCATGAAAAAACGCAAAAAGCCGGCTGCCAAATAATCATCTTCAGCAGCCGGCCATACTATAAGCTTATCCTCATGCATCTTGGTTGTTTTCTTCCTGGCATATCGCCTTTATTCCTAAAATTCGAAGCATTCATTGAATTTGAGAGCATAAGCTTTATCCTGTTGAGCTGGTTTACCTCGCTTGCTCCGGGATCGTAATCCACAGCGTATATGTTCAAATTAGAATACCTTCTTTTAAGTTCCTTCATAACTCCTTTTCCTGCAATATGATTTGGAAGGCAGCCAAATGGCTGAAGGCAGAGTACATTGTTCACACCCGATTCAACAAGCTTTACTATCTCACCTGTCAACAGCCAACCTTCTCCAGTTTGGTTCCCAAGAGAAACAATCTCGGATGCCTTTTTTGCTATGCTGTATATGTCTAATGGCGCATCGAATCTTTTGCTGCCTTTGAGGCAGCTTCTCACCTGATCCCTCGCAGCCTCTATTATGCTTATCGCGGCGTTTGCCTTCATTCGGGACACCATCCCCCCCGAAAGCTTGCGGCTTCTGTAAACGCTGTTGTAGAGGCTGTATAGCATAAAGTCAGTTAGGTTTGGCAACACGGCTTCGGCGCCTTCCCGCTCCAAAAGCTCCACGAGTCCATTGTTTGCCAGAGGATGATAATTGACGAGTATCTCTCCTACGACTCCAACTCTCGGTATGCTCTTTTCATGAATTTCTACATGTTCAAATTCGCTGACCATAGATCTAATGTTCCTTTTGAATTCGGAGAACCTTGACATGGCGTGAGTTTGCGTACATAAACCTATCCATTTTTCATAAAGCATATTTGCAGCTCCGGAAATTTTCTCATACGGCCTTGTCCTCAATGCAAGGCTAGAGATTAAATCAGCATACATAATCCCGTATGCAAGCTTTTTTACAAGCGACGGTTTAAGTCTGAAGCCCGGCTGTTTCTCCATCCCAAGAGCATTCAAAGATAAAACTGGAGTTTTACCGTATCCAGCGTCCGAAAGGGCTTTTTTCAACAGTGAAATATAGTTTGTGGCTCTGCAGCCTCCTCCGGTTTGAGAAATTATAACTGCGGTTGTGTCAATGTCGTATTTCCCGGAGTTCAAAGCATCAATAATTTGTCCTATTACTATCAGCGCCGGATAGCATGCATCGTTGTTTACGTATTTAAGGCCAGTTTCGACTATTTTGTGCTCCATGTTTCTTAGAACCTCGAGCTTGTAGCCCTCACTCCCAAATGCCGCCTGAACGAAACTGAAATGTACAGGCGACATTTGCGGGCAAAGTATGGTATGCGAACGCCTCATTTGCTCTGTAAATACAGGTCTGCTGTCTTGCCTGTAACCTGATCCAAACGAACCTGCCAGCTTTGGCTGTTTGTCTCTTTCTTTCATGGCGGCACAAAGAGATCTTAGCCTTATCTTTACGGCACCCGTATTTACCACTTCGTCAACTTTTAGCACCGTATATAGTTTTCCGCCGCTTTTCAATATCTCTTCCACCTGGTCTGATGTTATGGAATCAATCCCACAACCAAAAGAATTTAGCTGAACAAGCTCAATGTCTTTTCTGGAGCAGACATAGCTTGCAGCTCTGTATAGCCTGGAGTGGTACATCCACTGGTCCACTACATTTAATTTTTCATCAAAACCTGCAAGATGAGCCACAGAATCCTCAGTGAGCACAGCCATCCCAAGTAATGTTATTATCCTATCTATTCCGCGGTTTATACCCGGATCCAGGTGGTACGGCCTTCCGGCAAGCACAATTCCTTTCCCGCCTGTCCTGCCTATATGTTCAAGTACGCGCTTGCCCATACCTCTTATATCTTCCTTTACACGCTTGTCCTCAGCCTCGGCCTTGCGTATTGCCCGCCTGACCTGATAGTACTTAATCCCCAAATAACGAAGCTCCTCATGCATTGCAATTGCCAGCTTTTTCTTGTCAGCATAAGGCACAAACGGATTCATAAAATCCACCCCGTATCCCATAAGTCCATCCATGTTCATTTTTACAAGTTCCGGGTATGATGTCACCACAGGGCAATTGTAATGATTGTCAGCTGATGAGCACTCTTTCACCTCATGCATTATGCATGGATAGAATATGCGCTTAACCCCCGAATTCAGAAGCTGCGCAATATGACCATGCACAAGCTTTGCCGGATAGCATACAGTCTCGGATGCTATAGTGTCCATGCCTAGCTTGTATGTATCCATCGTTGTCTCATCCGAAAGACTTACTCTAAAACCTAGTTCATCAAAAAATGTAAACCAGAAAGGATAATTTTCAAACATATTCAAAACTCGCGGTATCCCTATCGTGCCGTATCTGGCATTTTCAGCTTTTCTCGGAGTGTATGCGAATATACGTTCATATTTGTATCTATAGATATTTGTACCTTCCGTTTTCTTTTCTTCTTCGCCAGCACCTTTTTCACATCTGTTTCCAGATATAAATATTTTTCCATCTGAAAATCTATTTATAGTCAGCATGCAGCTGTTTGTGCATCCTGGGCATTTCTTGGCTTTAACATCGAACGAAAAATCCTCCATGTTTTCCAGCTTTATCATCCTGGACACCGATTCAGGAGAGCATTTTTCCCTGGCTATAAGCGCCGCACCAAAAGCTCCCATTATTCCTGAAATCGGAGGTCTAACAACTTTTTTACTCGTCAGAATCTCAAAACATCTCAGCACTGCATCATTATAGAATGTTCCTCCCTGGACAACTATGTGTGCTCCCAGGCTTTCTGCATCCTTTAGTTTTATCACTTTGTAAAGGGCATTTTTTACGACGGCATATGAAAGCCCTGCACATATGTCGCCAACATCCGCTCCCTCTTTTTGCGCCTGCTTTACCCGTGAATTCATGAATACCGTGCATCGGGATCCAAGATCAACAGGAGCCTTTGACTTCAAAGCCTTTTCTACAAACTCGACCATTGTCATATCAAGCGATTTTGCAAACGTCTCAATGAAAGATCCGCAGCCCGATGAACATGCCTCATTAAGCATTATGCTGTCTATGGCCTTGTTTTTTATTCTTATACATTTCATGTCCTGTCCGCCAATGTCTATTATTGTGTCAACATTCGGTTCAAAATGAGCTGCCGCTTTATAGTGAGCCACGGTTTCCACTTCGCCCAAGTCCAAATCAAAGGCGTTTTGTATGAGCTTTTCTCCGTATCCTGTTACCGCAGAGCCTATTATTTTTATATCATCCCCAAAAGCTTTATGTATTCTTATTAAGACATTTTTTGCAGTATCCAAAGGTGTGCCCAGATTGTTTCCATAATACGAATATACGATTCTTGCATCCTGGTCTATTAGCACAACCTTTGTTGTAGTAGAACCCGAATCAATTCCCAGATAGCAGCCGCCGCTAAAGCCCTTTACGCTCACTTCAGACGGTAAAGCCGCGCAATTTTTTTCTTGAAACTCCATAAGCTCCGCCTCATTGGCAAACAGTACAGGCATGCTCTTTAGTTCTTCCGATTCAACGTTCCAAGCTCTCATTAGTTCATGCTTTATATCTATAAAATTGACAGGTATTTCATTTTCAGAGAGCAAAGCAGCCCCCATGGCTACAAACAGATTTGAGTTTTCCGGCACTGCAACGCTGGTTACGCCATCCCCCAAAGCTCTTGTGAATGACTTCGTAAGTTCGCTCAGAAAATGAAAAGGCCCCCCCAGGAGGACTACATTACCCTTTATTCTTTTGCCACAGGACAGGCTTGTTATTGTTTGCTCTGCAACAGCCTTGAAAACAGATGCCGCTATGTCTTCCCTTCTTGTCCCGTCATTCATCAATGCCTGTATATCTGTCTTTGCAAACACTCCGCATCTTGCAGCTATGCAATATGAATTTGAGCTCCTTGATGACAATTCATTTAAACCCATGGCGTCGGTTTTAAGCAAGGTTGCCATCTGGTCTATGAAGGCTCCCGTGCCGCCGGCACATATTCCATTCATCCTCTGTTCTATCGAACCTTCAAAATATGTAATCTTAGCATCTTCTCCGCCAAGCTCGATAGCAACATCAGCATAAGGAATGCTAGCCTCAACCGATTTCGTAGAAGCTATCACCTCTTGCACAAATGCAACATTCATGGCCTGCGCAATTCGCATTCCCCCCGAGCCCGTCATTGCTATTGTCATTGTTTTATTGCCTATCACTTGATACGCCTCATCGAGAATGTTTGTTAATGTATCCTTGATATTCGCCAAATGCCTTCTGTATCTGCTGAATACAATCTCACCCTTCCGGTCCAGAATTACCAGTTTAACCGTTGTTGAACCTATATCGACTCCGACATTCAGTATTTTTCTCATAGAAATCACAGCCATATGGCTGAATTTCACCTCCAGGCTACAAATATTGTATATATAATATACAGCTATACTATGTATTCCAACTAATTGAACGCCGTTTAAATTGTTGTTCAATATTATATATATTATTCCCCTCAAAAAAATTTGTCAATGTATTATCATGTTTTGAAGTGTTAATTTTTATTGACACAACAAACAGTATTATTTTAAAATTGACTTAGAACAAAATTTTTGTTTTAAAAAAATCCGGGAGTTGTCTACTTTATGAATATGAAATATTGTGATTATCAGCATCTTGACACCAAAGATCGGATATTAAAAGCAACCCTCCACATAATATCTCATTATGGCTACGAAAACGTAACCATCAGAAAAGTAGCCAAATATGCCAATGTCAATATAGCTCTTGTAAACTACCATTTTGGTTCAAAGGACAATTTATTAAATGAAGCTATGAAACAAATCACGCTAAAGCTTGAAACAGCTTTTAATCATTTGGAATGCAGCGACTCTGCAGCTGAAGAGCGACTAAAGAAATTTTTCGATGAATACACGTCAATAATAATAGCGCATCCTTCCATAATCAAAAATTTCGTATTCCAGACAGTCAAAAAATCCTCTATTTTCATACACTACGAAGAATATTTCAAGCATTCAGGCCTTAGGCTTCTTGTAGATTCACTTTCAGAAATCAATCCAAAAATAGACAAGCCGCGTGCAAAAAAACTTTTATTTCAGGCAATGGCAGCAATTTCTGCTCCCGTTTTGATAGCCGGTAAAATGCATTCCATAATTGATGTTGATTTTTTAGATCCTTTCCAAAGGGCCGACTATCTTGAGCTTGTATTCGACAGTCTTATGGGTTATATAAAAGGCGTATAGCAAACAAGAGGCGTATACATCATTAAATGGTGTACACGCCTCTTGTTTGCTATCTGATGTCTCTTTCTATTATGCCTCCGCCTATGACCTCGTCTCCGTTGTAAAAAACTACTGACTGTCCGGGAGTCACTGCACGCTCGTTCTTTTCAAACATTACGCACAGCTTGTCGTCATCTGTTTTTGTTACCTTGGATTCTATGAAATAACCCCATTGGCATATTTTTGCATGAACATGCAGCTCCTTGAAGCTTGCTCGGCCGGATGTGAAGCTCCAGTTGCTCGCTATAAGTCCTTTTGAATATGCAAGCGCATCATCGCCCAAAATAATCTCATTTTTTTGAGCATCTATTGAAATTACAGTCAAAGACTTTTGCAACTTTACCTCCAGCCCTCTTTTTTGGCCGATTGTATAATTGAATATGCCGCTGTGCCTGCCCAGAAGCTTTCCCTCTGAATCCCTTATTGCACCGCTTCCAACTGCGCTTCCAATAATCTCTGTGATGTATTTTTTATGATTTCCATCGGGTATGAAGCATATCCCGGTGCTGTCTTTTTTCTCTGAAACATCCAGGTCAAACATGTTGGCTATTTTTCGTATGTCTTCCTTGGATTCATATTCACCCAAAGGCAGAATCATACTGCTCAGTTGCTTCTGGCTTAGCGAATAGAGGACATATGACTGGTCTTTCCTGTCTGCCTTTCCCCTTAATATCCTGTAAATTGAGTTTTCACTGTCATATACAACCCTAGCATAGTGGCCTGTGGCCACAAAATCCGCCCCTAAAGATCTGGCCACATCCATGAATTTACCATATTTAATAATCCTGTTGCAGGTCACGCACGGGTTCGGAGTTCTGCCTCCTAAATATTCGCTTATGAACTCTCCCTTTATTTTCTCCTCGAATATCCGGCTGAAATCCACAACATGATGCGGCATTGAAAGCATCTCAGCAATGCGTTTTGCGTCTTCTGCCGAACGCTCCGATTCGCTTTCCTTGCCAAGAAGCATTGTTATTCCTATTACATTGTAACCCCTGTTTTTAAGTATATATGCAGCCGCAGAGCTGTCGACCCCTCCGCTCATGCCGACTGCGACAGTTTTTGTAGCGTTTACCATGTAAAATCACCTACTTTGAAATATACTGCACTAAATTTTAGCATGAAATTCCCTACCTGTGAAATAAAAAAGAGCTGTATCTACAGCGGCATAAAAAAAGCCGAAAACCATTCGACTTTTTTATCAGGACCAGCTTCTTATCCCAAGCACATCGATTAAATTTATGTGCTCTATTTCCTTCGAGCTGTAACCTCCAATTGCAAAAGCCAGCTGCACCGAAAATCCTATTCCAAAAACCGTTATTATTGTACCTATTCCAACAGGCCCTCCCAGGACGGCGCCTATTACAAGGACGGCCATCTCTATTGAGTTTCTTATAAGCCAAACTGGCTTTCCTGTCTTTTTGACAAGCATCTCCATCATGCCATCCCTTGGCCCTGCCCCAAGGCCTACTCTAAGGTAAAAAAACGAAGCCCAGCCCATGACTAGTATCCCGAATACGAGCAGAGCAACCTTGGGTATTATGGTTTCTGGAGTGACGAATATCCCGAGCTGCTGAATCAAGTCTATGAACAGGCCAATGAAAAACATGTTTAAAACGCTTCCTATCCCCGGGACCACTCCTAAAAAGTAGGTAATCACTATTATCGCCACTCCTGCCAGCTGAGAGACCTGACCAAGCGTAAATTTCGAGTGCTTAACTATCCCCATATGAAATACATCCCAAGGACTCATTCCAAGATCCGAATAGAGCGTCGCCAGTATTCCTACTGCGAAAAGCAAAAATCCAAAGAAAAGAGATGGCATCCTCTTTAAAATATCTACAACATTCAAGCGTTCTTTTTTCATATGATCCTCCATTTATTTTCTTCATGCTTGCCAATTAATCGCTCCTTACTACAGTATTTTTTTTATGCAGTAAACTTTTTTTATCGAGCCGCTTTTCATATCACATGGCGAAACTTGCTTTGCTTCCGTTTTTCGATGCCGTTATCTCGAGCCTTGCATTTATGCTCTCCTTTAGCTCTGGCACGTGAGATATTATGCCCACAAGCCTTCCCGATTCCTGAAGGTCAACGAGGCATTCTACAGCGCTGTCAAGCGATTCCGGATCGAGGGAACCAAAGCCCTCGTCTATAAAGATCGTATCAAGGCTTACACCGCCGGTGTATGACTGTACGATGTCAGCCATTCCAAGCGCAAGAGAAAGAGACGCCTTGAACCCTTCTCCACCGGAAAGACTTTTTACGTGTCTTGCCTTGCCTGTGTAATTGTCGAACACTTCAAGCTCAAGCCCTTCCTGCTTTCTGCCCTTGCCCCTCTCGTCCTTTCTCATTAGCAGGAACCTGCCCTGTGCCATCTTAGCTAGTCTTGCATTGGCCGCCTTTATTATCTCGTCAAAGTATGCTGCAAGCACGTACCTTTCAAATGTCAGCCTTTCTGGGTTATCACCGTTTGCTATGCTTGCCAGCTCGCCTGCAACGCTAAAGTGCTCCTCTTGGCGCTCAATTTCGCAGACTATTCGTTCCATTTCACTCAGTGCTTTCAAATTACCGTCTTGCCTCGCATATACCTTCTTTATTATAGCATCAAGCTCATCGCACAGCTGCTTCACGCCTGCGAGCTCTTCCTCAGTGCCTTCTATTGATATTTTAAGGAGCCCCTCAGCTTCAACCTGTGCTTTTTCAAGCCTGTCTGCTGCTGACTTTAGCTCCTGATAGTATTTATTAATCTCTCCGTCTGTTTCTTCGATATCCTGCTTGCTCATTTTCTGAGCTTCATAATGGCTGTAGTCCTTAAAGCCTGCCGCTAAAAGCATTTCCTCCATCCGAGCTTTCAATGCCTCTATCTCCTTTTCTGACTCGGCTGATGCTTTTGCTGCGGCCTCCTTCTCCTTCTCGATTTTTGCCTTGTCTAGTTGTGCTTTGCTGTGGCTCTCGCGCGCCTTATCCAGGTCCTTTTCCATCGCACGAAGTTTTTCTTCCAGTGCCTTGTTTTTTTCAGATAGCCTGTCCAGGGAGCGTAGTTGCGGAGGTATTTCATTTTCTATTGATTCAAGCACGCCCTCCTCGCCCTTTCTCCTCATTTGCAGTTCATTTTTATCCTCTTCAAGCTTTCCGTGCATTTTTTCTTTTTCTTCTATACTGACTCCCAGCCTTTTGATGGACTCTTCTATGGCTTCCTTGCTTTTTGCCAGCCTTTCAAGGCCTTCATGGCTCTTTTTAAGTTCATCAAACTTGTACCTTAGCTCTTTTCCCTGCTTTTCCAGGTATTCTTGAAGCGCATCGTCTTGAATTACCGTGAGTTCTTCGCCCAACTCCGGCTTGAGGCTCTCTTTTTGTTCTGAAACAGAATCCCTGATGCTCTTGATGCTGCCGTTTAATGCCGCCATGTCCTGCAGCCTTTTGTCCCTTTCAAGCTTAACATTTTCATATGCTTCCTGCGCCCGCCTCAGAACCTCTTCAGTCGGCATGCCCTCTATTAATAGGGCTGGCAACGGATGATTTTTTGAGCCGCAAACCGGGCATGGGCTGCCTTCCTCCAGACTCCTTGCAAGGAGTCCTGCCTGACCCTTCCTGAACATGTCCTCAATTTTTTCATATGACGCTTTTGCGGCTAAAAACGTCTTTTCAAAAGCTTCATACTCTTTTTCTAGAATCAGATGTCTAATCTGCTCTGCTGCGAGCTTGTCTAACGTGCCATAAAACGTCCTGAGCCTTGAGAGGAGCAACTCTTTCTCATGCAATTGCTTCTCGAATTTTTCCTTTTGTATTTGCGCTTCGTTTGAAAGCCTAAGCTCTTCTGTTTGCTTCTTTTGACTAGCTTTATTTATCTCCAGCTCACTCTTTAAGCTTTCCAGTTCTTTTTGCTTACCCGATAGGGCATCCTTGATGAGCTTGATGGCTTTTTGCTTTTCCTCGTATTCCTTCACTTTCTGAACAAAACCGCCAAGCCGCGTAATATCTTCGGCAGTCGCTTTTCTTTCATGCGCCCTTCCCTCTTCTAATATTAGCGTTTCCTGGCTGATTTTTAGTTCTTTTTCACAAAACTCCAGCCTTTTGGCAAGCTGTATATATTCAGCTTTTTTAGAATCCAGTAAAAAAAATTTTTCTTTTACCGACTCATCCACTATTGAAATCTCAAGCGCCTTTCTTCCCATGGCAAGCCTGTATGCTTTGCCTTCATATTCTTTTTTACGAGACTCCAAGCCGGCAAGTTTCTCTCCGGCAGAATCCCTTTCACGTAGTTTCTTGTTGACTTCTACTGCCTCTATCATTGTCTTTTGAAGCTTTTCCTGGTTAAGTCTGCTTTGTTCAAGCCTTTTTGAAAGTGCTGCCTGAAGCTCTTCATCGCTCTTTATAAGCATTCTGCTTCTAGTCAAAATTTCGCCCACATTTAGTTCTCCCGACTCAATAAGAACCGCAAGTGCCTCATCTCCCTCAGGGTCTATACGCCTCACATTTGTTTCCAGCTTTGATTTAGCATCGCTTATTGCCATACGAAGCTGTTTTCTGTTTTCCTGCAGTATTTTTTGTATTGTTTCAAAGGCCTGGGTTCCAAATATCTTTCTGAATATCTCTTCACGTTCCCTGCTTTCAGACTCTATGAGCTTCCTAAACTCCCCTTGCGGCAGCATTACTACCTGTCTGAACTGATTTCTGCTTATGCCGAGTATCTCGCCTATCTTTTCGTCAACACTGTTTATCCTGGTAACTACCGAACCATCAGGCAATACAAGCTCAGCGCTTGCTTCCTTCATCGTATAGCCTTCTCCCCTTGATTTTTTCTTTTCCTGCTGCGGGTATCTCTTGATTTGGAAGCTTTTTCCCCTGAGCTCAAATTCAAGCTCCACGTATGTGGGAGTGTCCGCCTGCGCAAAGTCGCTTCTCAAATCGCTCTTGTCCCTGCTGCTTCCGGAAGCTTCTCCAAACAGTGCATAGCTTATGGCGTCGAATATTGTTGTCTTCCCTGCTCCAGTTGGGCCTGTTATAAGAAATATGTTGTTGTCCTTTAAGTTTCTAAAATCAAGAGTCTCCTCCCCTGCATAGGGGCCAAAAGCGCTCATCACCAGTCTTATCGGTCTCATTTTTAATCAGTCCCTTTCTCTGCAGAGTCTATAGCCTCTTTGACAATGCTTTTGCCTTCCTCGCTAATGTTCCTGCCGCATATCGATACATAGAACTCCTCGAAAAGCTCAAGCTTAGACTTTTCGCGATGCCCTTTTCCGGCAGCTGTCCTGCTTGCTGCAGATTCCATCGCCTGGCTTCTCTCGAGTCCCATAATGTTTGGATAAACGGCTCTCAGCTTGGATATAGGATCAAAAAGCTCTCCTTCATCAGCAAGTATGGCAAACACATAGTCGCTTGTATCCCCGCACGAGTATATATTGGGGTTTATAAGCTCTTTAAGAGGTCCTTTTATAACCCTCATATCTCTTAGAGGCTCAAGCGGCAGATGCCTCGTTTCCACATTGCCTGCTTCATCTATATCTACAGCTATGACGCCTTTTTTGTGAGATGCTTCAGAAAAAGAATATTTAAGAAGCGAGCCTGAATATCTTGCCTTTTCACTTCCGACTCTTTGAGGTCCATGCAGGTGTCCTAAAGCTGCATAGCAAAAACTTTCAAAGCAGTCAGCCTCTATGATTTCACTGCCTCCTACGCTAAGCGGCCTTTCGGATTCGCATCGTATCGGCTCTTCGATTTCACACAAGTCCCCGTTGCAGCTTTTTTTTGAATATGCAACATATCCGTGAGCCACCGCCACGCTCCTATTAGCATCACCATTTTCTTCTTTTATCCTGTCCGTTATTTTTCTCATTGCATCGTCGTGAGTTGATATATCCTCATCTGCTAATATGTGCCTTGCTTCCCGCGGATCCGAGTATGGTATCAGATAGAAATCCACAGGTCCGAATTCGTCATTGAGCTGTACCTTCTTTATTTCCGAGCCAAGTACTCCGGCAATGTGGAGCCCCTTCTTCGACAGCAGCCTGCTTCCAAACGACAGCCTTTCCGGGCTGTCATGATTGCCCGCAATTACAAGCACAGGGATTTCAAGTTCAAGCAGTATCTTGCTAAGTACGCAGTCAAGCAGTTCGACTGCTTCCACAGGAGGTATGCTCCTGTCGTAAATGTCGCCTGCTATTACAAGCGCGTGGGGCCTTTCCTCCTCTAAAATACTCACAAGCTGCTCAAGTGCGTGCTTTTGATCCTCGAGCATGCTGAATCCGTTCACAATCTTGCCTATATGCCAGTCAGAAGTGTGGATTATTTTCATCCCTATTTCCTCTTTCCATTCTTGATTTTATATTTAACGTATATATTACCTTAATAATACTACTATACACACATTGTTCCTTCCATTTCAAGCCGTCAAAAAATCCCCTGCCGTCTGGCAAGAGATCTTATTATATTTTATATTTAAAAATCAATAATAAAAAAACCCCGATGGACTTGTCATCCTCGGGGTTCTTGATTACTATCTTGAAACAGTTACCTTAGCAGCTTGAGGTCCTTTTGGTCCTTGAACTACTTCGAACTCAACTTCTTGTCCTTCTGCAAGTGTTTTGAATCCATCAACTTGGATTTCTGAGAAGTGTACGAAAACGTCTTTTCCGTCTTCTCCTGTTATAAATCCATAGCCTTTTTCTCCGTTAAACCATTTAACTGTACCTTTCATAATTGAAAACCTCCAAAAATTAAAATTCCTTTAATTCTAACAATTAATTTTTTGTAAACGTTAACCTGCAGGAATCCTTGAAGTTTCTAGCAAATATGTACTGAACAAAAAATCACATTGAGAATTAAATGCTATATTCAGTATATATTCAAAGCCATATTTTTGCAATACCTTTGACAATTATTTTTCTAAAATCCACAGTTGCTATAACCACGAAAAAAATATTCTATTTTTGGTTGAAATCCATATTTATAACATAAATTTAATTGAAATTTTTTCAAAACAAGTGTATCATTATAAAGTTGGTAATTTTTCAAGATTAAACGTGTCTGCATACGTGCTGCACACTTAATATAACTTAATATAAAAAAAGAGGTTGATCAGAATAATGAAGAAGAAGATAATCAATATCGCGGTAATTGCCCACGTTGACGCTGGCAAGTCGACACTTGTAGACGCTCTGCTTTCACAGGGCGGAGTTTTCAGGGAAAACGAAGAAGTGGTCGAGTGCATCATGGACAGCAACGACATCGAAAGAGAACGAGGAATAACAATATACTCTAAAAACTGTGCTATAGAGCATGACGGTATCAAGATAAACATAGTCGACACTCCAGGCCACGCCGATTTCTCATCAGAAGTTGAAAGGATTATGAAAACTGTCGACACTACAATACTTCTTGTGGATTCAAGCGAAGGTCCAATGCCTCAGACAAGGTTCGTGCTTCAAAAGGCGCTACAGAACGGACTAAGGCCAATACTTTTCATAAACAAGATAGACAAAAAAGACCAAAGAGCCGAAGAAGTCGTAGACATGACATTCGACCTGTTTGTTGAGCTTGACGCAAACGACGAGCAGCTGGACTTCCCTATAGTTTACGGAATAGCAAGGGAAGGCATTGCAAAGCTTGAAATGGAAGATGAAAGCAACAGCCTTGACCCACTTTTCGAGCTTATTAAAAATCATGTCAATCCGTATCCTGACATGGATGCTGATCCGCTTCAGCTTCAGATATCATCACTTGACTACGACGAGTATGTTGGAAGGCTTGGCATAGGCAGAATAACAAGGGGAACTCTTAAAAAAGGCCAGCAGGTAGCTGTTTCAAGAAGAGACGGTTCAGTTGTAAAAGCCAAGATTTCCAAAGTAATGGTTAACGAGGGCCTCAACAGAGTTGAGAAAGACGAGGCAAGCAGCGGCGATATAGTCATTCTTGCTGGAATAAGCGACATTTCAATAGGAGAAACTATATGCGACGTAGACCATGTAGACCCTATGGAGATGATAGAAATAGAGGAGCCTACTCTGGCTATGAACTTCCTTGTAAACGACTCGCCTTTCTGTGGCAAGTCAGGCAAATTCCTTACTTCAAGGCATCTTAAGGCGAGGCTTGAAAGAGAGCTTGAGGTCAACGTAGGCCTTAGAGTCGAAGAACTGGAAGGAAGGGACGGCTTCAAAGTTTCAGGCAGAGGCGAGCTTCACCTTTCAATACTTCTTGAAAACATGAGAAGGGAAGGCTATGAGCTTGGAGTTTCAAAACCTGAAGTTCTCTTCAAGAACATAGACGGCACTCTTTGCGAGCCGATGGAGAAAGTCATAGCGACAGTTCCAGATGAATTCTGCGGCACTGTAATATCGAGCCTCAACCAGAGAAAAGGTATTATGGAGACAATGCATTCAGAAAACGGCTACACAAAAATAGAGTACCTTGTTCCTACAAGAGGGCTGCTAGGCTACAGAAGCGGATTTATAAACGAGACTAGAGGCGAAGGAACGCTTGTCAAATCATTCCACTCATACCAGCCTCACTGTGGCGAAATCCAGGGCAGACTAAACGGCGTCCTTATATCTCAGGATGCAGGTGTCACAATGGCATACGCGCTTTTCAACCTCAGTGACAGGGCAACTATGCTTGTGGATCCTGCTGTGCCTGTATATGAAGGCATGCTTGTAGGCATAAACAGCAGAAAAGATGACATGGTTGTAAATGCCTGCAAGAACAAGAAACTTACTAACGTAAGAGCTTCAGGCTCTGACGATGCCATTAAGCTCAATGCCGCAAAATCATTTACACTTGAAGAAGCTCTTGAATTCATAGAAGATGATGAACTTGTGGAAGTAACTCCTGATTCTATAAGACTAAGAAAGAAGATACTAAACGCCAACGAAAGGGCTAAGTCTTACAAGTCAGGCAAGGCAGTATAGCCTATAGATTCATATTGAAAAAGCAAACAAAGGTGTACCCGCTTGATATTCTCAGGCAGGTACACCTTTTTAATTCAATAATATTTTATTTGTTTGATTTTACAAAAGCAAGCTTTGAAAGCTGTATAAGCACAAGCGGCATGGCCGAAAGTCCAAATATCGCAGCCAGCTGATTTCCTGTGAGAGGAGCCACTTCGAACACTCCCATGAGAGGCTTTATTTCAAGCACCGACATAAGCAGAACAAGTCCTATAATGGCAGCATACCAAACGTAAGGGTTTGTGAAGGCACCCACTGTGAATATAGACTCCCTTGCCCTACAGTTGAAACCATGTAGGAGCCTTGAAAGACAAAGCGTCGCAAATGCCATAGTGCTTGCAACTATATGTCCTCCACTTGAGAGACCTATGTGGAATGCCGTCATTGTAGCAATTGCAATCAAAATGCCTTCGTAAAGAATCTCCAGTGAAAACTGCTTGCTCAGCAGCGGAGCGCTAATGTCTCTTGGCTTGTCATTCATTATGTTTTTCTTGTATGGCTCCATGCCGATTGCTATAGCTGGAAGACTGTCTGTAAGAAGGTTTATAAACAGCAGGTGGACAGCCGCAAAAGGCACCGGCAAAGCCATAAACGATGCGTAAAGCACTGAGATTATACCGGCTGTATTTCCTGAAAGCAGGAATCTTATCGAATTTTTTATATTCTCATATATGCTTCTTCCGTTGGATATTGCTTTTACTATAGTGGAGAAATTGTCGTCTGTAAGCACCATGGACGATGCGTCCTTGGCAACCTCTGTTCCAGTTATACCCATTGCCACACCAATGTCAGACTGCTTTAGCGCAGGAGCGTCGTTTACTCCGTCGCCCGTCATCGCTACTATGTTTCCCTTTTTCTGCCACGCCCTTACTATCCTTATCTTATGCTCAGGAGATACCCTTGCATATACCGAAATATTCTCAACCTTTTCCCTAAGCTCTTCATCAGTCATGTCATCGAGCATCTGGCCTTCCATCGCCTCGGATTCGTGCTTTAATATTCCTATCTGCTTTGCTATAGCCGATGCTGTTATCTTATGGTCCCCGGTTATCATCACAGGCTTTATTCCAGCGCTTACGCAGGCCGCGACTGCCGAAGCCGACTCCTCCCTTGGAGGGTCCATCATCGATATCAGGCCAAGGAAGGTCATGCCATTTTCGTCGTCTACGCCGATTTCAACATTATCCCCAATTTCCTTGTATGCAAACGCAAGAACCCTGAGGCCATTTTCAGAAAAGCTCCTGTTTGCATCTTCTATTTCCTGTATGTCTTTGTCTGTTATGCCAGATATTCCACTGCATCTCTCTATTGATACAAGCCTCTTGGCAAGTACATCCACGGCCCCTTTAGTTACAAGCAGGGTTTTTCCGCCTATGCAATGCACCGTACTCATAAGCTTTCTTCCAGAATCGAAAGGTACCTCTCCTAGCCTTGGATACTCATCCCTCGTCTTAATCTCGTCAAAGTCGTACTTTTCTGCAAGATTCACTAGTGCTATCTCCGTAGGGTCGCCTATCTCCTTGTCGAATGCGGTCACAGCGTCGTTGCAAAGCACCGACATAAGCACAAGTTTTTTGTCCAGCTCTTTGCAGGTTTCTGCAGACTTGTCTTCTATGACTTTGCCGTCAACAAACAGCTTCTGCACTGTCATCTTGTTTTGCGTAAGCGTTCCAGTCTTGTCAGAGCATATTACAGATATGCTTCCAAGACTTTCCACGGCGTGAAGCTTTCTTATTATGGCGTTTTCCTTGGCCATCTTCTGAGTGCCTATCGCCAGAACTATTGTCACTATGGAACTTAGAGCTTCCGGTATGGCGGCTACTGCAAGCGCCACCGCAAACATGAATGAATCTATTATAGAGCCGCCCCTGAATATGTTGAGCGCAAATATGACTGCGCAGATTGCAAGTATTGCTATTGCAAGCTTCTTGCCGAAGTTGTCCAGATTTTCCTGGAGCGGTGTCTTTTTCTCCTGCGTGCTTTCAAGCAGATTTGCTATCTTACCTATTTCAGTTTCCATACCTATGCTGGTAACGGCGATAACGCCCCTGCCGTATGTTACAAAGCTGCCCGAGAACACCATGTTTTTCCGATCTCCAAGAGCTATGTTTTCTCCCTCTATAGCTTCTATCACCTTGTCTATGCTCTCGGATTCTCCTGTCAGTGAGCTTTCATTTATCTGAAGGCTGTATGTTTCAATTACCCTTCCGTCGGCACTTACATAGTCTCCAGCGTCAAGAAACAGTATATCTCCAACCATTACTTCTCTGGATGGTATTTCAATCTTTTTACCTTGTCTCAAAACCTTCGCCGTGGGCGATGAAAGAGCCTTGAGACTCTTAAGCGACTCCTCCGCCTTGACGTGCTGCACGGTTCCTAGTATTGCGTTTATTGTTATTACTACTACAATTACAGCCGAGCTTTCAAATTTTCCAAGGAATGCTGAAATTACAGCTGCAAATATAAGTATAATTACAAGAAAGTCTTTAAACTGTTCCAAAAACACCATCAGCGTGCTCTTTTTTTCCGCCTCAGTGAGCTCGTTATACCCGTACTCTTCTCTTCTTTTTTCTACTTCTGCGTTGCTAAGTCCGTCTTTGTCAGTGTTCAAGTGCAGCAGCGCCTCTTCTACGGTCTTTTGATAAAGCCTGTACATGGATTATATGCCCCTTTCATAGTATTAGTGTATGAATTGATTTTCTTTTGCAGCATGCAGTAGTATTTATGCTACTTACAGCCTTACATATATATGAACAATTCACATTATAATAATATATCACAAATGAAAAACACCTACAATTGCGGCACGATTAGAAATAGATTAAAAAACACCTGTACCAGGACAGGTGCTTTGAATGCCGCCAATGCTTACAGCCTGGCACATTCAAGATATATTTGCTTTCTATCTGTTTCACATTTGCCTGCAGAAGGCTTTTTCCAATCCACAGTATACACCCTGCTGCTGTATACTATCGGCGACATGCCTCTAAGCACAACGTCTACCTCACTCCCGTTTGATGCGCCCATAATAAAATAATCGAACTCTTTCTTAATCCTGGACAGCCCAGTGACAAGCGCTCTGATATATTGGGCATTGTCTTCACTCGCCGCATAGAACGACACAGTGAAATACCTTAGCGCTGAGCCTGGCTTTGGCATTCTTGGAATTCCAAGTGACGAAAGCAATGGAGATACTGCTTTGAGCACTCTGTATCGCCCCTTGTAGCCCATCAATATATGCTGCTTGTATTCGCTCTGATCCCATGCCGCAGCGCATGCCAGCAACTTTCCAGTGGACTTGTCCTTCAACACATAAAAATCGCTGTATTTAAGGGGAAAATCTGTTTCGCCATACAAGTCTTCTCTGCTAATGGCAGGGTAAAAGTCATGCAGCATGCCCTGTTCTTTGAAAATCCCCAGCATCGGCTCCACATCTGACTCACATGCCTGACTCAACTCTAAATCGTTGTGTAGTCCTTTTTCAGACAGATTCGTTCTTATACAGTGGACACTGTAGTCACCTGCATAATTGTAGTCAGGCATGGATTTTCTTTTCTTTTCAAACATATTTTGCGCATCTTTGTTGTCGCTTAGAATTGTCGTGTATACGTGCTCCACGCCTTTTCCCCTGAGAATATCCCCCATGTATTCGTATGCGGCAGGCAGGAGCCTTGGATATTTCTTTCTGTACTCTCCTGCCATCCCAAGCGCGAATATATACCCCACCTTATCCACGCTGCCTCCTATATACAGCCTGTTAATCGCACATGCTCCAAAACCTATGAAGTCGTCGGTTTCTCTGTCCCTGCATATGACGACCACGACATCTTCTCCCTCTTTTTTTAGCGAAAGCACGGCGTTTGGCCTCCGAGTATATAGTATGGATATTCCTCCCTTGAAATCCTCTTCCTCAAGCACCCTCAGTATGTGGCTGCTGTATTCTTCTCCCGCTATTTCGAACTTGAATCTTGAACTTCTATTTTGGTAGCTCATACACTCCATCTCCTACGGAAGCTCTAGCTTTTCATCGACTTCCTTTTAAAATCTAATATTTATTCATATGCAATTGTCAATCCTCATAATTTCGCGGTTTTTCAAATTATACCCTCACAGATTATACTGTAACGTTTTTGTGGGCTCTCCGTTTAATGTGATTACTATGGATATCTCTCTATCACGCATTATTTTTTCAATAAAATGGGTATGAATAATTTGTAGTGTTTCACAGAAATGACTATAATTTCATTACAAATCTCTGACATGATGGGAGTGATATGCATGGAGAAAAGATTATACCGTTCAAACAACAAGATAATTGCAGGTGTATGTGCGGGAATAGCCGAATATTTCGATATCGACCCAACGCTTGTAAGAATTGCATGGGCCCTTACTGCACTGCTCATGGGTTCTGGTGTGCTGGCCTATATCATATGCGCGATTGTCATACCTCAAAATCCAAACACATCCGCTGCGCAGCCTGCCTCGGCACGCCTCACAGCAGCTGGCGATGAGCTTGGAACGGAAACTGAAGATGCTGAAAGAACCGGTGAAAACCCAGAGAAACCACCTTCAACATCCGCACCTCAAATTTCACAAAAAAACTCCGATGATGTAAGCCTGATATTGGGGCTCCTTCTCATTGTCGTAGGCGGGCTTTTTCTCGCTCGTAAATTCTTCCACTGGCTGGACATGGGCATAGTGTGGGCCGGCATTCTTGTTGTTTTCGGACTATATCTGATTTTCAAGTCATCAAACAAGAGGTGAAATTAAATGAAAAACAATATGTTTATAGGGCTGGCCCTTATAGCGGCCGGATTGCTGCTTGGCCTTTATAACTTAGGATATATTAGCTGGTCGATTTGGATGGCCATCGCAGACCTGTGGCCGCTGGTATTCGTAGTAATAGGCGTCAGCATAATATTCAAGCATAAGCCATGGGTAAACGGCTTGGCATGGATTGTTTTCCTGGCTTCACTTGTCGCATACGGCTTCTATATGTCCTCTACATCACCCGGCACCTGGAGAAGCGGATTACCCGGCAGCCAGTTCAGAGAATATCAGGAGCGTTCATTTTCATACGACTACGGCGAGGACATAAAAAATGCCAAGCTGTCTTTGGAGCTTGGCGCGGGAAATATAACTGTTGCATCCGAGAGCAATAAGCTGTTGTCAGCAGCTACAACAAATCCATATATAGAAAGCAATCCTGTGATTGAAGGCGAAAATGCCAGCTTCGAATTTGCAACCGAAAGAATGGGCATGATGCCAATGGGAAGAGATTCCTATTCCTATGACTTCAGACTCGGCAGCAAGGCCATTTGGGATATCGAAGTCGACTGCGGAGCCATAGACTCGAATTTAGACCTTACTGAAATTCCTGTGAGCAGCCTGGACATAGATTCAGGCGCGGCAGACATTGAAATCAAAATAGGCAGTCTTCAAAAGGACAGCAGCATAAGCATCGATTCAGGGGCTTCAGACATAAGCATAACCGTCCCTGTTTCTTCCGGAGTAAGAGTCAGCTTAGATGCGGCACTTAAGTCAAACAACCTCGATTCACTCGCTTGGATCAAGAAAGACGATTATTATGAATCACCAAACTACGATCAGGCTGAGAACAAAATAAACATTGAACTCAATACGGGCGTTGGAAACTTCCAGTTAACCCAAACTGGCGAAAGTATATAGTTCATATCCCCAAAATGAAAAACTACCTCAAGACGGCATGATGTATTTGCCCTGTCATGTCAACTCTGGAGGTAGTTTTTTGTTTTGTCAATACAAAACATTAAAATCATTCTGCGGATTTTGCTTGTTTGGATTTAAGTTGAGCTATGAGCTCTTTTATTATTTCAGCCGAGTCACCGACTATGCCTATATTTGCAATCTTAAATATCGGAGCATCCTTGTCCTTGTTTATGGCAACTATGAAGTCCGAGGATGACATCCCCGCCACATGCTGAACTGCGCCCGATATTCCTGCGGCAATATAAAGCTTTGGAGCTACGGTTCTTCCGGTCTGGCCTACCTGATGGCTGTGATCGATCCATCCCGCATCAACTATAGGGCGTGATGCACCAACAGCGCCGTTTAAAAGTCTTGCAAGCTCTTCAACAAGCTCCAGATTCTTGGAATCGCATATACCGCGTCCTGCTGCCACTATAACCTCCGCATCTGATAGGGATGTTCCAAAGCCCTCCTCCTGTATACGCTCAAGCAGCCTCGCCTTTGGGGTTCCCGCCATCACAGGCAAGAACATGACAGTGCTCCCGCTCCTTCCAAAATCCGGCTCCGGCTTCTTCATAACCCTCGGCCTGACGGTAGCCATCTGAGGCCTTCTCGCCGGACATACTATGGAAGCCATGATGTTGCCTCCGAAGGCTGGCCTTGTCTGTACGAACATGCCGCTTTCCTCGTCTATGTCTAGTACAGTGCAGTCGGCAGTAAGACCTGTTTCAAGACTCGATGATATCCTTGGCGCAAGGCTTCTTCCATAAGCTGTAGCTCCTAGGAGAAATATCGACGGTCTGTGCTCTTCTGCCAGTTTTACACAAGCGTTAGCATAAAGCTCGTCGCTGAAATTCTCATATTCTTTGCCTTCCACAACGTATACAAAGTCTGCCCCGTACGCTATGAGCTCCCGTGCCCTTTCAGACACTCCGTCACCAATCAGAACAGCCGCTACACTCTCCCCCAGTCTGTCGGCCAGTCTTCGGGCGGCTCCAAGAAGCTCGAATGCAACTCCGGCTGTTTCGCCCCCTCTTTGCTCGGCAAACACCCAGACTCCCTTGTAAAGAGATATGTCCTGCTCGTAGCCCTGAATTCTTTCTATCTTGATGGCTCCAAACGGGCAGTTCCTTTCGCACGCTCCGCACATTACGCAGGCATCCCCTATTACCGCCTTATTGTTTTCCAAGGTTATGGCATTGAACGGGCATACGTTTATGCATTTGCCGCAGCCCACGCACTTTTCTTCTAAAACTATTATCTTTGCCATTATTCACCCTCCCCGCCAATTTCCATAAATCCGGCGTCAGCAAGAGCCTTTAAAGCTCCGATCGCCTGCTCTTTAGGGCTTCCGCTTATCATGCTCACACTTTTTTCATAGCTGGGGGCAAATGTCCTAAGCACCCATGTAGCCGACCCTTCAAGCCCTATATGCTTCATGTCAGCCATTACATCGTCTGCCCCCCATACATTAACGCCCTTTTCTCCAGCCCTGAAAAAACCTTCTATTGTAGGAAACCTTGGAATGTTAATTCCTTTTTCTACTGTAATCAGCGCCGGAAGCTCCACTTCTATTATTTCATATGCATCATCCACAAGCCTCTTCACCTTAAGCTTTTTATCAGACGCTTCTAGTATGGAAATCACGTAACTCACATGGGGAATGCCAAGTTTTTGCGCCAAGCTCGGACCAACCTGGGCAGTATCTCCGTCTATAGCCTGCTTTCCGCATATTATAAGGTCGTAGTCTCTTATTTTCTTTACTCCCAAGTAAAGGGAATATGCTGTAGCCAGAGAATCTGCACCTGCAAATCGTCTGTCGCTGAGAAGAAATGCCTCGTCAGCTCCGGCTGCCATGGCCTCCTTCAGCATTCCCTTGACCGCAGGAATACCCATACTAATAAGGCTCACCTTACCTCCTAGCTTTTCCTTTAATCTAACACCTTCCTCAAGCGCATATGAGTCGTATGGATTAATTATTGAATCCACACCTTCCCTTATTATTGTGTTCGTCTTCTTGTCCAGCTTTACCTCGCTTGTATCTGGAACCTGTTTTACGCAGACTATAATGTTCATATCCTCATCCCACCTTTAGCCGAATAGATTGCCCCTGTTTAGCCTGTTGCCGGGGTCGAATACCCTTTTTATTTTCATCATTGAATCAAGAACATCCTGACTGTACATCTTCCTTAGCATTGCCGCCTTAAACTTTCCAATGCCATGCTCTGCTGAAACTGTGCCGCCCATTTTTGCAACGGCCTCCGCCCATTCACCGTAAAGCTTTTTGCCTGTATCATATTCACTCATGCTCCTTGGCAATATGTTTACATGCAGATGGTTGTCCCCAATGTGCCCAAATATCACCGATTCAAGACCGGCGCTTTGTATGCCTTCATCATACATCCTCATTACGTCTCGCAGGAATCCTTGGGGAACAGCCATGTCGGTCCCCAACTTCGTAAGTGACGGTTCGCTTTTTCGCCTATCGTCTATGATACTGTTTACAAACTCTGGCACCGCATGTCTGAATTCCTTGAGCCTTTCCATGTCATGCTTTGAAACGGCAAGCCAAGTCTGCGCAAGATTTCCGCCGCAGTCTTCTATCAAAGCTGACAAAGCTTCAAGCATACCTTTGCCGGAATCCTCATCCATTGCATGCAGCTCCGCATATATCCCCGTGTGACATACAGGCGCAATCCTTTGTATGTCCGGAAGATGTCCCTTGTACATATTTGCCCTTATTAGCTCCAAAGCCAAGCAGTTGAAGAATTCTAAAGCTGCAGGTCTTCTTTCAAGCGTCTTGGCCACTTCAACAAAGTCTATCGCCTTTTCCTGGTCTGGAAAGAATGCCATGACGCCGTATATGCACGCTGGCTTTGGAATAAGCCCTATTTCAGCCTCTACAGTTATTCCGAGTGTACCTTCTGCGCCTATGAAAAGATCTATAACGTCCATGTCGCTTTCTAGATAGTAGCCGGAAGCGTTTTTAACATGGGGCATCTTATAGACATCCAGCTTTTCGCAAATTTCTCTCCCGCCTTGCGTAGTAAGTCTGAGTACCCCGCCTTCTATCCGTTCCCTGCCTCTTTTAAGGCTTATAGTATCTCCGTCTACAAGCATAACCTTGAGCGATTCTACGTGATTACGTGTAGCCCCATATTTGAATGACTTTGCGCCCGATGCATTGCAGGATATCATGCCTCCGATTGTGGCGCTTGTCTCTGTCGGATCAGGCGAAAAGAATCTGCCCTTTGATGATTTGAGCTCCTTTAGCGCATCCATCGACTCTGCGCTCCATTCAGATGTGTCAAATTCAAGCTTTGAAACAGCCCTGTTTATCTCCGAGAGCAAGACTCCCGGTTCGACTCTAAGAAAAAAGCAGTCCTTTTCACCGTCAAATCTCAGCCCCGATATCCTTGCCATTCTCGATAAATTTATGACATGACCTTCCATGGGCACTGCCCCTCCTGTAAGGCCCGTGCGTGCTCCTTGTAAGGTTACGGTTTCTGAGCTTTCAGCCAGTTTTTCAAGCACTCTCTTGAGCTCGGCTTCGCTTGTTGGAAATGAAATCGAATTAGCTTTTCCGAAAATCCTTGATTCATCCCTCATGTACTCGATGTATTCTTCCACGTCGTATCTTATGATATCGTTAGACATCCCGAAGACCTCCTATGCTGTACTTTTTATTAATCAGCTAAATGAATAATGCCCATTTCTAATGCTTTGAATCCGAAAAATCAATTTCCGTTGCTTTTGCTTTTTACGATTTGATTTTTTTGTTACAATTATATCATACTGTGGTTTGAATTCCCTATTTTATATATAAAAATAAAATAATGGGTACATAGATTATAAAGATATCGGCTTTAATATTACATGATCCTAAATGGAGGAATCCTATTGAAAATTGCTCTGCTTTCAGACTGCCACGGCAACATAGCCGCACTTGAATCTGCAATGAAAATAGTTGAATCGCAAAAGACTGATCAGATTTATTTTTTGGGTGATATGGTGGGCTACTACCCAAACCCTAATGAGTGCCTGGAAATTGCAAAAAAACACAATTGCCTAATGGGCAACCACGAATACGCCTGCATACATCCATCCTATTCCAAACTTTTTAACTCCGCCGCTCAAAACGCCATAAGATGGACTAAAAACAACCTAACTGTCGACAATATTGATTATATAAGCAAGCTGTCCTACACCTTGGAGGACATGGATGCCAAAATTAAAATGGCCCATGGGGCTTTGACTAATCCTTTCGAATATATCCAAAGCAAGGTTACTGCGTTTGCAAATTTCGAACTTTTCACAGAACAGATTTTGTTTATTGGACATACCCACAGAGCAGCAGTATGGACTCAGAGTCTAAATGAGCCCTATGACATAAAGCTGACTGAGGTTTGGGAAAGCTTCACATTCGATTTGGAAAGTGACAAAAGATATATCATAAACATAGGCTCAGTTGGCCAGCCTAGAGACGGCAATCCGAATGGGTGTTTTGTCATTTTCGACTCATTGGAAAAAAACATCAGATTCATAAGGTTCGAGTATCCAATAGAGGTGACATATCAGCGAGCTCTTGATGCTGGAATGGACTCCATGCTCTGCAACAGGTTGTTTGCGGGCATATAGACTATACCTGGCAAGGCAAATAGGCAATGCAATTCTGCCATAACAGTAAGGAGAAGTTATACCACACACGCACAATAGTATGACTTCTCCTTTATATAATTCTCTATTTTAAGAAAGATGTATTTTCTAATTGTTTATAGCTTTATCATGATTTTTGTAAGAAGCTCCAAACTTTTAGTGTATAGCCTTCTTCTTGTACTTCTTGCCTGAAACCTCGACGCTTCCAATCGTCATGAGTGCATTCTCATCAAAACCGTGGACAATCGATTTTAGCTTTGCAATCTCAAGACGCGACACTATAACATATATGACATCAGTTTCGACTCCCATGTATGCCCCCCTGCCGTCAAGCAGAGTGAGCCCCCTTCCAAGCCTGTCCATTATGGCTTCTGAAATGTCCTTATGCTTTTCCGATATTATGATAACAGCCTTAGACTCGTCGATACCTTCAACTGTAATATCGATTACCTTGAAAGCTATGAAATATGCTATCAGCGAATACATTGCCCTGTCCCAACCGAAAACAAATCCTGCGCTGCTTAGTATGAACAGGTTGAAGAACATTACTATTTCACCTATTGAGAAACTGTGCCTCTTGTCGAGTATTATGGCAACTATCTCAGTTCCATCCAGCGAGCCTCCGTTTCTGATTATCAGCCCAACTCCCGCGCCTAGTATTATCCCGCCAAATACCGAAGCCAGCAGGACATCATGTGTAATCTCAGGAATAGGCTGCATAATAGACACGCCCACCGAAAGGCATGCGACTGAAAATAACGTCGACAGCGTAAAAGTCTTTCCTATGTGGTTGTAGCCTATTACGAGAAACGGTATGTTGAGAACGAATGTAAAAAGTCCCAGCGGCAACTTCGTCAGATGGCTCGCTATTATCGATATTCCGACGACGCCTCCGTCGATTACGTTGTTTGGAATAAGGAATACCTGGAGCGCTATTGAGGCAAGGGTGGCGCCGAGTACCATGAATATTACCCTGCTTATGAAAGATATAATCTTGTGTTTTTTAGGCATATTGGATCTCCTGTCAATACTAATAACCTGACTGCGATTACGAATTTTAATGAATATTCTATACTTATTAATTTATCCCCAAATTATATCGAAGTAAACGGCGTATAATTTATCAGGCAAAAAACCGGACCGCGCAAGCGTACGGTAGCCAACATCGAAACAAAATTGTGCTCTTGCATGTGGATTTTAGCTTCAAATAGTGATAATGTAGAAGTTGGATAATCAAAGTTATATACAAGGCAGGGATCAAAATGTTCAATATACTCTCACTGTTTTTCAGGTATCTATTTATCATAATCATATACTTGTTCATATTTGCCATTATAAGACTCATTTATCTTG
This sequence comes from Peptoclostridium acidaminophilum DSM 3953, assembly GCF_000597865.1. GTDB lineage: Bacteria > Bacillota > Clostridia > Peptostreptococcales > Peptostreptococcaceae > Peptoclostridium_A > Peptoclostridium_A acidaminophilum. The sequence goes on along the minus strand of NZ_CP007452.1, from coordinate 818,086 downwards.
ACATCAAAGGCGTCGCTACTCTAAAAAGCGCCCGCTCGTATCTCAAGCTTATTGTCATGAAGGAATATCTTCCTTTCCAGGTTAATGACATGTATGCAATAAACAAATCAATCACCATAGGAAGAAAGCAAGGGAATGATATAGTAATAAACGATCCGTACATGTCGAGCGAGCATTTGAAAATAGCAGCTAACGGCAATCACTTTATACTGACTGACCTTGGCAGCTCCAACGGGACTTATATAAACGGGGAGCGCATAGAAGGCGCGGTTGAACTTAAAAACAACGACCGTATCAGACTTGGTCAGCTTGAATTCCTATTCGTAGCCAAGTAAAGAGGGATGACACATGATTAGAAAGCTTTTATCTTACAAGATTCCACAAAACCTAATACTCACTATCGACATTATGGCCATTCTCCTGCTGAGCTTCTATGGCGGCAGCTTTGACAGCTCAGTGCTGATTTTGGGCGTGCTTTTGTCTCTTATAATATACATCTCCAATTATGCTCTGCTTAAAATATCGCCCGGAGACCATTATATGTTTCTTATAATAAGCATGCTGGTAAGCATCGGTGTCATAGTCATATACAGGTTGAGTCCGGATTATGGCTTCAGGCAGGTCAAGTGGTTCGGCCTTGGCATAGCTGCGTATTTTGCGTTCTACTTCTTCACAAAACATGTGCCGCTTCTTCGCAAATGGACTATTGTTTATGCCGCCCTTTCGTTTGCGCTGTTTTTGGCGACCCTGGTGCTGGGCGTGAAGATTAAAGGCTCAACCAACTGGATTCAAATTGCAGGTCACAGCTTCCAGCCTACGGAGTTCATAAAGATACTCCTTGTTTTCCTGCTAGCCTCTTACTACACCCTCAATAAAAAGCCATTCAATACATACTGGCTTTTGGGAATAATATACGCGTTCATAGGCTTCCTCTTCATCCAACGCGACCTTGGAACCGTCATGATTTTTTATTTCGTATTCATGACGATATTCTATATATTCGAAGAGGACAGAAAGCTTGTCTACTATAACATACTTGGAGCGCTGCTTATAGGTATTGCCGGCTACTTTGCAGTGAGCCATGTGCAGGTTCGGATTACCGCTTGGCTTGAGCCTTGGAAATATGCCGACAGCATGGGCTACCAGATAATCCAGTCGCTTATTGCAATAGCATCAGGAGGATTCTTTGGAACAGGCATCGGCCTTGGCCATCCCGAGTTCATTCCCGAGGTCCATACGGACTTCATATTCTCCGCAATATGCGAGGAGATGGGTATACTCGGGGGCATTGGAGTAATAATGCTCTTTATGATACTCGTATACAGGGGCTTTAAAATCGCCCTTAACCAGGACGACAGATTTTTCAAGATAATAGCCCTTGGCATAACAACCATACTGGGATTCCAGGCCTTCATAATAATAGGAGGCGTAATTAAAATGATTCCGCTTACAGGTGTCACTCTGCCGTTTGTAAGCTACGGAGGCAGCTCTCTCATATCCAGCTTTGCCGCGCTTGGAATTCTGCAGGTAGCCTCTGAAAAATCGCAGACAGCACAGGAGGGCTCTAATGGATAAGACCGACAAGAGAATAATAAAGGTCCTGACAGCCTTAACCCTCATGTTCATGGGCCTTGTAGTATACCTGACATATTTCCAGGTATTCCAGGCATCGAAGGTTGTCAACAGTAACTACAACAAGAGGCTCTGGGCCAACGAGGAAAGCGTACTGCGCGGCACAATATACGATAGAAACGGCAGCGTGCTGGCCTACAGCGAGAAGACAGAAAACGGCCAAACCCGCCTGTATCCCTTCGGCAATCTCTACAGCCATGTCATAGGCTACAGCTACAGGGAATACGGAAAATCGGGACTCGAAGACTCCTACAACAAGGAGCTTCTCAACTTGTATAAAAACCCAATAGAAGAGATAACCCAGAAGATTACTGGTCCCAGGAAAAATGGGAACAATCTTGCGCTCACGCTAGACAACTCGCTCCAGGATAAGGCCTCAAAATACCTGTCAGGCAAAAAAGGCTCCATTATTCTCATGAATCCTAAAACCGGAGAAATATACGCCATGGTGAGCAAGCCCGATTTCGATCCGGCAACGCTCAAGGAAGACTGGGAGGACATCGTCGAGAATCAGGACAGCCCATTTATCAACAGAGCCTCTATGGGGCTCTATACTCCGGGCTCTGTATTCAAGATAATCACGGCAACAGCCGCCCTTGAAAAAGGTCTAAGCAGGAGCTATGACTGCAAGGGCAGCATAGTAATAGAAGGCTATGAGCTGCGCGACTACGGCGGAAACTCACACGGAAGCGTCGATCTCAAAAAGGCAATGGAGGTTTCCTGCAATTCGGCCTTTGCAAGCATGGGGCTTGAACTTGGCAGCGCTGCTCTTCGCGACACTGCTCAAAATTACCTGTTCAACGAGAAGATTCCTTTCGACATAAAGACAAAGGACTCAATATTCCCCGAGGGCGGCATGACAAAGCCTGAGCTTGGAGCAAGCGCCATAGGCCAGGGCAAGATACTCGTCACACCGCTCAACATGCTGCTTGCCACAAGCGCGATAGCCAACGACGGAGACATCGTAAAGCCTTACCTCGTGCAAAAAGTCATCTCGCCCGAAGGCAGTGTTCTAAAGGAAACCACCCCAGACATACTTGCCACTGCAACCGACGCGCTCACAGCTCAAACCATTAAGGATATGATGGTAAACGTTGTGGACAATGGGACAGGAAAAAACGCCCACATCAGAAATGTTAAGGTGGCGGGCAAGACAGGTACAGCTGAAAATGAGACAGGCAAGGAGCATGCCTGGTTTGTGGGCTTTGCCCCGGCGGACGATCCTAAGGTTGCAGTTGTAGTAGTGCTTGAAAGCGCCGGCTCCACTGGCGGAAAAAGCGCCGCTCCTATTGCAAGGGACATGATTATAAGCGCTCTGAATAGAATACAGTAACTTCAAGACAATAAAAATAAAAGCTATGAGAAAATGATGCCTCCGGCAGTCAATTTTTCCATAGCTTTTTAATTTTTACAAATCGAAATTGTTGCTTATTGTGCCTGCCTTATTAAAACACTCTGCTGCGCAGCTTTTCCACCCTGTCTTCTATAGGCGGGTGAGTGCTGAAAAGATTGGCCACCCTCTGGGCATTCAGCGGATTCACAATTCCAGCATCATAAGTTTAATCACGTAAATTAATCAAGAACTTCCTTAGAAGAAATATTCACCCTTACCTTTGTTACCCGCTTTTCTTCGACTCTCTCAATTCTAAATATAAACCCATTGAGCTCAACCTCTAGATTTTCGTCTTTTTCAGGTATTCGCCCAAGCTGCCCTATTATGAAACCGCTTAAAGTCTCGTATTCCTCTGTAGGCAACTCCGCCTTCAGATACTCGCCTACATCATCCAGGTTAGCCGAGCCATTTATAACTACTGTGCTGTCATCTATCCTTTCAAAGTCCCTTTCCTCTTCATCGTCTTCGTCAAAAATGTTGCCAACAATCTCCTCTACCAAATCCTCGAATGTAGCAATCCCCGCGGTTCCTCCGTACTCATCAATTATAATCGCCATATGCATCTTGCTCTTTTGCAACTCCTTGAAAAGCTCGTCTGTACGCTTAGATGCCGGCACAAAATAAGGTTTTCTTGCCATGCTCTTTATATTGAATTTCTCTTTATCGCCATTTTCCGTGATAAATCTTAACAAGTCCTTGCCATACAGTATACCAACTATATTGTCTATGCTACCTTCAAACACTGGAATTCTCGAATACCTTTCATTATTTATAATAGAAATCGCTTCATCAAAGTTAGCAGATTCTTCAATTGCTACAATATCAACCCTGTGAGTCATTATGTCCTCGACAGTTTTGTCATTGAACTCGAAAATATTGTTGATCATCTGTTTTTCAATCTCATGTATGGTGCCTTTCTCCTCACCCACATCCACCATCATCCGGATTTCTTCTTCAGTCACCCTATCGTCCTCAGCGTGAGGGTCAACGCCAAACATTCTTACGAAAAAATTAGTCGACGCTGTCAACAATTTTACAAACGGCGATGTTACCGTCATGATAAAATTCAACGGTTCTGCTGCAAACATCGATATCTGTTCTGCCTTTTTCATCGCCAGCCTCTTGGGAACAAGCTCGCCAAGAACCAGAGTAAAATATGACAGCACTAATGTTATCATAAAAACAGATATACCTTTCAGCCACTCAGCTGGTATTGGAACTCCAATATTTTGAACAATTTCCACAATTCTTCCCGAAAAGCTTTCTGATGCAAATGCACTCGCCAGGAAGCCTGCAAGCGTTATTCCTATCTGAATTGTGGCAAGGAATCTGCTGGGCTCATTCAAAAGCTTTTGGAGCAATTTAGCCTTCTTATTCCCTTCCTCAGCCATCAATTTTATTTTATTGTCATTTAGTGTAATCAATGCAATTTCTGAGGCCGCAAAAAACGCGTTCAGCAAAATCAGTATCATTAAAAACAAAAACTCACTAGTCATTTCCTTTCCTCCAGCTGTTAAGTATTTGAAAATAAAAAAAGACACAACAAAACCACCTAAACGGGTTTTATTATGACCTCATGCAATAACGTTTATTCAAATACTTTTTCGTTTTTAACGATACAAAAAAACACGTTGAATTGCAACTTCGTATGTCCTCAGGATTGTCGTCCATTCTATACCCACCCCCGCTTTCTAAAGAATTATTATATATAAATTTACTATATTATACCATACTTTGCAAGCAAATATTCAGCCAGCCGCTTTTTAAAGCAGCTGGCTTTCCTTGTTGAAGAACGTCTTGTAGCCAAGCTGAAGCATAGTTATTACAGACAGTGAAACGGCACCAAGTATACCAAGCATTATCGCTATCTGGTACGCTATGGCCGTTGTCGGAATAGTTCCCGAGAGAATCTGGCCTGTCATCATTCCTGGCAAAAATACAATTCCCATTCCCACCATAGAGTTGATTGTAGGCAGTATAGCCGCATCGAATGTCTTGTTTACAATATCTCTTGCTGCAGCCTCTGGCGTTGCGCCGAGTATTAGCGCTTCTTCAACTATGTATCTTTTGGCAGTCATACCCTCCGTCAGAGAGTTCACTCCCAGGGAAATTCCGGTCATGGAATTGCCGATGAACATCCCTGCAATAGGAATGAAGTATTGCGGATTGTACCAGGGGGATATTCGCACAACAACGAACAGGAAATACAAAAGGCATAGAAGCGTGCCTGCAATAAGCGAAATAGCGATTACCTTCTTCAGCGAATCTGATATACGTCCCTTGAATTTCTTGAAAACCGTATGTACTGCAAAAATTTCCATAAGCACAATTATACCGACTGTCATAAGCGGATCCGGGCGCTTGAATATATAAAGCAGTACATAACCTGTCAGTATAAGCTGCAGCGTCATCCTTATCGAGGATATCATAATTTCTCTTTCCCTCTTGATGCCTCGGACTTTAACGACAAAAAGCACAAATGCCACGAAAACATATGCTGCAAGTACCTGAAAAAAAGACAGATTGACAGCTCCCCCAGTCATTATAATCCCTCCAATGCACATACACCGTTTGACACTTTAAAAACAACGTCAGAATATTTTTGGGCTACGCTTCTTGAATGGGTGACCATAACAAGCGTCTTGTTGTTGCGTCTTACATAGTCGGTTATCATGTCAATTATCAGGCCTTCCGTGTGGTCGTCAAGCGCCGAAGACGGCTCGTCGAGCAGATATACCGGCGAATCCAGCAGGAGTATCCTCCCGAGAGCAAGCCTTTGCCTTTCGCCTCCCGAGAGCCGATCTGACGCTTCCTCAAGCTCTTTTTTAAGGCTCACCTGCTCGAGCACTCTTTTTAAAGCGCTGTCTTCAGGTATTGGCCTGCTCTGGAAATTGAGTCCTGCAACCAGGTTGTCCTTTATGCTTCCTTCAAAAACTACCGGATTCTGAGAGAGCATAGTCACCTGCCTGCGGTGGGCTATCGAATCTGTTTTGCTGAGCTCGCGCCCCTCGTAGAGTATCTCGCCCTGCGTAGGCGAAATCAGCTTGTTGAGCATTTTGAGTATTGTCGTCTTCCCGCCTCCGCTCTCGCCAACAAGCGTAGTCACTTTGCCCTTTTCTATCGTGCCGCCGGGAATGTGTACTATATTCTTGTATTTAACATCCTTAAATTCAAACATCGTCCGCCTCTTTTCTGTTTCAACAACCAAAATCTATTGGTATTTTTTTGAAACCGTAAATATTTTCCTTGATTTATTTTATTAATATGTGGCTACACTATGAACGCATCAGCAGCTCACTTTTAAGGGTTTTGCTTAAATTCAGTATCAGAATCGAAATCACCATAGTCAGAATCGCGACAAGCCAGAGTATTTTGATGCCCAAAACAAACTTTAGTATGTGAACAATGAAAAAATGAATCAAATATATCCCAAAGCTCCGCTGACTAATATACAAGAGAGCTTCTTTTCCTGGCATGTTTTCTTTTTGATAAAGCGCAATAATAAGCAGAGTCATTCCGATTGCAAGAGGAAACAGGCTCGCTCTGTTGTAAAGGTACCCTGTTCTGCCAGTCATATACGGCAGAAGCGTTCCAATTGCAGCTAAAGCCGTAGAAATTATGACTGCAACATTTCTATTCTCCCTGATGTATTTAAACAACCTCGGCGACTCCGCCGCAAGCATTCCCAGAGCTACAAACCCCCACCACTTCAGGGGATTAATGCCGCTGTATGTTATAAGCCTTACGCCAGAATAGCGCTGAATCTCAAGGACTGTGCATAATGCAAAGTTGCTTATGACCATAAACCACATAAAGTACTTCATATACAGCTTGGGCAGCATGTATAGAAACGGTATCGTAAGCGCAAATATCATATAGTGCACTACATAGTAAAGATGGACTGCCGTTTCTCCAAGCAGCACGTCTGAAAATGTGAACTCCTTGCCGTCATAAAAGTAAAAATAAACTCCGTATGCCCATGAATAAAACAGGAATGGGATGTATATCTTTTTAACCTTCCCTATGGCTGACTCCAGCCACGGCTTGAGCGCCGCCCTGCTCATGTAGAAACCCTGAACCATGAAGAATGCCGGCACTGCCCACCTGCCTATCTCCCCTATGAAGATCTCCACAAATCCCTTGCCTCTAAAAACATGCAAGAGCACAACCATTATGCACGCCAGTCCCTTGAGCGCGTCAATTTCAAAATCACGTTTTTTCTCCATACGCACCTCTATTTGACTATTTCCTTTACTCTGCCTACAATGCCGCTCTCCAGCATAACCTTGATTCCATGCGGGTGCGTCCCTGATTTTGTCAGTATCCTTTGAACCACGCCTTCAGTAAGTTTGCCGGAGCGCTGGTCCTGCTTTTGCACTACCCGGACCCTCATGCCCTGCTTTAAGTTGTCTCTCCTTGTTCCACTCATAACGCTCACTCCCTGTTCAATCTGTTATTTTATCATTTATCCTAAAAATCATATGTCTTTCGCAGTCTCTATTTATAGTATATAATAATTTGTAGCTTGGAAATGGTTTTTTAAGTAATAAATTCAAGCATACAAATGTAATTTCTGATTTATCAAAAAAAGTAGATTAGAAAAATAATTATATACGGGAGAAAATATGAGAAACATTAAAATGTCGCTTCAATTTGAAGGCACAAGGTACTCGGGCTGGCAAAGGCTAAGCGAAAACGACAACACGATTCAGGGAAAGCTGGAAGACCTTCTCAGCAGAATGACCGAGGAAGATATCAATGTTATAGGCTGCTCGAGAACAGACAAGGGAGTACATGCCAAGTCACTAATGTGCAATTTCTTTACTAAGTCCAAAATGAAGACTCCGGAAATGCTTTCATACATCAACTACTACCTGCCCGAAGACATACGCGTCACTTATATGGCCGAGGCGGGCAGCAAGTTTCATGCAAGACACAATGCAAAGTCAAAGACTTACAAATACACGATAGACAACGGCGAATACTGCGACGTGTTCACAAGAAGATTTGCCAGCTATGTCAAGGGCGATCTGGATATAAAGCTCATGGAAAAAGCTGCGGATTATATAATAGGCACGCATGATTTTGACGCATTTACGACAATGAAGTCCAAAAAGAAAAGCTGCGTACGGACTATAAACAGCATTTCGATTGCAAAAAAAGACAGCTATATCTATATCACTTATGACGGAGACGGTTTCCTCCACAACATGATAAGGATAATCACAGGAACACTGCTAAGAGTCGGTAAAGGCGAGCTTGTGCCTGAAGATGTTGCAAAGATTCTGCAGTCGAAAGACAGGAGTCTTGCCGGTCCTATGGCCGAATCAAAAGGACTTTGCCTTATTCAGGTAAACTACAACTAGATTTTGATTAAATAGCAAGGGCTGCATCGCACCGGAATATTTTCCTATGCGATGCAGCCCTTTTTAGTTGTATATTTGGTTCTATTATTCGTTTAGCAGCTTCGCAACTTCAAGCAGCTTGAACACTAAGCTTATAAATATTGCGACAACTGTTGCAAGCGCCATTCCCTGAAGCGATACTGTGGCAAATTTAACCGAAGCCCCTGAAAGACCTATTATCAGAACAACTGCCGTTAAAATCAGGTTCTTTGGCTTTGAATAGTCAACCTTCTCTTCCACAAGCATTCTGATACCAGATGCAGCTATTACTCCAAACAGGAGCAGCGAAACCCCACCCATTACAGGCTGTGGTATTGTAGTTATTGCAGCCGAAAACTTTCCAAAGAATGCAAGGAGCATTGAAATTATAGCGGCTCCTCCGATTACCCATACGCTGAACACCTTTGTTATGGCAAGCACACCTATGTTTTCTCCATAGGTTGTAGAAGGCACGGAACCGAAGCATCCTGAAATAATTGTCATTATGCCGTTTCCAAACAGCGATCGGTCAAGTCCCGGGTCTTTTACAAGGTCCTTGCCAACTATATTTCCCGTTACGACAAGATGCCCTATATGCTCAGCTATTACAACAAGCGATGCTGGTAAAATAGTGAGTATGGCTCCCATTTCAAATACGGGCCTGTATATTGTCGGAGTCGAGAATATCGCGGCTGACTGTATCGCCCCTGTGTCTACAATCCCAAGGGCCAATGCAAGCGCATAGCCTGCAACAACTCCTATAAGTATAGGTATTATAGCCATAAATCCTCTGAACGCCACTGAACCGATTATTACAACTGACAAAGTAACTATTGATACTGTTAAAACCTTTGGATCCATGAACAACGAAGGGTTGTTTTCATCGTATACGAATCCTGCCATTTTAGCTGCTACAGGCGCAAGCTCCAATCCTATGATGGCAACTATGGCACCCATTGCCGCCGGAGGAAATACTACATCAACCCACTTAGTCCCGAATAATTTAATTAAAAATGCCACTAAAACAAAAACTAATCCTGAAGCTATGAAGCCTCCCAACGCGGCATTATATGAGCTTGATTTCATAACAATAAAAACCGGGGCCAAAAAAGCAAAGCTGCTTCCCAGAAACGCGGGTATTTTTCCCTTTGTGATTATAAAGTATATTATTGTTCCAAGTCCGTTGAAAAACAGCACTGTTGCCGGGTCTATCCCGAACAACATAGGAACAAGCACTGAAGCGCCAAACATGGCAAACAGGTGCTGAAAGCTCAGCGGCAGACTTTGAATGAGCGGCGGTCTTTCGTCAATCCCGATAGTTCTTTTAGTAGACATACTCCCTCCAGATATTTAAATTTTTATACAAACGAATTAATTCTAGCATATCGAAAAGAATATATCAACCGAACAATTGTGCTGAATTTTACGATCCAAGAAGAATTGAGTGTATCTCCACACCGTATCTGCGTATCAAATCCTGCTTTGCCTGCCTGTATGCGCCCCTGTGGCCCTTCTGGGTTGTCCTGTCAACGTACCTTCGGGCAAGCTCATCTGTTATCACATCAAGCAAAAGCTCGGCAAGCAGGAGGCGCGCTCCGTCCTTGAAATGGCCTTGCCCGTTAACATAAAGCCTTACAGTCGGAGCTTCCGTATTTATTAGAATCAGGCGCTCCTCGGGGCTGTAGACAGCTCTTTCGATATCGTTGTTTAGATTGCGCAGCTCGTATCCTCTGAACATGTCAACCGAATTGTCCATGTTCCACGGCGCAGGCGGCTTTCCTGACGGATGACCATAGCCTTTGCCCGATGCGCTCTCGGCAATCACAATCTCACAAAACGCAGAATATGGTCCCGAAGTGACCCCAAGTCTGCCCTTGGCTCCTATCTCGGAGCCTGTTATCGTCCACTCGAAGCGCCCGTTCTCCGGAAGGTCAGCGACAGTCATATCCTCAAGATAAGGCTCCGCCTTTATGCTCTCAGGCAGTTGATATTCGAAGGTGAGTATCTCCTGCTCCATAAGCTGGCTAAGGTCAACTATCATTGCCGCGTGAAACGAGTGATTCACCTTCCTGTAATAAAAAGGTGTGCTAAAGCGCAGGACTGCAGGTCTTCCGGTGTCGAACGGCCCGTATCTGCCCGAGCCGGGACCGGGCGGGAGTATTATGCCCAGCTCCTCAACTGCAATCTTGTTCATCCTCTGCAGGACGTGCTCAATCATCATCTGGGTGCGTCTTGAGGTCGTAGCATGGTCTATGTGGCTGAGCCTCTGCTGCTCCTTTCTTACTGCTTCTGCAATCATATCGCTTACAGCGTCGGCAAATGCGGCCACGAAAGGCTCCTTGATATTCAGACCCGCCCTCTCGTCTCCTATTATCGGGTGTCCCTTGACAAGCATCTGCGCCAGTCCCGGACATTCTACAACTCCATGCAGATATTCCGTGCCCAGCTGGTTTTCGAAGTGGAAGAACTGGCAGTCGAATACTGCCGTGTCAGAAATGACAAGCAGGCCGCTTGTACGCTCGTCGCCTTTCAGTACAAGCTCTGCATTCTCCGCTTTTTTGAGCGTAAGCGTAAAATCGTATTCCGCTCCCTCGTATAAAAAGGCCCCCCCCGCATTCGGCCCTATTATAGTCTCCGACTCGGGCTCTTCATATTTAAGCAGAAGCGATGCCCTCTTTTTTCCCGTCACATTCAGGTTTGTCAGCTCGACACTTCTACGCTGCAGAACGTCCCTGAGGTATATGTTGTTTGTAATGGCCGCTACAAGCGAGCTGAAATACGGTATGCTGGTTTGAGGATTCTCCACTATTATGGTAATGTGCGTGCCGTTGCAGCCTTTCCGAATCTTCAATCTGTCGTAATCATCGTCCTCAGACGGCCTGTCGCCATCCCAGTCGTCATACATATATCCTCCGTCTTCAGTCCTGAAGAGGTCCACCCTTGCATACCTGCCGTCATGCAGCGATTTTATCCAGCCGTAGCCGAGACCGTATATGGCCTGCTTCATGCCTCGTCCGAAATACCCTCTTCCACCGGCTTCTCCCTGGGCCATGAGGCTGTGGGCGCCTCCGTATGAGAGCACCTTGCGTATGCGCTCATAATCCATGCCCTCCGCCTCATCTGTTACTGCTATTATCGCTCCGTTTTGATGCCTCTCGTAGCTTATGCTTATTTTCCCGCTGACCTCCAGCCCCTCACGTTCAAGGCGCGAATAGCTGTCGTCGCTGTTTGTGATTAGTTCCACCAGCGCCTTTTCAATTGAAGCAAAACGCCTTGAATCTATGTCTATAACCCTTTGATCTACAGGCAATGCCAGTACTGCCATGGCAATCATCCTCCAAGTTTTATTGTGCAAAGCTGTTTTTATTAATTATAGCCATATTCTGCCTGATACAAGCAAAAACTTGAAATCCCTGCGATTAATGCGAATCGAGTAGGAGGCTGACGATTAGTTCATCAGCCGACCTCTCAGTCGAGTAAGCAAGGGGAGTTTCACCCCGAGCTTCTCACAGAACCGTACGTGAAAGTCTCCCTTCATACGGCTCTTATCATTCATAACCGCATTAACTGATATACCGAAGTTTCCAATGTGCGAATAGTCCCGGCTCTCTGCTTTTAACCTCAGAGAGCCATTTTTCTGCCCGTCTTCTATGTCCCCTAAAGTGTTTGAACTTACACATCGCCCACTTTACGAGTCTTCTATCTACGCAGTCCAGGGAGTATTTCATGGCTGACGGATTGTACTTGCTGAAATAGTTCATCCATCCCCTCACTATCGGGTTTATGATTTCAGCTATGATGTTTATGGAACTCCCAGTTCTTTTGTGAATTTCCAAGGCCTTGATTTTATCTCTAAAGCTCTTACAAGACGTTTTGCTTACGGATGCGATGAAGTTATACCTTAGAATTCCGTCCCTGCACTTGATATTCATCGCTTTAAATGTGTATCCGAGAAAATCAAAGCTTCTGACTGGATAGTTTTCCTTCCTGTCTTTATCGTGACAGTAAGCAATCCGAGTCTTTTCGGGATGAAGTTCCAATCGACATTCCAACATTCTTTCCGTCAGCGCTTGCTTCAGCTGTTTGGCTTGTGTAGGCGTTTGACAATGAATAACGGCATCATCGGCGTATCTCTCAAAAGGACATTTCGGATAATTCCTTTCCATCCAACGGTCAAACGCATAGTGTAGGAACATGTTCGCCAACACAGGGCTGATAACGCCACCTTGAGGGGTTCCGGCTTTCCGAGCTATGTGTTGTCCTTCTTTAGTTGTGAAAGGGGCTTCGAGCCATCTCTTTATATAGAGCTTGGCCCACTTTTCATCCACGTGCTTTTCTACCACGCGCATGAGAAGTTCATGGTCGATATTATCGAACAGACCCTTCACATCCAGTTCTATCACGTAGTCGTACTTCCAGCTTCGCTCACGGGCTCTTCCCACTGCTTCTAATGCAGATTTGTTTGGCCTGTATCCGTATGAGTCCTCGTGAAAAATGGGTTCAACCTTAGGCTCGACAATCATTCTTGCTACCATTTGCGCTATTCGGTCGGTGATGGTAGGTATGCCCAGTCGCCTTGTCCCTCCGGTCTTTTTAGGTATTTCAACTGCCAAAACCGGGGCGGGAATGTAGCTTCCTGAGCTCATCCTATTCCATATCTTGTATAAGTTCTTTTCGAGATTTTCATCAAAGACCTCAAAGGTTATGCCATCTATCCCGGCACTTCCCTTGTTTGCCTTCACTCTTTTATATGCCTCAAGTACTACTTTCTTCGGTATTTTGTACGGTTTGCTCATCCGCATCAAATCCTCCTATTTGATATAGTTGTTTTCTGCTTCTGAGCTGAATGATGATGCCCCTTCGCTCCACTGCCATTACAGCAGTTTCATCACTACTACGAACATCTCCGCCCCTGCGAAATGCATCTCTACTTTCAGCTTTGCCTTTCTGTGGCTTAGACTTTTTCGATTACCATCATTCCGCAGGTTCCCATGTTTCATACAGATGCCTGATATATGCTCATGCCGCCTTAATACCGTCCCACAGATAGTCAGCCTTACAGGTATCTTCTATCCTTTTCCTCAATCAGTGGTGAAGAGTTGAGTTTTGCAGGAACTTTACGCTATCGATACTTCATCAGCGGTTCACTTTCGTTCATCTTCACATATCTCACATGACTGCTTGTGCAGCCTTTTCCTTAATCGCTCACTACCACGACTCTTAATCACAGCAGCATTAAGGTTGTTTGACAGGTTTGCCTGTTCAATCCCTGTCGAAGGACCTACCTTCATCATCCGTATGCCTTTCATGGCACACCACCACCGTACGTACCGTTCAGTATACGGCGGTTCAACCGCTTAAGTGCATTTTGCGTAATTGCTCGTACTGCGCCGGAAAGTCATAGTATCCGGCCTGTACGAGCTTTTCATTTGTGATGGAGCGGGATAAAACCGCGCTACCTGCTATACGCCAGTATCCCAGCCGCGTGTTGCCCCATTGGTATGCCTGCCACTCTGGAATGCCCAGTTTCGTCAGGTTCTTCACCCTCGTTCTTGGTTTCTTCCATTGCTTCCAGATATACATGCGAATCCTTCGGCGCATCCATTCGTTCCATTTGAGCAGAGTTCGTTTGATGTCAGCCACATTATAGTAGCCAAGCCATCCACGGATGTATCTTTTGACGTTCTCCATGACCATGCGCACATTCCTTCCCTGATTCCTGCGGGTCAGTTCCTTCAACTTTCGTTTCGCCTTTGCAAGGGATTCCCGGTGAGCTCGTATGTATATTCCCTTTCCGTTCTTCCCGAGGCAAAACCCTAGGAACTTGAAGTGCTTTATTGCAAACACGCTTACCACCTTGCTCTTTTGGGCGTTCACTCTGAGTTTGAGTCTGTCCTCAAGATATCTGCTACAGGTTTCCATTAGACGTACTGCGGCTCGTTTACTTTTCGCAAGCACCACAATGTCATCCGCGTACCTGACTATCTTTACCCCTCGGCCTTCCATCTCCTTGTCGAATTCATTCAGGTAGATGTTGGCCAGTAGAGGCGAAAGCGGCCCGCCTTGCGGCGAGCCTTCCTCAGTTCTGCAGAATACTCCGTTTTCCATGACTCCACTCTTTAGATATTTCTTGATGAGTTCTATCACGCGGTTGTCTTGGAATTTCTTTCGCAGAAGGTTAAGAAGCAATTCGTGATTCAGGGTGTCGAAGTACTTGGACAGGTCTATTTCTACTGCGTATCCGTATCCCTGCTCTGCATAATTTTTCACTTTTAGAATTGCTTGATGTGCGCTTCTTTTCGGACGGTAGCCATAGCTTCCTTCTGAAAATATTGGTTCAAAGATGGCTTGTAACTTCTGCGCTATGGCCTGCTGGATGACTCGGTCTATTACCGTGGGAATCCCCAGTTTTCGCACCCCACCATCGGATTTGGGAATTTCCTTACGTCGCACTGGACTCGGCTTGTAGCTTCCATCCCTGATGCTTTGCAGAAGTTCATCCCTATTTTCCCTTATCCACAAAAACGCATCCTCGACAGTCATTCCATCGATTCCTGGCGCTCCGTGGTTACGCTTGACCTGCTTGTAGGCTCTGTTGAGGTTATCCCGTTCCAGTATCCTCTCGAGCAAGTCGATTGCACCATCTCTTTCTTTGCTCTCCCGAGCGCTGGCGCTCTGCGCTCCTGCATACTCTTCACGTTCCACGCTATCCCTTTGCAGGCAGCCCTCTCGGTATTCTGCTTTCAACGCACCAGCCTCCTTCCGGCTCTTACTCAAGACTTACGATTGTTCAGCCCTTTCCGAAAAAAAAATCGGTACTATGGCCTCTGCTGACTTCTCACGGCAAGCTTTACTCCGTATTTCAGATTTATCTTACTCAACGTCCGTGAGACCTCCCCGGGTAAGAACGATAACCTTCATCCCATGTAACCGCCGCATTTACCGTGTAGGGTTCGGGTAGCATTGGACTTCGTTTTGAGTTGCAAACTCGTCCGCCCTATTTCGGCCTCAATATGCGGTTTCTGTTCGTCGGTTCGGGACTTTGCCTCCGGCTTCCTTCAGATTCCACCTCGCGATGGACACCCTTGCCTTTGACTAACGCTTCCTGCTACCGAGCGCGTAGTGGACTTTCACCACCAAGTTATCGCCCATGCCGGGCGCACAACTAAAAGCGCCTCAATTCTTATATTCTAAGAACTAAGGCGCTAATTTAACCGCGTGTTATTATTCTAATATGGAATAGAACATATTGTATTCAGTGCCGTTTCGCATTCTATAGATACGAGCAGCAATAGTCGGTAGTCTCTTTCACAACAAGGCTGAAGCTTGAATTTGCCGGCACCTCGAAGGATTCTCCGCCTGTGATCGTCTTCCACTCATCGCTTCCTGGAAGCTTGACATCGAGGCTTCCCTGAGTAATCTCCATAAGCTCCTTGCTTTCTGTGCCGAATTCATATTCCCCTGGCAGCATTATACCCAGTGTTTTCTTTTCACCGCCTGGAAACATCACTATTCTGCTTGTAACCTTTCCATCAAAATAGATGTTCGCCTTCTTAACTACTGTAACATTTTCAAACTTGTCCATTTATTTACCTCCGAAAAAGTATTTGCTTGATTTTTATTTTTATATGTTGGCTAGTGCCTGCTCTATGTCTTCAATTATGTCGTCGGCGTTTTCAAGACCCACAGAAAATCTTATGAGTCCACCTGTTATGCCGGCAGCTGCAAGCTGGCTGTCTGTAAGCTGCCTGTGTGTAGAGCTGGCAGGATGCAGCACGCATGTGCGTATGTCTGCAACGTGTACCACATTAGATGCAAGCTTTAAACTGTCCATGAACTTGACAGCCGTATCCCTTCCGCCTTTTATTACAAAGGATACAACGCCGCTGCAGCCGAGGGGCAGGTATTTTTTGCAAAGCTCGCTGTACTTGCCGCCTTCAAGGCTTGGATAGTTAACCGATTCTATCTTGTTTGATTTGCTAAGGTACTCAGCCACCTTCTCGGCGTTTCTGCAGTGCCTTTCAATCCTGACAGGGAGTGCTTCAAGGCCAAGATTGAGCAGGAAGGCTGCATGCGCCGTAGGATATGCGCCTATGTCCCTCATCAGCTGCACCCTTGCCTTTGCTATATAGGCGGCTTTTCCGAAATGCTCGGTATAGACAATCCCATGGTATGAATCGTCTGGCTCTGTGAATTCAGGGAATTTGCCGTTAGTCCAGTCGAAGTTGCCGCTGTCTACAATGACACCTCCAAGCTGCACTGCATGGCCGTCCATGTATTTTGAAGTCGAGTGTATAACTATGTCCGCGCCGAATTCTATAGGCCTGCATAGTACTGGTGTTGCAAATGTGTTGTCTACAATCAAAGGCACATTGTTCTTGTGCGCTATGTTTGCAAATTTTTCAATGTCAAGCACCGTAAGAGCCGGATTTGCTATAGTCTCTCCGAAAACAGCCTTGGTATTGGGCCTGAAATGCTTCTGTATTTCCTCTTCCGAAGCCTCCTGGTCCACAAAGGTGCACTCAATGCCGAATCTTTTCAATGTCACCGCCAGGAGATTAATTGTTCCTCCGTATATTGTAGATGCGCTTATTATGTGGTCTCCTGCCTTCATAATGTTGAGCAGACTTATGAATGACGCCGCCTGGCCCGATGAAGTGCAAAGCGCTCCTACGCCGCCCTCTAGCGCGGCAATCTTGTCCTCAACGGCTCCTACTGTTGGATTTGAGATTCTTGAATACATATGTCCCTCGGCCGTAAGGTCGAAGAGCTTTCCTATGTGTTCTGTAGAGTCATAAACGTATGTAGTGCTCTGGTATATTGGAAGCGCTATTGGCTCGCCGTTCCCCGGATGATATCCTTCATGCAGACACTTGGTTTCGATTTTCATGCTTTGTCATCCTCCCTGTAATTTTTCTCTTATTTTTGTTGTATTTTCATTCTCCAGCTCTGCTGTTTGCCCCATTTATATATTCTATTTATATTTTCTGAATATTATATAATTATAGCATTCTTTTAGCAATACTAAGCAATACTATTGGAATTAACCATATTTTTTTCATCTTGATCTATAGCTGTTTTTTGCAAAGCCACATTCCTTTCAACCGGCAAAACCTCGTCATGACATTTGTTTTTATAACTGCCTGATGGGTATAATAATGACGCATGCAAATGTTGTATGCTCTATTAAAAAACTTAAATTACATCAAATACGTACAGCATACGAGGAGGCGGTTTAATGGATATAATGGAACTGATTACAAGCCAGCTCAGCAATCAGGAAGCCTTAAAAAAATTAGGCAAGTCTGTAAATGCCAATCCTTCACAGGTAGAGCAACTCACTCAAATTGGAATGCCTGTGCTGCTTGAGGCGCTAAACCGAAACAGCAACACTCCACAAGGAGCGGAGGCTCTGGCTAGCGCTCTGGATCGCCATCAGGATGACAACGTTGACGATCTGATTGGATTTTTGGACAATGTTGATACTTCCGACGGCGAGAAAATTCTGCAGCACGTGCTCTCGGACAAGAACGACAGGGTTCAAAGCAATCTGGCAAAACAAACCGGCATGGATGCAAGCCAGGTGTCAGGCTTGCTCGCGCAGCTTGCCCCACTGCTCCTTGGAGCTTTGGGCAACCAGAAGAAAGCTCAGAACCTTGACGCAGCAGGCGTATCAAACTTGACTTCATCACTTACCGGCATGCTGGGTCAATCCGAAAAGGGAGGCCTGCTGGGACTTGCGACGCAGCTGCTTGATGCGGACAAGGACGGAAGCATAATTGACGACATTGGCAACCTTATAGGGAAATTTCTGAAAAAATAATCTGAAATATACATCAAAAAAATAAAAAACCAAGTTCCCTCGGATATACTGTTGAGGGAACTTGATTTGTATGCTTTCTAAGTCATCACCAATACCAAAGTGAGAACCATTCCCACCACCGAGAATATAGCTATATTAATTGCTGTGAAATATTGAAAATATTCCTGTTTGGGATATTCCTTTATATACAGCTTCCAGGAAATCAGATTTGCAAGCGAAGCTATAAGAGAACCCATTCCTCCAAGCGAAACCCCAAGGAGTATTGGCCGTACATCGGCAACAAACGGCGAAAACACTATTGCACTTGGCACATTGCTTATCAGCTGTGAACTGAGCGCAGAAACCCACATGGCATAGACCGGATTTTGCAGATAACCACTGACAATATCCCTCAGTCCACCCACCGCCAATATATTGTCCACCAACAGAAAAAACAGTATGAACGTAGCCAGCAAAAAATAATCCACCTGTAATATAAGAGTTCGGTTCAGGACAAGCACAGCTGCAAATATAACACAGGTTACGCCCTGCCAAGGCAATATGTGCAGAATTGAAAATATTGCTATGACAAACAGCCCTAGATAAGCAGCAATCCTGAGCTTGGATTTTACATTCACCTTTTCCAGATGAAACTCAATCCGGTCTTTTGAACAGCCTTGGGCTGTCAAGTACAGCGCCAGTGCAGCCAGCAAGACAAACTGAGTGGAAATCCCCAGGAAGGAGATTAAGTTCATGTCAAAGTAATTGAACAAAAATATATTCTGCGGATTGCCAAAAGGCGTAAGGCTGCTGCCCACATTTGCACCCACGGTTTCCAGTGCTACCAGCTTGAAAGGATTAAATCCGCCAAGCTTCCCAATCAGCAATGTTATAGGTACAAGGGTTAGCAGTGCAACATCATTAGTCATGAACATAGAAAGCCCCATTGACGTGACAATCAGGGCAATAGCCAGTGAACGCTCATTATGGAATCGCATGCTAATCTGGCTGGCAACATAGTCAAGAAAATGCTCATTTTCAAGAGCAACTGCAACAGCCATAAGATTCCAAAGCGCCGCTATTACCCTCCAGTCAATGGAATCTATCGAGGGAATTCTAAAGAACATGGATATCCCAAGCAAAACCATTAATATAAAAAATAAAATTTCTTCATATAACTTGTCAAAAAAAGATTGCAACATTGATGTATTACTCCTATTATTATTTTTAGCGGAAATGCGGGATACAAAATGCAAGTCTCCTTATTTCTATACCACAATTGCCGCTAGCTGTAAATAATACCGTCAGAATCAACCTGTGTTCTTCAATAAAATTAAATATTAATAATTCTGAATATTTTTCAATATTTAATTTCATTTTGTTCATTTTATTTGATAAAATTTGATATAATAAGTAGTTAGATATTTAGCTTACTAATCGTTAAACCAACCAAATAATATAAAAATTAAATAGGAGGCGAACCATGCCAAAAAGATCTGATATCAACAAAATCCTTATAATTGGATCAGGACCTATAATCATCGGACAAGCTTGCGAATTTGACTATTCCGGAACACAGGCCTGCAAAGCATTGAGAAACCTGGGCTATAAAATAGTCCTTGTCAATTCGAACCCTGCCACAATAATGACAGACCCAGAAACAGCCGATGTGACTTATATCGAGCCGCTGAATCTAAAAAGACTTACCGACATAATTGCAAAGGAAAGACCTGACGCTGTGCTTCCAAACCTTGGTGGCCAGTCTGCTCTCAACCTGTGTTCTGAGCTGAGCGAAGCTGGGGTTTTGGAAAAATACGGAGTCAAGGTTATAGGCGTACAGATTGACGCCATCGAGCGTGGCGAGGACCGTATAGCTTTCAAGGAAGCCATGAACAGACTTGGCATTGAAATGCCGCGCAGCATGCCTGCCTACAGCGTCGAGGAAGCCGAAGGAATTGCGCAGGAGCTTGGATACCCTGTAGTAATACGTCCTGCCTACACTATGGGCGGAACAGGCGGCGGTCTTGTATATAACGTAGATGAGCTTAGAACCATTGCCAGCCGCGGAATAGCAGCCAGCATGGTTGGACAGATACTAATTGAGGAATCTGTGCTTGGCTGGGAAGAGCTTGAGCTTGAGGTAGTAAGAGACTCTAAAAACCAGATGATTACAGTATGCTTTATAGAAAATGTAGATGCAGTCGGCGTTCACACTGGCGACTCTTTCTGCACGGCTCCAATGCTTACAATAAGCCAAGAGCTTCAAGAGCGTCTTCAAAAATACGCATACTCAGTTGTTGAGGAGATAGAGGTAATCGGTGGTACTAACGTCCAGTTCGCCCATGACCCTAAAACCGACCGTGTTGTTATAATAGAAATAAACCCTCGTACTTCACGTTCGTCAGCACTGGCTTCAAAGGCGACAGGCTTCCCTATCGCTTTGATTTCTGCAATGCTTGCCGCTGGCCTTACACTTGATGAGATTCCATACTGGAAGGAAGGCACTCTCGACAAGTACAAGCCTTATGGCGATTACGTAGTAGTCAAATTCGCACGCTGGGCGTTTGAGAAATTCCCTGGAGCAGAGGATCGTCTGGGAACTCAAATGCGTGCAGTCGGCGAGGTTATGAGCATAGGCAAGAACTACAAGGAAGCCCTTCAAAAGGCCATCCGTTCACTTGAAATAGGCCGTTACGGCATGGGCTTCGCAAAAGACTTCAACAGCCGTTCTCTTGAAGAGCTTATGGCAATGCTTTCAGAGGCTACAAGTGAGCGCCAGTTCATAATCTATGAAGCTCTTCGTAAAGGCGCTGACATTGAGCAGCTTTACAAGCTGACACACATAAAGCCATGGTTCCTCGAGCAGATGAAGGATCTTGTAATGCTTGAAGAGCAGATATTGAAATATAAAGGCGAAAAGCTACCTGACGAGCTTATGGTTGAAGCCAAGAAAAGCGGTTTTGCAGACCGTTATCTTTCAATGCTTCTTAATATGCCAGAGGCTGAAATCCGTCAGCACAGAACTGCCCTTGGAGTTGTTGAGGGCTGGGAGGCAGTGCCGGTAAGCGGAGTTGAAGACGCATCATACTACTTCTCGACATACAATGCGCCAGACACGACTACAGCCAGCGACAAGCCAAAGGTAATGATACTTGGCGGAGGACCTAACCGTATAGGCCAGGGAATAGAGTTCGACTACTGCTGCGTGCATACGGCATTCGCGCTTCGCGATCTTGGCTATGAGACTGTAATCGTAAACTGCAACCCTGAGACAGTTTCAACCGACTACGATACATCAGACAAACTATACTTTGAGCCTCTGACAGTAGAAGACGTTCTTAGCATATACGAAAAGGAGAAGCCTCTTGGCGTTATAGTTCAGTTTGGCGGCCAGACTCCTTTGAATATAGCCGAAGAGCTTGAGAAAGCTGGCGTGAATATTCTTGGCACATCTCCAGCAACTATAGACCTTGCAGAAGACCGTGACCAGTTCCGCATGATAATGGAAAAACTTGAAATCCCTATGCCTGAATCAGGTATGGCCGTAAATGTGGACGAAGCCGTTGAAATAGCTAATAGAATCGGCTACCCTCTTATGGTTAGACCTTCTTACGTTCTAGGCGGACGTGGAATGGAAATTGTTCACGATGAGGAAATGCTTCGTCAGTACATGGCTGCTGCAGTAGGTGTGACTCCGGACAGGCCTATACTTATAGACAGGTTCCTAAACAACGCTATAGAAGCAGAAGCTGATGCAATATCCACAGGAAATGACGCTTTTGTTCCTGCAGTAATGGAACACATTGAGCTTGCAGGTATACACTCAGGAGACTCTGCGTGCGTAATACCGCCTACAAGCATTCCACAAATACACCTTGATACAATCGTGGAATATACAAAGAAAATAGCTAAGGAAATGAACGTTATAGGCCTTATGAACATGCAGTATGCAATTGCAGACGAAAAGGTATACGTTCTGGAAGCCAACCCAAGAGCTTCAAGGACAGTTCCTTTAGTATCGAAGGTATGCAACGTATCTATGGCCCGTATCGCAACAGAGATAATGATGGCGGAGTATTCCGGCAAGGAATATTCCATAAGCAATCTTAAGAATAAGAAAATAAACCACTACGGCGTAAAGGAATCAGTGTTCCCATTCAACATGTTCCCAGAGGTTGACCCGGTTCTCGGACCTGAAATGCGTTCAACTGGTGAGGTACTAGGACTTGCCGATTCCTTCGGTCTGGCCTTCTACAAGTCACAGGAGGCTGCTCAGTCTACACTGCCAACTTCAGGCACTGTGCTTATAAGCGTTACAGATCAGGACAAGGCTGCAGCTCTCGAGGTTGCAAAAGAGTTCGCTCAAATAGGCTTCACAATAAAAGCTACAGAGGGAACAAATAAATTCCTGCAGGAAAACGGCGTAAAGTCAGAGTTAATAAACAAGCTTCAGGAAGGACGTCCAAATATTGTTGACGCCATTACAAACAAAGATATAAACATGGTTATAAACACTGCTCTTGACAAGCGCAGCCAGGTTGACGATTCATATATCCGTAAGGCTGCAATAAAAGCCAAGATACCGTACATGACTACTATGACCGCAGCACTTGCAAGTGCAAAAGGCATAGCAGCATACAATGAAGCTGGTTCTAATCAATCACAGCTAAAATCTCTTCAAGAATACCACGCTGATATAACTGAATAAATGAATAAAAAAAGACTGTCTCAGTTCGGATTTAAACTTTCGAACGAGACAGTCTTTTTTACTTTCAAGCTACTGATTGGGGCTCTTTATTGTCTTTTTTTTCTAACGCCTGATTTTCGCGAGCTTCTATTTCAACATTTCGAGACAGCAATATGCCAACAAACCCAAGAACTATGACCATAATAAATATTGAATTATAGTTTCCCATTGCATCTTTTAGAAACCCGGATGCCAGGACGCCTACAACTGCTGCAATTCCATAAGCCGTAAAAACTACGCCATAGTTCTGACTGTAATGCTTAACCCCATAAAGCCTTGTTGTAGCAGTTGGGGCTATTGACAGCCAGCCCCCCAAATTAAGCCAGAACAGAGAAAAGGCAACTGAATACAGGACTGTGCTTTCATCCTTCGCCATAAGCATGAGTGAAGCAGCCGCGATTATAAGTCCGTATGACACAGCCATGGCGTTCTTAATCTCAAATCTGTCGGCAACCCAACCAAACAAGGGTCTTCCCACACCATTGAAAACAGCAAACAATGATGTAAATATGGCTACTCTGCCAGGATCTATCCCTATCAATTCGATTCCGACACTGCTTGTCATTCCTATCATTATCAAGCCAATCATTGCCCCGATCATGAAGCAGAAATACATATTCTTGAAGCTTCTTGTTTTTAACATGTTTTTTGTGTCAATGCCATGTGACATCTCTCCAATGCTGGCGGCTCTTCCATTGCCAGAATGAGCCGAAGGGTATTCGAAGGGCCATGACAGCAGTGGTAACAATATTCCGAAAGAGACTCCCAAAATCTGAAATGAACGCATTATGCCGAATTCTTCAATAAGGTATCTTGCAATAGGAGCTGTTATGAAAGGCGACAAGCCGAACCCTCCAAGCACAAGACCTACAACAAGGCCTCTCTTTTCAGGAAACCACTTGGCAGCCACAGACATCGGAACGCCGTATACTATGCCTACTCCAGCTCCTGTAATTAATCCGTAGGTTGCAGTCAGCTGATAAATATTCTCCGCAAGGCCAGAAAGCGTCCAACCCAATCCCACCAGTAAGCCTCCAGTGATGATTATTGTTCTTGGACTAAATTTGTCCAGATATCTTCCGCTTATAAGCATAAACATCGCGTATGATGCCAACGAAACCATGTAGGGAAAACCGCTTTGTGTCGCACCTATTCCGAACTTTTCCTCTATTGGAATTCTGAAAATACTCCAGGAATATACAGTGCCAAGACTCATCATGATGACAATTCCCAATAATATATACAGCCATTTTTTCATTGATACAACGCCTCCTTTATCTATTCTATACTCCATCCATATACCTCCGTATTCTTATAGTTTGTCTTCCAGATCGAATATTACGCTTTCTTTTGTCGTTGCTGCACTCACCTCAAGCCTGCTTCTTATATCTGGATATTTAATGCTCAGAATCCTGGCTGCAAGTATGCCGGCATTTTTCGCATTGTTTATTCCAACAGTTGCCACCGGGACTCCTGAAGGCATCTGAACTATTGACATAAGAGAATCCATGCCGTCAAGATGCTTAAGTCTTACAGGCACCCCTATAACAGGCAAAGGCGTAAGTGATGCTGCCATTCCAGGCAGATGGGCGGCACCTCCGGCCCCAGCTATTATCACCTCAAGTCCTCTTATATGTGCATTTTTAGAGTACTCATAAAGCCTGTCGGGAGTTCTGTGGGCAGATACCACCTTTATTTCAAATGGTATTCCAAACTCGGCCATTGTTGCTGCGGCTGGCTTCATTACCTCAAGATCTGACTCACTTCCCATTATTATTCCTACAATTGGATTCGATTTATTTTCAGCATTGCTGTACATTTACAAATTCCTCCCTGTGATTTTTATGCTTTCTATAGCCTTTTGGGCTTTGCTGAGGGCCGACTCCATAGAATCGTCCAACGCCGTGATATGGCCTATTTTTTTGAGGTATCCGGATTTCGGCTTGCCGTAAAGGTGCAGGTGACAATCCTCCATGCCAAGCACTTCTTCCACTCCCTCTATGCTATAGTCTCCCTCTACATCGCTGCTGCCCAATATGTTGTACATTGCGCTTCTAGCCTTTAGCCTGGCAGACCCAAGAGGCATTCCGGTCATTATCCTGATAAGCTGCTCAAACTGGGATGCTACGCAGCCTTCAATAGTGTAATGTCCCGAGTTGTGTGGCCGTGGTGCTATCTCATTTACAAGCACTTGCGAATCAGCGGTTAAAAACAGTTCTATGCAGAATATGCCTATGTCATCTATGACTTCTGCAACCCTTTCCGCCATATCCTTTATTCTGTTTTCAGCTTCGGGACTAATTTCTGCAGGAACTACTGATTTAATTAGTATACTGTCTTTGTGGATATTCTCCGCAACCGGGTATAATGCTGAGCCCTCATTATTCCTGGCAACAATTATCGAAACTTCTTTTACATAGTCCACAAATTCCTCAGCCATCAACTCAAATCCACTAACCTCATCATAAATGCTTTTAAGGTCGTCCGATTCGGAAATCACAATATTCCCTTTTCCGTCATATCCTCCCTTGCAGAGCTTTAGCACCATTTTTCCGCCGTAATCAATTAACGCTCTCTCCAGTTCCTCAAGGCTTCGAATACGTCTGAAAGCCGGCACCTTTATGCCTTCTTTTTTCAACATGCTCTTTTGCATATATTTATTGTTGATTTTCATCAATGTGCTAGATGATGGCACCACCGTACACCCTTCCGTCTCTATTAGTCTGAGTGCATTAGCGTCCAAGTGTTCAAACTCAAACGTAACTACATCCGTCTTGGCTGCCAGCTCCCTTAATGACGTGATATCAGCAAAATCTGCGACAATTTGCTCATCTGCAACTTGACCGGCTGGTGAATTCGGCGACGGATCAAGCACTACTACTCTGTAACCCATCTGCTTTGCCTCTTGGCAGAGCATGCGACCCAGTTGGCCGCCTCCTATTATCCCTATGGTTCCCGGCGGAAACAATCTGGAAATATCTTTGTTTTTCACTAGACCACCTCTTTTCCCTCTTTTTTAAAAAAAATGTTAAAGTATTAACGTCAACAAAAAAAGCCAATAGCAATCTTCCTTACGAAGCTTGCTATTGGCTTACTCATCAACTGGTTTAAAACCCTTCGACTCATCTTCCAATTAAAACTATATTATTGTTTTTTCAATATCCCTGTCTGCCACTATGGCAATTATTTTTTCGCCTGTCCTTGTGCTCACATCAGAATATGTGCTTATTATATCCACATCTATTACAGACTTAATTGTTTCCTCCAAAAGATCTCGAGCATTCTCAAAAAGAGCGGTCCTCATTCTTTTGACAAGCTCAACGCCTTCCTTTGTCTGAGACAGACTTTTTTCCGATACGCTTAAAAAACCCTTGATTCTGATTACTATCATATCCTGAAAAATAATTGTACGTATCCTCTCAGGACCTCGCCCCATGTGTTCAAATTCAAACTTACTTATTGCTTCACTTATCTGTGCTTCAACTTGTCCTTTTGTCATCTAACCACCTAGTACAAATTATTTTCTGAACATTTTCTGATTCAAGAGTAAAATACAACTCAATGCACACGTACCTTATAGAAATTATACCAAACAAATATCCCTATTACAATTATTTAATTTATTGATTTCCAAGCCTTGCTGAATATACGTTCCTACTTGCATTTTCAACATAATACACATTGCCGTTTTCTATTGTATTGCACTCGAGCATTAAAATCTAACCTGTGGAGCCTCTTTTTCCGTCTCTTCAGCCTGGAAGAAGAACTCCTCCATGAATCCGAACATGTTGGCCACTATGTTGCTCGGGAACACCTGAATAGCGTTGTTGTACATGAGCACCGTGTCGTTGTAGAACTGTCTTGCAAAGGCTATCTTGTCCTCAACCTCGCTCAGCTGGTTTTGAAGCTCCATGAAGTTGGCGCTTGCCTTGAGCTCCGGGTAAGCCTCTGCTACAGCAAACAGCCTTCCAAGCGCCGCTGTCATCATGTTGTTGGCTTCAGCCTCCTGCACCGGAGTTTGGGCTGACTGGAATGCAGTCCTTGCCTTTGTAATCGCTTCGAAAGTGGACTTCTCATGCGCTGCATATCCCTTCACAGTTTCAACTATGTTTGGTATCAGGTCGAATCTTTTCTTGAGCTGCACATCCACCTGCGCCCACGCGTTCTTTACCCTGTTCCTCTTAACAATTAGGCCGTTGTAAACCGATACTACGAATACACCAACGATAAGCAGCAGACCTATTAAAAAGTATACTATTTTCATAACGCACCCTCCTTTTTATTTTGTATGAATATGTTGTTATGCAAAACCAACTTTTATTTGTCAGCCTAGAATCCGCCGGTGCCGCCACCACCTCCGCCACCTCCGCCGCCTCCGGAGAAACCTCCTCCTCCGCCTCCAGACGATGAAAGCTGTGACGTTGCGGCGCTGAGCGCCTTTGTTGTCGAGCTTGAAATGCTGTTTGTAATCGTATCAAATGATGAGACCGGGCTCATACCTCGGCCGTAGGAATGTCCTAGGTATGTCAGGCCTGCAGCCTGGAACGCCTCCGGCGGATAAATAATCTTGAGCGCCTTTATCACTTCGGCAGCAACCCCAAGGCTTATTGCATAGACAAGGTAATGCTCCCACATTACAATTGAAGGAAGCTGCGCCTTGTCCAACTGGCTAAAGTGCCTTAGGAATCTCTTAAATGCCTTCCACATTCCATACTGTTCGGCACCGTATCTTGTACGCTTTTTGATTAACGCCGAGTACAGCACAAGCCCAATCGAAGTGGCTATGAGAGCAACACCGAGACCTATGGCCGTAAGCATAGCTATAAGCGCTACTCCGCCGAATACGCCGGCTATCCCCAAGAGTATAGCCCCTATGCGAGCTCCGCTCATGCCTTCCTCGAAAAAGCCCCTGATTTGAGCAGCATCCTTTGCCGAATCCACAAAAAGCTCATATCCGCTCTTATAGAGCATTGCGGTAGATTTGTCTCTCTTTATAGATTTTTCAAGCTGGCTGAGAATCACTTCTCTTCCGTCGCCCATGTCGTCTATCAGCCAGCTGACAAGCCTTTTCTCGTGTTCTTTCATAGCCGACTCATCAAAGCTGTCGGCTTTCCTTATGAGTATCGACTCAATATCCTTGTCCGGAAGGAGAAATCTGTCTTCCGTATAGGTTATGTCCTCAACTAGCAGCTTTTTTCTTCTTACAAGATCCATTACGGTTGCTGTAACGTCATTTGGAGATATCCTTCCAAAGGTCATGAGCGCTGACATCTCGGCGGGAGAATAATCGCCAGGGAGCTCCCTGTAATACTCACCTTCAAATTCTGCCTTATGCTCCTTGTCATATCTGAAATAGAGATATACAGCTAGAGCCAATTCAAGGACAATAAGTAGCGCAGCAAGTGACAGCAGAATCCTAGCCTTCATCCTTATAGCATTTGCCTCGTCTGCCCATCTTGCCTCCTCTGCAAGCACCGTATCAACGCGCTCGGTATTTATTTCCTGGGCCTGCGACAGATATGATTTGGGGAAAAGCAGCCTCGCCTCCACCATTGTGTTTGGCGGCAAGCTGTCTACAGAAAATACCGCCGAATTGGCAAACACATCAAGACTTCCCTCGAGAGGCCCATGCCCCCACGCCCTTATGTCGCCCTGCTTGAAGCTCTCATCCGGAACATTCACAGTCACATCAAAACGGCCTATTTCAACGCTAGTCTCTGTGCCCATGAACTTCCAATATAGCTCTCCAGTGTCGCTATATCTTTTTTGCCGCGCCCTTCACCAAATATTCAATTCTAAAGATCCTGCCAGAATCAGTTGTGTTCTTGAAAATCTTCAGAGTAATGTTGTCGCCTTCCTGAAAAAGCTGATATGTACCTTCCTGCCCACTGTCATTCCTTGTGAACACAGTCTCACCCTGACTGTCTGCAGTCGATAATTTTAATATTTCTATCCCTTCGCTCCCAGATGTCCCAAGTGACCTGTATATTCCATGACCTTCTCCGCTGAAGTAATATTCCAGATTCTCTACAACGTGCACGGAGCCGTCTTTTCCGACATCGGCCACTACGTTCATGCTGGGTATTTCATATGTCATTTCGTCGGCAAATGCCGGTCCCTTTAATAACGTTACGAATGCAAAAACTAGAATTACAATAATTGTTGATGCAGCATACAGATTAGGCTCTATTGATTTCCTCTGATTTTTCAAAAAATACACCCCCTTGCATCATTATTTTCAAGACTTGTATCCAAAATGAAGTGCTATTTCTCTATAAACAGGCATGTCCACATTATATTTTTCAGACATTCTTATTATATCGAATATTATCTGATCCACTTCGCTTTCTTTTTTTGCATCCAGATCCTTTTGGAGCGAAGCTGTTGTATCAGGAGTAAATCCGTCCAGAATTTTCAAGTGGTCAGCAAGCAGATCATCTGCTATGCATGCCTTTACATTTTCAATCTTCACTTCCCCAATACGCCCCGAGTGAAGCAGCAGGCCATTTTGCCTTAGAGCCTTCAAATGCTCCCCTCTTGCTATAAATGTTACATCCTTGCCCTTGTATGCCAAAAAACCACCTATTGAAGCGCCGGTGCCTCCTGCACCAATTACCAGATATTTCATAGCATTCGTCTCCTTAAGTATTCCACTTCCGACTTATTAGCCGTTGTAATTATACCCCAATTATAAATCATTATATCTTCACATGTATTCATTTGTTTCTGCATATTTCTGCAAAAAATCCCTCAGAAATTGATTCTGAGGGACCTATGTTATCTAGCGCTCATAGTAGGTATATCCGCGGAGTCCGCTTTCGAATGCGCGCATGATTTCGCGTCTGTCACTGGTCTTTATAAGGCCGTCACGTATAGCGGCTTCGGCTGTTTTGCGGAATCTCACAACCATGTCCTTCGGATCAAACTCCACATATGAAAGCACATCAGCCACGCTGTCCCCTTGTATTTCCTTGACAAGATCATATGTGCCGTCAGGATTTATTCTAACGCTAACTACGTTTGTATCTCCAAACAGGTTGTGGAGATCGCCCAGCGTCTCCTGGTAGGCTCCTACAAGGAAAGCTCCCAGGAAATAGTCATCTCCGTTTTTCATGTCATGCAGAGGCAGCGTTGTCCTCACGTCATGGATGTCTATGAAGCGGTCAATCTTTCCGTCACAGTCACATGTTATATCGGCAATGACTGCATTGCGCTTTGGCAATTCCAGAAGGCGGTGTATAGGCATTATTGGGAACAGCTGATCAATTGCCCAACTATCCGGAATTGACTGGAACACCGAGAAATTGCAGTAGTATATGTCTGCGATTGCGCTCTCTAGATCTTCAAGATCAGGCAGAGGTTTTTTTATTTTTTTCTTTTCCTTTGCAATCTGATTTATTGTATTCCAGAATATTTTTTCCGAGAATGCCCTATCACGCAGGTTTATTCTGCCATGCTTGAACATGTCTCGGATTTCGTCCCTATAGTAGAGTGCGTCATTGTAGCACTCCTGTATGTTCCTGAGGTTGATGCTTTTATGGACATCAAACAAGTTTTTGATTTGCTCCGATGCATTATCGTCAAGCTGCTCTGGAATGTCGTATTCCTCAAATTTTTCCACATCGAGGACATTGAACAGCAGCACCGAATAGTAGGCTACTGTAGAGCGTCCCGATTCAGTCACTATCACTGGATGCGGCACGTTGCTTGTATCCAGCACGGACATTACAGCTTCAACAATGTCTGAGCAGTACTCCTCGACTGAATAGTTACGGCTGCAAGTGTAGTTCGTGTTAGAACCATCATAGTCCACCGCAAGGCCTCCGCCTAAATCAAGATAGCCCATTGGAGCTCCCTCTTTCACAAGCTCCGCGTATACTTGAGTTGCCTCCAGCACGGCAGACCGGATGTCGCGTATGTTGGGTATCTGCGAGCCAAGGTGATAATGAAGAAGTTTTAAGCAATCAAGCATTCCCTTCTCTTTGAGCCTGTCCACAGTCTCTATCAGCTGAGACACGTTGAGACCGAATATGCTACGGTCTCCGCCAGAATCAGTCCAGTGCCCTCCAGCTTTCGCTGAAAGCTTAATGCGTATTCCTATATTTGGCTGAATCCCAAGAGTCTTTGAGCGGTCAAGTATTATGTCCAGCTCGCTTGGATTCTCCATTACAAAGAAACACTTGAAACCCATCTTAACGGCATAAAGGCCCAAATCTATGAATTCCTCATCCTTGTAGCCGTTGCATATAAGGCAGGCTTCCTTATCCTGCATCAGAGAAAGCGCCGCTATAAGCTCCGGCTTGCTGCCTACCTCCAAGCCGTGGTGGTAACGCTGGCCGAACTTAGTAACCTCTTCAATTACCTGTTGCTGCTGGTTTACCTTAACGGGATAAACGCCGCGGTATTCACCCTTATATTCTAGTTTTTTCATCGCTTTATTGAAGGAGTTGTTAAGGAAAGAAATCTGCGAATCCAGCAAGTTTTCAAAACGCAGCAAAACAGGCATATCCAGCCCGCGCTCTCTTACGCCTGAAACGATGTCCATAAGACTTACTGCTGCAGTATTGTCGTCCTTGGAGGCATTAACCATAACTTCACCATCACCAGAAATCGAAAAATAACCTGCACCCCAGTTTTTAATCCCATAAAGCTCTTCGGACTTTTGTTTTGTCCATCTTCCTAACAGTTCTGGTTTATTCATTTTTACTGTCTTCCTCCATTATTGGATATTGATTTATATCTGCATCAAAGCATTTTCAACATAAAAAAGCATTAGCCTCTAAGCTTGGCAAATAAGCTATTTACCAAAAGCATAAGTCAAACCAGGAAGTTAATGCTAACAATAGTATAGCATATGAAATCCATAATTATAATGGAGCTGTAATATTTAATTACAAGTATTTGTCCTTAAATTCATGAAGCATTTCATGCAGTTTTTCATGCGTACCTTTTCCCATCACCGTTTCTTCAAATTCCTCAAATTGTTCAAGAAGCTGCCTTTGCTCCTCAACCGGTATAAGCTTGTCTCCCATTGGAAACACGACTGTATTTTCTTTTATTATGTGCGCACGGAGAAGTGATATATAAGCTGATGCAGCTTGAATGAAATCGTCCGTTTTTATCGGTTCTCCATCAACAGATGCCAACATTTGAGCTACATATTTTCTTCCCTGAACATGCTCGCTGAGCAGCTCTCCTATTGGTCCGTTTTCATTCTGTATTCCAGCTTTTTCCATGGATGGAAATAGAATTCCTTCTTCCTTCCCGTGGTGGCACTTGTCAGCAAACAGCTTGAGGAAATTCACTATCCCCTTAATATCTTCAGCTTCAACCTCTTTATTGTCATCGAGTAGCATGAACAGCTTTTCAAGAATTTTTAATCCCGTTAAAATTTCCTTATGCTCATTAACCAAATCTTCGCTCGCATATTTCATGTGCTTGCCTCCCTCTATAATATAACTCGACAGTTAAAGGATCCTTAATATAGTAATACCAGTAAAAGCCCAGTTCAAAACATCATAGAGGATTCATTCTAACGCAAAACTAATGCAACTTTCTAATAATTTGGAATTATAATATAATACAAAAGCAATAGTAATTGGTTCTTGCAATTTTTAAAGGAGGCTTTGCTTTGGAAAACACGGCTTTGATCCTGTCAATCATATTGTTTGCAGTCGGCGTTTTAGGAACCGTACTACCTGTATTGCCCGGTGCCATACTCATATACGTCGGCATGTTTTCATACGGATTTATGACTGATTTTTCAACTCTGGACGTGACCTTTTTCCTCATTCAGGCACTAGTTCTATTGTTAATTTTCGCTGTCGATTTCATAGCCTCTGTTGTAGGTACGCAAAGCTTCGGTGGAAGCAAACAAGCTATATGGGGTGCGGCAACAGGAACGATTTTAGGCATAATTTTTTTTGGTCCTCTGGGAATCGTTACAGGACCATTTCTTGGGGCTGTAGCAGCCGAGCTGCTACGTGGAGAAAGCCTGAATCTGGCAATACGAGTTGGCTTCGGAACTATCGTAGGCTTTCTCGGGGGAACATTCTTGAAAATATGCGCTGAAATTATCATGATAACATACTTCTTCATGAACATATGAAAAAAACAGAGCCAGGAAAGGGCTCCATATTGCAGCTGCCGTATCGCTTAGCTATGCGTTCTGGCCTTTCCTGGCTTTTTTCATCTCAAGCCTGTAGTTTACGTATTCGCCAAGGAGCCTGTAAATAACCGACGCAAGCGGTATGAAAAGAAGTATTCCAAGCACCCCCATCAGGCTGCCGCCTACAGTCACTGCAACTAGTATCCACACTGATGGCAGCCCCGACGCCTTTCCAACCACCTGAGGATATATAAGGTTCCCCTCTATTTGCTGTATTACAAGAAACATAGCAAGGAACCAGGCCGCCTTTACAGGGTCAGCCACGAGTATGAAAAAACCTCCCAAAATACACCCTATGAAGGCACCAAATACAGGAATAAGCGCGGTTATGCCTATAAGAACGCTTATCATAAGAGCGTATGGGAATTTGAATATAATCATAGCTATAAAAAACAGCAAGCCTATTATTATCGCTTCCAGCACCTGGCCCGAAATAAAGCTTGAAAATACACTGTTTGACAGTGTTCCAACATAAAGCAGCTTGTTTGCGATCCTGTCAGGGAAAAATGCATCTATTAGCTTCTTTAACTGACTTATGAGAGTCTCTTTCTGCAGAAGCAAATATATAGAAAATACGAATGCCAGCAAGAACGTAGTTACTCCACTAAAAATTGAAGATGCAAATGTGAATGTCGATCCTATCCAGTCCAATATGCTGCTTTTTAGAAACGCAATAGCATTAGATTGTATGACCTCCCAATCAAGGTCTATGCCGCTTATCCAATCTATAAGCTGTTTTTTCTCCTTAAGATTCTCACTTGTCCAATCTTTAATACTCCCCCAGTAAGATGGAATTTTAACAGATAAATCCTGAATAGTGTTTATCATCTCCGGAACAATTATAAAAGACACTAGATTTAGAATTCCCACAAAAAGTATGAGTGTGATTACATAGCTAAAAGGACGTTTGAGATTTTGACCCATCTTGCTGAATATGCCTTTTTCTCCAAACAGCTTTTTTTCTAGGAACATCATTGGTGTATTAAATATGAATGCGATTGCAAATCCGATTACAAAGGGGCTTATTATCCCAAGGATTCCCGAAACCAACTTCCATACTTCTGAAAGGTTATCTAGCAGCCACATGAGTATTATTGCAAACGATATGAGAATCATTAATTTTTTCATCTGATTCCTGTCAAAGTCCATCAATTTTCCCTCTCTTCCTGAATCTATCTATGGATTCATTATACCCGACAATCCTTTAGAAATACACGAAAAGCCGCACCGTTTTTGGTGCAGCTTTACTAAAATAGTCTAGTCACTACTCAGCTGATTCTTCCTTAAAGCCAGGCTGAAAAGGTATGGGTAGTCATCACGCAGATATTTCATGTAGTCCACCCATTCCGACAGAACCATTGGGTATGCCCTTAATATATCTGTCTTCAGATGCTCACAGTCTTCCGCCCTTACACTACTCATGCTTTCCAAATTCTGCAGCTCGTCCGCAATATGGAAAACCGACCATATCATGTCTGTAAAGGAATCATGCTCATACAGGTTTGAGTTTTCAAGCATTTTTATCAAGAAGGATTTTTTTTGAGACAGTATATCCCTTAAATTTTCCAGCCTTTCGGGAGTAGCCTGTATATCGTATTTGAATTCCTTGATTTCATTTTTTATAGCCTTAATCTTGCCTTTGCTGCTCAAATCAGTCATGTCCAGTTTTCTGAAATTGTCATTTCCGTCAAGCTCCGACAAAGCATACATTATTGACATACCGGTTTCAGCGAAAAATGCGCTGATTATTACATTTATCTTCTTAAGCTGGTGTCTTTTTTCTATCACATTCAGCAGCTTGTTGAGCACAAGTGTCACAACTATAGCCTGCATAGGAACAAATGCCAGGTCCTGAAACAGGTAAAAGAAAGTATCTGCCGGATTGTGGAATAAAAGGAACTGTATGAAATATATGAACGCAGACAACAGTGATAATATTAGAACAAGTAATATATTATTAATTAATCGCAAATTCAATACACCTCTTTCATTTTTGTGCTGAACCCAGAAAACCCTCAGTCACAAGCAACACTGAGGGTTTTTATGTCTTAATCAAGTTTTGGTTTAATAATTTTGAGCAAGTACCTGGAAGTAAGCCTTTGGATGGTCGCATACAGGGCACATTTCAGGCGCAATTTTCCCTTTATGTATGTGCCCACAGTTTGCACACTGCCATGTTGTCTCTTCATCCCTTGTAAACACTTTACCCGCTTCTATGTTCTGGAGCAGCTTTCTGTATCTTTCTTCATGCTCCTTTTCTATTTTTCCGACTTCCTCGAAAAGGTATGCTATTTTATCAAAGCCTTCTTCTCTGGCTTCCTTAGCAAAGGTATCGTACATGTCTGTCCACTCGTAATTCTCGCCATTTGCTGCATCCTTCAGGTTCTGAATTGTATCAGGCATGCCGCCGTGCAGCAGCTTGAACCATATCTTTGCATGCTCCTTTTCATTGTCTGCCGTCTCAGTAAAAAGTGCCGCTATCTGAGCGTAGCCTTCTTTTTTTGCAACACTTGCATAGTATGTATACTTGTTTCTTGCCTGAGATTCACCGGCAAAAGCCGCCATAAGGTTTGCTTCTGTTTTTGTTCCTTTTAGTTCAGCCATTTCATTTCCTCCTGGTTTTTAGAATTAGATTGCATACGTTTTTATATGTTTTGCCATGCAAATATTATTATACTACAAAATCATTGTTTTTATAATAAAAATGTAACCTTTTCAAAGCCCCCTAATAATTTATCCAGCATGCAAAATAAACCGCCCTACAGACTTGCTATATCCGATACAAGCGATTTCACATCGTCTTCCCTGGTTGCCCAGCTTGTGCAGAAACGTACGGCCGTATTTCTTTCATCCGCTTTTTCCCAGAATGAATATGAATATTTTTGAGATAGGATTTCAAGCTTGTCATCCGGAATAATTGGGAATTGCTGATTTGTATAGGAATCATACAGAAATTCATAGCCTTTCTCCCTAAAAGCATTTTTAATAATCATCGCCATATTTACTGCATGCTCTGAAAGCTCAAAATAAAGACCGTCATTAAAAAGTACATCAAATTGTATTCCCAGCAGGCGTCCTTTTGCAAGCATGCCGCCGCGCTGCTTTATGAGATATCGAAAATCCTTTTTCAGGTCCTCATTTGTAATTACTACTGCTTCACCAAACAGTGCGCCTACTTTTGTACCGCCTATATAGAAAATATCCGTTAGCGCCGCAATGTCTAAGATCGTCAAATCGTTGCCGTGAGCTTTAAGGCCGTATCCCAAGCGGGCGCCATCCATAAACAGCGGCAGCCTGCACTCCTTGCATACCTTGCTGAGAGCTTCCAATTCCGGCTTTGTGTATGTAGTTCCATTCTCCGTTGGATGCGATATGTATACCATTCCGGGCTGAACCATATGCTCATGGGTCACATCATTCCAGTGTCCTTCATATACCTCTTTCACTTGCTTTGCTGTGATTTTCCCGTCAGCGCTAGCAACAGTCAGCACCTTGTGCCCTGTAGCTTCAATGGCTCCTGTCTCGTGAACGTTTATATGTCCAGTATTAGCAGAAATCACGCCTTGATGGGGACGAAGAATTGAGCTGATTACCGTCATGTTGGCCTGCGTACCTCCCACAAGGAAGTGCACGTCTAATTCATCATTCCCACACAGCTCCTTTATTTTCTTCCTTGCACTTTCACAGTAAACATCGACTCCGTAGCCAGGTGTCTGTTCCAAATTTGTTTCCATCATCTTTTGGAGTATTTTAGGGTGCGCTCCCTCTGCGTAATCACATTCAAATCTTATCATAAGAATATCTCCTCACATAAAATATACTACTTATTTTTACCTTGTTGCTTAGAGTATATCAAATCAGCATATGTCCCGACAACATTCCAAAAAAAGCCCCACAGATTAACTCAGCAGGGCACATTGCAATCAGGATTAAACTCAACCTGGCAGTCGTCGATTTAATTTCAACACATACAGGTTATGCGAACATCAGCAGACTGCCTGCCATCACAATCATTCCCGAAATCAGGCCATAGATTGCTATGTGATGTTCCCCGTATTTTTCTGCCGCCGGAAGGAGCTCGTCAAGAGATATGTATACCATTATCCCTGCTACTCCCGCGAACAATATTCCAAACATGCCGTCATTGAAGAATCTCATTAGTATAAAATATCCAAAAATGGCCCCAATCGGCTCTGAGAGCCCCGAAATAAATGAATATTTGAATGCCTTTTTTCTGTCTCCTGTCGCATAGAAAATCGGCACCGAAACTGCTATTCCCTCAGGAATGTTGTGTATCGCTATAGCCACTGCTATGCTAATTCCCAGGGTGGGATCCTGTATTGCTCCAGCAAATGTCGCCAAGCCTTCAGGAAAGTTGTGGATTCCTATGGCGAGTGCCGAAAAAAGCCCCATTCGCATGAGCTCATGGCCATTTTTCTTACCGTTTTCCATCTCGCTTACATCTCGAATCTCGTGGGGGTTCTCAAATGTGGGTACGAATTTGTCAATCAGACCTATTACAGCTATCCCTCCGAAAAAGGCAATAGTGGCAATCCAATACCCCTTTGTGGCTCCGCAGCACACTTCCAAAGATTGCCTCGCCTTCGCGAAT
The DNA here is from genome assembly GCF_000597865.1 of Peptoclostridium acidaminophilum DSM 3953. GTDB lineage: Bacteria > Bacillota > Clostridia > Peptostreptococcales > Peptostreptococcaceae > Peptoclostridium_A > Peptoclostridium_A acidaminophilum. The sequence continues at coordinate 780,348 of NZ_CP007452.1, read as the reverse complement.
ATCTCTATCATGGAGACATATATCATGACGCCGGCCGAAAAACCCAGAGCTGCTGACAGGAACCTTTCATCCGTTTTCTTAGCGTAAAAAGCAAGAGCGCTTCCAATGCCCGTAGATAAACCTGCAAACAGTGTAAGCCCAAAAGCGAACAGTAATCTGTCCATACCTATTTCCATATAGTTTTCTCCTTATAACATAACAAATAAATTTTTAAGCATTCTTTAATAACCTGATTTTTAATATACCCTTATTTCCAAATATATATTCCCATCCTTCCATATTTGCTGCCACTATGCTTTTTCACTAGCCGCTTTGCTTGGAAAGCATACAGTGAATGTAGTGCCGAACTGCTCGCTGCTTTCCACCGAAATATTTCCCCTATGATTTTCCACTATTGCCTTGGCGATGGCAAGCCCAAGTCCATAACCGCCTTCTTCACGTGACCTTGAGCTGTCAGAGCGATAGAAACGCTCGAAAATATGCTCCAGATGCTCAGGTATGATTGGCGCTCCAGTGTTGTTAACCGACAATCGTACACTCTCTTGAACTCGCTGTAGTTTCAATGTGACTGTTCCGCTTTTTCCGGCATACTTGCAGGCATTGTCAAGAAGTATTAAAATAAGCTGCTTGAGCTGCCCCTCATCCCCGACAAGCATTATATCCGGATCAATATCGCTGCTTACAGTTATCCCCTGCTCATAGGCTACCGGTTCAAACGGTAGCAGGCATCTCCATACTGAGTCGCTGAAATTGAGCCTGGCTTGCAGCGCATGTGTCTGTGATGCATCGGATTTAGCCAGGAACAGCAGGTCATCAACCAGCTTTTTCATCCTGTTGGCTTCCGCCCGGGTGTGCTCTATCCATTTAGACTGCTCTTCAATGGTATCCTGCCTGTGAGAAAGCAGTATCCCTGTATTCGCAAGTATTACCGTCAGAGGCGTTTTAAGCTCGTGCGAAGCATCGGCCACAAACTGCCTCTGCTGCTCCCAGGCCTTTTCCGCCGGACGCAGCGCCCAGCCTGAAAGAAACAGGCTTATAAAGAAGAAGGCTATCAGGCCTCCAAGTCCGACAAGCAGCAAAGTGAGCAGCAGATTAGTCATAGAGTCCATCTCCCTTCCCATGTCCGCAAAAGCTATCTTTGTACCTCCAGGGGTCTGCATGACGAGGAACCTAAGCCGCAAGTCCAGCATTATTCCGTTTTGCTCGTCCCTTTCAAGTACGCGCTTTGTAACTTCTGAGACCACCTCGTCTGAGACGGTGACATTTTCCTTCGACGAGTCTATTGTATTTCCAGTTTCATCGATTGTCACGGTGAATATTGGAATCATAGTCCCTATGTCCGGATGGCGCTTTTTGCCAATTTCCAACAGAGGCGGCGGCATGCCTTCTCTTTCTATGACCTTTTCCATGGCCCTATAGCTATCCCTTGCTGTCCACTGATAGCTGAAAAAGCAAATTGCCGCAAATACTATTATCATCACAAGGCCTATAAGTGTCATGTTGATGAATATGAATTTTTTTTGCAGCTTTTTTATCACGCCTCGTCAGCCTCCAGTCTGTATCCTACCTTCCTGACCGTGCCTATGCTGACCCTCGAGCCCAGGAAAAAGAACTTCTTGCGCAGGAATGATATATAGGCCTCCACATTGTTGTCCTCTGCGTCCGACTCTGCCCCCCAGACCTTGACTATTATGTCTTCTTTGGGCACCACCATTTTAGGGTTTGATATTAAAATATTCAACACCTCGTACTCCTTGAATCCCAGATGTACCGACTTCGTGCCGCAACTCAGGCTGTACGTGGACAAGTTGAGTGTAAGATCCGCAAATGCAAGTTCCTCCAGCACTACTTCTCCGCGTCTCCTGGAAAGAGCTCTTAAGCGGGCCAAAAGCTCCTCCGGAGAAAACGGCTTTGTCATGTAGTCGTCAGCTCCGCAGTCCAGTCCTGTCACTTTATCCGTTATTTCATCCCTGGCTGTAAGGAGTATGACTGGCGTTGTGATTCTGTTCTCCCTAAGTTCGCGCACAACCTCGAAGCCGCTCTTTTTAGGAAGCATGACATCCAGCACTATGACATCATACATGGCGCTCATCGCATAGTCCAATCCAGCTTCACCATCATGAACAACATCAACAGCGTACTTTTGCTCTTGTATTATCTGACCCAGCGCCTCGGCCAGTCGGATCTCGTCCTCCACGATTAGTATGCGCATGGCGCACTCCCTTTCCATTATCTGTATTATATTGATTGAATTATATCATACAAACTGCTTCCTTGTTATTAGATATTTCATATTGCCATATATTTTATAGCTGTATTCTGAAATTAGTCTGAAATCCTTTTTCAGACTAATTTCAGTTTAGGGCAGTATGATATTGGCATAGGGAAATATAAAACAAATGGAGGTGTCACAAATGGCACAATATCAGGATGTATTCAGACGCTATGAAAAAAAATATATGCTGAGCGAGCAGCAGCATAAAGCTCTTATGCAGAACCTTGATACCTACATGACAAAGGATAGCTACGGCTTCCATACCATCTGCAATGTCTATTTCGACACAGCCAGCTACGAACTAATACGCACATCCATAGAAAAGCCAGTATACAAGGAAAAATTAAGGCTTCGCAGCTATGGAATACCTAAGCCTGGCGACAATGTGTTCGTTGAAATCAAAAAGAAGTTCGATGGGATTGTATACAAAAGGCGAGTGCAGCTTTCTTTGGACGAGGCATTGAGCTTTCTTACTCTGAGCAAGCAAACCACAGCATCAAGCCAGATACTAGGGGAAATTGACTGGTTCATGAAAAGATACATGCCAGTTCCGAAGGTGTTCATTGCATATGACAGGCTGGCCCTATTTGGCAACGAGGATGCAAATCTGAGGATCACATTCGATCAAAATATACGTTTCAGAGAATGTCTGCTGGACCCGTCAAAGGGCAGCTGGGGAAATCACCTACTTGAGCCCGGCAAAATCCTCATGGAGATTAAAATTCCAGGAACTATGCCCATATGGCTCAGCCAAATCCTTGCCGGATTGAATATATTCCCGACCTCGTTTTCCAAATACGGAAACTGTTATAAGCAACATCTGATTTATAACACATACCAAAAAGGAGGAATCAACCATGCTGGATAGCATTACAAACATAGTATCAACTGGCTCAATAACCCTCGAAAGCCTTCTGCTTTGCACTCTAGCCTCACTTGCCCTTGGAATGGGCGTTGCCCTCATCCATATGTTTCGCAATATCTACAGCAAGAACTTCATTGTAACGCTGGCACTGCTTCCGGCCATAGTGCAGGTAATAATCACCATGGTCAACGGCAACCTTGGCACAGGCGTAGCCGTCATGGGGGCCTTCAGCCTTGTCCGTTTCCGCTCCATACCCGGCGGTGCAAGAGAAATAGGAAGCATATTTTTGGCAATGGCCCTTGGCCTTGCTACAGGAATGGGACATATAACTATTGCATTTATGTTTCTCGCCATAATAGGCGCTATGACACTACTCTTAAACAGCGTCAGGTTCGGAGAACAAAAGGAGACTGAAAAAGAGCTTAAGATTACAATCCCGGAAAACCTGGATTATGAAGGGATATTTGACGACTTGTTTGACAAATACACAAAAGGAGCGGAGCTTGTCAAGGTAAAAACCACTAATATGGGCAGCCTTTATGAGCTGCATTACAGGATTATACTCAAGGGCTCGACTATAGAAAAAAAATTCCTGGATGAGCTGCGCTGCCGAAACGGCAACCTAAACATCGTCTGCGGACGGATATCTTCAAATCATGGTGAGCTATAAACACCAACACTATTACTATATATGAGGGGGAAATAAAATGAACAAAATAAGAATTAAGCTGCTGTCCTTGCTTACCGCCGCACTATTGGCTGCATCCGTTCTGACCGGGTGCAGCAATGACACATCATCGTCTTCGTCAACATCCGATACCACCAGTAAGATAAAGGTTGAATACAGCAGCGAGGATATTGACGGCACTTGGGATGACTCTGCTGCAACCAAAGTATCGCTGAGAGGCAACTCTATTGCCGTTGACGGCAGCGGAGCCTCAGCAAACGGGGGCACTCTGACAATAAAGTCAGCCGGCACATATGTACTCAGCGGAACGCTGACCGATGGCCAGATTGTAGTTGACGCTGGACAGGAAGATACAGTGAAAATCGTGCTAAACGGCGCAGAGCTAAAATCCTCAAACAGCGCTCCTATTTACTCCAAACAGTCCAAGAAAACAATCATCACGCTAGCAAAGGATACAAGCAACAAGATTGAAGACGCGGCTTCGTATGATTACGCCGAAGGCGAGGACGAGCCAGACGCAGCTGTTTTCAGCCAGGATGACCTTACCATAAACGGAGCAGGCTCTCTGAGCGTAACTGGCAATTTCAACAATGGCATCGGCTCCAAGGATGACCTTGTAATAACCGGAGGAAACATAGCTATCACTTCGGCCAATGACGCCTTGCGCGGAAGGGACTCCATAGCTATAAAGGGCGGCACATTTGCAATCACGGCAGGAGGAGACGGCCTTCAGTCAAACAATGACGAGGATGTCGAGAAGGGCTGGATTTCTATCGACGGCGGAGTCTTCAAAATCACAGCAGAAAGTGACGGTATCCAGGCAACCACGTCCCTTGTAGTCAACAGCGGCACGATTGACATAGCCAAATGCTATGAGGGACTAGAGGGCGCCTCGGTAACGGTCAACGGCGGCTCAATAAAGATTAAAGCTGACGATGATGGACTCAATGCGGCCGGCGGCAAAGATGGCTCTTCCGTCAATGTAAGACCGGGCGAAAACAGCTTCAGCAATGACAGTCCTTATTTCATAAGGATAACCGGCGGATACGTGACAATAGATGCAGAAGGCGACGGAATAGATGCCAACGGCTCTCTATATATAAGCGGTGGCACAATGCTGGTTAACGGTCCGACAAATAGCGGCAACGGAGCACTGGACTACGACGGCACCTGCGATGTGACTGGTGGAACACTTGCAATAGCCGGTAGCTCTGGCATGGTGCAGTCCCCAAGTGACACATCTTCTCAAAGCTCTCTGACAGTCTATTATTCTTCGGTTCAGAAAGCCGGAACGCTTGTAACTCTATCGGACGAAAGCGGAAAGCCGGTCCTCTCCTTCGCTCCATCCAAGGACTACCAATCAATAGTCATAAGCTCACCTGAGCTTGAGCAGGGCAAGACATACACACTAAACTCCGGCGGAACAAATTCAGGCAAGCTGAAAGACGGACTCTACACAGGAGGAACAGTTTCAGGTACGACAAAACTTGCAGATATAAAGCTTTCAAGCATCGTGACAAGAATCTCTGATGACGGCTCCGAAGTCACTGGAAGAATGGGCGGACCTGGCGGCATAGGCGGCCAAGGCAGACCTGAAGGCGGCAAGGATGTAAACCGCAAGCCACCTGAAGGCATGGAGCCGCCTGATGGAATGCAACCTCCCGAGGATATGACTCCTCCTGCTAAGGAGCAGTAGAATTAACATTTTCCGGGCAATAGCACTTAAGATTCCGTCTAAGCATAAAGAAATACAAGTTATACGGAACAAAAGCGCCTACTCTGGCGCTTTTGTTGATTGCAAAATGAAAAACTCCAATTCTACCGAAGGGTTTCATTTTACAAAATAGCACCTATTCTTGCAAAACAAGAATAAGTGCTATTTTTCACCGTTATATTGAATTATTTAGGAAGAATAACTTTGTCGATTACGTGTATTACGCCATTGCTTGTCACAATGTCCGTAGTAACTACATTTGCATCGTCAATCATTACTTTTCCGTCTGTTACCATTACAGTGACCTCTTGACCTTGTACGGTAGCAGCCTTTTCAATTTTCACAACATCTGCCGCCATTACCTTTCCAGGAACAACGTGGTATGTCAATATCGAAACTAATTGATCTTTGTTTTCAGGCTTCAACAAATTCTCTACAGTTCCTTCAGGAAGTGCAGCAAACGCTTCATCTGTTGGTGCAAATACAGTAAATGGACCTTCTGATTTCAAAACATCAACCAAATCTGCAGCTTGAACAGCTGCCACTAGTGTTGTAAAGCTTCCTGCCCCAACAGCAGTTTCCACAATGTCAGGAAGATTCGATACTTTTACTGTCATGTTGGTTGAGTTTATATAGGTTTTTAGGCTGAGCGCGCTATTTAGAAAATCTGTGCTGACATATGTTCTGCCGTTCATAATGTGGGCAGGAAAATCCATAGTTGCAGCCACATTGTTAACTAAAGCGCTGTCGCTATCTATTGTGAGGGCAACCGTCTTGTCTCCCACCACAAATGTCGACATTCTTTTTTCAGCGTCCCACTGAGCCGAACCTCCCAGCGCTTCTGCTACGAATCTCATTGGCAGGAAGGTCTTGCCGTCATGCATCTCAACAGCGGCATCGCTTATAGTCTGCTCGTTTACCTTGAGCTGGTAAGCAGACTGTCCGTACGAAAACCCGCATGTAAGTGCACCAATCATAATAACTGCCACTAACATTGAAATTGCCTTTTTAGTTTTTCCCATAAAATTCATCTCCTTTCACACCTTTAATTAAATTCAATCTCTCGCAAATCTAAAATTTCCTTTTAAATTCAAATATTGGATTTTGTGTTCCATCAATTTTATACCCTGTCCGAATTAAATTAAACTTGAATTTTACTTTAAAAATCCCTGCAATACGGTATCCTCGGCTTCCTTTTCAGTAAGACCAAGTGTCATGAGCTTAGTCAGCTGTTCCGAGGCGATTTTCCCTATGGCAGCCTCGTGAATGAGCTGTGCGTCCGAATCGAACGCGGTGATTTCAGGCACAGACGAAACCTGGGCGCTGTGCATTATTATGGAGTCGCACTGTATGTGACCTCGGCACCTTGTATAGCCTCTCATATTGAGGTGGAAAATCTGCCTGGATTCATCCTGGGCCACAGAGCGGGATATTATCTGGGCGGTTGAATCCTCTCCCACAAGCTCCACTGTTATGTTGGACTCGGCATCCTGATTCATGTAGGTTAGCAGCCTTTCCGAGACAATCAGCCTGGCGTTTTTGTGAAGCTTCACAATTGTGTCCCGAAGTGTGTGGTCAACTCCCTTTATCTGCACAAGCTCCAGCTCAGCTACGCCTCCCTCTTCAACCTCTATTATGGTCTTGGGATTGAGTATCTTGTCTCCGCTGCCCTCACCCTCGCCGTAATGCTTCTCAACATACCTCATGCGGGCTCCCCTTCGCACAAAAAATTCATGTATTCCGTCATGCTGCGCTTTTCCGGAGCCAGGATTGTGTATGCCGCAGCCTGCAACTATGAGCACCTCCGAATCGGCCCCAACTTCAAATGTGTTGTAGACCACATCCGTAAGCCCCTCAGCCGAAATTATCACAGGAATGTGGACGCTCTCGCCCTTTGTACCCGGCTTTATTGTAACATCTATCCCAGGCTTGTCCAACTTGGTTGTGATATCTATATTTGTCGTGGTGTTGCGGCTTTCGCCCTGGCCGTTTTTCCTTATATTGTAGGCTCCCAAAGGTATCCCGTGCAAGTCTGCAACCTCAAGCAAAATCCTCTTATCTATGGCATTCAACATTTGCCCTTCCCTCCCTTGTGCAGCTTCTTCGGCACATGCATTCAGAATCAATGCGTCCGATTTCGCCGAAAATTTTCTCATGGCTTGTGATTTCGCTTATACTTCCGTTTTCCACCATTATAACCTGACTAGCGAGTCTTAGTATCCTCTCCTGGTGGGATATTATTACTATAGTGGTGTCATACTTATCGTGCAGTTTTTCAAATGTCTCCGTAAGTCTCTGAAAGCTCCAAAGGTCTATGCCCGCTTCAGGCTCGTCGAATACCACAAACTTCAGCCTGCGTGCCAAAATGCTAGCGATTTCAATACGCTTTATTTCGCCGCCCGAGAGACTGGCATTCATTTCCCGGTCCAAATAATCCTGGGCGCAAAGACCAACGTCATACAGGAGCTCGCACTCGTTAATCGGATTACCCGGGCCAGCCGCCAGCCTGAGCATGTCCCGCACAGTCAGACCCTTAAAGCGCGGCGGCTGCTGGAATGCATATCCTATTCCAAGCCGCGCCCTTTCGTCAATGCCCATATGCGTTATATCCATGCCATCCAAAAGTATTTTTCCCGCTGAAGCCTGGTAAATACCCATTATCGCCTTGGCAAGGGAAGTTTTCCCTCCGCCATTGGGGCCTGTCATAACGTATATCTTCTTATCCTCAAGTGACAGGCTGATATCCTTTAGAACCTCTACCTTTCCATCGTTCCCGTCCAGCGTTACGCTTACATTTATTAGCTCCAGCATATTGCACCTCCGTAACAATCGTCTGTATTATATAGTCAATTCTCTTTTAATCATTACATATTATAATTACCCCAAAAAGCAATTAAATAGCAAGTTGAATCAGACGAACATGGAGCATAAAAAAAGGCCGTGACTACAAGTATTGCTACTTGAAATCACGACCTCATTAATCTTGTCCTTTATGCGTGTGCTATGGTTTCTGCTGGTGTAAATAGAGCCGCCGCAATGAGGGCGCATACTCCACCTACAAGCTTGGAAACCATGTATATGCTCACAACATCAATACTCTCAACGCTGCCAATAAAGGCAAGCTGCCCTCCCAGCATGTAGGCTCCGCTTACCGTAAACGCTGCGTTCATGGCCTTTCCCCTGCGGTCCATCTGCGAAAAAAGCGGCAGCATTGAAAGGCTTGTTGTCAAACTAAGCAAAAGCCCCATAACCGATTTTTCATTTATGTCCAGTTTTCTTGACATCCAGCCAATCGGCCTTTTGCAGTACATAATGGCCAAGCGGGACAAGACCATAGAGCCGCACACTACCGCTGTCATCTTTGCCAGTATGACAAGAATTTCGCTCACCAGTGCCATGTCTGCTATGCGCCAAGCAGGCACAAAAAGTCCTGCTATCACGACTGCAAACATGGCAAAACTGGCGGCACGTATTGCATAGCCGACAAATGACATGACCATCATCGTGGCCTTTGCAGCTTTTACAAAAAACATAGCAAGCAAAAGGCACAGCAACGCCACAGGCGCTATGTTAACCGCCAGCTCGCTTACAGTAAGCCCAAGCATTATGCCGCCCGCCAAAAGTCCAGCCGGTATCGTAATTATCCCAAGAAGCAGACCGTTCATCATCGGACCCACCTCTTCTTTTGGAATCGTGGCAAGAGACACCGGTAGCTGGAAGCTAACGGCGCAGCCAAGGCTTGAGGCCACTATGACTCCTGAAAACAAGCCCAAAAGCGGAGTGGCTGCAATATTCTTCGAAATTGCGTAGCCTCCAAGGTCCGTAGCGAGGATACTTCCGATTATCACCGATGAATCAAAGGGCAGAACTTCGGCCAGTTCGGCAATAGCCGTTGCGTTGGCTTGCACGGCTGTGATTCCTATGCAGTAAAGACCGACAATAGAAAGTGCCATGGGCCCCATAAGAGCCAGCCCTTTGTCGAACTCCTTCGAAAGGTCCCATCTTCCGCCCAGTATCTTGTCAAAAAGCCCCACGCAAGCCAGCAGTAGCATTAAAATTATAAACACGTTCATAAAAACCCCTATTCTATAGCCGGTTGCTATTTATATTCGCTTTTTACGCAACACCGGTTCTTTTAATGTTGTCATATAATATATTACTTCGAATTCATTCGTTCTACAATATTAGGGGCCTTGAATTTCCAATTGATTATTCTATTTTTATTGTATACTGCTTAACGCTATTTCTCTTATATCTCTTAACGCCTGTACAAACTCCAGCATAAGGCTTTTGGCGTTTTCTTTGTTTTCTGATTTGCTAGATATATTTATCGATATTGAATCATTCATAAGAGAATAGAATATTCCGAAGCCGTCTTCAACAACAGGTCCAAACGCGCTGTGTTTCACATTCTTGTTACCTATTCCGCTGGTTGATATGAAATCATACCTAAGAGCTTTATATCCTTCAGTTTCAAATATTGCAGGTGTTTTTCCGATACAGAGCTCTTCACCGAACATTTCATGCATTTTCAAAAGGCCGTACATGTGCCTTTCAACTCCATTACCATTTTGACATTCCTTTATGCGAACCGCATGGGCATCACTGGCTTTTTGCATAAGGCCATATAGAACTTCATTGCTCTCTGTTCCGCTAAAATAAGTCTTAATGAAATCCAGTTTTTCTGTGCTCGACGCCCTGGCACACTCCGTCCTCCCCTCCTTGAAGAAGCGAACAGCTACGGGCTCGTAAGTACTTCTCATTTTTCCAAATATATTGTATTGAGCGACTTGGAGCGCTATATGGAAGAAAGCGTCCGGGCTTATTTTCAGCTTCTTTATCTCATCCTGTCCAAAATCTTCGAATATGCACAGCTCAAGATGATACTGCTTCCTTACATTCCGATTTTCCGCATTCAGATTTGTAAGTTTCATTTTGAGCTCTTCGCCTATTTCCCATTCAAGTTTTTCAAACTTTACTCCAGACCCTGCACTTTTTTCTTCCGCCTTTTCTGATTTCAATCCATCACTTACATAATTTACAATGGTCATGAATGTGCTTCCGTCTATACCTGTATGCTCGCCATTTACGCCTATTTCACCGCTATTAGTAACTACAATCTGTATTGTCTTGTCGAAATACTTGTTATCGCCGCTTAGCAGCAGATTTTCCAAGGCCTCCTGTGAATTCTTGCTCTCCTCGTCAATACAAATAACAGCCAGAGCCTTTTCAATAACCTCTAGATTATCGGAATTGCTCTTTGACATTATGAGTTCATCATAAATTTGAGCCGCTTCGTCTCTTTGCGCAGTAGTGAATATCCCTACATTCTCGCCTTCAGCAGTTTCCATGTTGAAAATTTCTCGGATACATCTTGCAATTTCGCCACTAGAGAAAATATTTCCATCCTCATCTGATATACTTATCTTGTACATGTTCTTTTTATACAGAAGCACTACATGGTTGTTCTTCTTTTCTGGCTTGGACACTTTGTGCTCGTCTTTCCCAATCCTTGGTATTCTTATACTCCTGAAAAAGTTTCTGTATTGGCTCATGCAAAGAGGCTTCCCTTTTATTGTGTCTGCATCGTATTCTTCATCTGCAATCAAGTGATTAAGCTCGCCTATCAGACGGATAGCCTTTCCGGCCAGCTCGTGTTTTTCATATTTTTCTTTATAGCCTTCATTGCTAAGCAGCATGCAAAAGTTCATTCCAGCAGGCAAATAACCTCTATATTTTAAATACATGTCATCCCAGAACGGCTTAAGCCAGCTTCCATTGATTTTTCCGTCCCATTCTCTGAGCTTTTCCTGCAGCTTCTGACCATCCCCGCCTTCCGCGAAAAATTCCTCTGCTATCCTTCTAGTCTCTTCAAACTGCTCTTTGCCAACTATGGGCTCAATCCATTCCAAAAGCTTAGTCTTTGTCCCACTCAACTCCGGAACAGGCAGAGAAGGCAGCTTGTCTTGATATGCATAAGTCTTTCCCATATTTAAAACCTCCATACATGTAATTATTCTTTGCTGGTATCATCAAGCTCTTTAGTATTCCCTTGGGGCCGTCTCTCCTCTTAGCACACCAAGACCACCTTCAGCAAGAGCACGAAGCTCGTCTTCTCCAGGGTATACTATAAACTGTCCAATAAATTCCACTCTATCTCTTACTGCCTTTGTGAACTTTTCAGAGTAAGCTATTCCGCCCGTCAAAATAATGGCATCTACATTCCCGGAAAGCACGACAGCGCAAGCTCCTATTTCCTTTGCGACCTGATAAGCCATGGCATCGTATATGAGCTTAGCTTTTTCATCGCCGCAGTCTATCATTTTCTCAACTTCTCTTGCGTCATTAACTCCCAGATATCCTACAAGTCCGCTGTTCCCGACTATCATGCCTTTAATCTGCTCTTTTGTGTAATCTCCAGAAAAACAAAGCTCCACAAGGTCCCCTACTGGGAATCCGCCTGACCTGTTTGGAGAAAAAGGCCCTTCTCCATCAAGACCATTGTTTACATCTATTACGCGTCCACTCCTGTGTGCTCCTACGGTTATACCGCCGCCTACATGAGCTACTACAAAATTACATTCCTCGTACAATTTCCCGAGTTCCATTGCAATTCTTCTGGCAACAGCTTTCTGATTAAGAGCGTGGAACCTGCTGCTTCTTTCAATCCCTGGAAATCCTGAAATCTTGGCTATATCCTCCATTTCATCCACAACAGGAGGATCCACGACAAACGAAGGAATGCCTACTTCCTTCGACATGTCATAAGCTATTAGTCCTGCAATATTAGATGCATGCACAGCTTCACATTGCAAATCCTTTATCATTTTTTCGTTAATGGTGTATGTTCCGCCTTCAAGAGGCTTAATCATTCCCCCTCTTCCGACGACCGCATCCAACTCACTTACGTCTACTCCCTTTTCCTTTAGAAAATTCAATATTGCCTCTCTTCTAAACTTATCTTGACCAAGTATGCCTTCATATTTTTGAAGCAACTCCTCAGGATGTCTTAGCGTCTCATCAAACAACATTGACTCATTTTCAAACACTGCGATTTTTGTTGATGTTGAACCTGGATTAATCGTCAGTATCTTGTAATCCAATCCCATTTTTTCCTCCTGGATTTTGCACCTCGGGTTTCAAGCAACTCATTATATACCATTTTCACCGTTTCGATTAATAGATTACCATCATTCAATAAACACTATGAGTTGCAAACACGATTTCAGTTGATTGCTTTTTTGCCAAAGCCAGATAGTCATATTTGCGCTTTGCAAAAATACACCTTCTCGAGGCGTATTTTTTGCTGTCTGTTATGCACGGCTGTTTTAAAATACGATTTAATCAATTAACATCCTTTTCATTTGTAATATCGTAACAAATTGTCTATAATAAAATTACAAAAGCTATCCAATATTGTTTTTATTTTAATTTTTTCTTTTGGTTTTTTTATTATTAGAAAGGCTGGTAATATGAACTGCAAATATGAATTTGTCAAATATCACAATAACTTACCATTTAACGCTTTTGTCTACCAAAATGCAGATGATTCTTTTAAGTGGCATAGGGAAATTGAGATGTTTTTTGTTTTGAGGGGAAAAGTTGCACTCAGCGTAAAAGATAAGACTTATCACTTATGCGCTGAAGATATAGTGTTGATTAACAAGAACGAAATGCATAAAATAACCAGTGTTGATGATGGAGCTTTAATAATCTCATTATTCATAAATCCTTACTATTATGAAGCATATTACACTAACTTTTCTGAAATATATTTTGAATGCAACACACTTTTTGACGATGCTAACGGTGAAAAATACAGCTTTATTAGAAACAAGCTTTCAAGCATAATGGTAAGCCTTATGTGTCAACATGAGACATATCAGTTCACGATGCTTAGCGAATCCCTAAAACTAATAGAGCATCTAGTAAAGAATTTTAGAAAAGATGACGCCAGCGTTGATGTAATATCAGATGATTATCTTCATCAACGATTCATAAGAATTCTGGAATATTTAAATAAGCATTATGACGAAAGGATCACATTATCCGAGCTTGCAAAAAAAGAATATATAAGCGTTTACTATCTTTCACGTCTCTTCAAGAGTCAGATGAACATCGGATTCAACAAGTACCTTAACCTCCTGCGCCTCGACAAATCCATGTATGACCTTGTAAACACAAGCAAAAGCATACTTGAAATTGCCATTGACAGCGGCTTTGCATCTGCCAAGGCTTACCGCACGGTTTTCAAGGAAAACTACGACATGTCTCCAAATGAATATAGAAAGCAAATGTCAATTGTCGAGAGCTCAGCCGCTTATGAAAAAGTATCTCTTCCTATCGACTCTTCCGCCCTGATGCTCATTCTCCAGAAATATCAGAGCTCAAAGGTCGAGGAATTTGCAAACAAACCCAAAATAGTCAATGTTCAGATTGACACTGTCACCTGCACTAAAAAGCAATGGACATCATTCGAAAAAATACTATACTTCGATTTTGTTTATGACGGACTGAACTTGAATTGGCAGCAGAACCTCGAAAAAATTCACAACGAAATCCACTTTGACTACATCAGGTTCAGCGGCATATTTAGCCAGGGCATGTACTTTTACAATTCCAAGGAAAAATTGTACAATTGGTTCAACGTAGATAATCTACTTGATTTCTTTGTCCAAAAAAACATAAAACCGTTTCTCAAACTCACATACAATGAGAAGGATTTCAGCATACGAAACTGGCATTCCATGCTTGAAAATTTTCTTCATCACTGCATTGAAAGGTATGGCCTATCCACCATAAGAGAGTGGAAGTTTGAATTTGCACACCAGGACAAAAGCTATAGCAAGATGATAGAGCTTTATACGCTCAGCCTGGATTACTTCTGCGACAAATTCAACAAGTTGAATTTCGGGATAGAATTTGTTCCTTCGAGCAACTTTCACGAGGAATACTTCCTGATTAATTTCAAATCAAAAAAACTAAGCTTTATCACTGTCGAAATGTCAGAGGATATGTACAGGGAGATGTCGGGCTTTGTCAGAATACTCCTTAGAACCATAAAGAGCAACATGGCATTGAATACTTACTTTATAAAAATCGAAAGCAACAGTTACTTCAATGACACCTGCTACAAAGCCAACAAACTAATACACGATTTTCTGGTTGAGCACAGCGGATTCGACACCCAGGTCAATTTCATAGACAACCTTGAAACCACAAAACTATTCCATGGCGGAAGAGGCCTTTTGACTTACAACGGCCTTAAAAAACCCGTATATCATGCTTACTATCTGCTGAGCAAGCTCAAAGGCAATCTCATAAGCAAGGGCCCTTTTCACTACGCAGTAGAAAACGACAAAAGCATAGTCATTTTATTCTACAACAACCTGGAGAAACTGGACGACATACTGCAAAGCATCGATTACTACGAAAGAGGCAAGGACCTGGCGATCAGTAAAAGCACGCTGTTTGAGCTGAAAATACTCATTGAAAAGGGCAAATATAAATTGAAATCGTACACACTTGATAGGAGCAACGGCTCCATATTCGATGAATGGCTAAACATGGGAAAACCCGAGTACTTCGACACCGAGGATTTTAACTTCATAAAATCTAAAGAGATGTTAAGGCTCAAAAGCTTACTTGTCTCAGTTGAAGACAGCATTTCCCTGGAATTTGCGCTGCCTTCTGACGGAGTAAAGCTTATAAATTTAACAAAACTATAACCATAATAAAAGTGCTGTCTCTTAGTCGAATAAAATCGCTTAGAGACAGCACTTTTTACATAATATGATTGTCGGCCTTCACCATCTTGATGAACGACACCATCATACTAACCATTATTATGATTCCGGGAATAACATTTATTATTGAAATTGTCTGTATTGCTGAAAGAGGCCCGTCAATTAGAATAAGGGTTGTAGGTATGATAGCCAGAGAAAATGCCCAAAATAGCCTGTTCCATCTTTCAGGTTCCTGATTCTCTGATATGCTTTCTGATGTTGCTGTTGCCAATACGTATGAAATTGAATCGAAAGTGGTTGCGGAAAATATTGTTGCCACAACTGCAAACAGCAAAATCACAAGACTGCTGAATTTCAGCGTTTTAAGCATCCCTACAATGGCCAAATAGGGACCTGCATCGTTAAGAGTGCCAATTACATCCATTTGGCCTCTTAGCTGCAGATCAAGACCGAGATTCCCGATTGTTACAAACATAAGAGCGCACCCCATGCTGCCGAATACAACCGCTCCCGTCAAGATGTTACGAACACTTCTGCCCCTTGAAATTCTAGCAATAAACATCCCCATAAGAGGAGATGATATTATCCACCAAGCCCAGTAGAATACTGTCCAGTTTTCAGCAAAGCCCGAATTGTTAACGGGATCCATCCAGGTACTCATCCTGAAGAAATTCTGAAGCAGCAATCCGACACTTGTAGTACCCATTTTTAAAATAAACATAGTTGGTCCCACGGCAAATATAAAACACATTACCGTCAGCATTAAAACAACATTCAGATTACTTAGCACCTGTATTCCCTTCTTTAAGCCTAGATAGGCACTTATGGAAAATATCAGGGTGACAATAAAAAGTATTGACAGCTTCAGGTTCAGACTTATTGGTATTCCCGTTATAGAGCTAATACATGTAGCAATCATAGGCGTGCTGAGTCCAAGGCTGGTTGCCGAAGCTCCGGTCGCGCCAAAAACAAACAGTATGTCAATTATTTTGCCTATAGGCCCGTCCACTCTATCGCCCAGTATCTGTCTCAGTGTTTCGCTGATTTTAAATACGCTTTGCTTTCTTATATAATAGCAATATGCCAGAGGCAGGGCAGGCAGAGCATAAAAAGACCAGCCTATTGGCCCCCAGTGAAAAATCCCGTATGTTGCTGCAAATTCAGCCGCGCCCCATGTTCCTGGTTGTAAGCCAAAGGGCGGTGCTGTGTAGTAATACGCCCACTCTATTGCTCCCCAGTACATTAGCCCTGCTCCGATACCGGTGCAAAATATCATTGTTATCCAGCTAAAATCACTGTATTCAGGCTTTTCACCAGGTTCTCCAAACACAATATTGCCGTATCTGCTAAAACTCAGCCATAAAACCGCAGCAAAAGCAGCTATACCCATCCACATGTTCAAGAATCCAAGATTGAATGTCAAGTAGTGATGTATATCTGTTACTATTTTCCCTCCTGCTTCAGGAAAAATAACAATCGGACCGCATATTGACAAAATCAAACTTATAGATGGGAAAAACACAGCCTTATCAACCTTTACCTTATCCATAGATCACCTCAAGCATATTTACAAAAAAGGATTAATATATCCAAAAACGTTATCCTCAAATGCAGACAATTATAATTTACATTGCAGCAATTGAGGATAACGTTCATTCTATCGACTTATATGTTAGCACATTCCGGTTTTATGGTAAATATCATTTTAATTCAAATTATATATCCGATTCAAAAGCCAGTTTTAGAGCCCATCCCATGAACCCTATGAACAGCATTATAAGAATTCCTTGCGTCAAACTTTGGCTGATAGTTTGACCTGCTTTTAGCGCTTGATCTATTGCTATACTATCCATAATTTACACCCTTCCTTCCCTTACATCTTTTCTCATCTGACGAACCATGCCAGACATGGACAAGAATAAGAAAAACATATACGGAATACCTATTACAACCGCAACTGCCTTTACTCCATTAAGCGTACCAGTTACGACGTTTGCAAATGCAACCATTGTTGTGATAACAGACCAAATTATTGTTCTAACTGGTGGAGCATTTTCAACACCATCACTAGTTATCATGCTTAGAGATATTACAGCACTAGTTGCCGATGTAGATAGGAACACTAATATTAATATTATGAATAATGTACCCATTACTGGGAACATCGGAAGCTGCTGAAGAACCATTATAAACGACAGATACACATCATCAGGGTTGTTTTGGATGTAATCTACTATTTCTCCATTGCCCACTATTGCATCAAACAGTCCGTAGCCTCCAAACACACTGAACCATATTATCAAGAAAGCAGTCGGAACTAATATCGAAGCCAACACTATCTCTCTTATCGTTCTTCCCTTTGAAATTCTCGCTATGAATATTCCAAGGAACGGAGTCCAAGATATCCACCAAATCAGAGTGGTATTAGGCCAATCCTTGAACCAGCCTTTGTCAAGATATGCATAATTTTCAAAACTTATAGGTACAATACTTGTGAATGTAGCTTTGAATGTTGAAAATATAGTTCCCATGAAGAAATCAGTTCTGCCTATCAAAAACACATATGCAAGTATTGCAACAGCAATGTAAACGTTAATATCACCCAATATTTTCATGCCCTTTTGTACCGGTGAAACCGCAGCTATTGTATATATTGCAAACATAACAAGAAGTATTATAATAGATGAACCTACCCCTGTGAAGTCCATACCTGTAACGGCTTTTATTCCGTTTTTTACCTGGAATACACCAAGACCTATAGATGCGGCCATTGTCAGCGAAGCAGCTCCTGCAGCTACTATGTTTGCAACCTTGCCTACCGGTTTCCCCCATTTCTTATCTTTAAAACCTTCTTCAATAGGAGTACCTGGCAAGAATTTTGCTCCACGATGGTATGTGAAATATCCTATTACCAGTCCTGAAATTGTATATATACTCCATGCCGGGAGGCCCCAGTTGAACATAGTCAGTGAAAGTGCATTTTTTGCGGCTTCAACCTTGTCAAATCCGCCTGGAAGTCCTTGCGGTGAATAAAGGTAGTGAATTAAAGGCTCAGCAACCCCGAAGTTAACAAGCCCGACACCTATGCCGGCCGTAAAAAGCATAGCCATCCATGAAAAAGTGGAAAATTCAGGTGCTTCATTAGCTTTTCCAAGCTTTATTTTACCGTATTTGCTAAATGCAAGAGCTCCGCATGAAAGCAGTATGAAGGTTGGCATCGCTATTGTAAACCAGCTGAAGTTGTCATGATACTTGTATACCCAACCCCAGAGCGTATTTGTTAATGAATCCGGATTGATAACCGCCCACAGTGAAAATATTCCGGTAAAGCATACAGCATACCAAAACAGTGCTGACGATTTATTTTTTTTATTAACATTATCAGGCATTATTCCGTTTTCCTCAATTTTATTTATCATAAATTAATTTTCCTCCTTCATGTATATTGAAACGGGTATTTTTTGAAACAGTAATTAAAATGGTACTTCTTGGTGGCCACCAAGTTTATTGCTTGAATCCCCTGCTTGCTCATTTTAAATAAAAATATGTGCTTTACAGGCTACATAGGCATATTATAGCAATACTTAATTCGAGTGTTGGTGTTTTCTTTTTTATATGATTATCACTATTTTTGTCTGGCAAACGGAGGGAAAATCACTCCTGTGCAAATTTCGTCACAGTCAGAGCCTTTTTTTGCAGTCGAGCATAAAAAAAGGAGTCTTTAAAAGACTCCATAAAAACAAATATTATGTTATGCGGAAAATTTACTTGGCCATAAGCCAAAACAGCTGCTGCTAATAACTGATTTGGACTCTGCTTGGCACAAGCTGTATCCAGGTCTGCCCTGTTTTCAATCGCATGAGCACTCCTGTTTCGTCGTAAAAACGAGTACGCTCAGTCACAGCGTCCTTTCGCCAGGTCCCCTCAATCACACGCCCTTCTGAAAACAGCCAGGCCTTGCCTTCTCCAATCAAATCGACCTCAAGCCTCCCCTCGCTGTCGAAGGCCCGCACAGCAACCTGCTGCACCAGAACGTTAGCCGCCGAAAGCTGAACGCCTGAAGCCAGATCGTTATAAGGATTGCCGTTTAAAAATCGCTTGTACGTTTCTGTCTGCTCATCGTAGCTGTAGCCTACCTTGCCGTAGCTGTAAGGTAGGCTCAGCTCCGCTGCCTCGGCACCGGATAGCTCCTCCCCTTCATCCCTGAATTCGAAACCTTCCGGAATAGAAACTTTGTCCAGTCCAAGCTTTTCAATCTCCCGCCAAAGATTGTCTGTGCTGCTGTAGAGATTGTGGGGCGCTTTTCTGGACTTGTCGCGCCAGAATCCGGAAGAGTGGAACATCTCGTTAATGTGGGCCACTTTTGTATTTTTAAAATATGTCTGGGCCTGAGGGCTTTGCCCGGCATGAATGTACACCGCGTCCCACTCGCGGGAAATATCTATAAGGTACGGCCTTGCTGAGCGCACCGGCCCTATGACATCTGCCTGCCCATGGAAAAACATTGCCAGATAGCGCGTTATGCCGCCCTCTACAGGGACCTCGTATACAATATCGGCCTTGTCAAGCCCAGACTGCGGACGGGCTCCCCTGTAATTGTCTATTGTTACGGCCACAGGCCTTATAGGCATCTCATCAATTCCGATGCCGTCCAGCGGACAAGTGAACTTGTATTCAGGCAACGTTACTTCAGTATCATCTGGCTTTGTTTCTTCTGTTTCAGTCTCCTCGGGTCTCGCTTCTTCCACCCTGTTATCCACCTGGTCCGAAACAGGCTTACGAACACAGCCTTGGAATGAGGCCAGCATAATTACCGCCAGGATTATCAACATCATTTTTTTTATATTTTGAGGTTTACCGCACATTTACAGCCTCGTTCTTGGCCTTCGCTTCGCTCACAAAGCGTTCAGCAACCGAAGCCCACGAATAGTTGTCGGTGCATATTTTTCTGGCATCTCTCCTCACCCTGTCAATCAGGTCTTGTCCGCCTATGCGATAAGCCTCAAATACAGTGTTTATGTTTAGCGCTATATTGCTAACCAGGTCTTCCCTGAGCCATAGCTTGTCCAGTTTTTTCAGCCTCTCATCAAGCTCGAAGAGCTCCGAGTATGTATCCACAACGTATTTGAATCCCGAATGGTATGTCTGTAGCGGGATCACGCCGCACGCTAAGGCTTCGACGCCCACTAGCCCGAATGCCTCGGGGAATATCGACGGCGCTATGGCTACATCGGCGCAAGGTATCATATCCTTCAAAAGTTCATGGTCCATGAAACCAGTTAAAATAACCTTGTCTGAAACATTGCCCTTGGCAATATCCATATACTCCTTTGAAAGCTCACCATCTTCGAGCATGTCGACAATCCATTTTGAGTATATTTCGGTTCCCTGCTCAACATGACTTTGAAATTCATTAGGGTGCTTTAATAGATACTCGAGCTTTTGCGGGTCGCCGCTGTCAAGTGCATCTACTACAGACTCTAGGTATCCTCTTGATGTTCCATAACCCACAATAATAATCCTGGTATCTGGATTCTCCTTAAGCACCAATGGCAGCGCTAGTATAATGTTGTGAATGCCCTTTGTCCATAAGTATTTCCCGTAGAATAGGACTATGTTTTCATTCTCCCAGTCTATCCCCACAAGCTTTTGCGTTATATCCGCATCTATGCACTTTCGATCGCCCTTTTCCATGAGCTCAGCCTTATGCTCACTCAGCTGCGATGCCGTGGAATCCTTTATCAAACCGGATACTATCCTGTTTTTTTCATAATCCTCAGCATTCATGCACACTCCTCCTGCGGATTCTATGTTTCCAAGCAGACTTTTTATTCGCTCGCCCTTGCTCTGTCCTTTTTCAAGAGGCACGAACCTTTCGATGTCTACGCCTGCTGGAATAAGAATCCGTCTGCCTGTAAGAGTCGCCCTTTCATCAAAATAATCGCCAAACTCGCGCATCGAATGTTCTGTCAGGAATACTATGCCGTCTGCCACGCTCAGTCCCTCTATCGCATAGCTTGATGCAAGTTCGCTTTTTCTCACCGAAAAATTCAATGCGCTTCCGTGAACCACATTGAAATTTACTATGCCTTCAGTGCCTTCAAGAGCCCTCTTCACATATACTGGCTGCATTACAACATGATTGCTTATAATCATATCCGGTTTCTCATGCAAAAGGCGTGATTTCAGCGCCTTAGCATTGCAATCAATGTAGTATTCCAATTGACTTTTTGAAAGCTGAGGAATCTCGTGAACATCAAATCCCTCATATTTGTCCTTGACATACACAGGAAGCACCTTGCCTATATTTGGCACAAAACATGTGCACTTGCCTTCATAGGGGGTTACTTTTGTATGGATCAACTCTGCTTGTTCATTATTCGCGTCAAATACATATCCCGAATCTATGAATTTCTGCTTTTCAAATTCCCTATCCTGGCAAAACAGCGTCACATCGTGCCCCATTGAACAAAGTTGCTTTGATAAGTTCTGTACATATAGATTGCTTCCTGTTCCAGTCAAAAAATAACCGTGTGTTATCCATATTTTCATAAAAATCGCCTCTTATCCCATATAGCCGCAGCATATATTTTATTTTATTAATACTTATGTTCCCTGTCTCCACGGCTTTTAAACCATTTACCATCTATTACTTATTTTTGATGTTGTCAAAACATATAAAATATGATAAAATTTTTTCATTCGGGCAATTAACTCAGCTGGTAGAGTGTCTCCTTGACGTGGAGGAAGTCAGGGGTTCGAGTCCCTTATTGCCCACCAAATAAATTAAACCCCCAAAAGTGTGTATCTCATCAGATACACACTTTTTTATCGTTTGAATTTAAAAAATATTATAAAGTTTATTTGTGTAAAATATTTTATAATGTTATAATATTTTGATTAAAACAACGGAAGAGAGGAGGTTTTTATCATGAAAAAACTCGTTTTATTCATGCTGTTAGGCATATTAGCTGTACCTTCGTCATCGCTGGTTATTGATGTTACATCGGCAGGACTTGTTATTGACGTTACTTCTGCCGGACTTGTAAGATAACTACATACTAATCGGTTTGAAACAATCGTTTTACGGAATTTCAGAGGGAGCAATATAATCGTTGCCCCCTCTTTCTCATGCCGCATTATCGAAATAATGATTCACTGCAAACACAACTCATCCCATGAGCACGCATAAAAAATGCCGCTTTTAACTGCGGCACCATGCTTTCTAAATCATTTCCTCTTCACCAAAACCGTACTGCGATCTATATTCTGAAATCATCCTACTTCTGTCAGCCAATTCCTGGCCCAGTTTCTTTACAGAGCATCCAACTTGATCCCTCTTGAACAAAATTGATTCCGTAAGCATCTTTCCGTTCTCTATTACAATACTCACCGACTTCATTGATTTCATAATGACTCCCCCTCTTATAATTTGATTATGGTAAAATATTCAAACAGCCACATCTAGATATCCTTGTTTTGCAAGTTGTAATCAAATTATATTCTTTTTGTGTGTAAATAACAACATTTATCTATGTTTTTTTGGATAATTTGCAATTTAACAATTTCAAGCTTTCATTTTTGTTAATTTTTTGCGCCACTTTCAATGCCGGAATTATGATCATGAAAATTTCTGTTTTTCTCCAGCTGTTGTCTTTCAGTAACTGTGTAAAAACATCAAAACATCCAATATCCATTCTCATTTATGAAGTCGAATAATTTGTGAATTAATATTATTAATTCTTCCAGGCATGATGTCCAATTTGACAATTATCATCATTTCGTATCTTATGTTACTAAAAAGAATTATAATGTGCTATACAATTTGATATATAATATGAATATTGAGAAGGAGATGGCTTTATTGGACAATATAATTCAGGCTAAAAAAACGCTTCGCAAACAGATACGTCAACAACGCGATGCACTTTCAGATGAAATTCTCATGAATAATAGCAATAAGATTTTAGACAAGATCAAGGCAATGGACGCCTTCATAAAAAGCAAGGTTATAATGTCGTATATTGATTTCGGCAGCGAAGTAAGAACCAAGGACTTCATCCGCGAGTGTCTTAAGGCTGGAAAAAGAGTTCTAGTGCCGATCATAGTCAAATATCCGGATGGAAAAAGAGAGATGAAAGCATCTGATCTTTATGATCTCGATATGGATGTCGAAAGCGGAACAATGGGCATTCTAGAGCCAAAGGAAGGCAACCGACGTTTTGTAGACCCCTCGGAAATCGACTTTTTTGTCGTAGCAGGTCTGGCTTTCGACGTAAACAAAAATAGGCTTGGTTATGGAGCAGGCTTTCATGACAGCGTGCTTAAGCTTGTGAGGCCTGATTGCGAAACTGTTGCCGTGACTTTTGACTTTCAAATTTTTGACGAAATACCCGTGAAAGATTACGATGTGCCCGTCAAGAAGATTGTCTCAGAAGCCCGCATTATCGAATAGCATCTTTACAACAAATTTCAGACAATCTTTGGTGCATTATGCACTTAAGGGACAGTTGCTTACTTCAAGCGCCTGTCCCTTAACTTTTATATTGAAAATTCGTTTTTTATAATCCGCCCCAGCACCTTGACCTTTTTTATGTCGATAACCGCAGCAGAGCTGTCGTTTGGAGCTTTTGAAAGTTTCACTATATTGTTTGCCTCTTTCCTTAGCTGTCTTATCATTTTCTTGCCTTCAATTTCAAAAAGATATAAACCGTCGTTTTGTATCTCTTTAGTCATAAAAACAGTAAGCACATCGTCCTTTTCGATTCTGAATGCAGCCATATCATTGTTTGAAGCCTTTACAAACATTATTTTATCCGGATGGTGCCCTTCTATTTTTTTGCTGATTATGGGAAGCTCCTTGTAATCGACCGTCTTGTTGCTGTGCAAGTCAACCACCGGATATTTCTTGATCACCCCAGACAAGGCGTCTGCCCATGACTGGCTCGGCTCAACTATAACCGTTTCCTTTGGCTTTGGTGCTTCAACTTTTTTTGAAGGCTTTTCTTGAGGCTCTTCAGCCGGCCTCTCCTCGTCAACAAACGCTTCCTTGACTCCCAAAGATTTGAGTATCTTCTCTGCAACGCTCTCATTTACAATTTTCTTGCCTGATTCAACCTGAATTATATAGCCTACAGAAAGACCGCATTTTTTTGCTAAATCCTTTTCTGATAGTCCAACAGCCATTCTGGCTTCTTTTATTTTTAAAGCTAGTCTGTTCATAAAAACCACCTCATAAATATAAATAATCTCACGAATTAATTATATACTTTTTTGTCCCCTTACTCATCATTTTGTACCAGAATAATTCTAAAATATTCGAATCAGAGCATTTCTTTAAGTATGCCGACCGCAATTCCATAGTGGTTCGAATTGCGCACAGTTACAAAACCTATGCCGGAAGTCTTGGCCTTTTCAATCGCAGTTTCAGCCGCATAGCATGCCATAAGCTGTTCCATACCTCTCTTGCCGTCGATAACGGCTGAAACCGGAGTTTCCATGACTATCTCTGGCTGCGCGCCTATATCAATGTTTCCGTCCTTTATAAGATCGTGATACATCACAATGCAGTTTGTACCGTGGGAATCTATGCCGTACAGGTCAGATAGCAGCAGCACATCTTTAATTACAGCACTGTCATTTTCACTTAAGCCAAAGCCTTCAAAAGCCTCTTGGCAGAAATGTTTCAATTCTTCATAATAAAGTACATGATAAATCATATAAAATAACCTTTCATATTTAGATTTATTTAGCTTGCAATTCACTTGGACTTGCAGCTGATGTGAATGCTAGTATAAGAGTGAGCCATTTAGTGCCTTTGTGCTAACCAAAAAGTGAGCCACTTTTCAAAAAACCTGTATACTAATCTCAAAGATTAGTGCAGGGAGGATGAAAGGTGTGATCATTGACGTGGACATTTACCAAAAGATTAGAGAAATGAGTACAATCCAGGGTATGTCTCAAAGGGCTATCGCTAAAACGCTCGGCATATCTCGCAATACCGTCAAAAAATATTGTGACGGTGACAGCGTTCCATGGGAACGCAAAGAATACAATCGTAAGGCAGACATTCTGACTGACGATGTATTAAAGTTCATTCTTCATTGCCTTGAGGAAGACAAATCCGAAAATATAAACAAACAGCAGCATACTGCAAGGCGCATATATCAACGGCTTGTAACTGAAAAACAGTTTGCCGGCGGCGAGTCAACAGTAAGATTGGCTGTAAAAAGGATTAAAGGGAATATTCCCAAGTCATTTATCCCATTGGAATTCGATCCGGGGGAAGCTCTCCAAATTGATTGGGGAGAAGCCACCGTGTATCTTGACGGGATTAAAAACAAAATCAATCTCTTTTGTGCAAGGCTATGCTTCAGTTGCGCAATTTTCGTAATGGCATTCAAGCACCAGAACGAGGAATCCTTCTTGGAAGGTCAACAGAAGGCATTTGAATTCTTTGGCGGTATTCCTCATAAAACAATATTTGATAATGCTAAAGTTGCAGTAAAAGAAGGCTTTGGCCAATACGCAAAGATTCAAAACAGGTACAAGGCCTTTAGCGCCCATTATGCATTTCAACCGTTGTTTTGCAACATTGCAAGCGGAAATGAAAAGGGCCTGGTTGAAAACCTTGTAGGATTTTCAAGAAGAAACTTCCTGGTTCCTGTTCCAAGGATAAAAAACTTATCAGAGCTGAATAGTTTACTATCAGAAAAATGCAACGAGTATAAGCAGCATATGATACAAGGACGTGAGGGAACTGTCGGTATGCGGCTCTTTCAAGAAGCATCATACTTCTACTCACTTCCAAAATACAGTTTTGATACAAGCAAAACTGCGATTGCAAAAGTAAATGAATACTCCACAGTAAGGTTTGATAAAAACAATTATTCAGTTCCGGCAACACTGATAGGCCAGGAAGCCACAATAAAGGCCTATGGCAACGAAATCAGAATACATCACAAGTCTGCAGTCGTGGCATCCTATGACCGCATCTATGGTCCAGGGGGCTACACCAGCTATACTCTGGAGCACTACATGCCACTTCTGGGACGAAAGCCACGCTCCGTATTCAACGCCAAACCTGTAAGGCAGGCTATTCAGAGAGACCTGCTGAATGGGGGAATGAAATTCCCAAATGCAAACAGGGATACTGTCAAACTTCTTCGATTGTGCCTTGATTATGGCACTGACAGGATAATCGGCATTAAAAACCAAATACCTGCTACGGTAAGTCCCACAATCGACCTGGTACGAAGTTACTTGGATGGTCCTGTATCAAACGGCGTAATATCGGTTGCAACGGATATCTCAGTTGATAATGTGGACCTATCGGCTTATGATGCCAAATTCAAAGTGGCGGTGAACGGATAATGGGTGAAATAAACGTGAAGGCACAGTCTATTTCTCTTTACTGCAAGCAGCTCAAGCTCCCTACCTTTTGTGATTATGAAAATATGATCCGTCAGATGGACACCAATATGAGCTATGAGGATTTCCTCCTTGCGCTACTAAGAGTTGAGAACGACCAGCGTCAGGAAAATAATCGCAAAAGGCGGATCAAAGCTGCAAAGTATCCATATTTGAAGACTCTTGATGAATTTGATACAAGCCGGCTTAAACATGTAAAAGAACCTTTTATTTTTGAGTTGTCTGAGTGCGACTACATAGACAAACATCAAAACATTGTAATGATAGGGAATCCCGGAACAGGCAAGACGCATCTTGCAATAAGCCTTGGCTTGAAAGCCTGCACCCTCGGATATTCCGTCAAGTTTTATAACGCCGCATCACTTGCAACTGAATTGGTCGAGGCCAGCGAGTACAAAAGGCTGGCAAAGCTTGAAAAACAGCTGTCTAAAGTTGATCTGCTAATACTAGATGAACTCTCATACCTAAGCTTTAACAGGCATCAGTCAGATCTGCTTTTCAAGGTAATCTCTGATCGATCCGAAAAAGGCAGCATCATAATAACCACAAATCTTGAATTCTCAAGATGGACAGAGCTTTTCGATAATCCAATAATGGTCGCAGCCCTAGTTGACAGAATAACATTCCGCTCCTATGTATTAAACATGAATGGCGATTCTTATCGAAAGGACAGCAACAGCAAATAAAAGATGAATTAAGGGAAATGAAGGCTAAACCCAATTTCCCTTCTTTATTACAATAAGTGGCTCAAATATTCATTAGCACAAATATGAAAATGGTATACTTTTTCATTAGCACAGGTGGCTCAGAAATTCACTAGCGCCTGGCTCAAATATTCATTGACATTCAGAGCTGATTGTGAAATATCAATATGTAAAAAAAACCATCCTTTAAAATTTCAAAGGACGATTTATTATCATTTTTTTCAATTACAAATACTCTAAAAAAAGAGTCCTAATTCTCGGACCCTTAGTTGTTCTCCTCAATAGACCTAATTAAAAATTAGATACTCTGTTGATTATAAAGCTCTCCACATCATCCTTCGGTATTCCAAGAGACAGAGAAAATTCTTCAAAAAGAAGCCGCTTTGCCTCCTTTGAAATATCCCGGTCTCTGGGAGAAATACTCTTTCTTCCGCTTTGTTTATCTCTCTCTTTTATGTAAATAGACTTGATTATCTCCATCCACTCCAGACAGGATCCTTCATTAAGCTTAGACTCGAATTCCTTAAACCTTGACCTGTCATCCTTGATCCATACGGTGTCTTCTTCTGCCATTGAGTCTATAAAATCAAGAACTTCCATCTTTGATACCACTGGCCTCATATTTACTTTTGTGGTATTCACGGGTATTTTTATTGTCGTGTCGCAGCTTAAAGGCTTTAGCACATAATATTCAATTTCCGCATTGCCTATTAGCTTGCCCTTTTCGATTCCAGTCACCTGGCACACACCAGTTTTTCCGTACATAATATAATCATTGATATGGAACATTTTTCTTCCTCCACTAAATTCTTTGACTGCAATTAAAAAAACGCGCGCCTTGACTGCCGCTACGGAATGTCAAGGCTGCGCTTTCCTATGTTTTGCCTCTTTAATTATATTTTATCATTTAAAATTTTGGGATGTAAGGAAAATTTTCTGAAAGTTGTACATCCCCACACTCGCCAATTAGTGCTATGACTTTCGTCATAGACAGCTCCTCCTGTTACTCCAACAAAAAAGTTGAAATCCATATTCATTGTATCATTGACTTTCTATATGACATTATTGAAAAAAAGAAGATATAGAAGTAATATATAATATATTATAAATCACAAGTCTAAAGAAAGGAAAAGTATGAATATTAACCCTTTAATATCATACAAATAAATATGAATTTTACTAATCTAAGCAACAGATCCAAAGGAATAATTTTCATAATACTGTCTGCCTTTGGATTTGCAATGATGTCAGCGTTTATCAAGCTGTCTGGGGATTTACCGTCTTTTCAAAAAACATTTTTCAGAAATACAGTATCACTTTTAGCCGCTTCAATATCTATTTTGAATACCAAGAGTAATTTTTTCGGAAAAGGAGCAAACCAAAAGTTATTATTGCTTAGATCTTCTTTTGGTACGCTAGGAATAATTTCTAATTATTATGCCATAGATAGATTAGTGCTATCAGACGCCAATATGCTGAATAAATTAAGTCCTTTTTTCGTAATAATATTTTCATGGCTATTTCTAAAGGAAAAAATAAACAAGAAACAAATATCAGCAATATCAATTGCTTTTATAGGAGCGTTGTTTATAATTAAGCCGGCCTTTAATTCTGAAGTTATACCATCAATGATTGCGGTATTAGGAGCAGTATTTGCAGCATCTGCTTACACCTGCGTTAGAGTTTTAGGCAATAAGGAAAATCCGAATACAATCGTGTTTTATTTTTCCTTTTTCTCTAGCATTGTAACATTGCCTCTAATGCTTGTAACATACACTCCTATGAGCATCGTTCAATTGAGTTATTTGATTTTGGCAGGAATTTTTGCAAGCATCGGACAATTCGGAATTACCTATGCTTATAGATTTGCACCCGCCAAGGAAATATCAATATTTGATTATACCAATATAATCTTTTCAGCCATAATAAGTTTGGTTCTTTTTGGCGTACTTCCCGATTTTTTAAGCGTAGCAGGGTACATTGTTATATTCTTGGCTTCTTTTTACATGCTCATGTACAACAAATAACAAATACCCTAAAAATCGCCTTCCATAAAATGGAAGGCGATTTTTTTTAACTGTTTTAAATTATGCGAGCATTATTTGCTCTAGTTTTAAAGGCTCGATATACTCATCTCCGCGATAGGCTCTCATGTTTCCTCCGGAAATTTCATCTATAAGAGCTATGTGTCTGTCTTCTCCCACACGGCCGAACTCAAACTTTATGTCGTACAGCTCAAGGTCCTTCTTTGCCATTTCTTCCTTTACTATTTCTCCTATCTTTCTAGTGAGATCCGCCAATACCTTGTATTCTTCCTTGCTCATTATTCCTAGCATTTCAAGAGCTTCATCCGTAATAAGAGGATCGTTTCTTTCGTCGTCTTTTAGCGTAACCTCAACGTAAGAATCCAGCTTGTCTCCCTCATTGCAGTATTTACCGTATCTTCTGAAAAAGCTTCCTACAGCCCTGTATCTCAAAATGACTTCTAATCCCTTTCCAAAAACCTCCGCCGGCTTTACCGTCATAGTAGCGTTTTCAATGTCAGCATCCACAAAGTGAGTCGGAATTCCTGCATCGTTTATTTTCTCAAAGAAAAATTTTGTAAGCTTAAGGCCAGCCTTGCCTGCGCCTTCGATTGACAGGCCTACCGTATTGGCTCCCGGATCGAATACGCCGTCCGTACCCGTTACATCATCCTTAAACTTTAAAAGATAGTTGCCGTCGCCTTTATCGTATACATCCTTTGTTTTTCCTCTGTAAATAACATCCATGCTATCACTCCCTTTGATATTTATTCGTCATTCTCAGCCGCAGCTTAATTTTCAACGGCCTCGTTCTATTATAATAGCACAAAAATTGTCAAAAGCACTATAGATACAAAAAAAATCGTCGCATTAATCTAAATATTAGATGGCAGCTCTATATCAAGCACAGATCCGTCATTCTTTCTTATCAGCAAGCTTCTTTCTCTTGCCCTTGATGTCGGTAATATCGATTCTAATTACACACGTCCTGTCGAGACTGACTTCAATTGCGGCATCGAAATAAGGCATGTTCCCCGGCGTGTATTTTTCAGAAATAAGTCTCAGACCTAGAATTTTCTCTTCCCTTTCTTCGACAACAGTGGCAATTCCGAAAGCCACGGCAGACTCGTATTCTGTGGTGAATTTTCCGCTCACCTTCCTTCCAAATGTTGCTGGATCCTCAAGAGCTTTTTCAAACTCCTCTCTAGTAAAAGGCGGCGGCACCTTGACGTCTCCCACAAATGAAATGCATACCTGCGGCCTACGCTTTATATTTTCTATCTTTTCTCCCTGGCAGGCTCCGTGAATATATATCCTGTCGCCCTGCCTTGCGGGCGAAACAGGAACGCAGTAGGGACTTCCATCCTCATTTATTGTGGCTATAGTTCCAAAGTGTGATTTGTCTATTATGGAATAAGCAAAATCCGCGTCCATTTCACGGTCCTTTCTTCTCATCTCTTTCAAAAATATCAGCTCCTCTCCATTTTTCACAGCCAATCCTCATGCTATGTTACAGTCAGCATATTGTATATCTTCATTATCCTTATGTCTTCCTTAGAAATCTTAAGCTCTTGTATTAGCTCTTTCCCCTCCGCCAGTGGCTCCTTCGAAAATAGCATTTTAAGAGCTATGGGCATGAATGGCCTGAACGAAACTCCCGACATTAGCCCCCACTTTTTATGGGAGTCCATGAAAGAGGCTAGTATGTTAATGACTACTCGCTCAACAGGCGTGGCCTGATTTCTCAGCACAATAGTTGTAATCACATCATAATGCTCCATGTAGCCCCAGTAAGTATTTTCGCAGTCCTCGTAATTGTCATAGCTCTTTACGTTCATGTACAGTACCGTCTTAAAAAAAGGAGGATCCTCCTGAGGAAAAACGTCTATGACGCACCTGACGAGTCCGTTGCTCCTCCCGTCATAAAAATAGGAATAAAATCTTGTGGAATTTCTGAAAAATGAGGATGGTTCCGATTTTAACAAATGCTTTTCAGTCTTAGGCTCGATGTAGAGAAGCTGTTCTACGTGTATGTTTAGGGCATCAGCAATGCTATAAAGCGTAACAACATCTATTGATATTTCACCGTTCTCGTATTTTGAAACTGTGGATTTGCTCTTGCTTATTATGTTTGCCAGAACCTGTACT